>JAZQCA010000039.1:0-2213 GCA_045545975.1 Akkermansia sp.
CTCTCGATGAAGTCATGGAGACCGTCTACAACACCCCATCACAGGTGAAGCGCAAAGCCGCCCAGTTTGCCATGAGTATCAGCCCGGCAGAACTGCGAGTCATCACCTCAGCGTTGTCCGCTGACCAAGCATCGTTGCAAGCGGCATCTGCCATCCCCCAGCCGGATGCAACTGACTCCCCAAACGAGCTTGCCCCGCGCTGAATGCAACCGTGATTTTCTCGATTGCCAAAGCGACGGGGTGGACAGAGGAATACATCATGTGGATGCCGCTCCGCAAGACCTTGCAATACCTGCATGCCGCATGGCTCAGCGAGGGCGTTGCTACCGAATGGCGAAGCGTCTCCGAAGATGAAGCCAGAGAAGCGGAAAGCCTGTTCAACCGATTGAAACACCTGACCAGACGTGGCTGACGTTACATTCACATTCTCCGGGGATGCCTCCGACCTGCAGAATGCCCTGAACGAGATTAAGGGCGAAATCGGCAAGACCAAGGAATCTGTCAAGGGACTAGCCGGGCAGTTTGCTGCCTCTTTTGCTGCCATCGGTGCCGCCATCGCTGCGGTTAAAGGAGCATTCTCCACCCTGAGTGGAATCTCCGCAGAAGCCGCCCGCATGGAGCAGACCGGTCTGGCATTCAAAGTCATGATGGGCGATGCCGCAGCGGCTGCCGAGTACATGGAAAAGCTCCGAGTCTACGCCGCCGAAACACCTTTTGAGTTCGGGGATATTTCCGATGCCGGAAAGACCTTGCTGTCTATGGGTACGGCAGCGGAAAAGAGCATTGAGGTCATCCGCAAGCTGGGCGATATTGCCTCGGTTTCCGGCAAGCCGCTCAAGGAGTTGGCGTTCCTCTATGCCAAGGTGCAGAACTCCGGGCTGAGTAACGAAGTAGCCGAGTCCTTGGAAATGCAAGGCGTTCCTATCCGCAAGCTGATTGCGGAAATGAAAGGGATATCTTTCGAGGACGTGTTCAAGGGTATTTCCAAGCGTCAGTTCAATCTGGACGACCTCGATGCCGCTCTCGACAAGCTGACTGGTCCCGGTGGTCTGTTGGAGAACATGACGAAGCTGCAATCGCAGACATTCTCAGGTGCTCTGAGTACGCTGACCGATGGCTTCTCTGCATTGGCTGTGGAAATGGGTACACCCATCAATGCCTCCATCCTCCCGGTGCTGGCAGATCTGACCGCTTATGTCGATTCGCTGACTCCTACCATCCGGCAATTCGGACAGACATTAGCCACCATCTTTGAGGGAACGGTGTCCATCATTACGCCTATCGTTTCCGGCATTGGCGAGCTTGTCTCCCTTCTTGGTGGGGCAGAGACAGTCATAGCCTCAGCAGCCGCTGCCATGCTCATGTATGTGGGCAACACCAAAGCCGCTACTACCAGCACCGTGTCGTTCCGGGCGCAACTGGTAGCCATGGGTAATACCATCAAAGGCTTGTCGTTTTCTTCCTTTGTGACAGGCTATCGCACCGCTCTCTCCGGGTTGAAAACAGCCATGTCCTCGACGCTGGCCGGACTCAAAGTCACTTGGTCAATCGCATGGACGACCATGGCCACCGTGACCCGCACGGCTATGGTAGCGGTAAAAGCGGCCATTGTCAGCACCGGCATAGGCTTAATCATTGTGGCTATCGGTGAAGCCCTGGGAGCTCTCTATTCTTGGTTCATGGGCAACAGCGAAGCCGCCGAATCTGCCCGCGAGTTTGAAAAATCACTCAAGAACATCAACAAGCAAGCCGAAAAGGTCAAGACGCATGAACAATACGAGTCCTTCATGGAGCAGCTGGAGGAGCGCATGGAAGATTTACGCGACCAACGCAGCATGGCTGTGGTCAAAGATGAGGACGAGGAAGTAATAAAACTACTCGACCAGCAGCTCGAACGGCTCCACGTCCGTCACGGGCTCGTTTAATTCTTCTGCACGTTCGGCTTCGCGGGCTTCTTCGACTTCTTGCCACAGGGCGGCTTCGATTTCTGCATCGCTGGGAGTTTCTGTTTGAGGCTGCTGCTCTTCATCGTCCATCAGCCACGGGGGAATGACCTCTACGCGTTGAATCGCATCGTTGGTTGACCTGCGGCGAGGTTTGCGCTCAGGGGCGCTCAGCGTGACCTTAAACAGCTTTTCCACCATTTCCCGGTGTTTGGCATGGGGTAGCGTATATTCGCCGGATATGACCAGCTCTGTGAGCGGTTTGGCAAT
>JAZQCA010000040.1:0-13818 GCA_045545975.1 Akkermansia sp.
ATGAACCGTTACCCTCGACGAATCTTTAAAGGCAAATCAGCACGACACATGGTACGCGCAGAAAAGCTCCATTTTATCAAATTTGCAGCCTAAATAGAAGAAAAATCACTTACTGTCGCATTTGGTCTTGCAATTCAGCCGGGTGGCGGAATAAAAGCTCACGCGTGAGAGGGGGCAAAATACGGTGTTTGTGCGCTTGCGGAAAAGAAGTTCCCCCGGAGAGGTGGCGGATCTCCGGGGGGGGATATTACAGGTAACAACGATTGCGGGGGCAAGCCGGGGTACTCAGCGCCTTCCGCGGCGCTTGGGCGCCGGACGCGGTTTCCGCAGGGGCTTGGCGCCTTCATCCAGCAAGGCGGTGTAGGCGTAGGCGAATCCCTCGAGCTTGCGGCGTTCGATCTTGCGGGAGATGAAGCCCTCCACACTCTTGGCGAAGTCGATTTCATCCGCCGTAAGCAGGGTGAAGGCATCGCCTTGCGCTTCTGCTCGTCCGGTGCGACCGATGCGGTGTACATAGTCCTCCGGGTTCTCGGGTACGCGATAGTTGATGACGTGGGTTACGCCGTTGACATCGATTCCTCGG
Source organism: Akkermansia sp. (assembly GCA_045545975.1). Taxonomy (GTDB): domain Bacteria; phylum Verrucomicrobiota; class Verrucomicrobiia; order Verrucomicrobiales; family Akkermansiaceae; genus Akkermansia. Next base: position 584 of record JAZQCA010000040.1, read on the forward strand.
GCTGCGACATCGGTGGCGACCAGGATGCGGTACTTGTCCTCCTTGAAGCCGCGGAGTGCAGCCATGCGCTCTTTCTGGGGAATATCAGAGTGCATGACGGTGACCTCTTTTCCCCATCCGGCGTTGCTGAGCATGTTGGCTACGGCATCGGCCTCCTTGCGGGTACGGGTGAAGACCATGAGGTTAGTGAAGTTTGTCTTTTTCACGAGGGCCAGCAGCAGCTCATCGCGCTGGTCCAACCCCACGGGGTAGAAGGCGTGAGAGATCGTCTCGGCCACTTCGCGTCGGGCGATGGCGATCTCAACGGGATCGGTCAGGCACCACTTGGCGAAGCCCTGCAGGATCTGTGGCATGGTGGCAGAGAAGAAGAGGGTCTGGCGACCTTCCCAGGGGCAGAGGTTGACGATCTTGCGGACGATGGGCAGGAAGCCCATATCGGTCATGCGGTCGACCTCATCGAGGACAAGGTGACGGATGGTCTTGAACTTCATGTTGCCGCGGTAGAAGTGATCCACCAAGCGACCGGGCGTAGCAACGATGACTTCGGCACCGGCCTTCAGTTCTTCGGTTTGCTTGCCGTAGCCAATTCCACCATACAGGAGGGCGACTTTGATGTCGGTGTGCCGGGCGTAGGTGCGGAAGGCTTCTGCCAGTTGGTCGGCCAGTTCGCGGGTTGGCTCCAGAACGAGCACTTGCGGTTGTCCGTTGGGCTCGATCCGGGTGAGCAGCGGTAGCGCAAAGGCCGCAGATTTGCCGGTGCCTGTCTGGGAGGCGCCGATTACGTCCTTACCTTCCAGGACGATGGGAATGGCTTGCTCCTGAATGGGGGTAGGGGCTTCATAGCCGCATTCCTTCACGGCTTCCAGGATGGGGGCGGAGAGCCCCAGTTCGTCAAATGTCATCTTTTTAGCTTGCTTCTGTTACTTATATTGAAAGGGGGGCGGGTCAGGGTTTTCAGAGATAAGGATTGTTGAGGATCTCTTCCTCCAGAGAGGTGGAGGGACCATGTCCGCTGTAAATGGTGCAGGTATGTGGGCGGGTGAGCAACTTCTCGCGTATGCCGTGGATGAGGCTGCTCATGCTGCCGCCGGGGAAGTCTGTGCGCCCTACGGCTCCGGCGAAGAGGATGTCACCGCAGAAGATGCTTTCCTCTTTCTCGAGTTCGTAGGCTACTCCATCGGGGGAGTGACCGGGGATGTGGCTGATGCGCCATTGCTCTCCACCCCATTCTGCACTTCTGCATGTCGGACCGAAGGCATTGTCCACTCGGAATGGCTCCACGTCCAAGCCACCACCCCAGCTGCGGGCAGCGAGCAGTTCGAGCGTGAGATCACGGCTGTAGGGCATGCAGGCATGTACCCGGCAGTCGGTTGCTGCGACCAAGGCTGCGACTCCTTGTACATGATCGAAGTGCTGGTGGGTGATGAGCAGATCGGTCAGGAGGGCTCCCTCGGGCAGACTTTTTTTGATCCAGTCTGCAAAGCCCAGCGGAGCATCGACGGCAACATAGCCTTTGCTGCACTTCACCAGATAACCATTGCACATACATGGTCCGCCGGTGTATACCTGAATATCAGCACTCATGGCGCTAATTATACATTTTTTTGTACTGATGGCAAGCCCATTCTTCGGGTAGCGGCGTCCGGATGCGCGGAAGGGTACGAAAAACCGCAGAGAGACGGGCTCTCTGCGGTTGCTGAAAGGTTCTGTGGGCTGTCTTACTTCTTCACCATGAAGGGAATGGGAGCGGCTGTCAGCACGACCTCAACGGGGCTGTAGCCATCATCTTCGTCATCTTCGCCTTCCACCAGCACACCGCTGGCGGTGATGTACACGGTGGCATAGCCGGTGTTGAAGTCGAAGTGAATGGTGACGTTCACGGCCGCGAGCGAGTCCAGATTGATGCGGTCGAGAGTTTCGTTGTTGTTGTTATTGTTGTTCCAGTTGTTGTTGCCGGTATTGGCGCTTACGCCGAGACTGGAAATGAGGTTTTCGTCCTCAAGAATGTGGGAGTCGAAGGAGAAGCTGGCCACACCAATGTTCTCAGTAGTCATGATGTAGGTCACAACGGCAGCCTGGTTGTACTTGCTGTTACCGGCGGTAACGGTACGGGAAACCACAACGGGGATGCCGGTAGGAGTGAGCTCGATGGGATCCACGGCAGGACGGAACTCATCGACATCAGTTTCAGGATCATCGGGTACTTCTTCGATGCCGCTGCCGGGAACGATCAGAACGGGTTTGGCGGGAGTTCCGTTGGGAAGGGTCGGCCACTCAGCATCCACATCCATGGATGCACCGGGCTCGATAGTGAACTGAGGGTTGCCCTTGAGCCAGAAACCGGCACCGGAGCGGAAGTTTTCAGGGGTTACGAAACCGCGGTTCTCACCGCCGCCGCCACCGCAGTTGGTGAGACCGGTGAGAATGAACGCAACTGCCGAGCAAAGAGAGAAAATCCTTTTCATGATGTGGATAGGTTATGTGAAGCGTGTATTGCTAGTTTATCAACATTGACGTCGGAGTCAAGCGAAAAAGTTATGTGTGATTATTTTTTTCGAGGGCAAGAGTATGGCGGAAATTATCACCGCTGCGAAGTGTTTTGATAAAGGCCGTCAGGAGATCTATGCAACTCTGCACATCGCTGAGGTCTGCGGTCTCCACAGGGCTGTGCATATAACGCAGCGGCAGGGAAAGATTGGTTGCAGGTACCCCGCTGCGGGAGCGGAAAATCTGGTCCGTGTTGGTGCCGGTGGTGCGCCCGCTTGTTTCTCGCTGCATGGGGATATCAGCTTGGGTTGCAGTGAGCTCCAGACGGGCGTTGATGTTAGGGTGACAGGCTGGACCGTAGCACAGGCAGGCTCCTTTGCCGAGCCGAACATCACCATAGCGGGCGGCATTCAGACCGGGGGTGTCGGTGGCGTGAGTGACGTCCAGACAGATGGCGGCGTCCGGTTGCAGCCGGTAGGTGAGCATGGCGGCACCTATGCACCCGACTTCCTCCTGAACGGTATTGGCAAAGATGATGTTCCACTCGGGGGAGATGTTTTCCTCGCGGAGTCGGCGTGCGGTTTCTGCCAGGATAAAGCTGCAGAGTCTGTCGTCGAGCGCTCGGCAGACGAGCCGCTTGCCGTCATGGAGCATGAGCGGACCATCGCAGTATACTCCTCTGTCACCCACTCGCAGTCCCAGAGCCTCGACTTCCTCGCGGCTGTCGCAGCCGAAATCAACATAGAGGTCCCAAATCTTGGGGGCTTTATCGCCATCATCGCGGATGTGGATGGCGGTATTGCCGATGACGCCGATGACTTCGCCATCGGTACCGAAGAAACGCAGGCGACGTCCGCGGGCGATGGCTACATCCGAGCCGCCCAGCCGTTCAATGTGTGCGAAACCGCTGTCGGTGATGTAGCGGATGGAAAAGCCGATTTCATCCGCATGGGCATCGAGCATGAGAGTGGGGGCGTTTTGCTTCTTGCTGCGGATGACTGCCCAGGTGGAGCCATAGGCATCGCACTGTTGCTCATCGGTGAATGGTCGCATGTATTCAGCCCAGAGCCGCTGGGCATCCATCTCCATGCCGGTGGGGGAGGGGGTGTCGAGCAGGGTGGACAGGAAATCGAGAGCTTCTTCTGTCATGATTGGCTGAGGGAGGGGCTTACATGTTGCGGTAGGCGATATCGCTGCGGCGCTGGCTGCCATCGAAGTTCACCTTGGCGGCCTCGGTGTGGGCGCGGGTACGAGCCTCGTTGAGGGTGGCGCCCTGAGCCACGATGGCGAGCACGCGGCCTCCGTTGCTTACCCAGCCGTCTTCTGTCTTCTTCGTGCCGCAGTGGAATACGCGTGCGTTGCATTCATCCAGACCGCTGATGAGGTCGCCGCTGTGGGATCCCGCGGGGTAGCCTGCGCTTGCCAGAATGCAGCATACGCTCCACCCTTCGTCAAAACTGATGAGCTCCGGTGCGAAATCTCCCTTGGCTCCTCTCAGGCAGAAGGTGGCAAGATCTCCGCGCAGCAGGGGCATGACGGCCTCGCACTCAGGATCGCCGAAACGGCAGTTGTACTCGATGACCTTGGGACCCTGCGGGGTAAGCATGAGCCCGAAGTAGAGGAAACCGCGGTAGGGTAGTCCATCGGCTTGCAGACCCTTTACAGTAGGGGCTACGATGGTCTCCTCTATTGTGCGGAGTAGCGCGGGGTCGGCCAGTTGGCGCGAGGCTACGGCGCCCATGCCGCCGGTGTTCGGACCTTCATCGCCATCCAGCAGGCGTTTGTAGTCTCGCGCAGGGCAGAGGATGAGGTACTTATCATCACAGATGGCACCGAAAATGGAAATTTCGGGGCCGGTCAGGAACTCTTCCACCAGCAGACGTCCTTCCCCGAAGCGTTTTTCCACGAAAACCTCACGCAGGAATTCCTCGGCAGCAGCGGCGTCTGCGCAGACGGCTACGCCCTTGCCTGCTGCCAAGCCATCAAATTTAAGTACGGTGGGGTATTGCCCGTTGATGGCGTCGATGGCGGCATGGTAATCGGCTACGGCTGTTGCCTTGCCGGTGGGAATGTTGTGGCGCACGAGGAAGTCCTTGGCGAATTCCTTGCTGGCCTCCAGCTGTGCGCTTTCCTTGTGAGGTCCCCAGCAGGGAATGCCTGCTGCTGCGCAGCGATTGGCAAGACCATCATCTTTCACGAGATAGCTCTCCTCGCCGGCTACGCAGAGGTCGATGTTGTGGTCTGTCATCCAAGTGACGAGGCTGTCGAGACCGTCTGCCGGTATGGGGGTGGCGGTCTGCCGGATGGCATCGCTGCCGGGGTATGTGAACATCTCCGGCTTGCAGGGGCTTGCTGCCAGGGTTTCTACCAGCGCTTGTTCGCGCCCGCCTTTTCCGATAACTGCTATTTTCATGCTGCCCCCATTGTAACAGCTGTATGGCGCTTTGGCAATACTTTTTGAAAAAGGGGATTTTTCTGTGTTAAGACACACTACTTGCTTGTCGGGTCTGTATGGAATTGCTATCCTTACTTCGTTTTGGCAATAAGTACAATGAGTGTGGAGGTCAGGTTGTCAGTCAGAGAAGAATGTCTGCCTGTTGGAATGCAACGCACGGGTTGCATACGTCAAATGGCGCAGGAAGCTGCCCGCTGCTGGTTCCCCGGTATGGAGGAGGTGCTGGTCGAGGCGGCTTTGACCCGTGAAGATGAGGAAAGCACCTGGTTGGGCAGGGGGTTGGCTGTGCCGCATGCCCGTGTGGCGGGATTGCCTTGTGCTGCGGTCTATGTGGCATGTGCTCCCGGAATAGCCTGGCCGGAGGAGCCTGCTGATTGTGTGGCGCTGCTCTGTGTGCCGGCTGAATGTCCGGATCTGCATTTGCAGTTGCTCAGCAAGTTGGTGCGCTGGCGTATGAAGGGTGGCACGCCGGAGCAGCTTACGATGCTCTGAATCTGCCTAAGGGCTCAATTTGTAGTTGCCAAAGCTCACCTCGACTGCTACAATGCAGGTGCAATCCATGTTAGCCAAGAGAATTATACCCTGTCTGGATGTGACGGAAGGTCGCGTGGTGAAAGGTACTAATTTCGTAAATCTGCGAGATGCCGGCGATCCTGTCGAGTGTGCCATTGCCTACGATCGTCAACAGGCTGATGAGCTCGTATTCCTCGATATAACGGCCAGTAGCGATCACCGCTCCACGATGGTGGATGTTGTGCGGCGTACTGCGGCTCAGTGTTTTATGCCTCTGACTGTTGGTGGGGGGATTCGCAGCGTGGAGGATATGCGCCGCATGCTTCATGCCGGGGCAGACAAGATCTCGGTGAATACGGCTGCAATTCATCGTCCTGATCTCGTGAGTGAGGGGGCCAATGCCTTTGGCAGTCAGTGCGTGGTGGTGGCGATTGATGCCAAGCGGTGGGGGGATTCGCAGTGGAAGGTGTCTACTCATGGTGGTCGCAATTTGGTTGAGTTGGATGCCGTTGAATGGGCGCGCGAGGTGGAGCGGTTGGGAGCCGGGGAGATCCTGTTGACCAGCATGGATGCCGATGGAGCCCGAACCGGCTATGATATCGAGCTGACCCGCCGTGTGAGTGAAGCGGTGCGCATACCTGTCATCGCCAGCGGAGGTGCCGGTAATCTCGACCACATGGTGGAGGTGTTGCAGCGCGGGCAGGCAGATGCCGTGCTGGCGGCTTCCATCTTCCACTTTGGCGAGTACACCATCGCCCAGGCTAAGGAGTATTTCTCCGGCCGCGGCATTCCGGTGCGCCCCATAATCTGACCTTTTTTCCAAATCGGTAAATTTATGAAGATGATACAAGCACTCAAACATGGATTTGTTCACTATGCAGACTTTCGCGGGCGCAGCTCGCGCGCGGAATTCTGGGGGTTCATTGTTACTACGCATTTGCTGGTACTGCTTTGCTTGATGCCGGCTTTCCTGGAATTTCTGAAGTTCTACAACTTCATGCTGCACGATGTGCGTTTTCTGGATGTGTTCATGCCGATTCTGAGCGATACGGGCGGGCTCGGACTCTCCGAGTCGGATAAAATGGAGCTTGTCACCGTGGTACATGAGTTGGCAGAAGAGTTTTTTGCCGGTGGGGTCTCGCAGCTGGCTCCCACTGTTGCCGGGGTGGTGATGGGGAGCCTGCTGGCACTGGTTATCCTGCTTCCTACGTTGAGCATCACGGTGCGGCGTCTGAGGGATGCTGCATACAGTCCCTGGTGGGTACTGCCCCCGGTGTGTTGTCTTCTTCCGATTCCTTTTGTCGGTACGATTGCTTCTCTGCTGAGCTTGGCTACATTCGTGCTTTGCTGCATGCCCTCGCGGGAGCAGCTGTTGCCTGTTCCTCCGGTGCGGTGAGATGGCTCTGTGTCATGAGCACGGGTGATATGAGGGCGGAGGTGATGTAAGGCGCTGAATATGCCCTGTTTTCCCTGTATGAAGCATTTTTTTGTAAGATGTGGGTCAAATACATATTTTTGGCTTGCGCTGAGGATTGAAAATGTGTAGAATAGTCGCGACCGCGTGTATAGTGGGCTGCAAGTCTGCCGTTGCGTGGTGGCAGGCGGGGTCTTGCGATCCCGCGTCCAACCGAAGGGAGCAAGCGCCGGTACCGGCTCTCGGAGGTGCAGATCGGAACCGGCACAGAAGATAGAAAAAAGAAATAAAATGAGTATACATTCCGTATCGTGCGCCGTTGGCGCCAACCCCATCACAATCGAGACCGGCAAGATTGCCCGCCTGGCAGATGGTGCCGTGACTGTTCGTTGTGGTGATACCGTGGTGCTTGTTACCGTTGTGAGTGCCACCAAGATTAAGGATGGTCAGACCTTCTTCCCCCTTTCCGTGGAGTATAAGGAGAAAGCTGCTGCGGCGGGTATGTTCCCCGGCGGTTACTTCAAGCGCGAGGGGCGTCCCACGGAGAAGGAGATTCTTACCTGCCGCATGACGGACCGTCCTCTTCGTCCCATGTTCCCCAAGGGCTACTTCTACGACACCCAGGTCATCTCTCTTCTGATGGCTGCTGATGGTGAGAACGAGCCTGATATCCTGAGCATCAACGGTGCCTCTGCTGCTTGTGTGATTTCTGATCTTCCCTTTGCCGAGCCTGTGGGCGCTGTGCGCGTGGGCCGCATCAATGGTGAGTTTGTGATCAACCCCACCAACAGCCAGCGCACGGAGTCTGACCTCGATCTCGTGTATGCCGGTTCCAAGGATCAGGTGATCATGATCGAAGGTTCCGCCAATGAGCTTCCTGAGGAGGACTTCATCGCAGCCCTGCGTTTCGCTCAGGAGAATGTGGCTAAGATCTGCGCTGCTCAGGAAGAGCTGCGTGCCCTGTGCGGCAAGCCCACCCGTGAGTACGAACTTACCTTGGCCAAGCCGGAGCTGCTCGAGATCGGCTATGCCGTGGCCGGCGATCGGATTGAGGATGCCATTTACGCTCCCAACAAGATTCAGCGCCAGAAGCAGGTCGGTGCTCTCCGCGATGAGGTTGAGGCTAAGATCAAGGAGACATATCCCGAGGCTACCGACTTTGATGTGGAGCAGGTGTTCGAGTACATCCAGAAGAAGGCTTTCCGCATCTCCATCATGGAGCAGGGTAAGCGCGCTGATGGTCGTACCATCAAGCAGCTTCGTCCCCTCTCCGCCGAGGTGAATGTACTGCCCAGCGTGGTCCACGGCTCGGCTCTGTTCTCTCGCGGTGAGACGATGTCCATGTGCTTGGCTACTCTCGCTCCTGTCGAGGAGAAGCAGTACCTGGACAACTACACCGGTTCCGTGGATGAGAAACGCTTCATCCTGCACTACAACTTCCCGCCCTTCACGGTGGGTGAGACCGGTCGCTTCGGTGGTCAGAACCGCCGCGAGATCGGTCATGGTGCCCTGGCCGAGCGCTCCATTGCACCCGTTATTCCCTCCGAGGATGAGTTCCCCTACGCCATTCGTGTGAGCTCTGAGATCATGGAGTCGAATGGTTCAACCTCCATGGCTTCCGTATGTGCCGGCACTCTTTCCCTGCTGGCCGCCGGTGTGCCGCTTAAGCGCCCTGTTTCCGGTATTTCTGTCGGTCTGGTGACGGAGTTTGAGAACGAGGGGGATCGTGAGCCCAAGCGCTACGAGACTTTGCTGGACATCATCGGCTCCGAGGACTTCTACGGCGATATGGACTTCAAGCTCTGCGGTTCCGAGATCGGTGTGACCGGTTATCAGCTTGACCTGAAGCTGCCCGGTATCCCCCTCTACATCTTGGAAGAGGCTATTCACCTTGCTCGCAAGGGACGTCTGCAGGTGCTCGAGACGATGAATGCCTGCATTTCCGAACCTCAGAAGATGAGCCCGAATGCTCCCCGCATCGAGTCTACTTCCATTCCTCAGGATCGCATCGGTGAGCTGATCGGTCCCGGCGGCAAGAATATCAAGGCTCTTCAGGCCGAGACCGGTACCGACATCAATATCGAGGAGGATGGTACCGTGCGCATCTACGGCAGCCGTCAGGAGGGCGTGGAGCGCGCTCTCTACCTCATTGACCGCATGTTCAAGGAAATCGAAGTCGGTGAGACGTACGAGGGTAAGATCGTGTCTACCAAGGAGTTCGGTGCCTTCATGGAGGTTCTGCCGGGCAAGGACGGACTCATCCATATCTCTGAGTTGGCAGAGGGTCGTACTCAGAAGACGGAGGATGTCGTGAAGGTGGGTGATGTCGTTACCGCCAAGTGCATCGGTATCGATGACAAGGGTCGTGTGAAGATGTCCATGCGCGCTGCCGCTCGCGACCGCAAGGCTCGTGAGGCTGCTGAGAAGCAGGACTGATCTCCGCTTCGCTAACAAGCGTATTTCCGCGCTGCGTTTCTGCTCCTGTGAGCCGGAACGCGGCGCTTTTCTTTCTCCGAAATGCTCAAATCTGTAAAAAAGCGGAAAAAATTGCTCGGAATATGCTTTTTTGATTGCCAAGAGGCGTTTTCTGGTGTAAAAGATATATCGAACACCTGCAAATTTACTTACACCATGTGGAAATACATCATTATCGGCTCAGTTACACTCTTTCTGGGTGCGTTCTATCTCTTCTCTAAGAATCATGGGGCTCTGACGGGTCCCGGTGGCGAAATCGCTGCCATTCAGACTCAGTTCGACCAAGCGGTAGATAAAAACAAGAATATCGCTCTCGACCAGACCATTAAGGCCTATGCTGAGTACCGCACGGAGATTTTCCGCGATCAGCAGGCTCGTTGCGAGGCTCAGAAAGCCGAGATCGATGGGAAGATTGAGACCGTTAAGGGTGAGGTGGAGGATGTTACCCGCGAGTTTGAGGCTATCACCGGCAGTCTGGAAACTGTTAAGGATGAGAAGTCCAATGTGTTCGCCAAGGTAGCCCCTGTGGTTGATCTTGATGCTGATTCCGCTACTGAGGAGGAAATCGGTGAAGCCGTCAGGGAGCTCATGGAGAAGGCTGTGCAGCTTGAGCGCCAGAATGCTGAGGCAGATGCCCGCATCGCTGCTCTCGGTGCAGAAACGGAGCGTCTGACTGATCTTATCGCCAAGGCCAAGAAGACTGCTCAGGAGCGCCAGGGACGTATTTCTCCTGCCGAGCTGAAGTGCAGTGTTGTTTCTGCCGATCGTCAGTGGGACTACGTTATTCTCGATGCCGGTATTGACAAAGGCGTGGTGATCGGTTCCCGCTTGGCTGTCATGCGCGGCGACAAGAAGATCTGTGAGCTCAACGTGACTCTCGTGGAATCCTCCCGCTCCAGCTGTGACGTGGTGTACAGCACCATGGTGACCGGTGAGCGTGTGGAGGTGGGTGATACCGTGGTCTCCGTTCGTAACAAATAAGTTAACTTTTATACCTCTCTCAGAACATGAAAATCGCACCTCTCATTGCAATTATTGCTACGCTTGGTCTGGGTGTTGCAGGTTGGATGTATTCCTCTCAGCAGCAGACGACAATGAAGCTCGTTGTGGGCGTTACCGGTGGCCCTGATGGCTCTGCCGGACTGAAGGCTACCAACAGCGCTCTGGATTCCAGCGTGGCCTCCATTTCTACGGAGCGTAAGAAGGCTCTTGAGGCCGTGGCTGAGGCCTCCACTCTTCTGCAGCGTGCCAAGGAGGAGCTTGCCTCCGCTGAGTCTGAGCTGGCTCGTCAGGAGGCCGCTCTCGAGGATGTGAAGGAGAAAGTGGCTGACGCCAAGTCTCGTCAGGACGAGATTCAGGCTGAGCTGGACGCCCTGCTGGCTTTCTTCCGCTCTCTGCCTGCTCTTTCCTCCGTGGCTGATCTGACGGAAGCCGTGGCTTCTCTCGAGAGCTCCGTGAGCGAGGAGAAGGAACGTGTTGCTACTCTGGCAAGCGAGCTGGAAAGCAAGGTAACTGTGCGCGATGCCGCTGCCAAGAAGGTGGCTGAACTGACTGCCGAGCTTGAGCGCGTGGATGGTGCCAACCGCCGTTTCGAAGAGCAGTACCGCAAGAATGATGACGAGTTCACCATCTTGGCTGTTGATCCCCGCTGGAAGTTCGTAGTGTTCAACGCCGGTAAGGACAGCGGTCTGGTGGCCGGCGGCTCTACCCCGCTACTGGTGAAGCGCGGCGAGGTGATGATTGCTCGTCTGCATGTGGTGAGCGTCTCCGGTGGTCAGGTCGTGGCCGAGTTCATCCCCGAGGAGCTGCCCGCCGGTGTCGTGCTCGAGGTAGGCGACCGCGTGTTCATGCAGAAGCCGCATGGCTCGTAATGAAGTTCGCTTCGCCCTGCGTAAAAATCTCGCAAACTCTCTCCGCCGCCTGCCCCTTATCGGGGGAAGGTGGCGGAGTTGACATCATAAGACAGACAATTATTTAACCCTATATCCAGAAAATATGAAATATCTGATGATCCCTGTCGTGCTTGTAGCCACACTCTGTGCTGTTTCCTGTCAGCGCGCTGTGTCTATGGTGCCGCCGAATTCCCGTCCTGTGGTCGGTCCGTCCGGAAGTACAGCTTCTCCCAAGTCCTGGAGTGGCGTGACTCGACAGGAGGGCGAGGCTGTGCTTGGTCCGCTGAGCAATACGAGAAGGTAAATTATGGAGCACTCTCCCCCACCGGGGGGCTCTTCCTCATTTCTTTCGATATGTTGCGCACACAGGCCGCTTCCATTGTGCTGGAGCAGCTGCAGGCTGCGTACCCTGAGCCCGGTTGCCCTCTGCAGCACAGGGATCCCTTCACTCTGCTGGTGGCGGTCATGCTCTCTGCCCAGTGTACCGACGCGAGGGTGAATAAAGTCACCCCGGCTCTCTTTGCGGCAGCCCCCACGCCTCAGACCATGGCAGCCATGAGCTGGCAGGAGGTGAGAGAATATATTGCAACCTGCGGTCTGACTGAGATCAAGGCGCGGCGGCTGGTAGCAACGGCAGAATTGCTGGTGGAGCGCCACGGGGGACAGGTCCCATCCACGTTCGAGGAGCTGGAGGCTCTGCCGGGGGTTGGTCACAAGACCGCAAGTGTCGTGATGTCGCAGGCTTTCGGACATCCTGCCTTACCGGTCGACACTCATATATTTCGTCTGGCTCGCCGCTGGCGCTTGAGCCGGGGAAAAACCGTTGAAAAAGTAGAGCAGGATCTCAAGAAAATTTTTCCGCGCGATGTGTGGAATCGTCTCCATGTACAGATGGTACTCTGGGGACGTGAACATTGTCCGGCCAGGGGGTGCCGCCCCACATGCCCGATTTGTGCTGCGCTTGGTGTGGCATAACCCTACTTTTTGTCAGTTTGGGATTGACATTTGTCAGGAAAAGTAGTTTCATATCCGCCCGCAACAATTCTCGTTATGCTTGTTTCTCAGCTAAAATCGAAGATTCATCGAGCCATGGTGACTCGTGGTGACGTGGAATACGAGGGTAGCATCGAAATACCGCAGGACCTCGTGGAAGCCGCCGGGATATGGCCCGGCGAGAAGGTGCTGGTCGCCTCGGTCACTACCGGTAACAGGTTCGAGACCTATGTACTGGTTGGTCCCCCCGGAACCGGGCAGATCATCATCAATGGCGGAGCTGCTCATCTCATCAAGGCAGGTGAGCGGGTCGTCATCATGAGTTTTGCACTGGACGATAAGCCGATCGTTCCTCGGCGCATTGTCTGTAACGAACTTAACGAAATCATAGCATAATCCTTTACAAACCCTATTTTATAATATACAATCAACGCCATGCTTCTCACCACCTTCATATACATCGTATTCGCCCTTCTGATGATTGTCTGTGCGCTGCTGTTGCTCATTGTGCTCATGCAGCGTCCCAAACAGGAGGGGCTTGGTGCAGCCTTCGGTGCTCAGATGACTGATCAGGCTTTCGGCGCTCAGACTACCGATGTGCTGAAGAAGGGTACCGTGCTTTTCGGTTCGCTCTTCATGATCCTTTGCTTCGTGCTGGCTGTACTGATGAACAGGCAGTTCCAGGCCAAGAAGTCCCACCTTTCCACCGAGGGTGCTGCGGTGCCCGCTGCTACAGCTCCGGCTACGCAGGAGCCGGCTACTCCCGCTCCCACCATTGATCTTGGCGCCTATGATACTCCTGCTGAGCCCGCCCCTGCTGTAGAGCCTGCTCCTGCTCCTGCTGAGCCCGCCCCGGCTGTAGAGCCCGCTCCTGCTCCTGCTGAGCCCGCTCCTGCTGTAGAGCCTGCTCCCGCTCCTGCTGAGCCCGCTCCTGCTGTAGAGCCCGCTCCCGCTCCCGCTGAGCCCGCTCCTGCTGTAGAGCCTGCTCCCGCTCCTGCTGAGCCCG
>JAZQCA010000041.1:0-40997 GCA_045545975.1 Akkermansia sp.
GACTTACGCCGATAGAGAAACAAATGAAAGCTTACTGCCGATGGTGAGGCGTCTGATACCCCACTACGAATTTTCACACAGAATACTATGCCTTTATGTTGTTTAGGACTATTTTTCCATAATCTTTGGGACACATGTGGCTTTTTTCCGCTGCGGCTGAATAGAAGATTGACATGTACAGTCACAGTTGCTAGAATGCGAACATGGCAAACGAACTCAGCAAAGCGCTTTGGATAACAGTAGGCGGTCTGCTCGGCACAGCCCTCACCTGCTACCTCATCAGCCGGGTGCAGGATGAGCGAGCTCTTGACCGCGAATACGACGAGCTGCTCAATCGGCTCAACGCCCGTACCGCGCACCTTCGCGAAGCCGCAGCCCGTGCCGTCAAGGCTCAGATCCGCGTAACCGTCACTCACGGCTTCGGAGGAGCCGATGAGATCATCCCCGTCACCCCGGCAGAGCTGGATAAACTGCAAACCATCATCCCCCACTTGGAGAGCGCACCCATTCCCGAACGCTCCGTCTGGAAGCGCCGCCGCCATGGGCTCTCCAATCGTGTGAAATCGCCTGATTTCTACCGCTACTTGGCCAACCTGGAGTTCTTGGATGCCGAAGGCGCCCTGCTGGATGAGATCATGCTCAACCAGCCCATGCTTCGAACGGAGAACGCCTACGCCTATCGCCGCACCGGCTGTAGCGCCTCTTACATGCTGCCCGGCGCCGAGTTGGAGCTCTTCGAGAACCTCTCATCCATCATCTCTGCCCGCAGCTACAAGCCCAGCTGAGCCGCTCGCAGATATCCCCTGCCCCCCGGAACCGGACTCCGCTCATGGAGAGCCGTACACCGGGGGGGGTGGATTTCTCCGCCCCATGTTCCGACTCACCCCACGCAGGAAGTGGCTTCTGGGTGCTGTCATCGGTCTTTATCTCACCGGTCTGGCAGTCGAGTGCCACGCCAACTATCACTTCCACCCCACCCCGGAGGAGGTGGAGGAGCAGCTGCAGAAATGGTGCTCCGGCAGGTTCCGCCGCGAGGACTTCTCCCCGACAGGCGAGCCCATCCCCACGCGCAGATTTTTCACTGCGAGTGACTGGTACTACCATTACCGCAACAGCGAGGGAACGATCGAGCTGGAGCTCATCATCGAGTCCGACGGCGACAGTTTCTTCATGTCTTCATTTACTCTGCCTTCATTTACTGCCGAAGGCGAGTAAAAAAGGCGCCGTCAGGACGACGGCGCCGGGAAAGGACTGAGGGCTTGTACGCACTCACATATTCACCTGATAGAGCGGCTTGTTGTTGCTGGCAGGATCGAGAATGGCGAACGACTCGCGGTGAATGACGGGATCGCTGCGAAAGATCAGACGCCCCGCACACTGGCGCTCCAACTCCATAAGGAGCTTGGAGTCCTCATTCTTGAAGCGGTTGAGGACATCGCTATTCACCACCACTACCATGTCGCCCACGGTATCCCGATAGCGCAGGATAGTAGCCTTCAACTGGCGCTGGATCTCCACGCTCATGGTCATCACACTCTTGATGCGACCGCGACCATGGCAATACGGGCAGTGATCATTCACATAGTCCAGCAGAGATTCATTGATGCGCTGGCGGGTCATCTCCATCAAGCCGATGGGGGTGATCTGCATGACCTGGGTCTTGGCCTTGTCGCGCTTGAGTGCCTCCTTCATGGCCTTGTACACCGCCAGCTGATCCTTGCGGTGGCGCATGTCAATGAAGTCCACAACGACCAGACCGCCGATGTTACGCAGGCGCAGCTGACGAGCGATCTCGCGGGCAGACTCGAGGTTGGTCTCCAGAATGGTCTTGTCGAGATCCTTGTTGCCCTTGTTGCGACCGGTGTTGATATCAATGGCGATGAGTGCCTCCGTCTCGTCGATGACGAGATATCCGCCGCAGGGCAGCAGCACCTGGCGCTGGAAGGCCTCATTGATCTGCTTCTCCACACCGAGCTCCTCGAAGATGGGCTGGCGGCAGGGATAGTGCTGGATGTGGCGCTTGGCGCGGCGAGAAATCTTGCCGGCAATCTCCTGCATGCGCTGGGTGGTCTCCAGGTTGTCGCAGACGATATTATCCACATTGTCCGTCAGGAAATCACGAGCCGTGCGCTCGATGAGATCAGGCTCGCGGTACACACAGAGCGGTGCCGGGCGAGAGGCGTACTTCTCCTCCACCTCGCGCCACTGCTGCAGCAGCATGGCCAGATCTCGCACAAAGTGGCGGAAGCGCTGCCCCTGTGCCACCGTACGCATGATGATGCCCATACCCTCCGGCACATTGAGCTTCTGCACGATCTGGCGCAGGCGCTGGCGCTCCTTGGGATCGTCAATCTTGCGGGATATACCGAACTGGTCCGTGTACGGCATGAGCACGATGTAGCGACCGGCCAAGGAGATATTGGTCGTCACTCGGGGACCCTTGGAACTGATGGGACCCTTGGTCACCTGCACCATGATTTCGGAGCCGATGGGGTAGATATCCGGAATATCCTTACTGGTAATTTTCTTCTGCTGTCTGCGGGGACGGCCCTCCTTCTGGATCTCCTCCAGAGAGGAGTCGAGAGCGAGGGGCAGAGCATCCCAGAAGTGCAGGAAGGCGTTCTTCTCGTAGCCGATGTCAACGAACATCGCCTTCAGCCCGGGCTCAATGTTCTTGACCCGGCCCTTGAAGATGCCGCCCACGATATTATCTTCGCCCTCACGCTCGATGCTGTACTCCTCCAGCACGCCGTCCTCGAGCAGCGCTACGCGGCGCTCGAGTTTCTCGGAGTTGATGACGATGGTTGTTCCCTCCTTCGGGTTGCACTGGCCAAACCCGAAGAGGCGTTTCACGGAATGAATCATTTTGGAAATAATGGACAAAGTTTCAGGTTAGTTTAGGGTTGTACACATGAAAAAAAAGTCATGATAACATAGCCCGCACGCCCGCTCGTCCCCGAAGTAGCTGTACCCATCATGTGCGAAGCTCCGGCTGCTCTCCCTGAGTGAACAGGAAAGCGCGACCGGAGCTTACGACATTCAGAGTGCAAACGGGGCAAGCCGGGGCATGCCCCTATCACTCTTCTTCGAAGACGTCGTCGTTTTCCTGTAAGAACTTACCTGTACCTTCTGCTACAGCACTTAAAGGATCGTCCGCAATGGTGATAGGCAGACTGGTCTGCTCATGCAGCAGGTCAGCCAGGCCGCGCAGAAGGGCTCCGCCGCCTGCTACCACGATACCGCGGTCATACAGGTCACTTGCCAGCTCAGGCGGGCAGTGATCCAGGGTCTGACGCACAGCGCTCACGATAACATCCAGCTTATCCTTCAGGGCCTCACGGATTTCTTCGGATCTCACGGTCACCGTCTTGGGCAGACCCGTGCCGCGGTCACGGCCCTTAACCTCCATCTGCAGTTCCTGCTGCAGCGGGTGGGCGGAGCCTACACGGATCTTGATGTCCTCCGCCGTGCGCGGACCGACCAGCAGATTGTGGGCGGCGAGCATGTGGCGGGTGATGGTGTCGTCCAACGCATCGCCGCCGCACTTCTCAGATTGGCTGTAAACGATGCCGGAAAGGGAAATAATGGCTACCTCGGTGGTACCGCCGCCGATATCGACAATCATGCTGCCGATCGGCTCGGTATAAGGCAGACCTACGCCGATGGCAGCCGCCATCGGCTCCTCGATCAGGCGCACGGCAATGGCGCCGGAGTGAGCCGCACTATCCTCGATGGCGCGGCGCTCAACCTCCGTTATACCGGAAGGATGAGCAATGAGAATGCGAGGTCCGCGCAGGCTCCTGCGCGAACAAGCCTTCTGGATGAAATACTTGAGCATTTCCTCCGCTACGTTCAGATCGGCAATCACGCCGTCCTTGAGCGGGCGGATGGCCACCACGCTGCCGGGCGTGCGACCAACCATTCTTTTCGCATCCTCACCCACGGCCCTCACGCGCTCGCCACTCATGGCGACAACAGAGGGCTCTCGCAGCACAATACCCTGGTCCTTAATGTAGACCAGCGTATTGGCCGTGCCGAGGTCGATCCCGATGTCATACGAGAACCACCCGGCTAGTTTTCTTAAAAAACGTGACATGTGTAAAAGTTTAATTATGTGTGGGAAGGAGTATTTGTAATGGGTGCCACGCTGGCCTGTCCCCGGCGAGTCCTCCTTTTCAGGGGATGAACCCATGGAGCCGTAGCAGAACAGCCCGTCAAAATGCATGCACACGACGGCGCAACCATACGCGGGTAGTATAGAAAGCGCCCCCTGTCATGTCAAGCCAAAAGCAGTTATCTGACAGGAATTTCCGGTTATTTTTCCTGCCATGCCGATGGACGTCGGCTCTTGGTGTGGCAGTCGAGAAGCTCGGCAAAGCATCATGACACAATCGCGCGCGCGGGGACACGCTTTCCGGTTGCATGCGGGAGGTGAATGCAGTAGAATGGATCCATGAGTTACGATTTGATAGTTATCGGTGGTGGTCCTGCCGGCTATGTGGGAGCGATCAAGGCAGCCCAGATGGGGAAGAGCGTTGTGTGTGTGGAGAAGGAAAATCTGGGTGGCACCTGCCTGAACTGGGGTTGCATACCCACCAAAGCCCTGCTGAAGAATGCGGAGGTGTACAATACGATGGCGAAACATGCCGCTGAGTATGGAATCTCCTGCGAAGGACTGAACGTTGACTGGAGCTCGGTCATCGCCCGCTCCCGCGCCGTCTCCGAGCGACTTTCCAATGGCATCGCCTTCCTCTTCAAGAAAAACAAGATCGAGCGCGTAAGCGGCGAGGCCCGCATCATCGCTCCGGGGCAGGTCGAGGTAACAGCCGCTGACGGCACAGTAAGCACCCTTGAGGGCTCTCACATTCTCATCGCCACCGGTGCTCGCACCCGCGAAGTACCCGCTTTCCCCTTCAATGGCAAGACCATCATCGGCAGCAAAGATGCCCTCGTCATGCCCACCCGCCCGGAGAGCATGATCGTCATCGGCTCGGGTGCCATCGGTACCGAGCTGTCATACGTCTACCACTGCTTCGGAACAAAAGTAACTCTGGTGGAGGCCCTGCCGCGCATTCTACCCAATGAGGACAACGATGTATGCACCGCCATGGAGCGCTCCTTCAAGAAGCAGGGCATCACCTGCATGGCCGGTGCCAAAGTAGAGAGCCTGAAGGATAACGGCACCGGCGTGACGGCTACCATCACCACCAAGAACGGCAAGCAACAGGAGATTACGGCCGATGTCTGCCTGGTCGCCATCGGCGTGGTACCCGTCGTCCCCGAATCCTGTGGACTGGAGCTCACCGACCGCGGCTTCATCAAGGTGGATGACTACTACCGCACCAACATCTCCGGCGTGTATGCCGTGGGCGACTGCATAGGCGGAATCATGCTGGCACATACTGCCAGCTACGAGGCTGAGCAGGCCGTCGAGGGCATGTTCTGCTCCGACTACAAGCCAAAGCACCCCACCAACGTCCCCGGTTGCACCTACTGCCACCCGCAGGTGGCCAGTGTGGGCAAACGCGAGCGCGAGCTCAAGGAGGCAGGAGTGGAGTACAAGGTGGGTAAGTTCCCCTTCCTGGGCATAGGCAAGGCTGTGGCCACCGGCGAAACCGAGGGCTTCGTCAAGCTCATTTTCGGCAAGGAAAACGGCGAGCTGCTGGGTGCCCACATCATGGGCGACACCGCCACCGAGATGATCACCCAACCTGAGCTCGCCATGAACAGTGAGCTGACGGATGCAGATCTCAACGCCATGATCTACGCCCACCCCACACTCTCGGAGGCCATCCACGAGGCCGTTCTGGCGGCTGACGGACTGGCCATTCACGGCTAATATTCACTTCGTAAGCTGATGGGACGCAAGTACTACTACGATACCGGCGAGGAAAAAATCGGGCCTGTTACCGGGAACGAGCTGGTACAGCTGCGCGCTGCCGGACAGATCAACAACAGCACTTGGGTGCGCCGGGAGGACTCCTCCACCTGGCGCCCCCTGGGTTCCACCGATCTGCGTGAGGCAGAGGAGGAAGAGGCAAACCCCAGCCTGTGGAAGCTCCTCACCCGCAACATCTCCACCGGCAACCTCATCATGATGGGTGCGGTGGCCGTTGTCTTCATCCTTCTCGTACTAGGGGTTCTCAGTGTGGCCTGGCCCTTCATCCTGCTGGCGCTGGCCGTATGGCTGCTGGCTCGCGCCGTACGCTGATTACCAACCTTAACCATACCGGCACATGTTCCCTCTGGCCGCCATCCAGAACCTGCAGGAAGTACAGTCCTTCGACCAGCACTGGCTCTTCTACCTGTGCTCCATCTTCGGTTCCGTGGTGGGTGCTCTGGCAGGCGCCTCTGCCTCCAGCCGCGTGCGAATGGACCTCTTCGGCATCATCGCCTGCGGCACCATCGCCTCACTGGGTGGCGGAACCGTGCGTGATATGCTGCTCACCGGGCTCACCCGCCCGGACGGCAGCCCGGTCACCGTATTCTGGGTGAATCCGAGCGATGTGGTATTCCTGTACTGTGCGGTAGGAACAAGCCTGTTTGTATTCTTCGTCACACGCTTCATCGCCCCCCCTGTAGGCACCATCCGCGTGGCAGATGCCTTTGCCATGGCCTTCTTCACCCTGCTTGGGGCAGCCAAGGCGCACTGCATAGGCTGCCCCTGGCTGGTCTCCATCTGCATGGGAGTGTGTACCGGCGTGGCAGGCGGCGTACTGCGCGATGTACTGACGGGCAATGTACCCTATGTGTTCCGCCCGGGTGAACTCTACGCCACAGCCTCCTTTGCGGGCTGTGCACTCTTCGAGCTGCTGATGTTCTGCGGTTGCTCATACTCCACCTCCTTCATTCTGGGAGTGGCGGCTGCGTTCCTGGTACGCATGGCGGCAGTTCACCACAACTGGAAACTACCATCCTACCGCCCATTGTTCGACAATGTGGGGCGCCACGACCCCTTGGATGAAGACGAGGAAGCCTCCTCCACCTCCCGCTGAGCAGCAGAAGGCCACCATAGCTGCACCGCTGCCGCCTGCATGCCACGCGCGGGGGTTGACACGCCGCGCGCGTGCGATATAATAGGCGGCATGAGCGAGACAGACAAAGATTTGGAAAAAGATATGCCTGAGGGTACCTCTTGCGATGAGCCCTGCAACTGTGGGCAACAGGACACCCCTGAGCAGGAATATGCTGACGCAGTGGACGAATCCGCCGAGGGTGAAGCTGAAGCCGCTGTGGATGAACTTCAGAAGTGGCGCGACATGGCCATGCGGACAGCCGCCGAGTACGACAACTATCGCAAGCGCTGCGTGAAGGACCGCGAAGAGTTCACCCGCTACGCCACTCGCGGACTGCTCGAAGAGCTGCTGCCTGTGGTCGATAACTTTGAAATGGGAATGATGATGGCCGGTCAGGACTCCTCCTCCATGATCTACATCGGCATGAGCATGGTACAGAAACAACTCAACGACTTCATGACCGCTCAGGGGGTGGAGCCCATCCCCACCGAACCCGGTCAGATGTTTGACCACAACATTCACGAAGCCCTCCAGAGCGAGCCCTCTGATCAGCCCGAGGGTACCATCCTGCGCATCCTGCGCCGCGGCTACAATCTCAAGGGTCGTCTGCTGCGCCCCGCCAATGTGGTGGTGGCAGCCGCCCCCGAGGATGCCAAGACCTCCGAATAACCCATACCTCCACTCTGACAGACAATGGCTGATGACTATTACAGCGTACTCGGGGTAGACAAGGGGGCAGACGATGCCACCATCAAGAAGGCCTACCGCAAGCTGGCCATGAAGTACCACCCCGACCGCAACCCCGATGATAAGGTTGCCGAGGAGAAGTTCAAGGAAGTGGGCGAGGCCTACGAAGTTCTCAGCAACCCCGACAAGCGAGCGGCCTATGACCGACTGGGGCATGAAGCCTTCAAGAACGGCGGCATGGGAGGTGCCGGGGGTGGCGGCGGTTTCGGCGGCTTCACCGACCCGATGGACATCTTTGCCCAGTTCTTCGGCGGTATGGGCGGTTTCGGCGGCTTCGGCAACGGCGGCGGACGGCGACAGGCAGATCCCCGTCAGCCCGGTTCCGACCTGCGCTACGACCTGGAAATCACGCTGGAAGAAGCAGCTCATGGTTGCGACAAGACCCTCGAGATCGAGCGACTGGTCCCCTGCGAGACCTGCGGAGCCACCGGCTCGAAAGACGGACGCGACGGGTTCAAGACCTGCCCCACCTGCCATGGTTCCGGTGTAGTGACCCGTCAGAGCGGATTCTTCGTGCAGCAGAGCACCTGCCCCACCTGCCGCGGAGCCGGTCAGACCATCTCAAACCCCTGCTCCAAGTGCCACGGCGACGGTCGGGTACACAAAGACGTGAAAGTCACACTACACATCCCTGCCGGCGTGAATACCGGCACCAAGATGCGTTCCTCCGGCAATGGTGATGCCGGGCTTCATGGCGGTGAGACCGGCGATCTTTATG
Source organism: Akkermansia sp. (assembly GCA_045545975.1). Taxonomy (GTDB): domain Bacteria; phylum Verrucomicrobiota; class Verrucomicrobiia; order Verrucomicrobiales; family Akkermansiaceae; genus Akkermansia. Next base: position 8,482 of record JAZQCA010000041.1, read on the forward strand.
TATTCCTCGAGGTGGAGCCGCACGAGATCTTCACCCGCGACGGCATGGACCTGCACATCACCCAGCCCGTTACCCTGCTGGACGCCACACGCGGAGGCACCATCACCGTTCCCACACTCGATGGGGGGGCCAAGCTCAAACTACCGGCAGGCACCACAGGCGGCACCATTTTCCGTGTGCGCGGCAAGGGCATGCCCTCTCTCAAGACTTCCGCCAAGGGTGATCTCATGGTAGAAGTCCAGGTCGAGACCCCCACCGGACTGAGCTCCAAACAGCTCAAGGCTCTGGAGAGCTTCTGCGCCATGCTGGATGACGATAATCAACCCGAAGTGCGCGACTTCAGCAAGAGGGCCGCTTCGTACATGAAGTAAGCCAACCATGCACCGCTGCTACCTGCCGCATGCCCCCTTCCGTGACGGTCTCCTCACCATCGAAGGCGAGGAGGCTCACCATGCCCTGCGGGTCATGCGCCTGCGGACAGGAGAGAGCTGTGAAGTATTCGACGGCTGCGGACAGGCAGCCCGTACTCGAGTGCTGAGCGGGCAAGGCAGCAGCATGACTGTGCAGGTGGAGGAACTGCTTCCCCCCCTGCCGCCGGTAGCGGATATCACCCTCGCTCTGGCCGTACCCAAGGGGACCAATATGGACCTTATCGTCCAGAAGGCTGTGGAAATGGGGGTGAGCAGAATCATCCCGCTCATTACGGAGCGCACTATCGTCCGCCTCAGCGGAAAAGATGCCGCGACCAAAGCCGATAAATGGCGGCGCACCGTGCTCGAGGCCTGTAAACAATGCGGGGTGAACACCCTGCCCACCCTCGAAGATCCCCAGCCCTACAAGCAGTTCCTGCTGCGCGATGACCTGCCGGCTCTGAAAGTGCAGTGCGCCATCGTTCCCCATGCCCGCCCCTTGCGAGAGGTACTGGAGGAAGGGCGCAACAAAGATCGGCGGGCCTGCGTGCTGCTGATCGGGCCGGAGGGAGATTTCAGCCCGGCCGAATATGCTGCGGCGGAGGCTGCCGGCTACATCCCGACAGGGCTCGGGCCTATTATTCTGCGGGTGGAGACGGCCGTCTTCATGGCAGCGGCTGCAGCCCGATACGCCCTGGACCCCGGGTCGTGTACAAGTTTATGACCATCCGAACACTCCTGATGACGGCACTCTGCGTCCTGCCGGGCGCAGTAGTGGGCTATACCCCGGAACCGGCATCGCCCCCTGCGGCGGCAGAGCAGTTGCCCCACCCCTTCTTCACAGATCTTCCCTACCCGGCCTGGTCGCAACTCACCCCCGCTCAAGCCCTGCGCGACGCCCCCGTTGCCATGCAGTTGGCACAGGAACGTCTGGACGCCATTCGCGCTCTCACACCCGAACAGATGAGCTTCGAGAGCACCTTCCTCGCCCTCGCTGAGTCCACCCGCGAGCTGGAAAAAGTGGTCGATTACCTCCGTACACTTTCCGCGACAATGGACGCGCCCGATGTGCGCGCCGCCCAAGCCACCCTCATGCCTGAGCTCAACCGCTTCTACTCCTCCCTCTCGACCGATCCCGGACTGTGGGAAGTTCTGCGCACGGCAGCTCGCCAGCCATGGGTGGAGCAACTCAGTAACCAACAGCGCATGCTGGTGAAGCAGACGTTGGATGACTTCCGCAACAATGGCGCCGAACTCACCCGGGAGCAAAAGGTTCGCAAAGCAGCCATAGAGCAGGAACTCTCCGAGCTCACCCTGCAATTCTCCAAGAATGTCCTCGACTCGACCAATGCCTGGGAACTCATCATCACCGATCGATCTCAGCTCGCCGGCATGAGCGAGAACTGGATGACAGCCGCTGCGGTCGATGCCCGCGACCATGGTCACGGCAGCGATGAGTCCCCTGCCTGGCGCATCTCTCTGAAGGCAGGCAGTGCCTCGACTGTTCTCCGCGACTGCTCGGTGGAGGCCACCCGCAAACTCTGCTGGCAGGCCCAGTGCGGTATAGGCCGCGATGGTCAGTACGACAATGCACCTCTGGTAGCAAAGATCATGACCTTGCGCCACGAGTTGGCGCAGCTGCTCGGCTTCGGCTCATGGGCAGATTACCGCACCCTCAACCGCATGGTCAACAGCGGAGAGAAGGCTCTCTCCTTCGTCGATGGCATGATGAAACGCATGGAGCCGGCCTTCCGCACCGAATGTACCGAGCTGCTGGACTACACCAACAAGCGCCGCGGTGAGAAATCCACTACCATCGCCCCCTGGAACTTTCGCTACTACCTCAATGAGTACACACAGGAGCAGTGCGACTTCGATCCCGAAAGCCTACGCCCCTATTTCCCCTGCGAGAAAGTCCTCGCCGGCATGTTCTCCATCTATTCCGGTCTGTACAACCTCACCATCAGCGAGCAACCCACCGTCTGCCTGAAACCCGGCGATCCCTGCCCGGAAGGCAAGATCGAAGTCTGGCACCCGGAAGTGCGGGTCTTCACCATCACGGACAATGCCACCGGAGCTCACCTCGGTTCCTTCTATCTCGACCTCTTCCCGCGCGCCGGCAAGCGCGCCGGGGCTTGGGTATCTCCCCTGCGCGCAGGGGCTCCCGGCAAGAATGGCACCCCGCACGCTCCGCATCTCGCCTCCATCACCGGCAATCTCTCGCGCCCGGCAGGAGACCTCCCTGCCCTCTTCACCCATTTGGACGTCCAGACCATCTTCCATGAGTTCGGTCACATGCTCCACTGCATGATGACGGATACGGAGCTGGCCGCTCACTGGGGTTCAAACATCGCCTGGGATTTCATCGAGCTACCCAGCATCATCAACGAGAACTGGACCTGGGCGCCCGAGGCACTTGCCATCTTCGCCCGGCACTACGAGACGGATGAGCCCATGCCCGCCCCACTCGTGGAAAAGCTGCGGCGCAGTCGCTACTTCATGCCGGCCATTGCCAACATGCGCCAGTTCTGCCTCTCCAAGCTCGATCTGGAGATGCACATGAACTACGACCAACTCTTCGCCGGGCAAGATCTCGACCGTGCCACAGCCGATCTTCTCGCGCCTTGGCAGCTCCCCTCCGGGGTGGACGAGCCCTCCTACATGCGTAGGCTTTCCCACTGCATCACCGGGGCTTATTCTGCCGGGTACTATTCCTACCAGTGGGCCGACATCCTGGCAGCGGATGCCTTCCGCCGCTTCGAGGCTGAGGGGATTCTCAATCCGGCACCTGCTGCCGCCTTCCGCAAGGCCATTCTATCCGTCGGCGGCAGCAAACCTGCCATCGAGGCTTATCGTGACTTCCTCGGCCACGATCCTGACCCGGAAGCCTTCCTGAAGGCGACGGGAATCGCCCGCTGAATACTCAGCCCTTCAACAATATCCCCCTGTGAGCAAAACTCGCAGGGGGACTTCATGAGGGTGAGTATTCCTATACGCCTGTTTATGAAGAAGTGGTCTTTTTCCGGAACACACCCGAGCAGAGGAATATGGTGGCTCCGAGTATGGCTCCGAGGGTATCCATGAGCATATCCTTCTGGGCATCCCACACATCCCCCTGAGAACCGAGGAAAGCAAGACCGGCACTGCCGCCATCAATTTCAGCATAAAGCCACTCCACAAGCTCCCAGAAATTCGCCACAGCCATGATGATGACCACGCTGTAGATGGCAGCGGAGCGGGCTGAAGGAGCCCCCTTGTAGCGCCAGAGCAGCTCTGCTATGCCCACGGCATTCAGCCCCACCACAAAATGAGCCAGACGATCGTAATGGTTGCGCTCAAAACCGAAGAAATTGCCCACGCTCTCAAAGGGTACCAGCTCAAAGGTGTAGTGAGCCCCTATAACCTGAAGCCAGCACCACAGGAAAATGAAGAAATAACTCTCCACGCTCAGCTTCAGTCGCTTGTACAGGCTTGCAAACACAGCAAACAGAACAAACACGGTGCTCATCTCTGTCCACCACACCTGTACATCGTACGGGTTGATGGCAGACCATACGATCAGCCCCAGCAAAACCGCAAGGAAGAGGGATATGGTGATGTGACGTGCAGTCTGCATAATCTTATATCTCCTCTACGTCTGTGGACTGATTGAGTGGCAGCGCCTTCATGATGTCCGATGTAAACTCCGGGCAGGAGAAGATGCTGTTGTGATCCGCCGGGTAGATTTTCACGGCAGGAGGAGTATTGAAGGAACGGATCAACTTGTCGGTACTTTCGACAGGTACGATCTCATCCGTCTGCGCTCGCATGATGGTAACGGGACATTTGATGAGAGGTGCATATTGAGCCGAGTTCCAGTCATCCATGGGCAGAATACGCGGCAGGAAAGGAACCTGATTGCAGGCAACCTCAGTCATGCTGTCGAAGGGACAGATGAGCACAAGGGCCGAGGCGTTCTTGGTGGCCGCCACCTGCATGGCCACACCCGAGCCCAGGCTGTAGCCCACCAGAGCCAGGGGACCGGGGGTACCCATTCTGGCACGAGCCTGGGTAATGCAACTGTTGGCATCTGCCACGAGCTTGCTCTCGCTCGGCTCACCCTCGCTGCCACCGTAACCGCGGTAGTTCATAAGCAGATAGGAGCGAGTGGGATCGGCAGCTGCCATGGCAGCAAAGTTGCCCACATTCATGGCATTACCACCATAGAAAACCACCAGCGGGGTACCGGCACCACGGTTGAAGAACCAACCGCGCAAAATAGTACCATCGAGGGCCGACATGCTGGTGGCATGCTCGCTGTAGCCGTAGGTGAGGTCGGGCATATTCTTACCGCTGCCGTTGTAGACAATGGAGTTGATGCAGGAGGGCAGGCAGCTCAGCGTGAGCAGAGCTACAGTAGCGGGTAACAGTTGACGGAGTTTCATGATTTTCTATGCTATTGGTAAAGATCCATTAAGGAGATACCCGGAGCGACAGCAGCGGAGTGCCTCCGCCGCGGTGATGGCATGTTCCGAGTAGGCGTATTCGTTATCCGTATTCTTGAAAACGAAACCGGGGTATAGGCACGCAATGACCGGATAGGGAGGTAAGGTTCCGTGCGGTTGCATATTGATTCATCTCAGTTCGATGCCGGCTTTCTTTGCCGCGCGCTCGACCTCGGGGGTGATGGTGAAGCTTGGGGTGCCACGCATGACCATGGGGGCGGGCGGGGTACCGGGGCGGCCGAGCAGCACGCGGCAGAGCCAGTTGACCAAGCGCACGAAGCGCAGACGTTTCATGTAGGCGCCGGCGCGCTGTATGCACTTGATGGGACCGGCAGGATCGGCTACGGCAATGACCACACCCTCGCAGACCACAGCTGAGCTGCCGATACCGAGCTGTTCGAGCGCGGCAGCCAGGGCAGCGGCGTGTTCAGCGTCATCAGGTATGTGCCCCGGGTCGGCCACAGTAGGACCATCGGTGGGCATATCCATAGCGTGCAGGGTAATGCCGTGGCGGTTACAGAGCTCCAAGACGTCCCGGCGCTGGAAAAGGATGGTGCGGTGAGCCTCGAACACAATGTGGTTCACCCCGGCGGTCACGCAGTGCTGTATGGTGCGCAGACCAATGCAGGGTACATCGAAACGCATGTCATGCCCGGGTTTAGTCACCTTGCACAGCGTAACGGGAGGAGTGCCGGCGTTGCGAATGCACTCATTGGTACCCTTGTAGGCCTCCACACAAGCGACCTCGTTGCCGCGCATCATCAGGCTCTGACCAATATCGAGACGGGCAATCTCGCGTGCCAGCTGCATGCCGCGGCGGGCTTGAGCCATCTGTTCGTCAGTGGGGGCGGGACCAGCCAGATGACCGGGTGGCGGTAGCACTTCCTCCATGAAGGTAGTGGAGGGCAACATGGTCATGCCGTAGCTTGCCACATAGTCACAAACTGCCGTAAAGATGGTGTGGGCATTGCGCCGATCGAGCTGCCCGAGCAAACGGCGAGCGGTGGAGTCCGGCCACATGGTGTAGATGCAGGCGGGTTTGATCTGACCGGTCATGACCACATGGGTGACTCCGTGCTGCTGAAAGAACTTGCGCGGAGCATCTACCGCCCCCACACGAAAGATGGCGAAGGAATCGCAAAGCGGCGCAAGACTTTTATCCACCGCGCCACGGAATCCTGCCACAACCACCTTCATACCGGCACGCTTGGCTCCCTCCACCATCAGGCGGGGGTATTCACCGGCACCGGCAAGCACGCCGAGCACATGTCTGGAGGGATCCGGGCGCTCCATGATCTTACAGCAGTTCCGGGTGCTCCAGATAATAGGCTATCTTCTGCATGAGACGCCCGATATCGCCACCATCCACTACGCGATGGTCAAAGGATGCCACGATATTGGCCTTCTCCACAGGGATGAAACACTCTACCTCATCGCTCCATACCGGGGTCTTCACTACCGATCCCACCCCCAGAATGAGACTCTCGCTGGGCAGCGGCATAGGTGAGGCGAAGGTCAGCCCGAAGCCTCCGAAGTTCGACACGGTGGCAATACCGCCGCCTATGTATGCGGGATCGAGCTTGCGTTCCCTCGCCTGCTCCACCACTTTGTTGTACTCATCAATCAGCTCATCCAGAGTATATTCATCCACGTTGCGCATGACGGGTACCATTACCCCGTCCGCCACCTGAACCGCCACGCCCAAATCAATGCGCCGAGGGGTGAGGATGCGCCCGCCCACCATGTAGCCGGCACACTCAGGAGCCTGAGCCAGAGCAATGGCCAGAGCTCTCAGGAAGTAAAGGGTGATGCCGGGCTTGCGAGGATGATTGCGCCGGTGCAGAATGATGGGAGCCATGTAAATGGGGCGTCCTGCACTGGCAATGGGACGGCGCCAAGTACGTTGCATGCTGCTGGCCACGCTGCGACGCATGGGAGAAACCGGTCGGGATGGCCATCCGTCCACATAATCGAGGAAGTTCTCGAAATCATCGATCGTTATGCGCCCACCCGCCCCGGAGCCGGTCACATAGGCAAGATCAGCCTCGGTAATGTTCAACTCATCCATGCGGGAACGAATGCGGGGAGAGAGGTAATGAGCCCCGCGCACACCTACAGGAACGGGTAATCCGCGACTTCCCTGCTCACCCTGCGTGCCGCTTCCCTCCCGGTACTCACCCTCGGTGGCAAAGTGAGCGCCATCGCTCCCGGGACCGGAACTGAGCGTCACAGGTGCCGGCACCAAGTCCTCTCCCTCACCCAGCGGGGTGGCGCCTGAGCGCTCCACCTCCTCCTCGCTTGCCTCGATGATGCCCATGATGGCACCTACAGCCACGGTCTCCCCCTCCGCCACGCGGATGCTCTGCACCTTGCCGGCGCAGGAGACCGTCACTCCCATGACGGCCTTGTTGGTCTCGACCTCGACCACCTCCTGATCAGCCTGCACCTCATCGCCGGGCTGCACAAGCAGGCGCATGATGGTGGCTTCGGCTATGGATTCGCCCAACTGGGGCATGAGAATGGGTACTTGCAGCATGATAAAAATGGGTATGGTGTGAGGGATCAATCAGAGAGACATGAGGTAACGAGCGGCCTCGACGATGTGGTTGCTGTGCGGACGATGTACCCGCCACAAGTCCGGGTGGTAGGGGATGGGGGTATCCTTGGATGTCACCCGCAGGGGTGGAGCGTCCAGCAAATGGTAACCCTGCCCCGTCACGCGCGCAATCACCTCTGCCGCCACTCCGCCCCACGGGAAGTCCTCGCTGACCACCAGCAAGCGTCCGGTACGGGCAACGGAGGCAAGGATGGTATCGGTATCCATCGGCTTCACACTACGGAGATCTACCACCTCCAAGCTGTAACCTGATGTAGCCTGCAGCTCATCGGCCGCTTTCAGTGCCTCAGGTACCATGGCAGAATACGCCACCACAGTCGCATGTTTACCCTGGCGTGCTATGCGGGCGCGACCGATGGGAAGGGGATCTTTCTCAAGCCAGGTATCGGCCTTCAGCCAGCGATAAAGGAACTTATGCTCCATGAATACAACCGGATCAGGGATCTGTACAGCTTGTTTGAGCATGTAGTAGGCATCTGCCACCGTAGCGGGACAGAGCACATGAGCTCCGGGATAATGGGCGAAAAGAGCCTCCACAGACTGACTGTGGTAGGGACCGCCGCCGGGGGTGCCGCCACAGGGCATACGCAGAGTAACATTCACAGGTATGCCGGTTCGGTAGTAATGAGCGGCTGCATTGTTGCCAAACTGATTCTGAGCCAGTGTGCCGAAGTCGGCAAACTGCATTTCCGCAATGGGTTTCATACCACCCAGCGCAGCACCGATGGCCATACCCATGATGGCATCCTCCGCAATGGGAGCGTTGAGTACTCGTCCGGGAAAACGCTCAGCGAGCCCCTTGGTCGCCTTGAAGGCTCCACCGAACTTGCCCGCAATATCCTCGCCATACAAGAATACTTTGTCATCCTCCTCCAGCAGCTCAGCCAGGGCTTGGTGGATAGCATCGATATAGGTTACGCTCATGAGATTAGTGGCTTGCGGGGTGAAATCAGTAACGGATGGGTTTCCAGGAGGTGGCGCTCCAATCCTCCGTAGCAGGGTTGGGGGTAGATTCTCGCTGCACCTGAGCCATGGCACGCTGTACTTCATCTGCACACTCGTTCTGCACAGCCAAAACTTCATCAGCGCTGAGCCACCCCTGCTCCTGCACCTGTCGACGGGCAACAGCCAGAGGATCGCGATCGGCAAATGCCTCCTTGAGTTCCTGCGGAATGTAGGAGGCATCGTCATGCTCTCCATGACCGCACATACGCAGGGTATTGGCCACCACCCACTGCGGTCCCTCTCCGGCACGGGCAGCGGCAATGGCAGCCCCCATTACCCGCAGAGTTTCCAGAAAATCCGTTCCGTCGCATTCATGCGTATGCATGCCATAGCCCACACCGCGATCACAAAGGCTCCGGCAGGCGAACTCCTGACTGTTGGGGGTGGAGTATGCGTACTGATTGTTCGTTACGACGATAACGGCGGGCAATTTCTCCACGGCTATGAGATTACAGGCCTCATGAGTAGCACCTACGGACGTGGTACCATCACCTATGCAGATAACTCCCACATACTCACTCTCGCCCTGCATACGCTTGGCAATCAGCATGCCCGCAGCAACCGAGACCGCTGCCCCCAAGTGCGATATGGTAGCCACGGTCCCTTCTCGGGGATTCCCCCAGTGTACATTGCCTTCCCGGCCTCGCATGATCCCTTCCACACTCCCGAAATAACAACGAGCGCTTTCCAATACACTATCTCCCCAAGCACAACGCCCGGCCTGCTCTCGGATGAAGGGAGTGTAGACATCAAGCCCTTTCCTGAGATACACGCCCTCACAGGCCGCTATTGCCTCATGTCCCCGCCCAATGAACACGCCGCCATAGATTTTGCCGGCTTTGTACAGTGCGGAGAGCTTGGTGTCGAACGCCCGCGCCATCTCCATGGCGCGGTAAGCCTTCAGGGCAATCTGTTTCAACTCAGTTCCGTTCACGATCTCAGTATACTCCCCTTTGCTACTTGAAGCAAGCTAGAAGTTGCATAAAATCGATTTTGGTGCAATCTACCAAAATGGTGCTTATGTAAGCTCATTCCGATGAGATATACCATGCGAACAATGACACTCCGTTTTTCCATACAGTGCCAGATATAAACCATTGAGGTAGTCGGGGTATCTATGGTCGGTCATCTGAAAAGACTTGCAAAATCCACAAGATCGGAGCATACTCTGCCGCACATGAATAACAAAAGCCTCAGAGGGACCATCTGCGCTGTATTGGGAGCGATCACTTTCGGACTGAACCCCTTCTTCGGCATCCCGCTGTACCGGGAGGGACTGGAACCCCTCAGCGTGCTTTTCTACCGCTTTGCCTTGGGAGCGCTTATGCTGGGTGTACTCCTGCTGCTCAGCGGGAGGAAACTGCACCTCCAGCGGCGGTACCTGTTGCCCACAATGGGAGCCGGAGCACTGCTGGCTCTCACATGTCTGTTCTGGTTCATGACGTTCAAGATCATGGATTCCGGGATCGGCGCCACTCTCATCTTCATCTACCCCATCGTTGTCACGCTGATGATGTGGGGGCTGTATGGCGAGCGACCATCCGGCAAGACCCTCATCGGCACAGGGCTGGCGCTGCTTGGGGTCGCCCTCACCTGTACCCCCGGAGAAGAAAGCCGTGTATGCACCCGGGGGCTCATCTACATCACCCTCTCCGCCTTCACATACGCCCTCTACATCGTAGCAGTCAGAAAATCCCGGCTGCGGGAACTGAGCTCCGACAAGCTCACCTTCTACTCCCTGTTTTTTGCCATTCCGGTATTTCTTGCCGCACTTCGCGGAGGATATGACCTGCAGCTTCTACCGAACCATCGAGCGCTGGGTTTTGCGCTGGGGCTGGCCTTCTTCCCCTCCCTGCTCTCCTTTCTTTTCACCACGATAGCCATTCGTCATATCGGTCCCACCAGAACCTCCATTCTCGGAGCCTTGGAACCGCTCACAGCAGTCCTCATCGGCGTACTGTGCTTCGGGGAGCACATGAGCCTGCGACTAGCGTGCGGAACCGGCATCATTCTGCTGGCCGTCACACTGGTCATCCTCGCGGGTACACCCAAGGAGAACTCCTTCACAGATCTCAGCTGAGGCGCCGCCGCAGGTAATCTGCCCGAGAGTGCAGCAGGAAGAAAAGAGTACCCGCCACACATATCACAGCCGCCAGCAGAAAAGCAGCAGAGAACCCGGCGGCATCTGCCACCACGCCACCCAGCAACGTACCTATACCCATGCCGATATCCCAGGATACGAGGAAGGTTGAGTTCGCCGTACCGCGCTGCGCCTTCGTGCAGATTCCCATGAAGATGTTCTGCATGGCGGGGAAGATATGCCCGTTCCCCAGTCCTATGACCAGAGCAGAGACATAGAAGCTCCACACCGCCGGCACCAGTGCAAAAAGAACATAACCCACCGCACTCAGCAGCACCCCTATGGTACCATTCTGCAGGATTTTCCCCTGCCTCAACGTGCGCGATCCCACCAAGCGGGAAAGGATAAGTCCAACGGAAAAGATGAAGAAGAAAGCCCCCGCACCATGCGGCAGGTTCAACACCTCCACACTATACAGCGCAATATATGTGCTCACTATGCCGTATGCCACCGCTGCACTCACCACGAAAAGTGCCGGGCTCCAGCCGCTCCATAACATCATCTCCCCGAACCGAAAGGGGCGCCGCGGCAAGGGACGGGGACGCCGCGGCAGCCGCATAGTGGCCGTCACGGCACAGCCCAAAGCCGCTGTCAGAAATGCGCCCCACATAAGCAGGTCAAAGTCCGCCCAAAGCCCATACAGGTACAACCCTGCTGCGGGAGCAATAGCCGTAGCCAGGTTGTTGCTCAGACCGTAATAACCTATTCCCTCCGCACGGCGGCTGAAGGGCAGCGCATCGACAGCAACAGTACTATTCGCCACCGTAACCGACCCAAAGGGCACCCCGTGCAAAGTTCGCACCAGCGCGAAGATCAGCAGATTTCCCGCCACCAGATACGCCCCGGTACACAGAGTGAAGAGCACAAAAGACCATACGAGCACCTGAACCCGCGGTAAACTATCCACCAAGTAGCCACTCACAAAGCGCGAGAGGATTGCCATCACACTATACCCGGCCAGGACCAGACCTATCGTGTCCTTACCCGCACCGAAGGTACTGCTGAGGTACACCGGGAAGAGCGGGGTCATCAGCATGAAGGAGAAGAACAGCAGGAAATTCGTCCCCCACGCCTTGGAATATGTTACATTCCACAGCCGGGATATGGTCGTTTGCTCCGTGGTCTGCATGTGAGTTCTGTTATACTCCTGCTCACCTTCCTCGTCAAGTCCCTACGCACAGGAAAATGCCGACTGATGACAGAACAATCCCGCCGCTCATGCTACATGGCACAAGCGGCGGGAAGAACTTTGCAGTGCAATATCGCCTCTTACTTCACCAGACCCTGGTTCTGCAGAAGGGCATCCGGGTTCGGATCGCGCCCCATGAAGTCGCGGTAGATCTCAGCGGCGGGCTTGCTGTCCCCCTTGCTGAGTATGGTCTCGCGGAAGGCTGCCCCCGTAGCGGCATTCAGAAGCCCCTCCTTGCGGAAGCGGCTGAAGGCATCTGCCGCCAGCACCTCTGCCCACTTGTAGGAATAGTAGCCGGCAGCATATCCACCGCTGATGCAGTGGGTCAGGTGGCGCATAATGGAGGGAGCCGTCCGGGAATAAGGCAGACTCCACGGATCTAGCAGCTGGGCCGAGACCAGATCGAGCGGTTTGCCCTTGAACATCTCGTCATAGTGAACGTGCATCTCCATATCAAGCTTGCCAAGGCAAAGCTGCCCCATGGTATCCATGGCCGGCAGGAAGTAGCGGCTCTTCTGCAACTTCTCCACCAGCTCAGCAGGCATGGGCTCGCCGGTCTCGTAATGGACAGCATACTGCGAGATCCCCTCCGGGTACCAGGTCCAGTTCTCGAAGAGCTGACTGGGCAGCTCTACGAAGTCCCAAGCCACACTCGTACCACAGTGAGCCTGCAGCTCGGTATCGCCCAACATGGCGTGCATCATGTGCCCAAACTCATGGAAAAGCGTCTCGACATCATAGTGGCTGAATAGAGCCGGCTTATCCTCGGTGGGGGTAGTCATGTTGCCTACCAAGGCGGCCAGATGGGGATCATGCGGTGCGCCATCACGACCGGCAGCCCCATAGCGCATGGGCATGACCCACGCTCCGGCACGCTTGCTGGCACGGGGGAAGAGATCCATATAGAAGGAGCCCAAGTGGGCGCCGGTGCGATTATCCATCACCTTGAAGAGCTTAACTTCCGGGTGCCAGACTTCGACCATCCCCTCGGGACAGGTCTCGCCCGGCTCCAGACAGACAGTCGGAACCTCGCAGTAACTCACTCCGAGCAAGGGGCCATATATGGCAAACATGCCGTTGATGACATTGTCCGCACGGTGGTAGGGCCGCAATTCCTCGGGATCGAACTGGTACATCTCACGCGACATCTTGTTGAGGTAGTAGCGGCGGCTCCACGGATCGATGAACATCACGCGGCGCCCCTCACAGCGAGAGATATAGTCAAGCACCATCTGGCACTCTGCACGGAAGGACGGCAGAACCTTCTCCGCCATCTCGTCGATGAACTTCATCGCGTTCTCACCGCCACCCACCATACGACGGTGGGTCATCAGATCCGCAAAGGTGGCAAAGCCCAGCAACTCTGCCAACTCACGGCGCAGTTCCATCACCCGTGCCACGATGGGCTCATTGTCCCACTCTCCCACGGCTCCCACAGTTGCCTGTCCTTCCCAGCACATCCTGCGAGTTGTCTCCACATCACAATCGCGAAGTACAGCCCCCACACTCTCGTAGTCCAGCGTAATCAGCCAGCAGGGCTTTTTCTCCGTATCAAACCCGCGGCTCTGAGCCTCGGCCTGAGCCTTGTCCATCCAGTCATCGCTCATACCGGCCAGCTCCTCACGATTGACAATCAGAAGACTCCAGGCATTCGTGCTATCGAGAACATTGCTGGAGAACTGATGAATGAGTTGGGAAAGTTCCCGCTCGATCTCAGCCTTGCGGGTCTTCTTGTCAGCGGGAAGGTCAGCACCACCATCCACAAAGGAATCCACCACCTGCTGCACAAAGCGCTGCTTGGCGGCAGAAAGCTCCTTCACCCAAGGCTGAGCAGCGGCCGATTTGATGACGTACCAAAGCTGCTCATTGGCGTTCACCTCCGCCTCGAAGGCCGTCAGCTCAGGAATAAGCTGCGCCTGCACATCTCGCAGCTCGGCATTGTCCATGACGGCTGAGAGGTGGTGCAGATAGCCCTGCACAAGCCCCAACTCATCGAGCGCATAGTTGTAGGCCAGGAAGGTATTCTCAAACGTGGCATCCTGAGGAGCTATGCGGCAGATCTCCGCGATCCGCTCACGCGCCAGAGCCAAGGCAGCCCGAGTATCCTCCAGCCCACGGGCAGCTGTCATCAGGGACCAGGAGGGATAAGGCTGATCCCGGTAAAAAGGGTGTTCTGCTGAAGACTGCGCCGGCTGCTCAGCTGCTACGGCCGCGGCCGTTACCTCTGCCTGCAGTGAGCTGAAACCCAAGAGGGCACACACTGCTGTGATGAGTATATTTTTTGTCGTCATAGCTGATATGTGTTGTAAAAACTTGCTTCTACCTGTTTTGACACGCAATCCTGCGTATCCCATCAGAAAAAAATTATTATGACAAACCTTTATCGGGGCAGATTGTGCTCTCACCATCCGCCCCCCTTATTGAACCGGGTCACCTCTCGCCGGGCCTCCATCATCTCCACGCGCGCCTTCAGGTCATAGCGCTGGTCACGATGGGTCTTACCACGACCTATACCAATCTCAGCCTTCACCTTGCCATTCTTCCAATACAGTCGCAGCAGCGGCAGGGCAAAGCCCTTCTGAGCCTGCTGAATCTCGATCTTCAGGATCTCGCGCTTGTGCATGAGAAGCCGGCGAGGGCGCTTGGCCTCGTGCTGGAACCACTTCCCGGCTGTCTCCCAGGGCTGCACGTCGCAACCATAGAGGAAGAGCTGCCCCTTCTCTACGCGAGCGAAGGCATCCGCTATGTTCACACGCCCCTCCCGAATGGACTTTACCTCAGTTCCACGCAACTCGATTCCGCACTCGTGCTTACCGAGAATTTCATAGTCACGACCGGCTTTCTTATTGCTGGCAATGAGCGAGGACTGGGGAGCGGGCTTCTTGGCCATGGGAACGGTGAATGAACTGGGTTGGAAAAATAAATGAAAAGATCCGGCGACCGGAGCTGCACCGGCGACCGGATCTGTAAGATGAGATAAATACTGTTTACAGATCGATGGTAGCGGTGAGGGTCCGGTCATCCTCCGTCGGAGTCGTCTCCACATCGCTCATGTCAATGAAGAGATCATCCTCCAGATCGCCACCGGAAATGTGGGAGCTGTCGTCATCTGCCTCGCACCAGGTAATCTTCCCCTCGACAATCTCAATGAGGGCGATGTCGCCGCTACCCATCTCAGGTGTAGTAGGCACGAAAGGATCTGCCCCTTGGTTCAGTTGCTGTACGCGCTTGGACACGATATTGACCAACAGCTGGTTATCGCCTACAATCTGAGCCGCTTTCTCGATGAGTTCAACTTTCATGGATGGTAAAAAGATCTTTCCCTCTACGGGTGGGTGGTGTATTATACAACGCATAACACTGAATTGCAAGTCTATATTCGTGTCAGCAGCGAAAAAAGTCCCGCACACGCACTCTTTTTGCTTGCCAAACAGGGGCTCAGGCGGGTAGAATATGCGTGAAACATCCTTCCTGCTCTTCCCCTCCGGGGAGTGAGCGGGATTCTCATACACAGAACGATATATTACACCCACACACGACTATGGCTAATTTGAACAAAGTCATGCTTATCGGCAACCTCACGGCTGATCCGGAGGTGCGCCAGACCCCGCGCGGCAACTCCCTTACTGAACTGCGACTGGCAGTCAACCGCGTCTCCGGCGGGCCGAACGAAGGAGAGCGCCGCGAAGAAACCACCTTCCTGGACGTCACCTGCTGGGGTCGCACCGGCGAGGTGGCAGCTCAGTACCTGAGCAAAGGGCGCCCGGTATTCATCGAGGGTCGTTTGCAGATGGATACCTGGGAGGACAAGCAGACCGGTCAGCGCCGCAGCCGCATCCGCATCATCGCGGAGAACCTCCAGCTGCTCGGCGGTCGCGATGGCGCTCCCCAGGGCGGCGGCAATTACGGCAATGGCGGCGGCTATCAGCAGCGCAACAACGGCGGCTACCAGCAACAGGGCGGTTATGGTAATGGTGGCGGCTACCAGCAACGTAGCAATGGCTATGGTAGCAATGGCTATGGTAACAACGGCGGCTACCAACAAGCCCCGGCGTCCCACCCCGCTCCCCCAATGCCCGATGAGGCTGACGATGATATTCCCTTCTGATATCGCTCCTAACTTCCACACCGGGCCAAGGGGGGACTCCCCCACTTGGTCTGCACACATGCAACACACATGAGCACACCTTATGCCGCCGCGCTGGACTGGCTATACTCCACCCAGATGTTCGGCATTAAGCTGGGGCTGGAGGGCATAACCCGACTTCTGCAGGCCTGCGGGGTTCTTTACCCGCGGGCCCGCGTCATTCATGTAGCCGGTACCAACGGCAAGGGCTCCACCTGCGCCTTTGCCGAGAGCATAGCCAGAGCGGCCGGCTACAGTACAGGGCTCTTCACCTCCCCCCACCTCGTTGAATTCGGCGAGCGCATACGCGTGAACGGACAAATGATCCCGGACGAGGCTGCCACCAAGCTCATCAACCGCGTGCGCGAGCTGGTAGCCCCCTGGGAGCACAAGCCCACCTTCTTCGAGCTCGTTCTCGCAGTCGCCATGATGTACTTCGCTGAGCAGGAGGTGGACATCATCATCCTCGAGACCGGCATGGGTGGACGACTGGACGCCACCAACGCCGTACCCAAGGATGTCGCCGTTCTCACCCCCATCGATCTGGACCATACCCAGTACCTGGGCTCCACACTCGAGCAAATCGCTGCGGAGAAAGCAGCCATCATCGCTTGGCACCGCCCGGCCCTTACCTCCCCTCAGCAGCCGGAGGCTCTCCGCGCCATCCATGCAGCAGCACGCAACATGGACACCGATTACCGCATCATCTCCGAGGAATGCACCCTGCCGCTCGGACTGCGCGGGGAACATCAGCGACGGAACTCCGCCCTCGCTCTTGCCGCCCTGAGAGCGCTGCCGCATTTCCTTGCCTCGGAGGATGAAATAGCCAGAGGACTCGCCGAAGTCAGCTGGCCGGGGCGTTTCGAAGAAATTGCCCCACAGGTCATCATGGACGGAGCGCACAACCCTGCCGCCATCCGAGTGCTCGTCGACACCTGGCGCCGCGAGTACGGCGATAGCCGGGCGCGCTGCATCTACGCCGGTTCTGCCGACAAAGCGCTGGATGAGGTGCTGGCCCTGCTCGCCCCCATCGTCAACGAGTGGATTCTCCCCCCGGTGCAAAGTCCCCGCATACTCCCACCGAAAGAAATGGTCGACAAAATCCGCCCTATTTCTTCGGCCCCCGTGAGCACCCCGTCCACCTTGGCCGAGGCATTGGAAAATCTCCCGCCACACACCCTCATCTGCGGCTCCTTCTTTCTGCTGGGTGAGGCCCGCGCACACCTGCGCCACCGCACTGACTACCGCCGCACCGAGCAGTAACTCACTCCATGAACCCCGAGCACCTCAACATAGCCGTCATCCTCGGTTTCTGTGCCTATGTGTTCCTATTTGAGCAGCTCGGCCGCCAGCGCCATCTGCTCGGGGGAGTCCTGCTGGCGGCAGCTCTGCTCACGGCGGGACTTCTCCACACTCTGGGAGCAGAGGTTCAACCGGCTCTTGTGGCAGCAGCACTTCTGGGAGCTCATAATCTATGGGAGCTGTTCCGCTGGCTGCTGATCGAAGGGCGCAGTCGCTCCCGCAGCCGCAAACGCGCTAACCTGCCCGCCCGCCGTCACAAGAGGGTAAGCACCCCCTACCCCCGGAGCAACGAAGAAGTGATCTCCCACTTTACCCAACTGGCAGGAAAAGACGATCTCGTCGTCACCAAGCCTCAGTTCAACTTCCTCGCTTGGAACACCCGACAGGGTTACGTCATCCAGATTTTCCTGCTGCCCGATGGCGGCTGGACCTCCATCTTCTGGAGCCCCTCAGAATTCGAACTGCGCGACAAGGAAGTACTGGCAGCCTGCCGGGCAGCAGGAGTCCCCTGCCACAAAAAAATGCTCGGCATGCGCGCACAGGGCATAGCCATCTGCCACGACTCCCTGCTGACGATCACTCCCGCCGACCAGCAAATTCATTTCGATGAGTTCCTGCACAGTGTGCTCGCTCCACCCACAGAATTCACCGCATGGCTCCGCGACTACAAGGTCGGCTCCTGAGCCACCACCTCACATCTGCACTTACTTGTTCTGACGAGCTTTCCGCAGAATAGCGCGGATGGCGGCAGCATTTGCCCCGCACACGCAGTCATCCACCGAGGCACCGGATTTCGTGCGCAGCTCCACATCTGCCCCATGATCCACCAGCCACTGCACCAACTCAACCTCACTGAGTTCGCATGCCAGGTGCAGAGCCGATGCTCCACCGGTATCATCACCGGTCACATTCACCGCTGCCCCCTTCTCGATCAGGTGCAGCAAGGTAAGCAAACGGCGCTGGTAGTGCCGCTCCAGCGGGCGTCCATACGCCCGAGCCTCAATCCCCGACCGCAGTTGTGACAACCTACTGACATCCACCTGCCCGGCAGGGCGAATCTTCGCGCGAATGTGGCGCACGCTCCCGATGAATAGACCACAGTAAATAGCCTCCTCAGCCTCAGCCGTCGTGGGTGAATCAAACGTCAGGGTAATACTCCGCACAGCATGCGCCTTCAGCGCCCTCGGCATGTCCACGTCAATCTCTCCGATATCCCCACCCCGGCAGGTGTAGGTATATATCCCACCTTCACCCCCGTCAGACAACGGCAACAAGCGCCGGGTGGGCTTCACCGGGCATGAGCTCACACGGAAAGCCACCGCAGAACCACGAACATTCTGCAGCGCCTCCACATAACTCACCCATCCACTATGACTGCCCTCCAACACCTCCGTCGAAAACTCCGCATGGGTATAATCCAACTCAATCTCCGCTCCTTTCAGGGAGCTGGGAGCGGGAACCGCTGAACAAGTCATGGCAGCCAGTGCGGCAAGCAGGGTAGAAGTCATGGTCTTCATGAGCACACCTTAGCACACTCCCTCCTTCCCTGTCAAGCCGCAACAATACCCCCATTCCTCAGGACAGGAAATTTGCACCGGACTTATGACATGATCATACCGTATCTTCTACCCAATTACATCGACATAAGCCCCAATATATGATAGAAAAAACGTAAGTATATGAAAACATTGCTTCGGATATTACTGATCAGCGTTATCGTCCTTATGGTCTCCTGCAAGAAATGCAGCGACTTTCGATCGCTGAATATCTCCGCTGCGGATTGGCAGAATGTTGATCCCTTTGAGGCTCATGAGATGCTCATGGATGATCTGGATTTATTGATCAGAAAATACCAAGAGAATCCTAACATAACCCTTCCGGAAGATGAAATGCAAACTTTTTCTGAGCGCATGTTGGAAAATTTTCGCTTTTTCAGACCCGGTGAAGGCTCCGATCTCACCTCGCCTCTGACCTCCAAGGGAAGTCCCCTCACCTTAACGGAAGAGGAGAGTCGGGAAAAGATGCAATTGCTACTGACCTGGACGGAAGGAAAACTTCTTCAATTTCACGCGCAGCCCCTCAATGAAAAATCAGAAGCCTGTTTCAACATGCTCGGGCTGCATGCCGATCTTGCCGGAGTTGCATCGATTTTGCAGGCGGATACAAAGCCGGCAACGGCCACGCAAGCCGTTATTCTGTTGGCAATAAGGATGAGGTTGACAGATTGGGAATGCAAAGGGGAGGCAGAATTGTATTGGTGGAAGTTTCGGGATAAGCCATCTCTGCTGTATATGACTCATCGGGACGCCATTATTTTTTATGAAAACTCTCTCGGAAAAATAGAAGTCATATACTGCCTGAACATAGAATATTACCGGGACAGAAAAGAGAACGGCGGAGATCGCTATCCGCAACCCCCTGCTGTATAATACGCAGGAAAGACTTATTTTTCAGCCTGAAGGGTGAAGAGCAAACTTCCATGCAGCCACACTTTTAGCTTGCAGTACCGACTCCATTGGAGTAGATTGCAGGTGTCAACAAGCGTCACCCCAAATTTTTCCCCCTATCGTATATGCCCTCTTATCGCCCTGCACTCTATGCTCTTTCCCTATTGACGTTCAGCCCATTCCTACAAGCTGAGCCAACACCTCCCACTCCGGAGGAACAAACTGCTGCCACTTCCCTCCCCACACCGGACATCCGGGTCATATCCGGGAGCTACGAACTGAAGAAAGGCACCGAAATCCGCATCTCGTTCGGTGCGCCCATGATCAATGACGATGAGGTCAACCAGCCGGTGAAGGAAGGCTTCGTCCACTGCAACTATGCCGACCGCTGCACCATGACCTGGGTAAGCCCCTCCGGCATACGTCTCGTCCTCAACGAATCCCTCCCCCCGCTCGAAATCTTCCGTCTGGAAGTCCCGTCCGGACTTAAAAGTCGCTATGGTAAAGAGCTTGCCGGCAGCCAGTTGATCCTCCCCACACACTACGACTCCATCGTCTCAATCGATCGCAGCAGCAACGGCAACTTCTTCATCCGCGCAAACGAGGACGAACTCACCGATACCCTCCGCTCTCTGCTGCCGGAACTCAGCATGCACAGCAATGGAGAAAATCGCCCCCTCTCCTGCCGCCCCGCCACCGTAGCCGACGCCATCGCTGACTGGAGTTCCTTCGATGCCGTACACGATTACAATCTCCGCGATGAAGACCACGAATCCCTCAGCACCCGCCCCGCCGATGAGGTGCTGCCTGATGTCTGGGTGATCGAAAACCCCGGGATCTCCTCCACGGGTTCCGACATCTACATCACACTCCCCCGACAACTCTGGAACCGCCTCACCAAGAACTACGAGGAAGGCATCATCGCGACCATCAGCCCTGAGGAAAAAGGGCTCCACTTGAGCAATACCTGCTCAGCACGAGGAGTTTACAGAATCAATCTCCGTCTCAACGTCCCCGCTGTCAGCACAGACCCGGCTGCCCTCATCAGCTCCCTTCGGTGGATCATGCGTGAGGATGCTCACAGCAACGAATGGAAAGAGCTGAAGTGGGAGAATGGTGCCCTGCGTGGCAAAATCCGAGGAAAAGATATCACCATCACCCCCACCTCCGCCGATGTACGCTCATTCTCTCTGGTAGAAGGCGGTGAGGTGCAGGCGCTCTGCGCGATCACCCTACATGCTGAAACAGGCGGGCGCGAGATCTCACTCAAGGCCATGGGCGACTATGAAGCTCTTGGGAAAAATGACGAGGCAGAACTGAAGGACTACACCTATCTGCGCCCCCGCACCCCCTTCATTTACACCGACATCTGCGCCTCGCACATGCAGCTGCGCGGCTCCACTACCGTCCGCTGTCGCTACGGTCAACTCGAAAACGGCACTCTGAATGTTTGGAAGCTCAAGCCGCAGACACCGACCGAAGCAGTCCGGCTCCTGCACAGCTACTTCCTCAACTACACAGGTCACGACTTCGGAAACTGGGATGCGAAGAGCCGCCAGCTCTCCTCCCGCGAGGCGGCCGGGCTCAAGGACGACAAACTGGAGGACAATCGACTGGATCCCGTCATCCTGCCCGGTATTGCCACCAAGGCACAGCGCAGCCTGAGCCAAGGCGGGGAAAATGAACTCTCCCTCCCCTTGTCGGAGCTCTTTGAAGGACAGCCCGTGGGTGGATTCTACTTCATTGATGTCGAGGGCACGCCCCTTCGCAACAGCAAAACCCCGCTCGTCAACCAAGGCATCATCCAGGTCACGGATCTCGGTCTCATCTGGAAAACCAACGGCAAACAACTGCTCGCTTGGGCGTACAGCCTGAGCTCCGCGAAGGAAATCCCCTCAGGCACTCTCCTGCTGATGGATGAGCAGGGAAATCAACTTGCAGAACTCCCCGTAGTGAATGGAGTGGCCGAGGGCAACTTCCCGCCTGCCACTCGCTACCTCCACCTCCGTACGGAGAATGACTGCGTGACCATGGCGCACGCAAACGAAGATCTCAACTATGAGGCCAGCGATTCCTACTTCTGGGAGACTCGACAACTCCTGAAAAATGGGCTCACCTCAGCCGACCTCCCCACCCCGCTCATCTACCTCTTCCGCGACCGTAACCTCTACCGCCCCGGTGAGGTCGCGCACATCAAAGGCCTGGCTCGATGGCTCTCCAATAATGAGCTCAGCACGGCGGACATCGTTGGCATAACCGCCCGCCTTTACCGCAATTATGATGAACAGGTAGCCACCATCCCCGTCACCATAGAGGAAAATGGCTCCTTCACGGCTGATGTCACCCTGCCCATCAATGGGGATTACCGTGTAGCCTTCCAAGTAGAGTTCCGGGGGGACAAAGACAAAACCAGCCCCGATCTGGCGCTGAAAGAAACCCATTCCGATCTGGATTACATCATCGATTCTTCTCGTGAATTCGACATCTACCTCTCCTGTACCGACTTCCGCCGCAATGAATTCGAAGTCAGCAGCAGCATGAACATTCAAACCGAGCAACGGCAGGTCCGAGTGGAAGCCACCGCTACCAACTTCACCACCACCCCTGTAGCTCACGGCGTAGTCAACTGGAGCCTCACAACCAGCGATGTCAATTTCTATCCGGAACAGACCCAATGGGCTGATTTCCGCTTCGGCGACTTCCGCGAGAATTGCTGGGACTTCTTCTACGCTCGCTACTGCGGTCGCACTCCCAGCTACAACGATGAGTACATCTCTCAGAATGGCACGCTCGATGCCGAGGGCCACGGTAGTGCTCTCTTCACCCTCCCTGAGCAGGATTTCCCGAGAAAGCGTACCATCACAGCCACCACGACGGTAACCAACGGCAACGAGCAAAGTATAAATAGCGTGCAGCGCAGCACCATTCACCCGGCAGATGTCTACGCCGGCATGCGCCCTCACTCCTCGCTGGCCAAAGCCCATGGCAGTCTGCCTGTGGATCTCGTGGCAATCTGCCCGGATGGCACCCCGTGGCAAGGTGCTCCCTTGCAGGCTACCATCACAGTGAGCAGCACGGTCTTCCACGCCTATCGCTACGGCTCCGGGCAAAGCTCCTCCGTCCGCAACAGCGAGGAGGAAACCCTCCAGCAGTCCATCCCTGTCACCCTCACCGGCACGCCCTCCTCCATCAATATCCCCCTCGGCAAAGCGGGGCGCTACGACATCACCATCAGCGGCAAAGATCCCCATGGCCGCGAATTCCGCAGCGCCACCCGGCACTACGTCTGGGGTGACGAGGATAGCCCCTGGGAATACCTCGACTATAACTCCGTCGCCTTGGAGCCGGACAAGCCGCTCTACACCCCGGGGCAAACCGCTAAAGTACTCGTGCAAACCCCGGTGGACGCTGAGTTGCTCGTAACGGTGGAGCGCGACCGCGTGCTGCGCCACTACCGCTGCAACATCACCGTAGACAACCCCATCATCGAAATCCCCATTGAAGAAGGCGATGCCCCCGTCGTCTACCTGGGCGTAAGCCTCGTTCAGAATGACGCCAAGCGCAGCAGCGACGGCAAACCTCAGCACCTCGTCGGAACCTGCAAACTCATGGTGGCCAACACCGCCAAAAAACTCACCATAGACCTGCAAGCCCCCGAGCACAGTCTGCTCCCCGGCGCTCCCTGCACCGTCAGCGGCGTCATCACCGACTCCGACGGACGCCCCGTCCCCCATGCCGATGTAACCCTCTATGCCGAGGATGAAGGCACCCTGCAAGTCACAGGGTATTCCCTGCCCGATCCCCTGTCATACTTCTACAGCGAAATCGGCCGTGCCCACAGCGTAGGAACCTTCTCAACCCTGGGCTCCCTGGTCAGCGAACAGCTCCGTAAGAGAGACTACGGGAACAAAGGAGTATTCATCGGCGGCGGCGATGACTGCGAAGAGGAGCAGGAACTCTCAGATGAACAGTCCGAGCAATTGCGAGACAACTTCACCCCCTGCGCACTCTGGCTCTCCACCATCCGGACGGATGATCAGGGCAGGTTCAGCACCACCTACACCAACCCGGACACCCTCACCCGCTACCGCCTGATGGCAATCGCTGCCGCCGGGGACAAGTTCGGCGCCGGCCAGACCGATTATCTGGTCAATAAACCCATCATGCTCGAGCCCATTGCTCCCATGAGCGCAACAGAGGGAGATCAGCTCCTGCTGCCGGTCACCGTCAGCATGCTGCCTGATCTCATCGATGGTGTGAACGATGGAGACTCGCTCACCTGGCAAGTCACGCTGAGCGGCTCCAATGTTGACCTACCGCAAACATCCCGCACAGTCACCCTCACCGGCAACCAACCCACCACCATTCACTTCCCTGTGACAGTCAAGTCGGATGGTCCTGTGGAGCTCAACTGGAGCGTGCAAGCGGCACAAGCTCCCGTCGGCAGCAACCTGAGCAGGATGAAAGATGCCGTGCGCCTCAGCTTCCCGGTCGTACCGCCAACCCCGCACCTGCGCGAATACATCAGCACCGAACTGCCCAATGGTACCGCCACCACCCTCTCTCAGTGGCTCCGCACCGCCTACCGCAAGGGCAGCTCCGTCCACCTGACCTTCTCCACCTCTCCTCTCGCCGGTCTGGGATACCCCATGAAGTACCTCTTCACCTATCCCTACGGCTGCACCGAGCAGCTCAGCTCCACCATAGCCCCCTGGCTCATGCGCGACAAACTGCACGAGGCTCTGGGAATAGATTTCCCCACTGAGCGCGACCCCGCCACCCTCATCGCCGAAGTGGACTGCAAGCTCAGGGCGCGTCGTCTGTCCCCCGGCTGCTACGGCTACTGGGATCATGCCACGCAACCCTGCGCCTACTCCCCATACGCCGTGCTTATCCGCAGCCTCATCAATGCCGACAACCCTGACTGCGCTTCCGACCATCAGGCTCTCAACCAGCAGATCATCGAGAACAAGGGCAACACCTACCTGAGCGCGCTCGTCCTGGCCCGCCTGGGTAAGCTCTCCCCCATCGCACTCGAAAACCTGTTCAACCGGGCTGACGAGACCGGGAAGAAGAACACCCTGTCCGAGCAGCAGTTGTGGGTTCTCGCCATCGTCAGCACCCTCACCGGTCATGAATCCGCAGCTGAGCGGAGCGACCGCGCCGCCAAGAGTGCGCCCTCCGGTTCCGATTACGACCTTCCCCCAACCGAAGCTCTCAAGGCCATGCACGCCATCGCCACAGCGCCCCAAGCTCCCGCCACCACCGCTAGGCTCCGCAACTGGTTGACCGATTGCAAGGGCTACTACTCCACCTGGCGCAACGGCTGGATGGTGCTCGCCATCGGGGACTACGTCAACCGCACCAATCTGAGCTCCAGACGTGCAAGGGTGAATGGCCACGACATCACCTCCAACAAGCCGCTCCACCTCGCCCTCCGCACCGGCGATCCCACCCCCTACACCGCCATCGGCAACCCCGTCTTCGTCACCGGCTATGCCGAGGGCTACCTCACCTCTGTCCAGCCCGAGCAAAGCATCAACAAAGGCTTCCGCATCGACCGCCGATATGAGCAGCTCCAGCCGGATGGAACCTGGAAACCCACCGCCACCTTCCGCGTGGGAGATGTGGTGCGGGTAACGGTGAACGCCTACGTCACCAATCAACAGACCGACCAGCGCTACATCGTCATCGAGGATCGACTGCCCGCCGCCTTCGAGGCCGTCAACCCCGAGTTGAAATCACAGACCCTGCCCGAAGGAATTCAAACACAGGAAACCAATGGTTGGTGGAACTTCGGTGCCTACATCAGCAACCGCGAATTCCACAAGGACAAAGTACAAGCCTTCATCGATCAGCTCCCCTTCAGCCGATCCATGGAATTCAGCTACGTTGCCCGTGTGGTTCGCAGCGGTACTGTGACAGCCCCCGCAGCCAAGGTGGAGCTCATGTACCGCCCGGAGGTATATGGGCTGAGTATACCGCAGCACTTCACGGTGAGCGAGCGCTGACCGCCAAGTCGGACCCCATGAGACCGCACCGCCTCAGGAAGCTTACACGTCATATCTCCTGCTGCCTTGGTGCCGCAGCAGGCGCCTTGGCAGCAGGTTACTACCTGCTGCCATTCTGCGTGTCGGCGCCCGACATCTCTGCCCCGCCGGACTCCGCCGTGTATGACCGCCATGGTGAACTGCTGGGCTATATCGCCACACCCGACGGCTACCGCTGCCAACCGCTCAGCAAGCTCCCCACAGAGCTTGCCCGAGCTCTCGTTGCAGCAGAGGACAAGCGCTACCACTCCCATGGTGGAATAGACCCCCTCGCTGTGGCAAGAGCCCTCCACCGACACCTATCCGGCCAACATGGCGGCGGAGCCAGCACCATCACCATGCAGCTTGCCAAGCTGTACAATCCCCCGGCTCCCCGTAACTGGTACACCAAAATACGCGAAGCTCTGCAGGCCCGTAGGCTGGAAATGACCCACAGCAAAGAGGAGCTCCTGATCGCCTACCTGAACCGCGCCGACTTCAGCAACCTGTGCCGAGGCGCCGAGACTGCCGCTCACTTCTACTTCGGCAAGCCCGCCACCGAGCTCAGCACAGACGAGGCTGCGCTGCTGGCAGCTCTGGTTCAAGCCCCCGGACGGCTTAACCCTCTGCGCCACCCACAAGCTGCCCGAGCGCGCCGCGACCTCATCCTGCTGCGCCTCGGCGCCTCCACCGCCACCCCCCTCGGCGCCGCTGCACACCCCATCTCAGCACCACCCATCGCAGATGGCAAACCCGGGCAACTCACCATCGATGCTTCCCTCCAGCGGGAAGTAAGTGCCATCGCCCGCCGTGAGATAGAGCGCCTGCGCCACCGCAATGTCTCCCAAGCAGCCATCGTCATAGCCGACAACCGCAGCGGTGAGCTACTCACCATCCTGCCGGCAGCCCTGCCCGACAGCCCTCGCGGAGGAGCCCTGAACGGCACCACCACTCCACGCTCTGCCGGTAGCACCCTCAAACCCTTCGTCTACCTCATGGCACTGAGCCATGGTGCCTGGCCGGGCACCATCATGGCAGACGTCCCCATGATCTACCGCAGTGCCGATGGCATACAGGCCCCCGGCAACTACAACGACAGGTACCTCGGCCCCATCACCATAAGACAAGCCCTCGCCTGTTCCCAGAACATACCGGCCATGGAAGCCCTGAACCGCTACGGCGGAGCTGACTGCCAGCTTGCCCTGCTGCGCAACCTCGGTTTTCGTCTGCCGGGCAACAAAGAAGAATACGGCTTGGGACTCGCCATAGGAAATGCCCATGTCACCCTCCTGGAACTGGTACAGGCTTACAGCACCCTCGCCCGCAACGGCAACCACCTTCCCCTGCAATCGCGCCTCCCCCTCGCGACAAGCACCCCCAAACAACTCCTGCCCGCAGCAGACTGCTACCGAATCGCCCACATCCTGAGCGATCCCGCCGCCCGAGCCGCCTCCTTCGGTCCGGCACAGCCCCTCTCCTTCCCCTGGCGCACCGCAGCCAAAACCGGTACCTCCTCCAACTTCCGCGACAACTGGTGCCTGGGGTTCACGGCCGAATTCACCGTCGGTGTATGGGTGGGTAACTTCGACAACTCGCCCATGAAGTCCATATCCGGTCTCAGCGGTGCCGGTCCTATCTTTCACCAAGTATTCCGGCTCCTGCACCCCAAGTGCCCACCCAGCTTCCCCCCATGCCCCGATGGACTGCACGAGATCTGCATAGATACCCGAACCGGTACCCCTGCCACCCACTCGACCCCGCAGGAATGTCGCCGCAGCGAACTGGCCACCGACCATGACCTGAGCAACATGCCACCCCCGGCGTTGGATGCCCGGGGACGCGCCCTGCTCGACAGCCGCTACTCCGAGTGGTACAGTACCTCCGGCCTCAACCACCTCTACGCCCTGGCACCGGACAAACCATCCGATCGCCCCCCCGCTATCCTCATCCCCTCCCCGGGAACCACCCTCGTTCTCAGCCCTCTGCTGCCGGACAACGGACGACGAGTCGAGCTGAGCAGCACCCTGCCGGCCAGCTCAACAACTTGGTACAGCAGCACCCTGCGCACCTTCCACCGCAATGGTAAATGGTACGTTCTCCTGCGCCCCGGAACCCATACCCTGCATGCCGAAGCCCCCCCCAACCTGAAGGCCCAATCCACCTTCCGGGTCATTCAAGACTGAGGACGGGTACACCTCACCCTCAAAAATCAGCAACAGCACATCTCGCGCCGCAAAGTCTCAACCTCCAACCCCAGGTACTCTCCCAGCGCAAAGCCGAACTCCAGCGCTGCACCGGGACCGCGACCGGTCACGATCTGACCATCCCTCACCACAGGAACTGCGGATATCCCCGCTACAGAAACAATATCCGCCATAACAGCCTCCGCCGGGTAACAGGTAATCTTACGCCCGGTCAGCACACCCGCTGCCTCCAGTGCTATCGGGGCCGCGCAGATCGCTGCAACAAGCCGCCCCGCCCCATACATACTGCGAACCACCTCCAGCACGACCGGAGTATCCCTCAGCAACCAACTGGCCGCCCCACCGGGCAGCACCACACCATCATAATCCTCCGGCTTCACCTCCGAAAGCAGCACATCGGCACTCATCACCAGACCATGTGCCCCCTCCACCTCCGCAGAGCTCACCCCCGCCAGATCAACCTTCACTCCCAACCGTCGCAGGATATCCACGGGAGCCGTCAGCTCTATCTCCTCGAACCCCGGTGCCATCATAACCAATATCTTTTTCATACCCCCGTATTCTACTGTATTTGATCCATTTTCTCAACCATAATCTTTCCCCTCTCTCAAAAAAAATTATATTTTTTAACTATTTTTTCTTGACATCACTCCAACTTTGGGAGTATAATACTCCCGTCAAAGCTAGAGTGCGCTCTATTTTTTCAGAGAAAAACAGTCACTCCGGCAAAACAACTGAAACAACTCACTACACACATCCCACACATTTATGAAGGCACGTTACGCACTCCTCGCAGCAATGGCCCTCCTTTCCACCGCGGTTGCCGGCACTCCCGCCGTCACGGTGACTGAGGCCCCCGCCCCCGAGCCGACCAAACGCCTGAGCGGCTCCATCACAGCAGGCTACGAGACCAACTACAATGGTCGCGGTTATGTTGTATCTCACTCCGTAGCTCAGGGTGACAGCGTATTCACCGCAGCTCTTAAGCTCAACTACGACATCGGCAAGCCCGGACAGTGGACCCTCGGCAGCACCATCGCCTACATTGCCCCCGCCTCCGGTCACACCCTCTATGGTAACCCCAACATCGGCATGGACTATGCCCGCAGCGCCGTAGCCGCCAAGCTCGGTCTGCCCGCAGTACCTCCCGTTGGCTACTCCCCTGAGTTCGATGCCGCCGCAGCCCAAGTGCAGAAGAACACCAAGATCGGCTACCGCAACATCGAGAACCAGTTCACCATCGTCACCGAGGCCAAGTACGCCAGCACCTCCGAGAAGTGGAACATCGCCATGGGCCACAACTTCACCCACGGCGGTCTGCTGGGCGTGATGGTCAAACACTACCGCAAGCGCGGCGCCTCCTGCGTGAACGAACTCTTCGTTGCTCCCGAGTGGACCCCCTACAAGTGGCTGAGCATGGGCGTGAAGACCAGCCTCTCCATCTCCGGAATCGTCGGTTGGTGGTTCGAACCCTACATCACCGCCAAGGCTCCCATCATCGGCACCCCCGAGGACCTCAAGCTCTTGGGTGTGGTCACCCTCGGCATGAGCGCCACGGCTGACTACTTTGCCGATCCCTACAACGCCTGCGGTAACGGCTCTCAGGCATTCTGGATCAAACTCTCCACCCCCTGGTTTGTGAAGGACAACCTCATCATCACCCCCTCTGTCAGCTTCAACTGGCTGGGCAAAGGCGGTATGGACGCCAACCGTCGCTCTGAGGTGAAACACGTCACCGGCAACCCCACCATGATCCCCTTCAAGAACTTCGGTGTGGTCGCAGGTGTGAGCGCAACCTACACATTCTGATAAATTAGCCCAATTTTTATCTGGCAAAGCAGAAAAGAGCTGCTATAATAGCAATAGGCTCCAATCTGCCATGAGCGGAGCCGTCCACCCCACAAGGTAGGACGGCTCTTCCTCATGAAAGAGCTGCAACTTACTATACCAACATCTAACTACAGCAACCTCTTTATGGCTGAACTCATCGTACACGGCAAGGAAAACATCGTAAAGCCGGGCTTCTACATGCCCAACCGAATCAGTATCGAAGCCGGGCGCGCCCTGCACAAACTGCTGGATGGTCAAGTGTGTTACCTGGTCGATCCCACCTATCCCCCCGCCCCGGAAATCATGGATTTCCTCAAGCGCAAAAATGTACAGATCGAATACTTCGACTTCCGCAACACCACCTCCCGTGACGTACGAGAGCAGATCCTGAGAAAACTCCATAAGGGAATCAGCGTCGTCTTCCTCCCGGGGCAAGTCGCCAAGGTCCGCGGCACCTACTCCGATGTCCCCTCCCCCTTCCTGCGCCACGTTGGCAGCCTGCACATCTCACCCGTGCCGCTCTTCCTCGGCTACTACGGCACCCACGCACGCAACCTCTTCCGCGAATCCCCCGAAGAAGGCTGCCACGAAGAGTTTGCCATCCTCCCCCAGCTGGCCCCCGGTCCCCAGACAGGAGAAAGACTCATGCGCGCCTGGCTCGAAAAAAGTGCGGCCCTCTTCTCCGCGCAGCCCTACCTCGCCTCCTCCCTCACCACCCAGCTCATTCACGGCATCAAAACCTTCCCGAACACCGAAATCATCGACGGCATGACCGGCAACACCCTCCCCTTCTTCAAGGCCCTGGGTGTCTCCATGACCGTCGCCAAACTCCTGCGCAAGCGTGATGACAAGCGCATCGGCGTCATCCTCCCCCCTGGCCCCGGCGGCGTAATCGCCACCCTAAGCTGCCTGCTCGCCGGCATAACACCCGTACTCATCAACTACGCCTCCTCACGCGCTGCATTTGAAAGTACCGTACGCCAGGCCGGGCTCAAGACCTTCATCACCGCCCGCAAGTTCATGCAGAAGCTCGACAGCTTCCCCTGGCCCCCCGAAGACCAGCTCATCCTCGTCGAAGACCTGCTCAAGAACCTCTCCAAGCCCGCCCTCATCGCCAACGTCCTGCTCGCCAAGGCCGGCCCCGCTGCCGTCATCTGCAAGATGTTCAACACCGATGCCCACAAAGACAACGACGAGGCCGTCATGCTCTTCACCTCCGGCTCATCCGGTGAGCCCAAAGGAGTAGCCCTCACCCACCGAATGATCCTGGCAAACACCGCCCAGTGCGCCTGCCGACTCGACCTCACCAACCTGCGCTTCCTCGCCAGCCTGCCCATCTTCCACAGCTTCGGCATGACCGTAGCGATGATGCTCCCGCTGCTCACAGGTTGCCCCCTCTGCGCCTACCCCAACCCCACCGACGCACGAACCATCAACGACCTCATCGTCAAGCACAAACTATCACTCGTCGTCGCCACACCCACCTTCGCTCGTGCATACCTCCGCCGCGCCGACAAAGAAACCTACAAGAGCGTGCGCTACTTCATCCTCGGCGCTGAAAAACTCCAGCCCGACCTCGAGAAAGAATTCCTCGAAAAGTGCAACGTCAGGCTCCTGGAAGGCTACGGCCTCACCGAAACCGCACCCGTCATCGGCACCAACATGCCCGATGCCGCACCCGTCCCCGGCTCCAAGTTCTTCGTCCCGGGCAACGTTCGCCCCAGCATTGGCGCCCTACTGCCCGGCATTGCCGTACGAATCACCGATGTGGATGACGACACCAAGGAACTCCCCCTCACCGAGCGAGGCATGATCTGGTTCAAGGGCTCCAACGTCTTCTCCGGCTACGTTGGCAAACCCGAACTCAACCAGGAACTCTTCTGGAATGGCTGGTTCAAGACAGGTGACATCGGCCAGATGGACCTCAACGGCTTCCTCACCCTCGGCGGACGACTCTCCCGATTCTCCAAGATCGGCGGCGAGATGGTACCCCACGAAGGCGTAGAGCTTGCCCTTAGCCAGGGATTCCAGCTCAATGCCGAAGACGGTGTCAAGATCGCCATCACCGGCGTGAGCGACCCCCAGAAAGGCGAGGCCCTCGTCCTGCTCTCTGCCCTTCCCCAACACCAGCGCAGCTCCGAGGAAAAAGAAATCCTCACCTCCATCCGAACCATGCTCGCCGATATGGACATGCCCACCCTCTGGGCTCCAAAATACCTCGTCCCCGTCGAGAGCATACCTGCTCTGCCCACCGGCAAACTCGACCTGCGCGGTTGCAAACTCCTTGCAGACGAGGCACTCGGCGACATCAAATAACCCCGCCGCCCACACACTTCTCACAAGCCCGCTGCTCCCGCAGCGGGCTTTTTGCTATCCCCAAAAGCCAACTTCCCGCCACAAAATTAAAAAAAATCAAATTTATACTTGCCAAAACCACCTTCATCGTGTATACTCCTCTCGCGCGCTTACAGCAAGCACAACCTCATGGCAGGGTAGCTCAGTGGTAGAGCAGAGGACTCATAAGCCTTTGGTCGGGTGTTCAAATCACCTCCCTGCTATTATGGGAGCGGTCGTAACCAAATCAAAAAGGTAACGACCGCTCCTTTTTTGTGCCTTGATTTCAGCGACTTATAAAATCGCAACTCATAACGAAAAACGGACTTTCCGGGCTGATTTTGCATCCATTTTGCCCCCGTTTTTCAGCCAAAAGGACTCGCTTAGACTCGTGCGGTT
>JAZQCA010000042.1:0-79250 GCA_045545975.1 Akkermansia sp.
ACCGCTTGGGAGCAAGCGGTTCCCTCGCAGAGGTGTCTGCTCGGCCTGGGGGCAGGGTCTGCGTCACTCGCAGCCTGCTCGCCCGGTCTCGGCGTAGCCCGTAAAAGCGAAGACAGCGAGGTCCGGCTGGGCGTAAGCACAAAAAAGCGCACCGAATGGTGCGCTTTTTTGTGCTAGCCCCGGCGGGGCTCGAACCCGCGACCAAGCGATTATGAGTCGCCTGCTCTGACCGCTGAGCTACAGGGCCGCGGCCAGTGTAGCAATCAGCGGTTATGATGTCAAGTATTTTTTGAAAGGTGAAGCAAGGCTGACAGAAAAAGGGTGGTTGCGGTTGCAGAATTATCTGCGGCGCTTAAGGAAGCGATTGGCGAAGGACTCGAGCTCAGGGACGCGGAAGAGGAAACAGGCGGCGAGGTACACCCCGGCAACGACGGCTCCGGCCGCGGCTAGTGCAGCTACGCGAGGGAGGAAGCTCCAGTTGAGGAAGTCGTTGAAGAAAAGTTCTCTGATTTGCCAGCAGATGGTGCCGAGGATTCCACCGGCTGCAAGGATGCGGAGTAAGCCGGGGATGAGGGTGCGGGTGGCCATGGTGCCAAGCAGATGGCGAAGATAGAAGAAGTAGAAGAGGAAGTTGAGTGTGGTGACGACGGAGGTGGTGAGGGCAAGCCATGCGACGTCAGTGAAGGCAAATACATGGACGAAGCAGTAGTTGAGCGTGATGGAGATGGTGGCGGCCAGAAGAGCCAGTCCTGCGGGTGCCCAGGGTTTCTCAAGGGCAAGGAATACGGGCTGGAGGACTTTCATGCCGGCGTAGCCGAGCAATCCCAGGCAGTAGGCAGCCAGGACTTGTCCGGTGAGAGCGGAGGCGTGGGCATCGAACCGACCACGCTGGAAGATGATGCTGACGATTTCCTGCCCCCAGATGCTGAGGATGACGGCAGAGGGGATGGCAAAGAAGGCGACGAAGCGCATGGCCTGAGCCAGGTGCCCGGCGATGAGCTCGCCGGCTTGTCCCCCCTGCTCCAGGGTCATGCGGGAGACGGAGGGGAGAACGACCATGCCGACAGCTACTCCAAAGAGAGCAACAGGGAGTTGCCAGAGGTGGAATGCGGTGGAGAGAGCAGTAACCGCGCCATCGGGGAGGTAAAGGGCAAAGGAAGTGTTGATGAAGATGTTGGTTTGGGTGATTCCGGCAGCTATGACGCCGGGGATCATGAGCAACCACACCCGACGGGCAGCGGGATCGGTGATCAGGAGCTTACCTGCCCGAAGCTGCAGTCCGGGGGTCCAAGCGGGGCGGTAGCCCTTGCGGCGCAGTGCGGGTACTTGTACGAGCAGCTGTGCCAAACCTCCCAATACAACAGCGGTGGCAAAGCCGTAAAGAGCCTGCGGGCCGAAATCCGGGTCGATCCACCAGCCGATGAGTGAACCCAGGGCAACGGTTGTGAGGTTGAAAGCGGCGCTGGCAAGGTTGGGTAGTCCGAATATGCCGAAGACGTTGAGCGCGCCCATGCTGAGGGCAGAGAGCGAGGCAAGCAGAATGAAGGGCCACATGATCCGGCAAAGGTCAGCCGCGAGATCGATGAAGTCGCGTTGTTCGACCCTCAGGGCGCCAGGGGTGCGCGTGGTGCTGAGCTGCACGGTCTGGCCGGGGCTGAGTTTTTCCAGAGTGCTGAGGCGGAGTACACTGTCGGCACTTGCCCCCTCCAGAGGGGCGGACAGGGTGAAGGACGCTATGGTACGATGGTCTATCCCCACGGAGCAGCCCTCATAGGTCGCTTGTACCACTGCGGCAGCAGGCACCTCGGGTGCCCGGAATTGCAGTTCTGCCCGCTCAGGATAAAGGCACTGCATGAAAAGTCCGGAGAGTAGCACCCCGGCAGCGATGATGCAGATCATCAACGATGTGAGCTGAGCGATGACCTGGTTGGCGAGCTTCCAGGCGGCTTGCGGACCTTCCTGCTGCTCGGTTTTGCTCATCACGCTAGTGAAGCTCTGCGAGAGGGCACCTTCGGCAAACATGTCGCGTAACATATTGGGCACGCGGAAGGCCGTCAGGAAGGCATCCAGCGCGCCGGTGGCTCCAAAGAGTCCGGTGTAGACGACTTCACGCAGCAGTCCGGTAAACCGGCAGCAGAAGATGGCTGCCGTGGCGATGAGGCTTTTTTTGTGGAGACTTGACATGTCCTGAAGGTGGAGGGTTCATTCCGGGAGCAGAGCCCGGCCAGACTATCACAGAAGCTCAGCGAACTTTCTCCGGCAGGGGTTCCTTGATTTTACGGATAACCTGTTTGGCGAGTTTGGTGTCGCCGGTGAAGAGATAGGTACGGGCAAATTCACGGACGGCGGTGGCGTACAGCTTGCCGTCGGCCGCGTTCAGGCGGGCTCGTTCCTCCTCGCTCATGCCCTCGATGGCACGCACAATATCGCGCAGGCGCACTACTGCGCCCCAGTCGTTTTTGCCGGTCTTGCGTTCTATGAGCGCAAGCTCCAAGCGTGCGCGGAGAGCCTTACCATCGGTGAGATCAGGATGAGCAGCCTCGGTAAGAGCCACACTCTCGGTGATCCATTTGATGGCATTCGGGTAGTCCTTCTGCCCGACATAGTAAGCAGCTACGGAGGAGGCGATGTCCGCGCGGGAGATAGGGCTGCTCTTGGCAAGAGCGGGATCTGCACTGGTCATCTCCCAGCAACGGGTGAGAAGTTCCACTTTTTCCGCGCCTTCGGAATGAACGGCCAGGAAGTTGAGGCAGCGGAAAACCTCAACGGGATCTTTCTCATGCTCCAAGAGGTAACGGCAGTCCGTCATGGCCTCGGATATAGCTCCCCGGGCCTCATTGGCACGGGAGCGCAGGCGGCAGTGGCGCAGCTGCAGTTCGGAGGTCATCTCCCCATATCCTTCGGCGAAGGCTCCGGCCAACGTGAGGGCCTGGGCGCACCCGTCGTACTCCCCCATGCGGAATCTCAGCTCGCCCAGCATCGTGTAGCAAAGCGGGAGCTTGTGCTCGCTGTCGGGGAACGTGAGCATGGAGTCTCGGCAGCGCAGGAGCTTGGCTTCTATGTCCTTGAGTGCCACATTGGAAAGCGTGGGGTTGTCGCGGAGGGTGTTCGAGACCTCCTCGAGCATGAGCTTGGCCGTAGCGGGACAAGCCGGCCAATGAGCAGCCTCAAGAATGTTGCGAACCATCTGCAGAGCATGTTCCTTCACCCCACTCACTTCGGCACGGAGCATTTGAAGTTCAGCGGCTTCAGCCGCCAACACAGGATCGTCTGCCAAGCGGGCAAGCACAGTGGACATCTCCAGACGGGAGATGACTTTGACTGCCTCATCGTTCTTATGCATGCGGATGTAGGTGTCTGCCGAGCGGCGAATGGAGCGCAGCAGCAAAGCGGTAGCGGAAGGGATGTTGATGGCTTTTTCCTGCAACTGGCGGTCGAGGCGCAGCTGGAGCTCATAATCTTCATGAGCAAGAGCCGCCGCGGCCAGGCGATCGAGTCCTTCAACCGGAGCGAGGGATTCCACCTCGGGAAGAATGCGGACGGCCTCCTCCCACTGCCCCTTGTCAATGAGGCGGCTCATGAGGAACCACCGGAACTGACGCCGCGTGTCGGCATTCTTGATCCAGCCCAAGCGGGTTTTCGAATCCTCAGCCAGTTCGAGCAACCTGGATTTATCCCCGGAGAGGTCCGCAAGGAGGCGCTCCAGGTTGTCATTTGCCTCGGAATTGTCATGGACGAGAATTGTCTCGCCCTTGAAGAAGCGGATAATATCATCGCCTTTGGCGAAAATTCCCCATATCAACAGGGCGGCAGCGGTCAGGCCCACGGCAGCGAGGGGCAATGCATGACTACCGGTGTTTTTACGGCGCGGTCTGTAACGGCGGTACATAGTAAGGAAGCGGGGGAAAGGGGTAACAGTACGAATTGGGAAGTCGATCAATGGGGGGCGGGTTCATTTGCACCCTCGGTGTCCTCCCCATCATCAATATCGTCAGGCATCGAGGCGCCATTGCGACGGCAAAGGGCGAATTGCTCTTCCACCTCCCTAGAGCGGGGACTTCCCTTGGTAACGAAGGGGCGCAGAGCATCCCAAGCCTGAATGGCGGCTCCCCAATCCCTGATTTGGGAAAGGGCATAGGCTCGAGCCATCATGGCATTGAACCGGTCAGAATCCTCACCGGGTTGCTCGGGAAGATTTGCGATGGCCAGAGCGTAGGTATTCACCGCCTCGCGAGTGCTGCCGGAGAAGTCATAGGCCTGGGCAAGCAGGAGATAAACCCTCCCGAGGGAGGCTTTGTCACCGGCGTAGTGGCGAGTGCGCAGCAGGATGGACTCCTGCAGGTACTTCACAGCATCCTCTGCCTGTCCGAGCGACAAACTGCAGTTACCGGCACCCTCCAGGGGTTGTACCCTGAGCTCTTCCGGGACATTGGTTCGGGAGAGCGCTCTTGTAAAGTCAGCCAACGCGGCCTCGGCGGCACCTTTGGTGAAGTTGACCCACCCGCGCTGGTCGTAGAGGAAGAGCCAGTAGGAGCTGTGGTCCGGTATACGCCCCATGGCAGCACCTTCCGCCCGGTAAAGGAGGGCCAGTGCGCTGTCCGGCTGACCATTGTCGAGCTCTATGCGGGCGAGGTCACGGAGGGCAGCTGCCAGATATGCGGCATCTCCCGGGTGCTCCCCA
The DNA here is from genome assembly GCA_045545975.1 of Akkermansia sp. Taxonomy (GTDB): domain Bacteria; phylum Verrucomicrobiota; class Verrucomicrobiia; order Verrucomicrobiales; family Akkermansiaceae; genus Akkermansia. The sequence goes on from JAZQCA010000042.1 coordinate 4,682, forward strand.
AGACGGCTTATACCATCCCGGAGCAGCTGAGCAGCACGCTCCGTCTGCCCATTTTCGAGAAGTGCCGAGCCCATGGTGACGGCGGCGGCAGCCAGTGCCGGCACATTATTCAGATCTGCTCCATGCAGGGCCTGTTCGAAACAGCTCAGAGCAGCGGTATCATTGCCGTGGGCGCGATGAATCCTGCCCATGTGAGCCAGCAGAACGGCCAGCAGAGGTTTACCATCCTCGCCCAGCGAGGTAATGTCCTGCTGCAGTCTTTCCAGTTCTGCAAGCTGGGTTTCCGGAGCCTCGGAAGGAGCTGCAATCAGTGCCAGCAGCTCGGAAAAAATGGCAATCTGTTCGTTCTTTTTGCCAAGGGTTGCATAAGCAGCCGCGGCCAGGCGGTAGTAACGGATCGCCTCCTCCAGCTGTCCCTCAGCCGCCATGGCACGAGCAGTTATGGCAGCCCGGAGAGACCAGTGATTTCCCGTACCGGCGGAGTCAAAGAGAGCCCGCAGCAGATCAGCGGCTTCCATAACCTTACCGCGATTGATCAGCGCCAGCGCCAGGGTCCACTCGGCTTCCCGGCGCACGTCAGGATTGCGAATCCAAGCCAGTCCCGTATCGCGGTCCCGGACGGCTGCCAGTAGGGTCTCATCATCAGCAGTCGCAGCCTGCATGAAGTGAGTGAGGTTCTCAACGGCGGCGGCATTCACCGCCTCGCTCACGACCTCAGAAGTCACCCCATCGTGGAACCCTTGCTTGAAGCCGAGGTGATAGGTGGCATACTCGATCCCCAACAAGGCGACAAGCCCCAGTCCAACAGCGGTGTACTTGACTACCGGTTTGAACTCAAGATCGTCGTCGTTAAGCTCCTCTTGCTGATCGCTGTACGATGAGTCGGGCTGCATGGGCGCTGCGAACGGAGCTGTCAGGCAATCACCTGATCGAGGTGGAAAGCAGCGTGTACCACACGGGCAGCCTGCTCGATGTCGCCAGCCTCAACAGTGGTAGTGATTCTGATCTCAGAGGTGGCAATCATGCCGATCTGAATGCCGGCATCGGCCAGCGACTGGAACACCGTGGCGGCTACACCGGAGTGGGAGCGCATGCCCACACCGACAACGGAAAGCTTGGCAAGCCCGGCCTCCGTCTCCAGACGAGCCTTCTCGCCGAGCTTGGGCAGCAGGGGCTTGAGGGCAGCCTGAGCAGCACCGAGGTCGCTCATGTTCATGGTGAAGGACTGGCGAGCCTGACCGTCATGGGCGGTGTTGGCAACGATCATATCCACATTGATCTCAGCCTTGGAGAGAGCGGAGAGAATGAGGGCGGTATAGGCGACCGGAGCGGTGATGCCGGAGACGGTCACGCGGGCCTGGTTACGTTCGATCGAGACGCCTCGGACAACGAGGCTCTCCATAGCTGAGTTTTCTTCTTGCACGATGGTACCGGGGTTGTTGTTCATGGAATTGCGGACTTCGAACACCACGCCGAACTTCTTGGCGAATTCGACGGAGCGAGCCTGCATGACCTTGGAGCCGCTGGAGGCCATCTCCAGCATCTCCTCGTAGGAAAGGACGGGAATCTTGCGAGCCTCCTTCACGACTCGCGGGTCACAGGTGTAAACGCCATCCACATCTGTGAAAATCTGGCAGATATCGGCCTTCACGGCAGCAGCCATGGCGATAGCCGACAGGTCGGATCCACCGCGACCGAGGGTGTAGATCGTACCCTCGTGGTCCACGCCCTGGAACCCGGCGCAAACGACGATGTAGCCTTCCTCCAGCGCAGCAAGAACCTGTCGGGGGTCGATAGTCTCAATCCGACCGCGGGTATGACTGCCGTAGGTACGCACTCCGGCTTGGGCACCGGTGAAACTGCGAGCCTTGCATCCCATATCGGAGATAGCCATGCAGAGCAGCGCAATGGACTGTTGCTCACCGGTGGCGAGCAACATGTCGAGCTCGCGTTCGGGTGGATTGTCCATGACCTGATGAGCCAGCCCGATAAGCTTGTCGGTCACACCGCTCATGGCTGAGATGACAGCCATGACCTTGTTGCCGGCCTGCTGCGTTTCTATCAACCTGCGAGCCACATTGCGGATGCGGTCAATCGTGCCCACGGAGGAGCCACCGTATTTCTGTACGATCAGTGCCATATAATGTTATTCAATCGTTAAAGGTTTCGATGCGGAATACGACCGGCAGGCGGTCGATGATGTGGTTCTCGCGCAGTTCACGCAGGACGTATTTCAGGCGCACCCACTTGCAGGCATGCACCATGAAGATGAGATGGTTGTGCTGCACACCATCCTCATCCACATAGCCAAAATTGGAACTCGTAGCGGAAATGCTCACATCGTACTTGGCGAACATGGCGGCAATAGCAGCAATCATCCCCGGTCTGTCATGGATGACGAAGCGCACATAGTAGGGGGTGATGGTCTCGCCCATGGGCAGAACGGTCATCTGCTTGGTGTATGGCTGGAACCCGGTGTGGTAACCATTGAGGCGGCACTCGCGCATGGCCAGTACCACATCGCCAATGACGGCGCTGGAGGTAGGGTTCTTGCCGGCACCGCGACCATAGAAAATAGTTTCACCGACGATGTCACCCTTCACGGCAATGGCATTGAACACCCCATTCACGCTGGAAAGCAGGTGCTGCTGCGGTACAAAACTAGGCTGTACGCGCAGCTCCAGGGCATTGCTCTCCTCGTGGTGCTTGATGACGACCAGCAGCTTAATCGTATAGCCCAGACGCTCAGCCATGGAGATATCCACCGGTTCTACCTTCTCGATGCCGTGTACATGAATCTTGTCCGGAGAGAGAGGGGTGCCATACGCCAACATGGCGAGGATGAGCGCCTTGTGTGCGGCATCCCATCCATTGACATCGAAGGAAGGATCCGCCTCGGCAAATCCGAGTTTCTGAGCATTGGCCAAGGCATCGCGAAGGGAAAGCCCCTGCTCCTTCATGCTGGTAAGGATGTAGTTGCTCGTTCCGTTAATGATACCGGCGATTGTCTGTACCTTATTGCAGATGAGCGAGTTCTGCAAGCTTTGAATAATGGGTATACCACCACCGCAGGAGGCCTCGAAGTAGAGAGGGACATTCATCTGCGAGGAAAGAGAGAATAGCTCGCTGCCGTAAACGGCCAGTACTGCCTTGTTACCGGTCACCACGGGTTTACCGGCCATGAGGGCTGCTTTCACAAGCCTGTAGGCCTCATCCGTTCCCCCTATGAGCTCAATGATAATGTCAATCTGCGGATCATTTACCAGCTCCTGCCAGTCATCCGTCAAAAGCTCCGGGGCAATCTCCACATCCCGGTGACGAGCCAAGTTATGAACTGCCACCTTGCGGATGGCATAGGAAATCTGTGCCCGGGCCTCAAGCAATTCACGATTACGGCACAGGGTCTCATATACCCCTGAGCCTACTGTACCAAGGCCAGCCAAACCCAACTGAAGCGTGTTTCCTATCATGCGCGCGCCGCATTATACAAAACTTTTTTCTGCCACTCAAGCCTATATTGAGCCAGCGAAAAAAAATAAAGCCGACAGGCACCGCCGATAAAAAGCGCGGTCAGGGGCGCAGACTCTCCACATACCGGGAGAAAGATTCATCGAGAATCGAGACGGCTTTCTCCACACCAAAAAACTCACCGACTTCGGTAACTTTGTTCTGGAGTGTCTTGTATGTACGGAAGAAGTTCTGGATCTCCTGCAGGTAGTGCGGCGGCAGATCCTCAAGAGTGAAAATGTGGTCGTAGCGAGGATCTCCCACGTTGACCGCGAGTATTTTAACATCCGGTTCACCGCAATCTATCATGTCCATTCCACCAATGATGCGGCAATCCACATAACAGCCGGGAAACGTGGGAGAGGATGTGAAAACCAGAATATCCAGAGGATCGCCGTCCAAGTAGAGCGTACGCTCCACAAAACCATACTCAGCAGGATAATAAACGGAGGAGTAGAGCACTCGATCCAGCTTAATACGCCCGGTCGTGGCATCGACCTCGTACTTATTGCGACTACCCATCGGGATCTCGATTCTGGCTTCAACAACTCTCATGATGCTCCATATTATCAGTCAGGGGATCGTACGTCAAGAAAGAAAGCGATTTGTTTACAAATCCTCCCACGCAGCCCCGCTACAGGCACCATAGTGGGGGTGCGACCACAGCCGACGCGCCATGATCGCAGGCGAACTCAACCCCAGCAGGAAACGACGGCGCTGGGCAGTTCTGGCGAACTCGGGCAACTCGGTCAGCGGTGGTGGTTGGGGTGGCGCTCCCGGTGGGGGAATGTCGCCAGGGAGCTGGCGGAGGCAGTGAAAACAATGCCCACAAGGTTCTGCATTCGCCCGACCGGTAAAATAATGCTCCAAGGCGTTGTTCAGGCAGCCCGAAGCCCCGGTAAGCATGGTCAGCAGTTGCTCCATTCGCGCAACAGCGGCACTTGTACGGCGAGCATAGGCTGTGCTCAGTTCAGCCGCTACGGAGCGAGCATCTGTCGGTCCTTGCGTTTCCAGGCACAGGGCCTGCTGGCGGAAAGTCAGTTTCCACTCACCGGATCTCTCACATTCCCGGAGTTGTTCCAACGCCTCACAATAGGTGCAATCCCAGGCAAGCGCAGCAGACTCCACCTCGCCATTGCGGTTGGCGTCCAGCCATTTCAGACGGGCCTTTTCATCAGGGGCTCGCCCATCCAAGATGGTACTGAGGGAGAAAAGAGGTCTTGCTTTGTAGTACTTGTACCCCCGACCTGAGATACTCACAGCTCCGGCTTGCTGCAAAAGGTCGAGAGCCCTGGTAGCCACATCATCGGGTACATCGCACTGAGTTCCCAGTTCCCAGAGGGAGACAGCCCGCCCCCCCACCGGAAGCAACATGCGGACCGCACGCAGTACCCCCTCGGGATCCGGCTCGGTGGCCAGCACCCGGTTACGGGCATCGCGGATATCAGCTCCGTGCAACAGTACCAACGCCACAGCTGCTTGCCCATCGCGCCCGGCACGCCCACTTTCCTGAAGATAGGACTCCGGAGAGCTCGGCAGATTGTAATGAACAACCGAGCGCACGTCCGGCTTGTCCACCCCCATGCCAAAGGCTATGGTGGCCACCAGTACATCTTTTTTGTTGGACAGAAAATCATCCTGCAATTCCTCACGCTGTTCTGTTGTCTGCCCGGCGTGGTAACAGGCACAGTTCAATCCGAACTGTTGGAGTCGACCTGCAAGAAGTTCCGCTCCCTTGCGGGTGCGAGTGTAAACGATGGCCGGCCGATGTTGAGGAAGCAGCAAAAAGCGCAGAAGCTCCTTCTCCGGCTCCGCGGCAGCCCTTACCAACCTTGTAATCTGCGATCGGTAGGGAGAAAGAGCCACAACATTCTGCCGGTCAATGTCGAAGGTACGGCAAAGATCTTCCTGCACCCGGAGCGTAGCTGTAGCCGTGAGTGCCATCACGCTGCGAAAGCCTTGCTCAACCATCCAGGTCGACAGTTTGAGGTAGTCCGGTCGGAAGCTATGTCCCCATTCAGACACACAGTGAGCCTCATCCACCACAAACAACTGTTTATCAGCGGTTCTGAGAGCCTCCAGCAGCGAAGGCGACTCCAGCGACTCCGGAGCCACGAATAAAAGCCGCAGCCGCCCCCCGGCCACATCAGCCAGCAGAGCAGACCGAGCCTCCTCACAGAGAGTGGAGTCAAACCGCGCAGCGGCGATTCCACGCCGCTGCAGGGACTGCACCTGATCCCGCATGAGAGCGATGAGAGGACTGACCACCACGCTTGTCCCGCCAATCAACTGAGCGGCAGCTTGGTAACACAGGCTTTTTCCATAGCCGGTAGGGAGCACCCCCAGGACATTCAGCCCACGAAGAGCACAATCCATGAGCCGCTCCTGCCCAGCTCTCAGCTCATCCACGCCGAAGATCCGGCAGATTTCCTGCACCAGCTGCTCATCCATAACTGCCACCTATCATGCCGCAAAGAAGCGGCGGCGTCAATCCATTTGTCTTGCAATTTCCGGCATAATGTGCTACAACCCGCGGCGAGATGATCATCGACACCCATTGCCACCTCATATCGGAAAAATACGGAGATCTGAACCTTCTGCGCGAAGAATCCCTTGCACTGGGTGTGGGGCATTGCATCACACAGGGTACCTCAGCCTTTGACTGGGAACCTCAGCTGGACCTGGCAGCGCGCATGCCCGATTTCATCTCCTCCTGTCTGGCTGTACATCCCTCCGAAGTTCACACCGTCAGCGATGAGGCCCTCGAGCACATGAAAAATCTCTGCCGACAGCACCCTCAGGCAGCCATAGGAGAAACCGGGCTCGACTATTTCTGGGAGGCTCCCGAGGGCTGGAGCGAAGAGAGCTACCGCTCCCGGCAGCGCCACTTCCTGGAACAGCATTTTGAATTAGCCAGAGAACTGGGGCTCAATATCTCTCTGCACACGCGAGACAAGGAAGGACTGGCCAGTTTTGAGGATGCCTTTGCCATCGCCCGAAACTTCCCCGGGGTACGCCCCGTGTTCCACTGTTTCATCGGCGACGGATCCCAGGCGGAGCGTATATTCAGCGAACTGGATGGCATGATATCCTTCACCGGCATACTGACGTTCAAGAAGTCCGATCATGTACAGGCCGTAGCGACCTGGTGCCCTGCGGACAGGTTCATGGTCGAGACCGACTCGCCCTTCCTTTCCCCCGCACCACATCGCGGCAAAGTCAACATACCGGGAAGAACCAAGTTCGTGGTAGACAAGATTGCGGAGCTACGCGGTGTTTCCCCCGCGGAAATAGCCGCCTGCACCACAGCCAATGCCCGTCGCTTCTTCCGTCTGCCGGCGCACATCTGAGAGAGTCTGTCCGCCGACTGCCCCTAGAGCTATTTCTTCAGGAAATAACGCACCATCAGGAAATTGATCGGTACAGCGATGACGTATACCGGGAAAGGCAGCAGAAAATCCGGCCGGCTCAGCATGGGCAACCACTCTACCAGCCATGGACAGATCCACCTGAGCAGCGCCACCAGTACACCACCCACCCCCAGACGGGCAAACAGATTAAGCAGCAAGAGGTGCAATCCGGCATTCACCAGATGAGAGAAGGCAAATCCCCCTCCCTTACCCACACTACCCTGTGTGCGGAAAGTCCATTTGAGAGAGATTACATAATTGGCGATGAAACTCACGGCATATCCGGTTGCATAGCTGAGAGTGAGCGCCATCCATTGGTCAGCCTCTATGCCGAAAAGTGCATTCAGCAGCCAATACACCAGCAGGTGAAGTAACGTAGCGCCCACACCGACCACGAAAAATCGACAGAACTCGCCCCCCATGCCCTTTATCTCACACGCATTCATCTCATAACCCCATCTTGCCCGGATTGAGAATGGAGCGGGGATCAAGCGCGGTCTTGAGTACGCGGTGCAGATCATAGGCCACATCACCCACAGCACGCGGGAACCAGGGAGATTTGGCTATACCTATGCCATGTTCACCGGTTATACTTCCGCCGTGCTCCATCACCCAATCAAAAAGGCGATTGACCAAAGCATCTGCCGGCTCCCGAATATCCTTGCCCTCAGCATCTTTCAGCACCATGATGTTGGTGTGAATATTCCCATCCCCGGCATGCCCGAAACAGGCCACCGGTATGCCGGTCTCGCGCTCCATGGACGCGCAGAACTCCACCAAATGAACCAGTTGTGAGCGTGGAATCACCACATCCTCATTCAGCTTGGTGAGGCCCGTAGCCTTCAGACTGTAGGAAAACTCACGGCGCAGCTGCCAAATCGCCTCGACCTCCTCCTCTGTAGCAGCCGTTACAATCTGAGTGGCCCCGGAGGCACGCAGAACATCCGCTATGGTCAGCAACTCCGTTGCAACGGCATCCGCCTGGCCATCAATCTCGATGATAATATGCCCCCGGGCATCGTCAGGCAACACTCCCGGTCCGAGGTACTCCCGAGCAGCACGCAGGGTGAAGGCATCCGTAATCTCCATGGCAGCAGGCAGGTGCCCACTCTGGAGCACATTCTGCACAGCAGCTGCCGCAAGCTCGAAGGCAGGAAAACCGGCATGCAGAGCCGCGCGAGCAGGCGGAGCGGGGATGATACGCAGCGTAGCACGGGTAATGATGCCAAGCATCCCTTCACTTCCGCAGAACAACCCTACCAGATCAAACCCCTGCTTGTTCTTATGCGTGCGACCACCACATGTGAGTACCCTCCCATCCGGCAGCACCACCTCCAAGCCCAGCACATAGGCGCGAGTCACGCCATACTTCAGGCAGCGTGGACCACCGGCATTCGTTGCGATATTGCCGCCTATGCTGGATTCCTTGCGCGAGGCGGGATCGGGCGGGTAAAACCAGCCCATCTCGGCGCAAGCATGCTGGAGATCCGCAGTAAGCACACCGGACTGCACCACGGCCACCCCGTCTGCCGGGTTCACCTCTTCAATGCGCCGCATGTTCGCCACGGAGATGACAAGACCTCCCTTCACCGGCACACAGCCCCCCACATAGCCAACCCCAGCCCCGCGAGGCGTGACAGGAATGGAGCGCTCAGCCGCGAACTTCATGGCGGTAGCAACCTGCTCCGTCTCGCTTGCCAACAAAACCGCCTCCGGCAGAGCCGCGGCATGCCACTTATCCGCAGCATGAGCTGCCAGCACCTCGTGCTCCGTGCTCACACAATCCCCCAGAAGTTCCCTGAGCTCCTCTATCCAACTGTTCATGACTAAAATAAGTACCCGAGCAAATGCTTTACTCCTTGTCCGTACCCCAGCGATGGTGCAACCAGCGCTCTGCAGGCGAGAAGAGAATCTTATCTGCCAGCAGCCCCACCAGAATGATGATGAACATAATCCCGATCACCTGGTACATCCTCTGCAATTCGCGGCCATAGTGCAAGTACTGCCCTATACCAAAACCGGAAACCACCGCCACATATATCTCTGCCGCCATGAGAGAGCGCCAGGCAAAGGCCCAGCCCTGTTTCATACCACTCACAACAAAGGGAGCCGAGGCCGGCAGGGTGACGTAGACCAGCGTGCGGAACGGACTGGCGCCCATTGTTCTCGCCGCACGGGCATAAATGGGCGGCACACTCTTCATCCCGTTCTGCGTGGAGAGCAGCACACTCCACAAGGTACCCATGACTACTACAAAGAGCAGCGCCGCCTCCGTCTGGCCGAACCAGATGCAGGCCAGCGGTACCCAGCACACACTCGGCAAAGCCTGAAGCCCCAGAGCCAGTACCCCCAGAGTATCGCTGGCGGTTCTGAAGCGAGCAGCTATCATGCCCAGCGGCACACCGAGCAGCAGTCCTATGGCATAACCGATCAGGAGACGCCGCAGCGTGATGAGCATGGAGAGGGGGATCTTGCCATTGAGCGTATTATCCCACAGGTAAAGCCCTACCGTAGAAGGCGGCGGCAGAACATAAGGCGACCAGAGCGGCTCAGACGGACCTATTCCCAGGAAGAGCAGATCCCCCGTCAATGCAGCCCACGTTCCCACAAGGATGAGGAAAAAGACCAAAGTAGTGAGAAAACGTTTCATATATTCTTCTTTATTTATTATCAATCAGATTCAGCTGCATTCTCATACCCCTTGAGCGCGGAAGTGATCTTCTGCGAGAGATCTGCAAGATCATGGTCATTGATGCTGCGCGGGCGAGCAAGTCCCACGGTAAACTCCTCGCGCACTCGTCCGGGATGCGGAGAGAACAGCACCACCCGGCTCCCCAGACAAACAGCCTCGCGAACATTGTGCGTGACAAAAATAATCGTTTTACGCCGCTTGGCCCAAATGTCCTGAATATCTCCGTAGAGTCGCTCGCGGGTCATGGCATCGAGCGCGGAAAACGGCTCATCCATCAGCAAAATCTTGGGATTTGGAGCCAGGGAACGGGCAAGTGCCACGCGCTGCCGCATGCCACCGGACAGTTCGTGTATGCTCGAATGGGCAAACTTATCCATTTTGACAAGGAAAAGATAGTACTTAGCCACCTCCAGCCGTTCCTTGTCATTGAGATTGGGCTTCTGCCGCAAGCCGAACATCACGTTTCCTATAACATCCAGCCAAGGGAAAAGTGCATGCTCCTGAAACATCATCATCCTGTCGCGCCCGGGACTCGTGATCGGCACTCCATCGATAAGCGCCAGTCCACTATCCGGCTTTTCCAATCCGGCAATGATGTTGAGCAGAGTAGACTTACCACACCCGCTCGGTCCTACAAAACAGACAAACTCCCCCTCATTGATTGTCAGCGAAACATCATCCAGCGCTCGAACCTTACCGGCCTTGGTGACAAAATCCTTGCACACATGCTCCACGCTGAGCTTAGCTGTGGGGTACTCATGTATTTCCTGTTCTAATTTTCTCATAACAACTCTTTATTGCTTAGGCTCCGTTTGGTCAAGCATTCCCGAGAGATCAGGCACCCTGTCCAGCAGACCGCAGTTCTGAGCATCGGTCACGAACTGCCGCAGACTGCCCATATCCACCCGGGTAGTCAGAGTAAGGCGTGACCAGGCCCTGCGCACCAGTTCGGGATCGAAGTGTGACTGAGTAAGCTCGGAAAGCTCGGCCACCACCATTTGCTGGGCCTCCTCGGGATGATCGAGGATCCACTCCGTAAGCTCCTGATGAGCCCGTTTGATGGCGGCGGCCTCGCGTGGGTGGCGGCTCAACCAGCCTACCCGACCTACCAGCACAGTAGTCACGACATCAGGCTCCTGCACCAGCACCCTGGCGCCCTGAGCAAGCTCCAGGCGAGAGACCCAAGGTTCAACTGTCCAGCAGGCATCGATATCCCCCTGCCGCATGAGCTGCAACTGCATGGAGTTCGGAGTGGGACTCACCCGGCAATCTCCGGCACCCTCCAGCGAAGTAAACAGACCATTCCTGCCCAGCCACGCACGGCAGGAGACATCCTGAGTATTGCCCAGCTGAGGGGTTGCTATGCAACGCCCCCGAAAATCGTCGGCATTGTTTATCCCGCTGTCAGGCGCCACCAGCAGTGCGGCTCCGCCATTGACAGCTCCGGCCAGCAGACGCACCTCGCGCCCGGCAGACACGGCATAGGCATTCAGCGCGGGGCTCGGTCCCACATAAGTCACATCCACCGTACGACCGAAAATGGCTTCCATGGCGGTGGGCCCGGCATTGAAAGTGTACCACTCGATCGTATAGCCGGGCAGGTAACGCTCGAACCACCCCTCCCCGCTGCGGCTCATATGCCGGGCCACAAGAGCCTGAACATGGGTCACGTTCGGAAATCCGCCCATGCGAATCACCCGACTATCCGCCGCCTCCCGGCTGCAGGCACAAAACGTCAGCAGCATGACCACCAGTAACAGAAGGGATGTAAGCCGTCGCCTCATACTCCCGTTATCCTAGCAGAGCCGGTGCGTGCCGTCAAGCCGCAAAGCCGACAACAGATCTGTTATTTCTCCTTCTCGCGCCGAAAAACGAAACGCAGCTCCTTTTCGGGTCGATTACGGGCCTTGTTCTGGCTGGCGATGTACTCGCGAGCCATCGGGGGCAACTCATCGAACACGAGCGGCAGTACAACCACCTCGTCCTCCCCGTCAAAGATGACATCAGCCTCGAACACCTGCTCCCCGCGCCGAAAAATCACCCGGTAGGGCTCATCACGGGTCTGCACCCATTCGTAGGCAAATCGTCCATAATGCCCGCCGACCTGCCAGCGCACCCGTTCCTCATCAACCTCAGCACGCATGCCGGAAGGCACAGCCTGCCAGCGCCCGCGAGCCAGCGCAATCGGATCCTCGAACCAATCAGGAATCAGGAGCGCACACAGTCCACCCACAAGCAGCAGGAAAACAAGAATAGAACGATGGTTGATCATAACCATATTCTATATCATATTTCGGTATGGATTGCAATTCTCCTGCAACAATTTTCTTGCATTCAGTCGCAAGTATGTTAAATTATCACCCGAGAGGCTCAATATATCGCCGCTCCTCCTCAACGGAGGGAGGGAATATAAATGCGACGGCGCAATACGGGCACCAATCAACAAGCACATACATACATGAAAAAGAATCTGTTATCCCGGATTGCGCTCATCACATTGGGTGCTGCGGTCTGCCTGACCGGTCCCAGTTGCCGCTCCACCATATACAGAGCCGCGCGCGATGGCGATGACCAGACAGTACGTCAGGAACTCCGTTACGGAGCCAATGCCAATGATAAGCCGAGCAAGGCACACCTGCTCTGGGCCGTTCCGACAGCCCTCGTCACAGTACCTTTGGACATCACACAGATCTGCCTTGTGTTCGGCACGTTGGGGCTCTACGTCCCCATTGCTGAAGGTATAGCCGGCGGCAGTCCTCTCCTGACTCCACACGTTGTCGACTTCTTCCGCACCCCGATTGAGGTGGCGTACGACAACGGACACACGAACGTTGTGAGCACACTGGCCGAGAACGGAGCCAACGTCCCCAGTCACGTCATCGTGCCGCAGCGCCACGCCACGACTTATTCGCCCATTCAGCCTCCGGCGGCTCAGCCGGCACCGGCCAAACCGAAGAGGAGCAAGGGTAGCGCCAAGCCTAAACCTGAGCCTAATCCCGGAAAAGAACTGACCGGAGTGGATGACGCTCCAGATGAATAAACTATCTTCCGTAGGGCGCTCGTTGAGCGCCCTTTTTCGTACTCAACGCCAAATTCTCAGGACGGCAGCAAACGCACTACCCGATCAGCCCGGGGCAAGGTGATGGAAACCGTTGTTCCGACCCCTTCGCGGGAGGCAATGGAGAGAGTGCCGCCATGTTCCTTCACGATGTGGCGCACAATGAGGAGCCCCAGCCCGTTCCCCTTCTTTCGAGTAGTTCGGAACGGCTCGTACATACTACCCATGACCTCGTGGGAAATTCCACTCCCCGTATCGCCTATGAGTACTCGAACGTCTGAATCATTATAATCGGTCTGGATGTAAATACCGCCCTCACTACCGGGAATGGACTGGAAAGCGTTGCGGATGAGATTGTAGAACACCTGGAAGAGCTGGCCGCCATCTGCGCTCAGCTCGGGAAGTTCCTTGCTGAATGCCTGTTGTACGCTGATTCCCCGGGGGGCAATCTCCGGTTCCAGAACCTCCAGCACCCTATTGATCAGTTCATTGAGCTGCACCGGTTCACGTTGCAGGCGCCCGGGGCGCACCGACTGCAGGAACTGGCGCAAGAGGGTATCCAGCCGTCGGGTTTCAGCAAGAGCACTCTCCAGTAACGGGGAAAGTTTGCTCTGTACTTCAGCATCTGTCTTTGCCAGCTTGCGCTGCATGAGCTGAAGATTAAGTCCCAGGGAGTTGAGCGGATTCCCGATTTCATGAGCCACGGCACTGGCCATGTAGGTGACGAGATTGAACTGCTCGGCCTCGGCATCGGCCTCACCGGCAGCCAGGCTCTCCGTGTCGTCCCGGATAAGCAACAGATATTCCGAGCCATCCGCAACGGGACTCATCAGGAAGTTATAATGCCGCTGCTCGGGATAGTTCACATGAAGATCTCGGGAAATGGCGATACCGCTGTTACAAACCTCCTGCCAAGTACAAGTACCGCCCACCAGACGTTCAAAGGAGACATGGAGCAGATCTTTGATATGACGACCATAGATATCACAGGCTGCCTTGTTGGCGAAGCGGGGAGTTCCCTCGGCATCGAAGAGGATGAGCCCATCGCGGAGAGCATCGAACACGTCCTGCAAAAGTCCCTTCTCTGAGGCCAGGCGCATGAAGAGCTGCCGAAGCTCCTCGGTGCCGAGGTGCTCAAGGCGGCTCATAATCTTGTCCATGGTATCGCGTTTCATGATAGTGGTCAGAATTGAAGCAGGAGTTCGGAGAAATTGAGCGGCAACTGCGCCCGGAAGATGTGGTGCTCATCCATCACTCCCGGCTGAGCAGCCCCATCGACGACAAGGATTGGAGATGCCGAGGGCGGCAGGGCATGTACAGCCAGTTCAAAGATGCGGTCTTGCTGCTCGGCGTGAAGGTTGACCTTATGAGAGAGCGAGAAGGCTCGCAACTGCCCGCGGTAGTCAAATCGATGGAGCATGTAGCGCCCCTGCCGGTAGCCGTAGCCATCCCCCTCATCCTCGTACAGATCGCTTGCCTGCTGCACCTCCGGAGCCCACCAGATATCGAGTGTAACCTGTGGGTTCTCGAGCTCACCCACATATTGCTGCACCGGCCAGCGCGGCACCACACAGCCACCGCGGACGAACACCGGTATGTGTGCCAGAGGAGTGGGAACCCACGCCTCGGTCGAGGAGTCCGGGGTCTGAACATCCGTCCAGTACGAGTACCATCGCCCCGGCGGCAGGTACATGAAGCGCCCGCTCTCACCGGGATGATGAACCGGCACGACATAAAGAGCATCGCCTACGAAGAATTCGCTGCTGCGCCAGTAGGTGTCCGGGTTATCCGGGTACATGAGAGCCAGAGAGCGAATGATGGGAGTACCCTGGCGGCTGTACTTGTAGAACTGAGTATAGAAGTACGGAAGCAAGCGGTAGCGGTTTTCCAGAGCCCGGCGCACAAGCTCCTCCACCACGGGACCGAAGCACCAAGGCTCCTGACCGCCATACTCACCATTGTTGTGATTGCGGAAAAATACATGGAAGGCAGCCATCTGCATCCATCGACAAAACAGCTCCGGTGTGGGGTGTCCAAGGAAGCCCCCGGTATCTGCCCCGCAAAAGGAAACACCGCTGGCAGAAAGGCGCTGTACCATAAGATTGGCCATTTTCAAGTTCTCCCAGTCAGCATCATTATCCCCCGTCCAAGTCGCAGCCCAGCGCTGCAAGCCGGCAAATCCCGCCCGCGACAGCACGAAGGGACGCCTGTCCGGAGCAAACTGCTCCATTCCCTGTCGGGTAGCCCGGGCCATACATTGCCCATATACATTGTGAGCCTTCAGGTGCGAGCAGTAAAAGCCGTCATAGTTGTGCCGCGTATCCGATGGGAAGGTACGATCCGGGAAAATGGAGGGTTCATTCATATCCGTCCAGATTCCCCGTACCCCGTACTCCGCTATCTGACGGCGAAAGAGATCCGCCCACCATTGGCGAGTGATCGGCGAGGTGAAATCCGGGAAGGTACAAGTTCCCGGCCACACCTCGCCGGACAGAAGAGCTCCATCGTGACGGCGGCAGAACACATTGCGCTCGAACCCGCTGCGCCACACATAATTATCCGGGTTAACCTTTATCCCGGGATCTATGATCGTCACCACCTTGAACCCCTGCTCTCCCAACCGCCGGATCATCCCGGGAGGATCCGGGAACAGGGCGCGATCCCAGGTAAGAGCCTGGTACTCCTTCATGTGGTGGATGTCGAGGTGTATGGCATCACAGGGCATGCGGCGGGAGCGTAGTTCTGCAGCCAGATCAGTAACGGTTTTCTCCGGGTAATAGCTCCACTTGCTCTGGTGATAGCCCAGTGCCCAGAGCGGGGGCATAGGCGGCAACCCGGTCATGCGGGTAAAGGTCTGAATGGTTGACATCGCATCCTCCCCGCAGATGAAGTAATAGTCCATCACCCCGCCATCAGCCCCGAACAGCAGCCGATCGGCACGCTCCTTTCCGAAGTCGAAATAGGAGCGCATGGTATTGTCGAAAAATATGCCGTATTGAGCGCCGTTATTGAGACAGAGGAAAAAAGGGATACTCTTGTAGAGAGGATCGCTTTCCGGGTGGAATTTGTAGTGATCGGAGCCCCACATCTCAAAGCGCCGTCCCCGCAGATTCAGGGTACAGGGTTTATCCCCCAACGCAAAGAAATGAGCCTGTTCGGGCATGTGCTTGAGCACCCACACGAGCTCATCGCCTGTCAGCTCCTGCAGACGATGCCCCATGCCCTCGGCATCAGCACACAATGTTCTGCCGGTCTCACGCTCGATGAACTCCAGACCACCATCCAGCTTACGCACTCTCACCACAAGTCGCGGAGTGCTCAGTTCGTAGCAGTCCTCCTTCTCCATCTCCTCCGGCTGCTGCCCCGCGGGGGCGTACTCCGGGGCTATCCCATAGCTGGGGATATTTTCAAACACCGGGTGGGTCACATAGCGACAACGCACCACCCCGGGCTCAAGAAAATAGAGTCTCAGACGATTCGTCGGAAACTCCATCTCAAGCGTATGGGGATCCACCCACTCGTAATGGCGAATAAAGGACTTCATGCAGGCTTGTGCTACCACCGCCCCGACCATCGGACCAACAGGCCGGACGATCCGGCGATGGATCATCAGGTAGCAGGACTAACCGGGAGGCCACTGAAGCGCGCGCCCACCGATGATGTGGATGTGGAGGTGGGGTACGGTCTGCCCGGCAGCGGTTCCGGTGTTGAGCACGGTACGGTAGCCATCTTCGCTCAGGCCCTCGGCACGAGCAATTTCGCCCACCTTGAGCATGAGATGAGCCAGCAGCGCAGCATCCTCAGCAGTCGCAGCCCCGATATTCGGTATGGGTTTGCGCGGCACCAGCAGCACATGCACCGGGGCGACAGGGGTGATGTCCCGGAACGCCACACAAAGCTCATCCTCGTACACCATGGCAGAGGGGATCTCCTTGTCAGCTATCTTCTGGAAGAGTGTTTTTTCCATTGCAAGCACATATTTAACACACCGCGAGCCCGCATGCAACAAGAAATTTCAGCACGCCATACCTTTTTGGTATTTTGCGGGTCATCGAGCGCACTATAGGCTTGCAATTTCCGAGAGGAGGGATAAACTTGAGTGCAGCCATGCATGAACTTGCCCAACGTCTCCGCGACAGCCTGCTGCAAACATACCAGCCGGAAGAATGGCCTACTCTGCTGCACCAGGCAGAAGAATGGTCCCGCACCCTCCCCCTGGCCGGGTTGCGCGTGCTGGATGCCAGCCCCATCTTCCGCAACACCCTCGGCAAATTCATGGCTCTGCTTGCCACCGGGGCTGAAGTTTACATTCCCTACCGCAGTTCCATGCCAACCGATCCCGCTATCGTGGCACAACTGGCCGACTTCGGCATCAGAACTGCGGAGAAGGGGCAAGACAACTTCGACATCATCCTCGACTGTGCCGGACAACAGGCACGCCTTACCCCCACCCTGGGCTATGTGGAACTCACCCGTTCCGGAGTGCCGGTCTACGAGCGTGCGAAACGCCCGGTCATTGTGGTGGATGACAGCCGCATCAAACGAGTGGAAACCATGCTCGGCACCGGTGAGGGCTTCTTTCGAGCGATGGCTCAACTGGGCTATGATGATCTTCAGGGACGCCGTCTGCTGGTTGTGGGCTATGGTAAAGTAGGGCGAGGGATCGTACACTATGCCCGCAAGCGCGGCATGAAAGTCATGGTCGCCGACATTGAGGATAAGTCAGCCGAGCTGCCCGGAGATGTAGGTTTCGTCAACGTACTCGACCGCGAAGATCTGAACGACACCGTACTGCACGCCTGGTGTGTGGTGACGGCAACCGGGCGCATCAACGCCCTGCATAACAGGCTGGATCCCGCAATCGTTGCAAGCTCCCCCGTTCTGCTGGTCAACATGGGAATAGATGATGAGTACGGCACCAAGATCCCCATGCACCGTGTACTCAACGGCAAAAAGCCCCTCAACTTCATCCTCGATGAGCCCACGCGCATGTGCTACATCGAGACCACCATGGCTCTGCACAACGCCTGTGCTCTCGAGCTGCTCACTCCGGATCTGCCCAATGGCTGCATGCCCCCTGCCCCTGATGTTGAGGACCGATTGCTCGACATAGCCGAGAGATATGGAACAGCTGAGCTGCGCCACCTTCATCTGCTGCTGACCAAGGGGAGCGATGATGAGTCCCCATGATGGCTGCCGGATCAGTCATGTCGACGCTGCACAATGCTTATATTCTTCAGCAGGCTACCCCGCTTGCGTGCGCGAATGACCTCCAGCTGCCGGGGAGATGGGGCACCATTGAGGCGATGGTCGAGCTCATCACATAGGGCGCGGCGAGCGAGAAAACGATTAATCTCCCGCTCCCTCTCCCGATGACATTTTACCACGATGCCCGAGGGGCGATGAACAAGGCAGACGCAATTATTCGTCTTGTTCACCTTCTGCCCGCCCTTGCCGCTGCCGCGCACGAAGGTCTCGTCGAGGTCACGCTCATACACCCCGAGCACCTTCATGCGCTCGAGAAGCTCGCTGCGTTTCTGCGGAGAAACCGGCATGGCAAGCCCCGTTTTCAGATGCAGACTTCACCGCTGAGCGGTTCACCGGGGGTAAAATGGTGAGGGCGGGTTACGTCCAGACGTCGCACATTCTTCAGGCTGGGGACTCCGAGAGACTCCAGCGAGTCCACGAGCTTGTAAAGCTTGCTGTCGAGTCGGACGATGGGAGCCACACCATTACATTCGGGTGCCAGGCTCATCAGACCGTCAGCGCTGATCTCCACGGCATCGGAACGGAGCAGCAGCAGGTCGCTGCATGTCTTGACCGGGAAGAAACGACTGCGTGGCACACAAACGGCGCGAGCACCGGGGAAACACTGGATAGCGGCCCCCATGGCAGTCTCCAGCTGATAGACGGCGGGGGAGGAGGGATCTCGCGGGTCTACAGTCTTGGTATTGCGAATAACCGGCAAGGGAAGTACCCCGTCATTGGCTGTGAGGAAATCACGCAGGGAATCGAGGCGAATCCAGAGGTTATTGGTGTTGAAGTAACGATGTTTGTCGACATTCTGGAAATCGTCCAGATCCGCATCGGGGCACTGGGCGATTTCGCGAAGAATAGGCTGACCATCTGCCGCACGAGTGGCGAGGTGGCCGCCCTTCTTGTCGGCCTCTGTGCGGCGGGTAACCTCCATGACAAAGGGGGCTCCACTCTCCGCAAACCAGCGAAGGAAGCGGGTGTCCATCTGAGCACCAAGATTGTCGGAGTTTGAGACGAAGGCATACTTCACCCCGGCAGTCAGCAATTTGTCCAGCCAGCCGCTGCCGACCAAGGCGGGGTAGATATCCCCATGTCCGGGTGGGCACCATTCCAGATCAGGCTGAGCGGGGTAGGAAACGGGCTCCAGGGAGTCCGTCAACAACTTGGGTACGCGGTTCTGAAGCATTTCCACCTGATCGGGATCGGCAAAGCCCTCACCGGCGTAGCGGCTCAGGTGAGCCATCGTATCATTGCTGGTGGAAAAGGAGTTCATGAGCAACAGGTTCACGGGATAACCGGCGGCGGTACGCAGACTCATTACCTGACGGACGATCAGATCGAGGAAGGTGACGCCGGGTTTGATCTCCAGCAGGCTCTTGGCCTTCTGCAACCCCATACCTGTTCCCAGCCCACCATTGAGCTTGATGAGTACCGATTGAGCCAACAGGTCAGCCCCTGCTGCGGAGGTGGTGACCACCAGTTCGGACCAATCCGCCACATTGTCAGCCGGGGCAATATCCTCCTCCGGGATCAACATGTTCTGTCTGCTCTTCAGCACCTGCACACTGTGACGGAAGGCACTTATGGCGGCCTTTGACAGCCCGCCCTGAGCCATCTTTGCGGCAATAACATCAAAACTGCTCATGGCTGCATTATAAAAGAAGAGCGCCGCACATTCAATTCCAAAATGCGCGGCGCCCGGAAATATCTGTCAGCAAAATCAATCAGCAAGCGGAATGAGCGAGACGCCCCAAGACTGGAACTCACCCACATAGGGTTGCTCGATCACAAAGCAGTTTTCCCCTTGCTGCAGCTCGATCTCAATAGGCTCCTGCACCCACCAGATTTCCTCGGGATCGAGCGGATCTTCAAAGTTCCAGGCATTGCCGGGGTGTTTCTTCTGTCCGGCCAAACGATAGGAGCGGGGGTTCTTGAGCTCTTTACCATTGAGCCATATACGTGTACCACACTGGGACCATTCGCCGTTGCGGGGTACGCCGGACCAGCGCCTGTTGGAGCGAGCGGGGGCATCGAACCCGACCATAAACTTCTGCTTGCCTGCGCGATCGGCATGAATGGTTGTGACGGCCCAGATGGTATGACCGGGACGAACCTTGGGGAACATGCCGAGATAGCCGGTGTCCGGGCGAGTGCGGAAGTAAAGATTGGCACATTGCGCCTGTCGGGTAGCCATACCATCGAACATACCGCTGATCACGGAATCGCGCAGAGCGGCAGTCTGCTCCGTCCTGACAGGACCTACAATCGTCCACGTCACGCCGGATTCATACCACATCGGGAAGGACTCATCGGCGAACTGAGCGGCACGAAGGTGCTGCATGCGCCGCTCAAAGAGGGCGTATGCACGGTGGCTCTCAGTAAGTTCAACCGTCATTTCCAGCGGAAGGTGATCACCATCGGCTCCCCCCCCGACCCAAGAGCGCTCTGCCATAGCCATCATGCCGGGCCACATGGCACACATGCCGGGGATGTAGTCTTTGTTATTCACTCTTCCGTCAGGCCAGATGCACATGATCGTACCGAGTTTAAGCTCATCGCCATGAGCTGATCCGCAGGGGCGCATGAAGAAATAGCGGCGCACCAGCAGCGCGGGATCAAGCAAGTTGGCGTAGCCCATGGTTGAGTCGAACGCACGGCGGCGTATACGTTCCGGCAGAATAGATCTGGCCACCATGTCGGAGCCTTCGCCCCAACGCTGTTCGATGGAGTGCTCGCCAACAGGCAGATCGCGATTACTCGCCCACTGCATGGGAGTGCGCCCGTGCGCCTGCAACTTCTTCGTCACGAAGTCCACGAACTGAGCAGCATTCGGGATCCGCACCTCATCCGCACCGAAATGCACAATGGGGCAGAGATCCGCCGGAATCTCCGAGCAGAACTCATCCAGCAACTCTCCGATGATCTTCATCCCTTGTTCCGTGTGCATCTTAAACCCGAAAGCGCGCTCAAAGTAGGCGCTGTGACCGGGCATATCCAGCTCAGGGATGATGGCAATGTTACGCTGAGCAGCATAGGAGAAGACCTCCCTGATCTGCTCGTAGGTATAGGTACAGTCATTGTCCCGGGTGCGGTGCCGGGGAGCGTTCAGCACCGGGTAGCATCTGCACTCAACGTGCCAAGCCGGATAATCGGTGAGGTGCCAATGGAAAAGATTGACCTTCAGGCGAGCAGCCAGAGCAAGTTCTTTCTTCAAGCGATCGATGTCACGGAAGTTACGCCCGCAGTCCTGCATGTAACCACGGTAGCGGAAAGCAGGCCAGTCCTCGATCCGGCAGTAAGGCAATTTCCCCTTCCCGGTGAGCAGCATCTGCCCGAGCGTTTGAAAACCATAGAACATTCCGGCAGGGGTCGCCGCTGTAATGTTGGCTCCCTCCGGTCCCACACTCAGGATGTAACCTTCCGCAGCATGTTCTTCCGGCAAAGCATCGACCACCATTCGGCAATGAACCGGGAAGAACCCATTGCCCTGCACCCTGTTGCTTTGGTAATCATCAAGTGCGATTTGTACTTTGTCACAGACATCGCCTATCAAGCGTGGCTCCTTCCCCTGAACATCGAGCGCCCCATCCAGCCACTCCACTTTCTGCGGGAAAGGTATGAGAGCCACCGCTGCCTGCTCTTCCAGCGCCAAGTCATGCGGTGATGTCCAGGAATCCTCCCATGACGGCTGCGACTCACTACCTGCGCCAAGAAGATCAGCGGGTAATACGCACAGCACAGCCATGACATACATCAGTAACTTGTTCATCATGCTCTGACCTTAACATAATTACCGCATCATGTCAAGCTACGATTCCCTGTTGAAAGGGGCAGAATAACAAATACCTCCTCCAATCAACGCAGCAAATAATCAACTACGCGCAAGTTGAGATTATCGTAATAATTGGCCTCGCGCACGCGGGTTCTGAGCGCGCTGAGCTGCTCCCCGAGATTTCTGAGTACCAGTCCATAGTGCTGTGCGAGCAACTGCACCTGATGAGGCGAAGCAAAATATCGCAATCCGGCCGTAGCCTGGTAACGACCCAACAGCGGCAACAAAAGTTCCACGGCAGCGGCGGCAGTCTCAGGGCTGTCGATTGAGGCGTATATCTCTGATATTTCTGAGGCGAGGTCTATCAGTTCCCTGCACTCATGCTCCAGGCGTGCAGAGGTAAGCTCGCTCATCCTCACCAGATTGAAGAGCCCATCGAGCGGCAACCATTCCAACATTCCCAGCAGCTCCTCTGAGCTCAGCTGCACGCATTCGATGAAGAGCCGCATGTCCTGTACATTCACCAGGTAGTCCTCGTACAAGCGCTGCAATGCGGAATTGATGGCATAGCGCTCACGGGGTGTGAGCTGCCCCTCTGCTTCCAAGCGATGATAGATCACAAAAGCGCCCGGAGCTCCCAGTTGATGAGCCTGCAAAGCACTGAGCGAGAAGTTCTCCGAACTTATGCGAAATCCATCCTTGCGCGCGCGCAGCATCTGCTCCAGCAGAACCCGCTTCATAGCCGAGGCCTGACTCTGACGGAGCTGCTGAGGTAGAGCAGCGACCTCCTCGCTCGTAGAAATGAGCGGCAGACCATGCTCCACAAGAGAATGGTACGGCTCCCTGCCCTCAATCGCCTCCAGCAAAGCGGGCGGCATGGACGGCTGCGGCTCCGCGCCCTGCACGGAGTACATGCCTGCCGACAAGAGCAGGCTTGCCACGCTGACCCAAGCCCGCGACATCAGAACTCCCCGAGGTAGAACTTCTTCTTGCCCCGGCGGATAACCAGCACCTCTCCACCAATGGCTTGGTCTGCGGTCACCTCGAAGGCGGGGTCCTTCACCACCTCACCATTAAGGGAAATCGCCCCATTGCCAACGAACTCCCGCGCCTCGCGTTTGGAGGAGCACACCTTGCTGCTCACCAGCACATCCACAAGAGCGCCGGGGGTGAGTTTGACGTGCGGCACATTGCTCATACCGGCCTTCACATCAGCGAGACTCAGGCTCTTGAAATCGCCGGCGAAAAGCTTGCGGGAAATATCCACGGCTTTCTCGTACTCCTCAGCGCCGTGCAGGTCGGTGATGATCTCACGAGCAAGAGCCTGCTGAGCCAAGCGCAGCTCAGGATGGGCTGAGTGCTCAGCCTCGATGTCCATGATTTCCTCGGGGGTAAGGAAGGTCAGACGTTTGAGGTAGGTGATGACCTGAGAATCCTCGGCATTGATCAGGAACTGATAGAGCTGATAGGGAGAGGTCTTGTTCTTGTCAAGCCAGAGGGCGTTGCCCTCGCTCTTGCCGAACTTGTTGCCCTGAGAATCCGTAACAAGTGGCATGGTAAGAGCGTACACCTCATCGCCCGTAGTCTTGCGGATGAGCTCAATTCCCGTGGTGATGTTCCCCCACTGGTCACTACCGGCCACCTGAAGATCCACTCCGCGGTTCTCGTGCAGGTACTTGAAGTCAATGGCCTGAATGAGCATGTAAGAGAACTCGGCATAGGAAATTCCGCTCTCCATCTGGCGGCGCACATGATCCTTGGTGAGCATGTAGCCCACGTTGATGTACTTGCCGAAGTCACGGAAGAAGTCGATGACGTTGAGCTTGTTGATCCAGTCGTAGTTGTTCACAACCTCAAAGCCGAAGATCTGCTCCACCTGAGCTTTCAGCGCCTCGTAATTGCGGAAAACCTCTTCCTTCTGCTGCAACTCTCGCTCTACGGTACCGCGGGGATCTCCGATGAGGCCGGTGGCAAGCCCCACCAGCAAAATGGGGGTATGACCTGCATCGCGGAGACGCCTGGTAATCAAGAAGCTGGAATAGTGGCCCAGATGCAGGCTGTCCGCCGTCGGATCTGTGCCGATGTAGAAGGTCAGCCCGCCTTTGTTGAGCTTTTCAATCAGATCGGGGCTGGAAATCTGGTTCACAAGCCCGCGCCATTCAAGTTCTTCGTAAAAAGTCATAAGCGGTTTGAGGTTTTGAAGTCGCGGCATATTAGCACACAACTTCCCGGGAGTCAATCGGAATGTGCATCTTACAGGATTCCCCCCGGTGAATGCACACGCAAAGCTACACCCCACATGCGATAACAATGAATCCGCAGGCTCCGTTGCCAAGGGGGTGGAGATGCCCGGCAGAAGCCGCACAGGCGCTCTGCCGGGCATGAAAAAATGAGGCTGAATTAAGCCAAGGTGCGAACCTTGCGCTCCCAGCTCCAGTCCCAGCGTGTGAGAGAGGAGAAGCAAGCGGCAAGCAAGTCCACACTGGCCTGGATGTCCACCTTATGCGCCATCTCAATGCTCTGGTGAACATTGCGCACAGGGATGGAAACAGCACCGGCCACGGAACCACCGGCACAGAATTTCTGCATGGCTCCGGCATCCGTACCACCGGCTGCAAGCAGCTCTAGCTGGTAGGGAATGTCCTTCTCCACACAGAGAGCCTGCATGAACTTCACCATACGATTGTCGGTGATGAGCGTGCCGTCATACACCTTGATGGCAGTCCCCTTGCCAAGCACCGTACACTTGTCGTGGCTACCGGAGCCGGGGGTATCGAAGGCGATGGTGACGTCCAGTGCGAAGGAGAAATCAGGCTGAATGGCCTGGGTGGCTACCTGAGCGCCGCGAAGACCAACCTCCTCCTGCACGGAGAACACAGCGTAGAGGTCGTAGCAGGGTTTCTCGCCTGCCTCGATGATGGAGCGAATAGCCTCGATGAGCAGGTAGCAACCGCCGCGGTTGTCGATACTCTTCACATTCAGGCAGTCCCCCATCTCTATGAGATCGCCCACGCGGGTGATGGAGTCGCCCAGGGAGACGTACTTCTCGACCTCCTCTTTCGGCAGCCCCACATCCACGACATAGTCTGTAACGGCGGGCATCTTGGTGCGCTCCTCGGGGCTCATCACATGGATGGGTTTCACGCCCATGCAACCGGGCAGATCCTTCGTACCATGCACAATCACGCGCTGAGCGGTGAGAGTCTTGGGATCGAAGCCTCCCAGGGGCAGGATGCGGATAAAGCCATTGTCATCGATATGGCGGACGATAAAACCGATTTCGTCCATGTGAGCAGCGCACATGATCTTCTTGTCGCTGCTCTTACCCTTGATCAAAGCGGTGACGTTGCCGATGTTGTCCACAGTGATGGAGTCCGCAAGCGGAGTCATCTCCTTAATGATAAGATCCCGAATGCCGTACTCAAAACCGGAAGCACCGGTTGCCTCGCAAAGCTCCTTAAACAGTTTGATATTCATCGCGCACAAAGGGTAACGCATGCAGAATGTTTTTTCAAGCAAAATAACGCGGATATGCCCTAAATCGCGGCAACCCCTCTTGCCGAATATCCGGCAGGAGGGGTTGCGGGTGAACAGTTTACAGCGGTTCGTCCGCCGGCGGATCAGATGTAGATACGCACAACGGCGCGATCACGCAGGCGCTTGACCCACTCGCGGTAGCGCTTTTCATTGTTCTTGCGACGCACAGACTCATCCACTCGCTCCTTTATGCCGCGAGCATTCAACGAGGGAGCCGGAGCCTGACGTTTACCGGTCACACGCACAATGGTGAAGCCCATGCGATCCACCATGGGACCGACGATTTTGCCCTTGGGCAGGGCAAAGACCACATTGGCGAACTCCACAGAAAGATCGCGGCGCTTGATGTAAGGCCACTTGCCGCCGTCCTGCGCATGGATATCGCGAGAGTACTGACGGGCTGCATCCTCGAAGGTAATCTCACCACTATTGAGAGCGCTCATGATCTGCTCAGCCAGGGCGAACTGCATCTCAGGCGAGGCGTTCGGATCATCCGGGTTCTGAGCCGGAATGAAAATCTTGTCGTAGCTGATGGAGTCCTGCGTCATATCGCGGTAATCAGCCTTTGTAGCCTGATATTCAGCGCGGATTTCATCAGGAGTAGGAGGAATACCATGGTCGTAGCGGGAGGCACGCATAGCAGAAACGGTGAGCTCGCGGCGCACGGAATCGCGGTACTCGGCATAGGTCATATTGCTCTTGCGGAGATTGTCGAGAAGCGCCTCGCGATTGCCATTGAACTGGTTGAGCACACGGCGTCCGATTTCCTCATTCACCACCGAATCCGGAATCATCATACCGGAGTTGTCGAATTCGCACAGCACAAGCTCACGCTCAATGAGCTCCTCCAGCACAGCCTTCTTGGCCTTTACCAGCTCAGCATTGAAGCGGGGTCCCTGACGAGGATAAAGCATGGTAAGCTCGCGCACATAAGGCGCCAGTCGGGCACGCACCTCACCGGATGTGATGGGGCGGCCATTCACCGTAGCGGCCACGCGGTTAACGATTCGCGGATTCTTGGGCTTGGAGGACGGGGCATCCTGCTGCGCCTCAAGTGCCCCGGGGCTGAGAGAGCAGAATGCAAGCAGAATGGCTACGCAACGGCTGATGTACTTCATACAGCCACCATTCTACACATTCCGCGTCATAATGCAACCTCCATTTTTGTCAACAAACAACTTTGTTCTCGCCTTGATGGCATATTTGTGCTAAATAATAGAATGTTCACAGAAACACATTTTTCATTATATGGCCATTAAACTTTTCATCCCCGGTCCGACCGTCGTGTCGGAGGACATTCTCGCAAAGATGAGTCTGCCGATGATCGGTCACCGCTCCAAGAAGGCATCCGAGATCCAGAAGCGGATATCTGACAACATGCAGAAGGTTCTCTACACAAACAATCGCATATTGCTCTCCACCTCTTCGGGCTCCGGACTTATGGAAGGCGCCATCCGCTCCTGCACCGCCAAGAAGGCAGCAGTATTCTCCGTGGGAGCCTTCGGCGACAAATGGTACAAGATGGCCGTAGCCAATGGAGTGCCTGCCGACAAGTTCTCCAGCGAGATGGGCGAGCCAACCACTCCGGAGATGGTGGATGCTGCTCTTTCCACCGGCAAGTACGATGTCATCACCATTACCCACAACGAGACGTCCTCCGGCATCCAGAACCCGGTAGAGGAAATTGCCGAAGTCATGAAGAAGTACCCGGATGTTGTGTGGCTGGTGGATGCCGTTTCCTCCGCTGCCGGATCGAAGATTGAGACGGACAAGCTCGGGATCGACGTCCTCATCACTTCCACTCAGAAGGCTCTTGCCCTGCCCCCGGGTCTGGCCATCTGTGCCATGAGCAAGAAAGCCTACGAGCGTACCGCCGAGGTTCCCACTCGCGGTCTGTACTTCGACCTCCGTACCCTCTGGGATTTCATCGACAAGAAGAACTACCAGTACACCTCAACCCCCTGCCTCTCCCTCATGTATGCTCTTGACAAGCAGCTTCAGAAGATTGTCAACGAGGAGGGAATCGAGAATCGCTTTGCCCGTCACGAGCAGTGCGCTGAGTTCACCCGAGCCTGGGCAGATGAGTACTTCCGCGTGTACCCCAACCGCAAATATCTCTCCAAGACCCTCACCGTTATCGATGCCCATCCCAAAGGCTGCTCTGAGCTCATCTCCATTCCCGAGCTCAACAAAGCTCTGGCCGAGCGCAACATGCAGCTGGGCAACGGCTATGGTGGTCTGAAGGACAAGACTTTCCGCATTGCCCACATGGGTGAGCTCTGCCTGGACGACATGAAGGAAATCACCTCTGCCGTTGTCGAGGCTCTCAAGCTCTGATCCCGGTGGGTACTCTTACACCGAAAAAACAAACACCATACTCTCCCTCATTAAAAGCAGGCCGCCGTCGCGATGACGGCGGCCTGCCTATTCAAAAAAAAAACCTGCAGCTTGCGAAAGCTTGCAGGGTGTGAAGATTTTCTCATATAGTGCGCTCAGATGAGGAGCGCATTTACTCAGCAGTAGCCTGTTGTTCAAGAGCGCCGAACTTGCCTTGGCGGATCTGCCCCATGAGCCCGTTGACATGGCGGGTCCAGGAACTATGGCTGGCGCAATATACACGCCCAATCTGAGCCACAGTGACACGGCCCTTGGCGCGGTATTTTGCCAGAATCTGAGCAAGGTCATTGACACACGCCTCCTTGCTCTCGTACCGCCGCTGCCCCTTACGCCCCATGATCCCCGCCAGATTATTCCGGCAACGGGCTGAATAGGACGTAGCATTGGCAGACTCGTGGCGGATGATCGCCTCCATTAACACGGGGTCCACTCCATGTTTCGCGGCAGCATCATTGATCGCAGGGCGAAGGGCCGTTACTGTCTCGGCCATCGCACTGAACATCAGCATAATGCCAGTCAGAATTGTGATGGTAGATCTCATGCGGGGAGCAGTATACACGCAAAAATCAGTTTGTCAACCCTAAAATTTGAAAAAAATAAACTTTTGCGAAATATTAATTGCTGACAGATCGTAATAAATAATTTTTCTGATGGCGCAGTAAGGGACTTTTCAGGTCGGAGATAATGTGGTACAATGAGGTCATGTTGGAGGAGCTGAACAGTTACACGCAGGCTCTCAATGCGGAGACACCATGGTTGCTGCCGCTGAGTTTTGCGATGTTCGGAGCGTGCGTCGGGTCGTTTCTGAACGTAGTGATCTATCGAGTGCCGCGGGGGATGAGTGTGAACGAGCCGCGGCGGTCCTTCTGCCCGGACTGCCGGAAGGAGATACCCTGGTACCTCAACATGCCGATTCTGAGCTGGCTGCTACTGCGGGGTCGGAGCGCGTGCTGTCACAAGCCCATTCCTGCGAGGTACTGCATAGTGGAGGTACTGACGGCGCTGCTCTTTGCAGGGATAGCATGGCACTTCTCCCCGGATCCGCTGGTTGCGCAGATTCTGCTCTGCGTGTGGGGAGCCATCATGCTGGCGGTCTTTTACATAGATCTGGAACTGATGGAGGTACAGCCGGTACTGACCGGGCTGGCGGTGGTGCCGGGGCTTGGGATGGCGGGACTGGCCCCCTGGCTTATCGAGCCAATGGCACTGACGGCGGAGGAAGGGCTGCTGTGGAGCCTGTTCGGCGCAGCGAGTGGTTTTCTTCTGCTCAAGATGGTGGCGGTACTGGGGCGTCTGTTTTTCGGTAGACAGCACAGCGAGTACGCTGAGGACAGGCCGTGGCAACTGCAGCAGGCCGGAGATGATCTGGAGCTGATGATTGGCGAGGAACGTTACCTGTGGAGTGAGCTTTTCATGGAGGAGGCCAACAGGCTCTGTCTGCACGGAGCCACCATCAGCACCGGTTCCAATCAACCGGGGACCATCACATTCGGGGTCAGCTCCGCCACCACGGAGGACGGAACCATCATCGAGCTGGAGAATCACGAGCAGTTGAGCGGCACATGTCGCGGGTTCAGCACTCGCAAAGAGGCCATGGGAAGCGGCGATGCCCACATAGCCCTCGCTATAGGAGCGGTCTGCGGCTGGCAGGGGGTACTCTTTGCTCTGGTTGTCGGCAGTTTCGTTGGTATAGCGCAAGCTCTTGCAGCCAAGATAGGCCGGGGAGTTCCCATGCCCTTCGGACCGGCCTTCATCACCGGAGCAGGCGTCTATCTATTCTTCGGACAATCCCTCATCAACGCCTATTTCAACAGCTTTGCACACTAAGTTCCAGCTCTGTCTCTGTGCTCTTGTTCCCCTTCTGCCGCTCACCACGGTCGTAGCCGGGGATGAGCAGATCGGTCGCCCGCAAGATCTCGAGGGCATGTACACCCGGGCAGCCTTCATCCTCGATGACCGCGACATCAGCAATGTTCATGGAGTAACGGCCATGCTGGAGCGCTGCACCCAATGGGGACACCCGCTGGCAGCAGATCTCCTGCTGGACATCTACGAGGGACGTCGCAAGGGACTAGCCCCCCAGCCGGAGAAAGCTGCCATTCTGGCACAGCACCTGGCCGATGGCTCGCTCCGACTGCTGAGTACCCATCCGGAGTCCCCCCGCATACACAACGAGAGCATGTTCCGCTATGCCCTGTACTGCGAAAAGGGTTTCGGGCGTGCCAAGTCGGAAAAAGAAGCCCTGAAATGGATGCTGCGTGCGGCCAATGCCGGAGTGGGCAAGGCCAGAGTGGAGCTGGCCCGCAATCTCATGGACATGAGCAAGCCCTACCGCGATCCGCGCTTGGCGTTCAAACTCCTGCGCACACAGGCGAGGCAAGATCCCTACACGCCCAACGTGTTCTTCTACCTGGGACATATCTACATGAACGGACTGGGCTTGCCCCGCCCCATGCCACAGCTCGCCTTCGAATGCTACCAACTGGGTGAAAAAGTCCGCGATCACCGCGCCATCAACAATCTGGCGGCCATGTACGAGCGAGGGATCGCCACCTCGCGAGATCTGTCCATGGCTCTGCAGCTCTACAAAAAGGCCGCCGACCTCGGCAACAAAGAGGCCTCTGCCAACATGCAGCGGCTCGCCTACATCAAGGCCGAACTGGAAATCGGCACACCTCACGCCGTGCGGGTGGATTATGGCGTACTAACCGTCATCAAAGCCCTGCCCCTGACCGCCAGGCTGAAAACCTGGCTCTCTGCCCCCTTCCGTCGACATGCGGAGAAACTCATGCGAGATACGCCATGATGACCTCCGCCCGCCAGGCAGTCGAGTATGCCGCCCGCACTCTCGGTTTTTCCGGGCTGGGGGTAGCCCCGGCTCACGCAGACCAAGGCAACCACCTGAAGGAATGGCTGGCAGATGGGCAACATGCCGACATGACCTGGATGGAGCGCCACCTCCCTGCCCGCCTCAACCCCGAACTGGTACTGCCCGGGGTACGCTGCATTATCATGCTCACTTATGATTACCCGCGGACGGATGCACGGCAAGTCTGCGGTAACATAGCCCGTTACGCGCAAGGGGAAGATTATCATAAGCTACTAATCGGCAAACTGGCAGATTTGGACGAGACACTCAGCTTCTACGGCGGCACCCAGCGCTGTTTTACCGACTCCGGTCCGGTGAGCGAGCGCTTCTTTGCGGCTCAGGCAGGTCTGGGCTGGATAGGGCGCAACGGGCTGCTCATCCGTCCGAGGGGGGGCTCCTACTGCTTTCTTGCCTCCATTCTGACCACGCTGGATCTCCCCTGCGATTCCCCCATGGCAAATCACTGTGGGAAATGCCACCGCTGTGAGAAGGCCTGCCCCACGGGTGCGTTGCAACAGGGAAAGTGCGATGCTCGGCGCTGCCTGTCCTTCTGGACCATTGAGGCAAGTAGTGACATGCCGCAGACCATTCGGGAGGCGCAGGGAGCACGCCTGTATGGTTGCGATGTCTGCCAGGAGGTCTGTCCCTGGAACCACCCGGAACGCCCCGGGAACCTCCGCCGACCCGACCCACACCTGCTCATGCCGGCTCCGCTCCGCACCCTGAGCTGCGAGCATATATGCAGCATGAATGAGGAGGAGTTCGCTGAGCAATTTGTAAGTTCCCCCATTCGTCGCATCGGGCTTCCCCACCTGCGAAGCAATGCCGCCCCCCTCCCCGGGAAAAGCGAAGAAATGTTATAGTGTATTGCTGACGCAGAATTCACGGCTGTACACATGAACAGGGGTAGCGCAATCCGTGTCGAAGTGGTACAATGATCACCGGAATGACAGATTTTCTTTTCAACACCCTGGCACAGATTGCCCCCTATTACAATGGGACCTCCGACTATATGGCAGGATCAGGCATGTACGGCGGAGCCACCATGATCGGCGTAGCTCTCATCCTGCTGGCCGGACTGGTCGGCGGAATCGTGCAAAGCCGCATGCAGGCTAGTGTGCGCCGCTACTCAATGGAGCCGGCCCCCTACACAGGCGCACAAGTCGCTCGCCGCATGCTGGCGCAATATGGTCTGCACGATGTGCAGGTCACTCACACCCCCGGAGCCCTCACGGACCACTACAATCCCGCAAACCGCACCGTTAATCTGAGCGACACCGTATACTCTGAGGCCACAGTGGCAGCCATGGCCGTAGCCGCACATGAGTGCGGTCATGCCGTACAACATGCCCGGGGATATGCTTGGCTGAAATTGCGCAGCGAACTGGTACCGCTTGTCAATCTGGGCTCGCGCCTGGGGCAGATTGTGCTCATGCTGGGACTGCTGCTGGTCGCCATGGGTACCGGCACGACAGTAGCGTGGGTAGGACTGGCTCTGTTCGCCACAACAACAGTTTTCGCGCTGGTAACTCTGCCTGTGGAGTTCGATGCCTCGCGCCGTGCTCTTGTCTGGCTGGAAAGCTCCGGTCTGGCAAACAGTGCCATGCATGGACAGGCAGGAACGGCCCTGCGCTGGGCTGCGATGACCTATGTAGCAGCAGCCCTCTCCTCCATCGCCATGCTGGTGTACTACGCCCTCATCCTGTTGAACGCCCGTAACCGGGACTAATCCCACCCTCTATTTTACCTATACTTCCATGAAACTCAGCCTGATTACCCTGATAAGCGCCGTTGCCACACTCACTCTTACAGCCAACGAGCTACCGCCCAGCGATGTAACCCCGCATGATCTACTCAGCCCGAGTGAGCATGCGGCACTTTACATCAATCTCGTCCAGCTCATTCATAACCAGCTCATTCCTTTGCAGGATAGTGTGACGGATGAGGAAAGTGCGGCGCGCGTTGCCCGCAGGGTGGAGGCTCTGCACAGCCGCAGGAACCTGGCCATCTCACACATGCTCAACAATCCGGATATGCGCCGAGAGATCGAAATCAACCTGCGCGCCAATCCCAAACTTGAATCCCTTTACCGACAGGCGGAACAACGCTTCATCGACAGCTACATGCGCTGCCGGGCTACCGGGCTCATCTCTTCCCATGAGTTCAACCGTGCAGTTAATTTCCTTCCGAAGAATGTCAGTAAAAACGGGCAATGAACCGCAAAGAACTGCTCTCCCTCATTCGCAGCGCTCTCGGAGGTACAGCCACGCAAAGCGCAGCTGAACTGGCGCTCTCAGCCGTCATCCGCAGCATCCAGGATGGATTACGGGAGGATGGCGAAGTCAAGCTTGCGCGGTTTGGCTCCTTCCGCATGAAGAAGGTCAAGCCGCGGCGATTGCTGATTCCCGGCACGAGGCAAGTCACACAGCTCCCGGAGCGCAGGGTGCTGCGCTTCATCCCTCCCGCCGACAAGTCATAAATCCGCTGAAAATACAGCTCAGCGCCGACGGAATAAGCCACCGAAACCGCCCATGCTGCCCATACCGGGCATCTTGGGCTTTTTGCCGCCGGCTCCTCCCATGAGCGCGGACAGGTCAGGCATGCCGGAAGCACCGCCACCTCCCATCAGCGAGGAGAGATCAGGCATTTCCCCGCCGGTCTGAGGCATGCCGGGCATCCCGCCCTTCATCTTGCCCATTGCTTTCATCAATCCCCCCATCTTCCCCTTGCCGGACATCATTTCCTTCATCTGCTTGAAATTTTTGATGAAGCGATTGACCTCAATTTCCGTCACGCCGGAACCCTTGGCTATACGACGGCGGCGAGAGGGGATAAGCAGTTTGTAATTAGCGCGTTCAGCGGGAGTCATGGAAAGCACGATAGCCTCCATCCTCTTCATTTTGGAGGGATCGAGGGCTCCCTCGGGAAGTTGTTTCTTAATCTTGCTGAAACCGGGTAGCAGACCGAGCAGCCCCTCGAGCGGACCAAGGCTCTGCATCATCCGCATCTGCTGCAGGAAATCGTTGAAATTAAACTCACCGCTCATCATGCGGTTCATGGAGTTCATGGCCGACTCCTGATCAATCTTCTCAGCAGCCTTCTCCACCAGCCCGACAATGTCTCCCATACCGAGAATGCGGTCAGCCATGCGGACGGGAACAAAGGGACCGAACATGTCCAATTTCTCACCCTCACCCACATATTTGATGGGCTTGCCGGTCACAGCACGCATGGAAAGAGCTGCACCACCACGGGCATCGCCATCCAACTTGGTGAGGATGATACCGGTGAGCCCCACAGCCTTGTCGAAGGTCTGAGCTACGCGGACAGCCTGCTGACCGGTAGCGGCATCCGCCACGAGAAGAGCCTCCTGAGGATTGAGAAAACGAGCAAGCCTGCGCAGCTCCTCCACTAGTGCCTCATCCACCTCCTGACGACCGGCGGTATCGAAGATGATGACGTCATGCTCCCGGGTAGCAGCCCACTTCAAGGCATCCTTTGCCACGCGGATGACATCCTTCTCTGAGGGAGAAGGCGTGTAGACCGGCACCTCCACCTGACCGGCGAGGGTAGCAAGCTGATCGATAGCAGCCGGGCGAATGAGGTCACATGCCACCAGCAGGGGCTTGCGACCTTCTGCTTTCAGACGACGAGCCAGCTTGGCACTTGTGGTGGTCTTACCGGCGCCATTCAGACCGACAACGAGAACATGCGCCGGCGGGGTAAGATTCAGCTCAGCAGCCTCGCCACCGAGAAGCTCTGCCAACTGATCGCGGAAAATCTTAACGATCTGCTCACCGGGTTTCACGGTCTTCAACACGGCCTCGCCCATGGCCTGTTCTTTCACATGAGCGATGAACTCTCGCGCCACGCTGTACTCCACGTCAGCATCCAGCAGTGCCATGCGAATCTCACGCATGGCATCAGCTATGTTCGATTCTGAAATTTTGTTCAGACCGCGCAGTTTACGGAAGGTATCATCCAGCTTGTCGGAAAGGAGCGAGAACATGGCGCCACACTAGCACAAAGACCCCCTGATGTCAAGCCGTCGGCAAGACATAATTGCATGTGATTCCCTCACCTGTCACCCTCGGTGAGGGACGATCAATCCCATTGATTGTTGAGAGCTTCGGTATGCTTCTTCACCTCCATGTTGCGCTCCTTTTTGCCGGAGATGGGCGGCGGGGTAGCGGTAGACATGTGGAGATCGAGGATTTCGATGACATTCGCTCCCGATTTGAGGAACTCACCGGGGCAGTACAGGCGCTCCTGCGGGCCAATATGCCAGTAGCGGCCCAGCAGATGCCCATTGACCCACACATAGCCCTTCTTCCAACCGGACATGTCGAGGAAGGTGTCCTGAATGTCACCGGAGAGCTCAACTTCTGCGCGGTACAGGGCACCCTGCTCCCGATGACGCATGTGACCGGTCTTGCGGGCCGGCTGCGGAATGGAACGAAGGGGCATGCGGGTCACCCACCAGCCCTTAAGCTCCCGATCTCCCAGACTGACCTTTCCGATGAGCCCCTTCCTGTCTTTCTCCAAGTAGGAGGAGAAGTTCACATGACCGAAGGTATCCACCACAATTTTAAGAATCTCGGGCTTATCGCGAGCCGGCAACTCCAAGGAGTTCTGCCCCAGACGACGATCAAGAGTGCCAATACAGCGATCCCCCACATAGACAAGCGCATAGTCATGAGCAGCACAACGCAACTGCGCAGCAGGACCTGCCGGGATGGAGGTCGAGTAGATACCTATACCCTGGTTCTGCCCCAGACGCTCCAGAGTGGGCGGGGTATCGAAGGGTTCGGGCTCCCGCTCCCCCAACAATTCATGGAAGTCGGCAACAAGCACCGGACGGAATGCCGGCACCGTCATGGCGACCGGCTGCTCAGGCTCGGGAAGGACGAGTTGAGAAGGAAGAGCAGCTCGGATGATATCGCGGTATTCAAAATACTCTCTGGTGAGATTGCCATTCTCTCCGACGGGCGAGCCGTAGTCATAACTGGTGAGATCCGGCTGGAAGTTGGTACCCTGATCGGTGCTGTTGGCACCGGCGGTGAAACCGAAACTGGTACCGCCATGGTAGACAAAGAGGTTGAAGGAGACACCATCCTTCATATACCAGCGCACGGAGTTGAGGGCGTTGCGGCTGGGGGTCCAGTTCCCCTCCCCCCAGTGGCGTAGCCAGCCGGGATATGTCTCGCTGGAGAACACAGGCACCCCCGGGGCTATACGGAGTGCATTGGTCATCTGCGAGGCGTTGTCCGCCGGATCGAGCCCCACGGCCACACCGCGCGGCACAAAGCGGAGGTGGTGATTGGAGGAGCCTTCCGACAGGTAGAAGGGACCGGCACCTTTCTTCTCCCAAAAGCTCTTAAGCCATTCTATGTAGGCCAGTTCATCGTGTAAAGACTTGTAGCTGCCGTACTCATTCTCCAACTGCACCATGAGAATAGGACCGCCATTCCGGCACAGTCGCGGAACGGCTACCTCTGCCATCTTCTCCAGATAGCGGGTCTGTGCCTCCATGAACCGGGGATTCCCCGTGTAACGCAACGGGGTCACATCTTCCTTGAGCAGATAGGTCGGCAATCCCCCAAGATCCCATTCGCCACACACATAGGGACCGGGACGGAAAAGCACCCACATTCCTTCCTCTGCGCAGAGATCAATGAAGGCACCGATGTCATTGCGCCCGCTGAAATCCCAGCTACCATCAGGCTGTTCCAGCGCATTCCAGAAAACGTAAAAGGCAATGGTATTCAGCCCCATCGCCTTGGCAGTCCGGATGCGATGGCGCCAGTGAGAACGAGGTACGCGCTGCGGATGAATCTCTCCGGAACGGATCTGGAACGGGCGACCATCCAGCATGAATTCACGTCCCCCCTCTCCCCCGAAGGTCAGCGCGGCGGGCACTCCGACCTGCGGCTGCTGGAGATTCTTCATGGCCTCAGGGCTTGCATAGACTCCGGCTACAGCCAGAGCCGCCAGTGCGGTCAAAGCATTCAGCAGTCTCATGCTCTACGCATGTAGCAGATTTCGCCACGATTGTCGAGCAGAAAAATGCCAAATGTCGGTTCTTTAACAGATTTTCATTCGTTTGCCGCCAACCCGGAACAGCTCTTCTTTTCCTTCAAAAAGTGAAGCATGTCATGCAGACCATGGGTCTCGGCATGAGTAATGGCAATATCGAGATCCTCCCAATCGCGGACGATGCAGTTGAGCATAGCCTTATCCCCCTCACGCAAAGCTATTTCAATGGCAGGGGTACGATTCATCATGGGATTCTGAGCAATGAGCCTGAGAGCCTGTTCGGTACTACCGGCGCTCACAGCAGCCACAAGCTCAGAGGAAGGGAGCTGTGGTTCCCGATGGGTGTACACATATCCGCCATAAGCAGCACCGGCTATGCAGATGACATTCAGCGTACCCAACAAGTACCCATTAGCAGATGAAACCTGTTGGCGGGTCGTAGTGCGGATGGTTCCCCACACCACGTTGAACATCCAGATGAAGGCAAAGGCACAGCCAAGGCGCCCCAGCAAGCTTGTACCCTCACCTTTCTTTTCCTTGCCGCCGAAAATCACCCATACGCCACTCAGAACCACGAGAATGGAAAGCAGCTGGCTGATGGTGTCCACAAACAGACGACCGAAAGCCGCTATGGTTACTCCCAACAATCCAGCCTGCGGGTTACAGCGCCGAACCAAGATGAAAGAAAGCAGCAGCGAGAGCACCAGCAATCCACAGGACAGACACAGTTTCTCCTGCAAATAGGGTAGCAGATCATCTCCCCGATATCCCATCACCCCCATGCCGGCCAGACTGGTCCAACACGCCAGTGCAATCGGCACGGACAGGTACACATCCCCCATGCCATAGTGCAGATCAACCTTATCGGCAGAGGCCGTCAGCAGACCGATGAATCCCAGCACAGCCAGCACCAACACGCAAATGAGGATGGTCCCGCCAAAGCCATGCAGCGCCATCTCCGGCAACGGAGTGGCCGTTGTGGTGGCAGAGGCTTGCACCGAACCGGCAGTCAAGAGGATCAGGAGTATTCCGACGTTCATTCTTCACCTCCCCTTCTCTTTCCGCGTCCTCCGAACAAACCAGCCAACTTACTGAAGCTGAATGATTTACCTATTCTAAAACCGCATATACTCTTATTGAGACGCACACCACTGCTGTTGATAGTGGCGCGCCCGACGGAACTCTTGCCAAAGCTGAGCGAAAGCCCGGAACGACTGATATTCAGGTAAAGGATTCCGGGAATAATTGTTATCCTGTGGTACAGGGGCGCGGAGCGGTTGTAAGATCTTCTTCTGGCCATGATGGGAATGCGGGCAGTATAACGCGACAAGGACTTACTGTCAAGAGAAGATTGGGAGCGAAAAATATTATTGAACAAATCGCCATCGGCTTTTGTCTCAGAAAACAGGTATGAATATACAAGCACTACTCACAGCAACCGGAGCCATCGCTCTGCTCTGTCAGACTGCAATGGCCGATATAGGTATGCCTCGCGCTGCTGTTCCCGGCAGCGTGCGGCAAGAACTTCTCGAAGATTGCGACCTGATGGCCACCAACGTCGTGAGGGCCGTTTTTGAAGGCAAGCAGGAGCCGGGTGCCAATCAGCCGGTCGGTAGTGCCTCAGCAGTTTTCCGAGTCATCGAGCATCTGGCACATCGTCGTTATGTGCGCTATGGTGACGGAGTGTTGCCGGAGGGGACTCTCGTGACAGTACCCTTGGACAGTTCCGTTCAGGGACAGCCCCACTCTGTATCGGAGGAAATCGCAGCCCTCAAGCCGGGTGAGGAAGTGATCATGAAGATTGACCACCTCTATATTTTCGCCGACCCCCAAGGTATACACGCTCGCCCCTGCACAAAGATCGTCCGCAGGACAGAACCCGCAGCGCAACCTGCCACAAGTGCCCCCGCCCCATACACTTCAGCAGCACCTCTTCAGACCGCACCACAGCAACCGGTTAGCGAGAGTTTCAGTACTCAGGTCTCCTTCCGACCTGATGGTAAAGGAGGAATGATTCAGGAGAGAATCGATATCCGCACGCAGTACAACCCGGCAACGGGGCAGACCACCACCCGCATGTTCATCAATGGTCAGGAGGTTGATCCCAATACCCGCCAGCCGCTCCTGCAAACTGTGCCGGCACCGACACCGACACCAGCTCCGGCACCCGCTCCGGCACCAGCTCCCGCTCCGGCAGCAGCACCGGCACCAGCACCGACACCAGCTCCGACACCAGCTCCGGCACCCGCTGCGGGCAACTAATGCACGATTTCACAACTACCCATTCTTATACACCAGGCGTGCAATGATGCACGCCTGGTGTATTTCAAGGGCTCGCTCAACGGCGCTTCTCAATGAGGAAATTACCGCAGGAGTCACAATAAAATACCGCACTGGAGGTCACGCTGTGTACTCGCCACTCCCGCTGTCCGCAAAAGGGGCAGACCGTGCGACGGCGAAGCAAAGCACCGGCTCCACCGAAAAATCCGAAAGCCCCCAATAACAGAGGGAGCAAAACAGAGGTCAGTCCAACCACCCCACACACGACTGCACTGAGCAACAGAGCCACGCTACAAGCCAACAGGCGCCCCCCGAGGCGCATTCTCTGCCTGTCGGACGAAGCTAGTTTCACCGACTCCGGCAGAATGGCAGAAATCTTCAACTCGACTTCCACAGCCCCGCATTCAGCATCGGTCTTCAGATGTGCAGCCTGAACCTCTTCCTCAATGGGATAAAAACGCAGAAAACGCTCTCGCCCCATATCCAGCACGAGTTCCGGTTCGTCATCCTTCCGCCAGCAGAGCAAAACCCTCCGCACCTCTGCCCCAATCAAATCTTCGGACAATATCTCCGGCTCCGCACCGGAGGGAAGCTCCCGTAGCCTTCTCAGAGCAGGTCCCTTTGCCGTGCTACACAGTCGGGTGGAATAAAACACGCCACCCATACGAAAATAATACCCGGACATCTCCCCCTCTCCGGCTACACGGAAAACCTCATCCAGCTCCCCGGGAGCAGGGGCAAGTGAATATATCGTGAGCATATTTTTCACATGAATCGTTTTTTCAGCGGCAAAGCCCCCTGCCCGGCACAATAGCGGGCAAGGGGCTGCAAAATTCAACAGAGACGGTGAAGAGTAGCTAATCAATACTTCTTCACAACGGCCATCATGGCATCCATCTGTTTCTCGATGGACTCCACGAGCACCATCTGGGTGCGGGTGCGGTCCAGATTGTGCTCGGGGCGCTTGATCTTGAAGTAGGTATCGCCCTCCAGATAGTCTGTGAGGAAGCGCATGCCACACTCCATGGTCAGCAGCTTGCCGGAGAACGGCAGCAGCTCCTTCTCCAGCGGGGTGAGGAAGGTTGCAGCCTCGCAGTAGCCCTTTGCCAAAGCCTCGAAGTACTCCATACGCATGGTCACGAGAGAGGTATCCTTCTCATCCTCTGCTGCGGGAGAGGTGGAGGTACGGATCATGTCACCGAAGTCGTACAGAGCGGAACCGGGCATGGTCGTATCCAGATCAATCACGCAGATTCCCTCGCCGGTCACGTCATCAAGCATGACGTTGTTGAGCTTGGTATCATTGTGAGTCACGCGCAGGGGGAGCTCGCCACTGGCAAGGTAGTTCACCACCTTGTGACAATCAGCCTCGCGGGAGAGGTACCAGTCGATTTCCTTCTGCACGCTCTTGGCACGGCCGAGGGGGTCGGTAGCGATAGCGTTCTGGAAAGTCTTGAAACGCTTGGCTGTGTTGTGGAAGTCAGGTATGGTCTCGAAAAGCGGAGCGCCGGGAAGATTGGCACCAAGCTTCTGGAAGTTACCGAAGGCTCGAGCAACCTCGATGCACTGCCCGGGATTCTCGATCATGTCGTAGGTACGAGCACGGTCGATAAAGGGGTACACACGCCACACGTTACCCTCGTCATCCTGAGCATAGGGCTTGCCGTCAACGGCATTCACGATGGTGAGAGTGCGGCGATATGCCTCCTTGCAGCCCTCGGCAAGCAGCACGCGGAGAGCCTCATCGGTCACACGCTTCACATTCTCCATGAGGGGAATGGGCTGCTTGAACACGTTGCTGTTGATACGCTGCAGGATGTAACTGACGCGCAGACCGGCCTGATCAACAATCACGCGGTATGTATCATTGATATGCCCGGAGCCATAGGGCTCACCATACACGAAGTCGCCGCGAAGATCGAAGAGAGCGGCTATGGATCTGATATCGTACATTAGCGTTGAATACGTTTTAGCCGAGTTTTGCGGGATAGACGCCCTCCTCCACAAGCTTGGCAATGCTCTCCACCACAGCAGGCTTGTCGCTCGGGTAGGTCACACCCAGCCAGTTAGCGGTAGTCTTGATGACGCGGCAGTCAGCCTTACCATTGTGGATGAGCTCGTCCACGACGGTGGGGATGTAGCACTCGCTCTTGAGCTCATTGCCGTGAGCTGCGAGGAAGCGGTTGAAATGGTCCTTTATCTGACCGATGAAACTGGCGGGGAACACCCAGAAGTTCATAGATACAAGCTCCTCAGGGTCAACGGGCTTGCGCTCACCGCTCAGGCTATCGCCACGGCACACGCCATCTTCCTCAGTCTTGATCTTGGTGTACTCCTCCACGCTGTCGAGATAACCATCCTTGATCCCGCAGATACCACGGTTCACATCACCATGATCGCTGAGGGTATTCTTGAGAGGATAGCCGATCATACCATAGTGCTCCTTGCAGGGGCAACCACCTTCAGCGGTAAGGAATTCGGCAGCCTTCTCAAAGGCATCTGCACCGTAGAAATCGTCAGCATTCACAACGCCGAAAGGCTCATTCACCACGTCACGAACAGCCA
Source organism: Akkermansia sp. (assembly GCA_045545975.1). Classification (GTDB taxonomy): domain Bacteria; phylum Verrucomicrobiota; class Verrucomicrobiia; order Verrucomicrobiales; family Akkermansiaceae; genus Akkermansia. Next base: position 46,061 of record JAZQCA010000042.1, read on the forward strand.
GAAGGGCATGAGCAGTACCCCAAGGCTTCACGCGACCCTCGGGCACGCTGTATCCCTCGGGCAGATCGTCCAAGCTCTGGAAGGCATAGTCAACCTCAATCTTGCCGGCGAAACGGGCGCCGACCTGAGCCTTGAAAGCCTCCTCAAAATCCCGGCGGATAATGAAGACGACCTTACCGAAACCGGCGCGGATAGCATCGTATACGGAGTAGTCGAGGATGACTTCACCATTGGGACCCATGGGATCCAGCTGCTTGAGACCACCATAACGGCTGCCCATACCTGCTGCGAGAACAAGAAGTGTAGGTTTCATGATAATTAAAAGAGAAAGTTCAGTTGAACGTGACGTCATTCTACCTCCTCAATCTATACTTTGCAAGCACAAAACTCTGTTTCAAAGATACTTTGTGCCATATTTTTTGGGAAATAAACACGTTCCACCCCATCACCCCTCCCGCCGGAAAAAATAGTCGCAGACAAACGGAGCGCTCAAGGTTAGCACACCTCGAATACGCTCTGCCTGCGAAAGAGCCGCCTGTCGGCTCAGGTAATCATCCTTCCTCCGGTCCGCGCAGCGTAGTCAGCTCTCTGATCAGTACCGATAGGTCCAACGGCAAAATAAGCAGCATGAGGATGGTTGAAAATAAGAGCACAGACGGAAGAGGCCGGCTGCATCATGCAGGTTTCCGTCAGCGTGGCACCGGTATGAGCAGTAGCAGCCAGCAGGGAGAACACCGTAATCTTTTCGGCATGATCCGGCTGACCGGGATATCCACATGCAGGGCGAATCATCTGCGAACCCTCCACAGGCCACAACTGCTCAGCAACGGATTGGGTACACTCAGCCATAGCCTCTGCCAGCATATTCGCAACCGCGGACACCAGCAGGGCATTGTACGGATCGTTGGCGGCATTGAGCTCTGCGGTCCATTCCTCCGCCCCGGAGATTGTCACCTGCATGGCTCCGACGTACCCCTCGGTTCCCGGTACAAAGTCCGCGAGGGCGAGACGGGGCGATTTGCTCACTTTCTGCTGGCGCAGAGTGTGTAGAATCTTTCCGTCGGGCAATACCAAGTCCTCGGCGTTCTTCTTCACCTTCCAGATTCCGAAACAACCGCGAGCCTGTAGGCGCCCTTCAGCCAAAGCCCGCTCCAGAAGGGCTGCGGCATCCTCACGCAAGGTGGCAGCCTCGCGCCGTTTGTCTTCGGAATCGCGCCCCAGCACACCAAAGGTTTGCAGTACGATATTCCAGTCAGCCACCTCGCGGAGCTGCTGCCAACTCAGCGGGAAATCAGGCTGAGAAGTATGGCAGGTACAGCCGACAGGTACCCCGATGGTGAATACGCCGGTCTGCCGAGGAAGTGGCTGATCCACATTCCATTTCGGAGCCTGTTCCCGCGCCTGCTCCAAAGAAAGAAGGGGTGTATTTTTCTGCTCGTAAGCGGCGCAGAGCTGAGCCTGCTGCTCTTTCATTTCAGCGATGAACGACTCTCGCCCGGCACTACACAGCGCATTGGCAACAGGCACGATGGTGGAGGCATCCGCCGTCTGAATCACCACGCCGTCCGGATAATGAGGGGCAAGCTTGAGGGCTGTATGCAGAGGACTGGTTGTGGCCCCTCCCACCAGCAACGGGATGTGCATTCCGGCAGATTGAAGAGCCGCAGCAACATGTGCCATTTCATCCAGCGAAGGAGTGATGAGCCCACTAAGAGCCACCAGATCAGCCTTCTCGGTCTGAGCCGCGGCCACAATCTGCTCGCAAGGCACCATCACTCCCAGATCCACCACGCGAAACCCATTGCAGGCCAACACCACGCTGACGATATTCTTACCGATATCATGCACATCGCCCTTCACCGTAGCCAAAACTACTGTTGCCGCAGCAGGTTGCCCCTCCTTTTGCGACTCCAGCAGCGGGGTTAGTACCGCCACGCTCTGCTTCATCACGCGAGCGCTCTTCACGACCTGCGGCAGGAACATCTTTCCGGAGCCGAAAAGTTCACCCACCTTTTTCATGCCGTCCATGAGCGGACCTTCTATCACAGCCAGCGGAGACCCGCACTGCTGCAAAGCCTCCTGCGTATCGGCTTCGATATGAGAGGTGATGCCATTGACCAGAGCATGCGACAAGCGCTCCGCAACCGAAAGAGTCCGCCAATCGGGTTGACATGTAACCACCGGCTTAGGAGCTCCGGCACCGGCGGCCTTCAGCGCTGCTTTTGCAGCGGTCAGCTCCTGAGCGTAGGAGATCAGGCATTCCGTGGCATCCGGGCAGCTGTTGAGCAACACATCCTCCACAAGCTTACGACGATGGGCGGGAATGGTCTCATATGGCACCATGAGGGCAGCATTCACGATGCACAGATCACAACCGGCATGGTGCAGGAACGCGCTGTGCATGGCCTCTCGCACCATATTGTTGCCGCGGAAAGCAAAACTGACGTTGGAAATTCCACCCGAAATATGGCTGAGCGGGTGACAACGACGAATCTCAGCCGAAGCCCGGAAGAAGTTGAGCGCCAGTTCCGCATGCTCCGGCAAGCCGGTACCGACGGTCAATACGTTGGGATCGAAGATGATATCTTCAGGCGGGAATCCCACTCGATGTACAAGCAAATCATAAGCCCGATGGGCAATGGCCACGCGATCTTCATACCCGCTCGCCTGTCCATTCTCATCAAACCCCATGACCACAACAGCAGCCCCGAAACGGCGGATGACACGAGCATGGTGCAGGAACTCTTCCTCTCCATTCTTCAGCGAAATGGAGTTCACAATGGCCTTGCCCTGCACACACTTCAACCCGGCCTCAATAACATCCCACTTGGAGGAGTCGATCATGCAAGGTACACGGGCAATATCCGGCTCTGCCGCCACAAGATTCAGGAAGTGAGTCATGACCGCGGGACCATCAATCATCCCATCGTCAAAGCAGAAGTCCAACACCCTTGCTCCCTTCTGTACCTGAGCACGCGCAATCTCGAGTGCCTCTGCATACTGTCCCTCACGGACAAGACGGGCAAACTTGGGAGATCCGGCTACATTACAGCGCTCGCCAATGAACAGAATTCCTTCCTCCCGGCGATGATTGCAGGCCTCCAACCCACTCAAGCGCAACGTGTCCTCCGGCTCTCTGACCGGCAATGCTCGCGGAGCAAAATCCTTCACGGCATCGCGAATTGCGGCAATATACTCGGGAGTAGTACCGCAGCAACCGCCTACGAAGTTGAGCAGCCCCTGCTCTGCATATCCTCGGAGAATACCGGCCATGTGCTCGGCGCTGTGGGCATAACCACCGGGGCTGAGCGGATCGGGAAGTCCGGCATTCGGGTACATGCTGATGGCGCAGTCCGCCAACCGGGACAATTCCTGAGCAAACGGTAACATGAGGTCTGCACCAAGCGCACAGTTTATCCCCACACTCAGGGGATCGGCATGGCGCACGGAGTTCCAGAATCCCTCAACTGTCTGACCACTCAGCGTGCGACCGGCCCGATCCGTAATGGTGAAACTGATCATGACAGGCGGCAGCTCCCGCTCCTCGCGCAGCTCTGCAATGGCATACAGACAGGCTTTGGCATTCAGCGTGTCGAAAATCGTCTCCAGCAGCAGGACATCCACACCACCATCTGTCAAGGCTATCACCTGTTCACGATAAGCCCTGCTCAGTTGGTCAAAATTAATCGCTCGGTACCCCGGATCGCTCACGTCCGGAGAGAGGGAGGCCGTCACCGCCATCGGACCGATGGATCCGGCCACCAGTCGGGGGCGTCCATCTGCCGCCTCAGCTGCATCCGCAGCACTGCGGGCTATCGTGCATGCTGCCAAGTTCATCTCACGCACCAGTACAGCCAGCGGCTCATCCGCAAGCACGGAATCATAGTACGCCTGATTGTGTACAGATGTTGCCGCTCCGGGATGAAAAAACTCGTGCTGCCCTATACATGTTGCCGAAAATGTACAGGTGCTGATGACGTCCGAACCGGCGCGAAGATACTGCTCGCACATGTCCCGTATGATGTCCGGGCGAGTCAGCACAAGTACATCGTTGTTATTACGCAGATCTTGTGGGAACAGCTCCCTGTCCGCAAAGCGAGACCCACGATAATCCTCCTCACGCAATGCGTGTTTCTGAATCATGGTACCCTGAGCACCATCCATCAGGACGATCCTCTCACGGATAGTGTTTTGCAACCATTCGCGACGTATAGCAGAGTTCATTGTCGTATCATATGGGTTAACAAATGGGCGGAACCCGCAAGGGAACCGCCCGTAGCAGAAAACCTGTCAAGTCATCGCCATGTGACTCAGCGGCGTGCTGCCGGGTTCCGGTGCCAGACAATCACGCCCTTGCCCACAGCATACAGGTATGCAATCATTAGGATAGCAATGAACACCGTCATCGACATGAAAGCTGCGCAGTTATCCATCACAAACTCCTTGAACCCCAGAGCCCATGGATAGAGGAAAACCACTTCCAAGTCAAACACCAGAAAGAGAATCGCGACAATATAGTATTTGATCGAGAAAAACGAGGGAGCACCCTCACCCTCCGGCACGTTACCGCACTCATAGGGAACATCCTGCGCAGGCTGCAGTCGCGCACGGCGACCGAAAATTACGCTGAGCACTATAATCAGACCGGCAAATCCGAAACCGGCCACTACCTGAATGAACGCTGATAAATATTCCTGAAGCATGGCTTAACGAGGTCTTTATATCACCAGCACCATCTGATGTCAAGACAGAAGTGACACGGGTATAACTTTTTGCAGTCGAGATATCTTGTTCTCCCTTCTCCGGCAATGGGATATCGGAGAACCTGCCGCTCAAGAAGCTCAGGCGGGAGAGTACGATCGGTCCGCTCACTGCAAGGAGGCAAAGGGACGGGAGTGCCGCTAACCACACTAAGCCGCCCGGAGGCAGCTGCAGTCACTCCCGTCCCATGCCTACTCACCTTTTTTCCGGCTCGGAACTCTCCGTGTGGAGAGCAACCGGGGTAGCAGAGACAACGATGCCGCACATCACCTTTCCACTCAGTTCTTCCAATACAGGTATGTTACGCTCCTGCCCTGTTGCCGAGCCCGACCGGGACATCGCCAACAGCTGAAGATGAATGGGATTGATGTATCGCGTGGGCATTTATATGACATCCTCGCTCTGTTCGAGGAGAAAACGGTTCGGCACGGAGATGTAGATGACGGAATCGTCCTCAGATTCGATTCTGATATCGTCCCGGTAAAGACAATCACAGGATGTATTATCCTTCATTCCGTCAGAGGGCTGCTCGTCAGACATGTTCCCGGCGGGGATGTCGATGCTGCGATGCTGCGATGCCCGGAACGGAGGATGAGATTCCATGTATGGAGGAGGAGGAGCGGGAGCTTCTTCACAGGTCGGGTCGTGGTCCGCTCTGTTCATCCGGAAAATAAGCTCAGCACTTTCCATTTCCAGAAGCTCCTCAAATTCCGATCCGACTCCGGTCTCCATCGGCACCGACTCACTTTCCGGCATCATCAACATACTCAGCAGCACCAACAGGAAGATCACGACCGCAGCGGCAGACAGAGAATAGCGCCGCCAGGTAGCACAGGACGCAAGATTGCTTTTCGACGTGATCACTTCCTGATTGACCGCGGATCTGATCTCCCGGATATATCTCACGCTGAGCGGAGCCGGGCGCAGCTCGGATGATATTCCACGGCTCCATTCACTCGAACTGCGGATTTCCCTCTGCAAATCGAGCATAGCACACAAACAGCGCTCTCTCAGTTCCTTCGGAAGTTCTGAGGCAGGACTGAGCTCTATGTCGTTTTCATCTCTTGTTTTCGACATATTCTATTGCGGCATGGGGTTGATTGATAATTTCTTGCGGAAGAGCTCCAATGCTCTGCGATAGCGAGAATTGATCGTCGACAGGTTCTCCCCTGTCACACGAGCGATCTGCTGAAAACTGAGTTCCTCCCATATCCTGAGTATGAGGACTTCGGCATAATCCGATGGCAGACTCTGCAACACCCCCTCCACATGGCGACGATTGATGTCATCGTCAATCGAGCTGTGCAGCCAGGGATTGTCCGTCTGGTCATCCGGCAAAAAACTCTCACGATAGTTCCGGCGAGTGAGCTGACGGCGAGCCTCATCCACTGCCAGATGACGAATGGCAGAGAGAGCATAGGCAAGCCATTGCGATGAATCACCACGAAAATCACCACACTCCACAGTGCGCACCAACTGCAGCAGTGCATTCTGAAGAACATCCTCAGCGTCCGAACGGCTGAAAGTCTGCTGACGAGCATAGAGAAAGAGTCGGGCGCCATTGGCGTCCAACCATGTCTCCCAATCCACCGGCGGGGTATATTCTCCACGAGCGGATTCTGCCTCCTCGTTCTTCATACTACATATATATAGGCGAACGAACGGATATTTTTATTCAAAAAAACTTGCAATTTATCAAAAAAAATATCCGGGAGCAGATATCAATACTTCCTTTCCCGGGAAAAGGAGAATAAAAATAGTCAAAGGGTAGTTAAAGAAACAGCGAGGCGGCAACCCATGTTGCGACCCCGCTGAAAACGGAAAACCTGAAAAGGAACTCAGGCGAGAGTGGCCACGGCCTTGGCAGCCTTGCTCTTGTAGTTGGCTGCACGATTGGCGGGCACGGTACCCTTCTTGGCAGCCTTGTCGATGGCGGAAGCAAACGTGTTGTAAGCAGCCACGGCGGCCTCCTTGTCCTTAGCGACAACAGCGGCAGCGACCTTCTTGCGAAGGGTGCGAACGCGGGACATGGTGGAACGATTGACAGCGGTACGGGCGATCGTCTGGCGGATGCGCTTCTTAGCGGACTGAGTGTGAGCCATAGTAAATTTTTATAATTGGTTTTTCGTTTTGGTGCGGGAGAGTTTACCTGAATCTGGCAGAATGTCAAGCGAATTGAGACGAAAAATACGAATTTTATTGTCTTACGGTAAGATTATGGGGTGGAGCCTCCCTCAGAGATCCGTATTTACCGGGACTCCGGACCGCGTTATGGCACAGGCGGACATCATTTATGCTTGCGCGAGCGGTAGCTGCATGTTATCATGCGCGCATGAAGAGACTACATCTGATAAGCTGTGCTGTTGCCTTGCTCGCACTGAGCTCCTGCAGCCAGATGCAGCAGGTTCAGACACAGCCTGATGTACCCCCTGCCTCACCCGATGAAAATGAGAATATAACGGAGCAGGCAGAGGCAACCGAAGCCACGGCACAGAATGGCGAGAACGCAATTTCCCCGACAGAGGAACAGGAAGCCGGAAAGGGGCATGTGTGCTCCGGATTGCTGAGCTGCAAACTTGGTCTTTGCCCGAACGGCAGAAAAGCCAAGGCCGCGGCCTTGGCCGCCGCACCGGCGGAGCCCGAATCATCAGGCGAAGAACCGATCGCTGCGAATGAGGACGTGAGCGAAGAGGCTCCGGAAGATGGAGCCCCCATCAGCCCTACTGCCGAGCAGCAGGCTGCTGCGCGTGATCTACTGGCCACCACCCCCGCCCCGGCGCCCCGACGCTCGCGCCGAGCCGCCTCAGCCCCCGCAGAGGTAGAGCCGGCATACACCGCACCGGTTGCAGCCGCCACGACCTCAGGCATACCCGGACGAGGTGGACTGAGAATGGGTCGCTTCGCACCACCGGAGGAAGGCAGCAGCACCGCCGAAGGCAACACGCCATTGCCGAATGCAGCCGAGCGCCATGGACTGCGCTCACCTTCACTCCCCGGCTCACTTCCCATGGATATCGATGGTCGAACAATTAGCCACTGAATGGAATGATGGATACCCCGCCGCGCAAGTTTGTACCCACACCCTTCGCCTACCATGAGGAGGTGGAGCTGACGATTGACAAACTCTCCAATCAGGGAGATGGCGTAGGCCGGATCGACAACTGGGTCGTATTCGTCCCCTACGCCCTTCCCGGAGAAAAAGTCCGGGCCCGCATATATCGGAACGACAAGAACTGCTCCATGGCAGATCTGGTGGAGGTACTCGAGCCTTCCCCTCTGCGGGTAAAGCCGCTCTGCCCTGTTTTCGGCTACTGTGGAGGTTGTCAATACCAACATCTGGACTATGGGGCTCAACTGGAATGGAAAACCGCGCAGGTAGCAGATCTGCTGCGCCTGCAGGCCGGTCTGGAACTGCCGGTACTCCCGGCCATTCCCTCCCCTGAGATCTATGGCTACCGTTCCAAAATCACCCCTCATTTCCACAAACCGCGCGAGGCAAAGGTGGGCAACATCGGGTTCCTGAAAGTCGGTTCGCGCAGCGAAGTCTGCGATATCAAGCAATGCCCGATTGCCATGGCTGAGCTCAATGCAGCTCTCCCGCCGGTGCGAAAATCAGTTCACCAGTCAGCGGCCCAATACAAGCGCGGAGCCACTCTGCTCATGCGGGTAAGCGAGGGAACGGTCATTACGAACCACAATGCCGTCTGCACGGAAAAAGTTGGCGATCTCACCTTCAACTTCCTGGCCGGAGACTTCTTCCAGAACAATCCCTTCATTCTTCCGGCTTTCACAGGTTACGTTGCCCGGCAGGCGTGCGCAGGCGGCGCCCGTTATCTGGTGGATGCCTATTGCGGCAGCGGACTCTTCGCCCTGACCCTGGCCCCTCACTTTGAAAAGGTGCTCGGTGTGGAAGTGAGCGAAACCAGCGCCGACTGGGCCAGGGCAAACGCCCGCAGCAACGGAATCAACCATGCAGACTTCCTCGCCGCCAGCGCCGAGGCCATCTTCGAACAGGTGGACTTCCCGGCAGAAGAGAGCGCCGTGGTCATCGACCCGCCCCGCAAGGGCTGCGATATGGCTTTCCTCAACCAGCTCTTTGCCTTCGGTCCGGCTCGTGTGGTTTATGTTTCCTGCAACCCGGCCACCCAAATCCGCGATCTGGCAGAGTTCGCAAAAGCCGGATATAAGGTTGTGGAGGTACAGCCCTTCGACCTCTTCCCTCAAACCAAGCACCTCGAGTGCGTGGCAACTCTGGAGAAGATCTCATCATGAACAGCATACCGGCAGAACTCCGTAAGAGAATAGGTCGCAGCGGAGAGGATTATCTCGAGGCCATTGGGCTCCTGTGCAACAAAAACGGCTCAGCCCTCGTGAGCGACATCGCCCAGATGCTCAATGTAAAAAAACCGAGTGTAACGGCAGCCATGCGAAAACTGGCTGACCTCGGGCTCATCGAGTACCACCAGTACGCCCCCATCATCCTCACGAAAGAAGGTGAGCTCTATGCCGAGCGGGTCATTCACTCGCACACCATCCTGCTGCGCTTCATGATCGAGATTGCGGGGCTCACCCCGGAACGGGCGGATGCCGCTGCATGCAGTATGGAGCACATCCTCACCTACGAAGAAATAGCGGCCATGGGTGCAAGGCTCAATCCCCCGGCATAGTCAGCACGGCGATATTGAACAAAACCCTCACTAAAAGAGTCCCAGACGATAATATATATGTTCAGGAACAATCCCAGCGTCGTCTCATCGCTCATCATCATAAACATCGTTGTCTTTCTGGTAGGTCTCGTCACTCAGCAACCGGCCATGTTGAGCATAGCCGCACCCGGATCTCCCACTTCGGAGCCGGCACTGCAGATCATGGGCTCCTACTCATGGTTCACCTGCTTCATGGAAGGAGAGCTGTGGCGCCTGATCAGCTACCAGTTTCTACATGCAAACTTCGGGCATCTCCTGTTCAACATGTGGGCTCTGTTCTTCTTCGGAAGACTCATGGAGCATCTCATGGGGCCACGCTTCTTCCTGGTCTATTATCTGCTCTGTGGTGTAGCCGGAGCCCTCTTCTCATCCGCCTTGGCCGGACTGGGAATCTTCAGCTCCCTGCCGGATGATCCCCAAAGCGTCCTCCTCGTCAATGAACTGGTAGCCCACTACACAGACTATAGCGGGGTAGTACAGCCTTGGCAGATGATCCCCATGATCGGAGCTTCTGCCGCCGTGTACGGCGTAATGGTAGCGGTGGCCTTCCTGTTCCCCCGGGAGTACATCTCCCTGCTCTTCCCGCCCATCACAATGACCATGAGGGCATTTGCCCTGACAGTCATTGTGATTGCGAGCTTCACCATTCTCCTGAACTTCGACAACGCAGGAGGAGAGGCCGGTCACTTGGGCGGCATCATCATGGGAGCTCTTATCATGATGGGATGGAAGATGTACCTGAACTCCCACTACAGAAGGAACCGATGAAAACAGCGCTCTTTGACATGGATGGCACGCTGTTTGCGGGAGATTCTCAGCTGAGGTTCTGCCGCTGGGTGCTGCGACGGCACGGATGGCGACGGCTCTACCTCCTACTCATGGTACCCTGTGGTATTCTGCGCGGACTGGGAATCTTCAATACAGAGCGCATGAAGAGAGCCTTCCTTGCCTATGCCTGGGGCATGAGTACCGATCGGCTTGAGCAGTACTGCCGCGACTTCGTGGAACAGGAACTGTTGCCGGCCCTATACCCGCCGGTACTGGAGCGACTGCGGGCACACCAACAGGCCGGGGACATTACCATACTATGCTCAGCCTCACCTGACTGCTGGACCAGGTTGGTAGGGCAGGCACTGGGCTTCTCGCACACCATCGGCACCCCCTTGCAAACCTTCCGGAGTCTCCCCTTCATGCCAACCATCCCTCCCCCGGGCAACAACAAAGGAGCCAACAAACTCGTGCGCTTGGCAGAAAAGGGAATCACCCACGCCGATATCGGCTACACGGACAGCGCTGCCGACCTCCCCATGCTCTCCATCTGTGACCATGCAGTGCTGATAAATCCTCGCAGGGATTTTGCAGCACTGCTCCCTGAAGCAGAGGTTCTTACACCTCCCAAGAACCTCCCCTCTGCCTTCATTCTGCGCTGTGTGACCGGGATCTGAACCGGAACGGTTATTCTAACCTCTTGCCCCGCTCCGCTCCAAGAGGTACAGTAAGGTCATGACTCCCCAAACCGCCCTGGCCCTTCGCGATATCGAAATCCTTTACCGCCCGTTCCGACACCGTAAAATTGAGCTTGCCACCCGTGTGGTCATGGCCTCCATGCCCCGCAACTTTGCAACGGATGGCATACCTACCCCCGAAATGACCCGCTACTACCGCCGACGAGCAGAACACGAGCTCGGGCTCATCATCACCGAGGGTACCTGCATTGACGACCCTGCCTCTGCCGCCGACCCCGACACCCCGAGATTCTTCGGCGGCAAAGCCCTACGTGCCTGGAAACACATCTGCCGCTCCGTCCATGCCACCAACTGCAAAATCATCCCCCAGCTATGGCACGTCGGCATGCTCCGTCCCACCGACGGAAGCGCCCCCAACCCGGAGGAAATGCCCTTAGGTCCCTCCGGCATAGACCCCTTTTCCCTGCTGCAAACCGCTCCACCCATGAGTCTTAGCCGCATACACGAAGTAGTGGAATCTTTTGCCCGAGCTGCAGCGCATGCCCGCCGTCTCGGGTTCGATGGTGTGGAAATTCAGGGGGGTCACGGCTACCTCATCGACCAATTCCTGTGGGCGCTCACCAACCACAGAAACGACGAATACGGAGGAGACATCACCAGGCGGGTACGATTTGCTCGTGAAATTGTACAAGCCATCCGCAAAAATGTCGGGAAGAGATTTCCCATCATCTTCCGATTGACACAGTGGAAAATCGGTCATAATGATGCCCGACTGGCGCAGACCCCCGATGAACTGGCGGAAATCATCCTACCCCTGAGCGAAGCCGGGGCAGACATCTTCGACTGCGCCTCAAGCCCTCACATCGGAGCAGAATTCCCCGGCAGTCCGCTTAACCTCGCAGGGTGGATCCGCAAGATCAGCGGCAAACCGGTCATTTGCTCCACTTCGGTCGGCCAACCCGATCTCCCACTCGAACTCCTGGTAAGCATGTTAAGCGCCAGTCAATTCGACCTCGTAGCCTTGGGACAATCTCTGCTCGCAGATCATGCCTGGGCAAGCAAAATCCACCTCGGTCAGCAGCAGCTCATCACCCCATTCTCCCCTCGCGACCTCGGTAAATTATACTGAATATCCGATTTTTTTAAAAAAGGCTTGCTTTCCACGCTTCTTCGTGTATAATCCGCTCACCGGCACCTCTCTCGGTGTGACAGCCAAAGCGGATGTAGCTCAGTGGTAGAGCGCAACCTTGCCAAGGTTGATGTCGTGGGTTCGAATCCCATCATCCGCTCTAAAGCCCCTCGTCAGAGGGGCTTTACTGTTCAAGGGGGATTCGAACCCACGACGAGTGGGCAAGCTGTGAGTAAGCGAACAGCTTGCCACCGGGCCGAGCAGACACTTCTGCGAGGGTACCCTGCCCACAGGCAGGGACCGGTGGAGCGGGTAGAATCCCATCATCCGCTCTAAAGCCCCTCATTAGAGGGGCTTTACTGTTCAAGGGGATTCGAACCCACGACGAGTGGAAAAACGCCATAGGGGCGATACAACGCTGCCATGCGGATTTGACGTAGACAAAGCCCTCCCCCTGTGCTTACATATAGGCGGCAAGAGCGCCGGGGAGGGTACAATTCATCCCATGAACCACCCTTTTCACGCCAGACGGTCAGACCCCGAACGGGCAATCTTCAAGCAGCCGATTTGCCTACCAACTGTCAACATATACAAAAACACAACACACCAATATGGCTGATATAAGCAGTAATTACCAGGTTAAGTACAGCGAAAAGTGGGGGTCCTACCTGCAGCAGGAGGCATCCCGCTTAGAGAAGTACGTCACCGTAGAGTCCGGTCTGAGCGGGAAAATGGTCGCCTTCGACCAGTACGGACTGCTCAATTTCAAGGAAAAAACCACGCGCATGCAGGCCACTGACCTGGATGAGGCTCCAACGACCCGTCGAGTTCTCTATCCCAAGATCTTCACGAAGGCTGTGGGATTCGATGAATTCGATGCAAAAAAGTTGGCTAACATCGATGTACCGGTCAGCAAAACCATCGAAGGATTGAGGGCAGCAGCCGGCCGCTGTATGGACTCGGTCATGCTCAATGGTTTCCTGGGTACATGTTATGTAGGTGAGAATGGCACCGAGCCTGTGGAGTTCTCCTTCAACCAGACCATCGAGCCCGACTATGTGGAGAGTGGCAGCCCTGTGGTAAGCGACCTCACGGTTGGCAAGCTCCGCAAGGCACTTGCCATGCTTCAGAAGTCGGAGGCTTGGAACGAAGAGCGCCGAGCCTATGGCGATGAGCTGGTTCTGGCCTGCACCAGCAACCAGATCGCCTCTCTGTTGAAAGAACCTGAGGTCAGCAGCTTCGACTACAACACAGCCCGAGCCCTCGTGGAAGGCAAGATCGATACCTTCCTCGGCTTCCGAATCATCCGCACCGAGCAGCTCCCGATGGATGAAGGGGGCTCCCGCCCCTGCCTGGCATGGGTGAAGAGCAAGGCACAGTTCGGCTTGTGGGAGGACTTCAAGGTGAAGATCTCCGTGCGAGACGATCTGGACGAAGCCCTGCAGATTCGTGCTAAGTTCGCCTGCGGAGCTACTCGTCTGCAGGAAGAGGCCTTCGTAAAAATCCTCTGCTTCGAAGGTTGAGGACTGACAGCCCCTGAAAATCCCCCCCTGTAAAGACAACTGTACAGGGGGGGATTTATTGTTTACATTTGCAGGCATTGGTGTACAATAGCTCCATACATATGAACAACTTCAACTATTACAACCACACACGCTACGTCTTCGGCCAGGGCGAATATCTCAACATCGGCTCTCTGCTGAGCCCCATAGCCCGCAAGGTACTGCTTCACTATGGCGGCGGCAGCGTGAAGCGCAGCGGATTGTACAGTGCAGTTACAAAATCTCTTACAAACGCCGGAATAAGCTACTGCGAGCTGGGTGGGGTAAAGCCCAACCCGAGCGTGGATCTGGTACGGGAAGGGATAGAACTTGCCCGACGAGAAGGCGTGAAGGCCGTGCTGGCCGTGGGCGGCGGCAGTGTCATCGACTCAGCCAAGGCCATAGCACTGGGGACCACCCACCCCGGTGATATATGGAAACTCTATACCCGAGAAGAACAGCAGAGCCAACACCCCCTCCCCGTTGCAACCATTCTGACTCTGCCTGCCGCAGGCAGCGAAAACAGCCCGAATACCGTCCTCACCCACGAGCAAAGCCGCCGCAAGCTCGGCTATGGTCACGAAAGTCTGCGCCCCGCCCTCAGCATCGTCAGTCCCGAACTTTTCCTGACACTCCCGCCCGAGCAGATGGCCTACGGAGCCTGCGACATGCTTTGCCACATCTTTGAGCGTTACTTCACCAACACAAAAAACACCGAACTGACAGATGCTCTGTGCGAGGCAACCATGCGAACCATCATGCAACAGGCAACCACCCTGCGACATGATCCGCACAATGTCCGGGCCTGGGGACAACTCGCCCTCGCCGGAACCCTCGCACACAACAACCTGCTCGGACTCGGACGCGAACAGAGCTGGGCCTGCCATGGGCTTGAGCACGAACTGAGTGCCGTCTACGATGTCCCCCACGGAGCCGGTCTGGCCGTCATCATCCCCGCTTATTTCGAGGCGGTATGGAGCGCAAACCCGGGGATCTTCGCCCAGTGGGCCACCAATGTCATGGGGGTCGTTCCCTCTCGCGACACAGAATATGTCATCGGTGAGGGCATACGCCGCCTGCGATCTTGGTACCGCGAACTGGGACTGCCGCAGACCATGGTCGAACTAGGTTTGCCTGAGGGAGCTGACTACGGAGCCATGGCCCGGGCTGCCGTAGCCACCTACGGGGCTCGCTTGGGTACCGACCACCTTCCCGGAGTGCGCCCGCTGAATGCCGCTGAGGCCGAGGCGGTTTACCGCGCGGCAACATGTTGAGCCGGAGCTCCTGCACCGACTTCCGCCTGCCCCCGCCCTTCCGATCCGTAGTGGTCTGATATCCTATATTTCAGATAGTAGATTCTCTTTGGCATTGACAAACGGAACAAGGTTTGCTATATTGAGCGTACCATGAAGAAGAGACTCCGTAAAAAATATCGTGTGGGCGAGTTCCGCGAACTCTGCTTTGAGTTTACCTTTGACTACAAGGGCGATGTCGAAAGTCCTGAGTGTGAGGCATTCCTTCGCACGTTTGTAGACGAGTGCATCGACGCAAATGGGTTGGAGACCAATGGCCTGCTGACTGAGCAGGGTTGCAGCTTGGTAGCCTATGATGCCAATCCCACTCAAACAAGCGAAGCTCAGCGTCAAGCAGTCAAGAGCTGGCTGGAGGCTCGCGAAGACGTGGAAATCAAGTCCTTCGGTGAGCTGGTGGACGCTTGGTACAACTTCTGATATCGGAACCGCAGCAGGGCGGGTATTCCCTGCACACAGAATAAACCCGCCGGCGTAGGAAGCACGTCGGCACATTCCACTTAACAAACGAAGAATGAAGGAACAGCAGACATCTGATCATCCCCTGTTTGCCAAAGGACTCAAGGGCGTGATAGCCAACGAGACCGGGCTGAGTGATGTCCGCGGTGAGGAGGGACGCCTCCTCTACTGCGGGTATGAGATTGAAGATTTGGTAGACCTCTGCAGTTACACGGAGATCGTCTACCTGCTTCTCAACAAGCGCCTCCCGAACCGCGATGAACTCGCGGCTCTCGAACAGCGCCTGCGCAACGACAGAGAGTTGCCGCAGCCCATCCTCGACTTCTTCAAGACCGCCACCAAGACAGCTCGCCCCATGAGCGCCCTGCGCACGGCCGTCTCCATGCTGGGCATGTACGATGATCGCACGAAAGACCCGAGCCAGATGAAGGAAATCGGGCTCTCTCTCATCGCGAAAATCCCCGTCATGGCAGCCTATTACTACCGGATTTGCCAGGGGTTGGAGCTTCCGCCCATTCGCACCGATCTGGACGAGGCTGCCCACTTCCTGTGGTTGCTGAAAGGCACCGAACCCGACCCGCGGGAGGCTCACATTCTGGATGTAGCCTACATTCTGCATGCCGACCACGGCATGAATGCCAGCACATTCTCCGCTCGTGTAACCGCCAGTACTCTCTCGGACATGTACTCAGCCATCACCTCCGCTATCGGGTCGCTGAAAGGACCTCTGCATGGTGGAGCCAATGAGGCAGTAATCGAGATGCTCAAGGAAATCGGGAGCGAGGAAAACGTGGAGGCCTATGTGAACGAGAAACTCGCCAACCGCGAGAAGATCTTCGGCATGGGTCACCGCGTGTACAAGACCCTCGATCCGCGTGCGCCGCAGCTGCGCCGTATTGCCATCCGTCTGACCCAAACCATAGGCGAGCCCAAGTGGATCCGCATGAGCGACATGATTGCCAAGATGGTACGCACCCGCAAGAACCTGAATGCTAACGTGGATTTCTACAGCGCCACGGTGTACTACAGCCTGGGAATCCCCACGCGTATGTTCACCACCGTATTCGCCATTGCCCGTGCAGCCGGTTGGGTGGCTCAGATCCTCGAGCAGCTGGAGGACAACACACTCTACCGCCCGCTCTCACGCTACATCGGCCCGGACGAGCCGCTGCTCGTTCCCGTTCTGGACATGCGCTGATCGCGCCTCCTCGATCTCTGCCGAAAGCCCCGGTTTCACCCGATCGGGGCTTTCGGCGTTCTTGCCCTCCGGGGTAAGCAGAAGTATAATACCATTATGCCACAGAAGACGCTTCCCGCCCGTGTGGCTCTATGGTAGAATGAACGTTGACAATATGGAACTTCCAAAAAACTACTACATACCGACCGTTATCGAGAAAACGGGGCAAGGAGAAAAAGCCTACGACATCTACTCGCGCCTACTACTCGACCGCGTGATATTCATCGGCACGGAGATTGATGACACCGTGGCCAATTCCGTAATTGCCCAGTTGCTGTTCCTTCAGATGACTGACCCCAAAAAGGACATCCACATCTACATCAATTCCCCCGGAGGCTCCGTGACCGCAGGACTCGCCATCTACGACACCATGCAGTTTATCTCCTGCGATATCAATACATACTGCATCGGCATCGCTGCCAGCATGGCCTCCGTACTGCTGGCCGCCGGCACCAAGGGTAAGCGTTTCTGCCTGCCGAACTCCCATGTGATGATCCACCAGGTTCGAGGAGGAGCTCAAGGTACAGCAGCTGACGTGGAGCGAACCATCAAGTTCATGTTCAGTCTCGACAAGAGGCTCACCGGCATACTGGCCAAGCACACCGGCAAGGAGTTTGACGTCGTGAAGGCTGATCAGGATCGCGACAACTACATGACCGCCGAGGAATCCCTCGCCTATGGGCTGGTTGATCGTGTGCTCGAGCATAAAGAGCACGCCAAACAATAATCTCCCGTCCACCCTCCATGGCCACCAAGAAGACAAGAACCTGCGTATTCTGCCGGGAAACCGAGGCTGACAACTGGCCCGTGCTCACCTGGAACGGGCTTGAGATCTGCTTCTCCTGCTTGGAAAACATGCTGCACCAGATGCTGCGCGAGCCCATGGGCGACCAAGCAGCCCAGCACATACTCATGCATGTGTCGGAAGCTCATCCTCAGCTTATGCCTCAGGATGATTCCGAAGGCTCTCCCGTGCTCGATGTCGAGACTCGGGAGCAAACGGAACTCCCCACTCCGGAGCAAATGCACCAGGCGCTGGACAACTATGTCATCGGTCAGGACTTCGCCAAGCGTACGCTCTGCGTGGCTGTTTACAACCACTACCTCCGACTGCGACAGCCGGAAAGCGAAGACGGCACGGAAATCGAGAAGAGCAACATCCTTCTTGCCGGAGCCACCGGTTCGGGCAAGACCCTGCTGGCCAAAACCCTAGCACGCGTGCTGGATGTGCCGTTCTGCATAGTGGATGCGACCACTCTGACCGAGGCCGGCTACGTGGGCGAGGATGTGGAGAATATCGTTCTGCGACTGCTGCAAGCTGCCAACATGAACGTGGCAAAGGCCGAGCGCGGCATCATCTATGTGGATGAAATCGACAAGATCGGACGCAAGACGCAAAATGTCAGCATTACCCGCGATGTCAGCGGCGAAGGTGTGCAGCAAGCTCTGCTCAAGATCGTGGAAGGTACGGAGTGTAACATCCCCCCCAAGGGTGGCCGCAAGCACCCCAATGAAGAGTACATCCGGGTGAACACCCACAACATCCTCTTCATCTGTGGTGGAGCATTCGTGGGGCTGGAAGGAATCATCCGCAAGCGACTGGGCTCCTCCGCCATGGGTTTCGCCTCCATCGAAGAAGATCGCGATACCAAGGAATACACCGAGGAAGAAGTACTCGCCAAGGCTCTCCCCGAAGATTTCTTCACCTTCGGAATGATCCCCGAGCTCATGGGACGATTGCCCATCTTCGCCCCCCTCACCACCTTGACGGAAGATCAGCTCGTCAGACTGCTCACCGAGCCCCGCAACGCTTTGGTGAAGCAATATGCCAAACTTCTCCAAATGAACGGAGTGAAGCTCGAGGTCAAGGATGAGGCCCTGCGAGCCATGGCACATCTGGCCATCGAGCGCGGCACCGGTGCACGAGCCCTGCGTGGTATATTCGAGCGCATCATGCTCGACATCATGTACATGGTTCCAAGTGACAAGACCATCACCACCGTTACCATAACCGAAGAAGTCGTTCTCGGCAAAGCCTCCCCCAAAATCACCCGCCGCAAGTCCCGTCCGGCAGCAAAGAAGCAATAATTGCCATGTTGGTACTGGGAATCGAATCCAGCTGCGATGAGACAGCCGTAGCCCTGCTCGAAGAGTCCCCCGGCGGTCACTTGCCGCGCCTGCTCAGCTCGGTCATCTCCACGCAGATCCCCCTGCACCGCCTCTATGGTGGTGTGATTCCCGAACTGGCCTCACGCAACCACTCCACCAACCTTCCCGGTGTGCTCCGAGAGGCGCTGGAGAAGGCCGGTCGCAGCATTGATCAGGTGGATGTCTTTGCCAGTACTGCCGGACCCGGTCTGGTGGCCGCTCTGCTGGTGGGCAACACCGCGGCAAAAGCCCTTGCGCTGGCAGCAGGCAAACCTTTTGTAGCGGTTAACCACCTGGAGGGCCACATGCTCTCGCCCTTCATCACCCACCCGCAGGGGCTGGTACCCCACCTGAGCCTGGTCGTCAGTGGCGGTCACAGTTTGCTGGTGGATGTGCAGCAAGCCGGGCAATATACTCTGCTGGGGCGCTCCCGGGACGATGCTGCGGGGGAGGCATTCGACAAGGTGGCCAAGATGCTCGACCTTCCCTACCCCGGAGGACCGGAGATTGACAAACGGGCTGAGATGGGAGATCCGGAGCGATTCCGCTTCCCCCGCCCCATGATGAACGAATCGCACCTCGATTTCTCATTCTCCGGGCTGAAGACGGCTGTCCTTTATACCCTGCCCGGGCTCACCCCCACCGGTAACCCCAACGATCTGGACGAACAAACCATGTGTGACCTCTGTGCCGGAGTGCGACAAGCCATCATCGATGTTCTCATCCACAAGGCACTCCGGGCTGCTGCCCTCACCCACCATCGCGTACTGGCAGTCTCGGGAGGAGTGTCATGCAACAACGCCCTGCGCCGCCAACTTGCCACTGCCTGCAAAAAGGCCGATATAGAGCTCATCCTGCCACCGGCCAACCTCACCACCGACAATGCCGCCATGATCGCCTACGCCGGATTACTGCGCGCTCAGCGGGATGACTTTTCCCCGCTGGAGACCCCGGTGGATCCCAACCTGCGCCTCTCCGGCGCACAAACCCGAGCCTGATTCCCCCACTCTGTACAATGAGCCTTCGAGACAAACTGGAAGAGATTCTTCCGTCACTTCTTCCTGCCAAAGCGGCAGATGCCATCAAAGGCACAGAGCTCATTGCCCGGGTACGGGCCATACTGGGCGATGCCTACTCAGATCGCTCGCTGCGCTCTCAATTTTCCTTCATCGCTCTGGAACCGGATTCCTGCTTGGCACGAATACCCAATGGGCAAGGCTACTACCTGCGCGGACAGGAAGCGCCCCCCTCGCTCCAGAATGTTTTCACCGATGAGCGGGACGGGCTTTCCCCGCTGCACAAGGCGCTGGCCTTGGCAGTACGCCTGTACGACACCGCCGGAATGGGGGTTTTCGTCTATCCCATCGAGGAGGAAGAGAGCTGGGAACATCCTGACCTGGTAGCTGTACAATGGCCGACCGGCACCATGCAGGCGGACGGCAGCTATCACATCGACCCCTCAGCTCCTCACGAAGCCTCCTTCCGCTCAGTCTGCATAGCACCGACGGAGGATGGAACCGAGTGCCGCAAGGCCTTTTTCCGGGCTCTGGCCTGCGGACAGTGGGCGCAGGAGTCGGAACTGCTCATCATAGGGGATGATGCCGAAGCTGCAACAGAACTCACCCGTCTGGCAGCCCGGTTCGGCGTGGGGGTACGCACCATAGCCGCCAATCAGGACATTCTGGAAGAACTGCCCGGGGCCGATGAAATCTTCCGAGCCTCTGCGGCCGATGCTCGGGCCATCCTCTCCGACCTGCAACAGAGCCCCTTGGCACACCCCAGGTACAGCACCACCCCCACACAGCCGGAAGAGACCCTGCCGGCAATGAACGCTGCTCGCCAATGGGCAGAGGGCTGCATATCCAGAGGACGGGTGGAGGCCTGTGAATTCCGCGTGGCCGTTAATTAACCTATCCGCAGAGCATGCACAAAATAAAACAGTTCATCAAGAAGCGCGGCATTTTTGTAGTAATGCTGTTACTCGGGCTGTACTATGGTTGCAACGCCCTGTGGAACCTGAGCAACACCCTGCTCTTCGCGCACGAAGCAGTTCGTCTGACTGCTACTGTCATCGATGTACGCCAGCGCCCCTTCGAGTCGTACACCGAGGCCCTCAGTCACGGTAACCTCCCCTGGGATGGCGATATTGCCTACCGCCCCATCGTAAGTTTCATCATGCCCGTCGGCATCCCCATCCGCGCCTACAGCGTACCCGATCTGGACAATCGTGATTACAAGCGCGGCGAACAGGTGGAAATCATCACCCACGCACACGACCCTAACCAAGCTCACCTCAAACGCTGGAAGTTCCAGTGGGGGGCAGACTGCATGTTACTGGCCTTTGGTCTGCTGCTGGGGGTACCTTCCTGGTTCATCCTCTTCCCAAGAAGGAAGAGTAAGCCAGCGGCACGCCCACGACAAGCCCCCCAGTCAGCACAGCGCGAGCAGCCCCACCGCAAAGCCCCCGAACAGGTGAGACCTCGCTCTTCGGCCAAATCTTCCACTCCCTCACCCCGGAATGAGGAGCCCTTCGCTCTCAGCTCTGAGCCACCCCCTCCCTCCAAAAAGCCACGGGCACCTCGCAAGAAGAAAGCCGACACCTCCGATCCCCCCCAAAAAACAAGGGCTCCACGTCGCAAAAAGGAAGCAGCAGCGGACTCTCCACCCAAGCCCCGCAAATCGAACCGCAAAAAGCAGGCGCCCTGATCCTCCCGCTCTGCTGACACACTCTGAGCCACTCCTCACCGGGTTGAGCATTGACCGGAAATTGAAAATATGCTACATTTCCCCCCGCTCCCTGACCGGGATGCAGAGAAACTGAAACAGACTTTCCAAATAATGAAGAACATTGCCCTCCTTGCCCTCCTGAGCTCCACATGTCTGGCACAAACCGACATCGTCCCCGGAGCTGTTGATGCAGCCACCGGCGCCGCCCGTGCCGCAATCGGCACAGTCGCCAATGACATCATTGATCAGACAGCCGCCGCCACAAGTGCTGCTGCCGATGCCGCAACCGGCGCTGCTGCTGCCGTCGATACCGCCCGATCGGATGCTGAGGCCAAAGCAGCAGCCGCTAAAGCCAAAGCAGATGCCGCCAAGGCCGATGCTGAGGCCAAGGCAGCAGCCGCTAAAGCCAAAGCAGATGCCGCCAAGGCTAAGGCCAAAGCAGATGCAGCCAAAGCCAAGTCTGCTGCCGCCAAGGCAGCAGCTAAAGCCAAGGCTGAGGCAGCCAAAAAGGCACGTCCCGTCACCGGCGGCCTCCGCGCTCTGGGCAGATAACCCCCTGCCCATGTGCCTCTTTCGCACATCGGTACAAACAAAGTACCGATGTGTTTTCCGCTAAAAATAGTGACTAATTGAAAAAAGACGCAAATTTGGCTTGCCAAAAGCGCGCAATTAGAGTATAAGAGGCGACCACCACTCCGCAGTGATGCGGGATTAAACCTTTACACACACAAAATAGATATGTCCAAGCACTCCACACTCAAAGCAACCGGTACCGTTGGCGGCAAGCGTTCTGTCCTCAAGCGTTTCGAGCGCGTTAAGCTCATGAAGGAGCGCGGTCAGTGGAAGCAGGGTCAGAGCCCCATTGGTCTTCCCAAGACCAAGTTCGAGGCCTGATGCCGACCACACCTACCCTCACCATCGGAAGGGTACTTTAATCATTTTTCTCCCGGAGCCTCTCGGTATATTATGCCGCGAGGCTTTCTTACAACCTCATAACCAAGGCGCGAAAGCGCTCAATGAACAACAAAGAACATGACAGAAGAGAACAGTTACCCGCAAGCCCCCGAGGGCAGCGTGCGCCTGAATAAATTTCTGGCAGCCTGCGGCTATGAGTCGCGCCGTGCTGCTGACCGCCTGATTGCAGAGGGACGAGTGGAAGTGAACGGCAAAGCGGTGGACACCCCCGGCCTGCGTGTACTGCCCACAGACTATGTGAAGGTTGATGGGCGCCACGCCACCCCCAAAGAAGAAGTCGTGGTACTGCTCAACAAACCGCGCGGCTATGTGTGCAGCCGCGATGCTCAGGGAGCCATAGGCACGGTCTATGACCTGCTCCCACCCAAGTACCGCTACGCAAACTATGTCGGCAGACTGGATGCCGACAGCGAAGGACTGCTCATCTTCACTAACAATGGTACCCTCGGACAGACCATCGGTCACCCCAGCGGCGGTATAGAGAAGGAGTACTGGGTCACTCTTGACCAGGCCTTCGACAACAGCGTACTCATCCAGCTTCTCAAGGGAGTGCGCATACCTGAAGGTCAGGCAAAGGCCAAGTACATCTCCCGCCTGAGCGCCCGCCGCGCCTGCGTCGTGCTCGAGCAAGGGCTCAAGCGCCAAGTGCGCCAAATGTTCTCATGCCTCGGGCTGCGAGTGCGCAAGCTCGTCCGCGTACGAATCGGCTCCCTGTGGGGCGGCGATCTCGAGCCCGGACAGGCCACCCTCATGACCCCCGAGCAGATCGCTCAGGCCTCCACCAACCCGCGCCGCCGCAAGGGACTCATCGGAGCCAAACAAGCCTTCAAACCGCGTCCACAGCAGGGCTTCTCCCCGGACCGACAGGAGAACGATGAGGAGGATTACGTCTTCAATCCAGCTGATTTCGAGACTGAGGAGGAAGCACTGGAGACATCCACCAAGTTCACCGATGGCGAGGCCTACGAGCCCGAGCGCGAGAACAGCCGCCGCCCCTTCGGCAGAGCCCCCCGCAATCGCAGGGAATTCCCCGCCGACGACCGCGACAATCGCGCCTACGGAGATCGTGAGCGCCGTTCCTTCGGTGCCGAGCGAGGGGAGCGCAGGAGTTTCGGTGAGCACCGTTCCTTCGGAGATCGTGAGCGCCGCTCCTTTGGCGGCGAGCGAGGAGAGCGCAGGAGCTTCGGTGAGCGCCGTTCCTTCGGAGATCGTGAGCGCCGCTCCTTCGGCGGCGAGCGAGGGGAGCGCAGGAACTTCGGTGAGCGCCGTTCCTTCGGAGATCGTGAGCGCCGCTCCTTCGGCGGAGAACGAGGGGAGCGCAGGAGCTTCGGTGAGCGCCGTTCCTTCGGAGATCGTGAGCGCCGCTCCTTCAGCGGCGAGCGAGGGGAGCGCAGGAGCTTCAGCCAGCGTCCTTCCTTCGGGGAACGCCGCAGCAACAGGAGTTTCAACAAGCGCCGCCCCTACGACAAAGGCAACCGCGATTGAAAATGTTATAAAGGACTCCGCTAAAACGGGGTCCTTTTTTTCGAATAAATCTGAACACCCACGACCGATCCTTCATCTCACCGAAACATGGCCCTCAGACTCACAGCCGCATTCTTCACGTTCGCCCTTCTGACAGCCCTTCCCCTGACGGCGCAGCAGAGCAAACCGGCAGACAGCCCCACCCCGCCCGATCCAACCAATCTAACAAGCCAAGACCCCGAGTTGGAAACTCGACTGGCCGAGCTGAAGACCAAGGCAGAGCAAGGCGACCTCGGCGCTACGCAGCAAGTGTACACCGCCTACGCACTCGCAGGTCACACCGACCAGGCTCGCTCTTGGGCAGCTCTGTATGAAGAACAGCTCACCCGCCTCGCAGAAAGCGGAGATGCCAAGGCCATGATGCTGCTGGCAAGCTCCTACCTGAAAGGGCAGGACTACATGCCGCAAGACCCCGCCAAAGCCGTCACCTGGTTCACCCGTGCCGCCGAAGCCAGTCAGCCCTCGGCAGCCTACATACTGGGAGAAATCTTCTCCGGTCACAACAACAGCCACGAGGCCGAGCGCTTCTATAAGCAAGCCTACGAGGCCTACTGCGCCATGACAGCAGACATCGATCCTGCCAACCTGAGCACAGAGCAGCGCAACGCCCTCTACTGGCAGGGTTATATGGAGCTGATGGGACAAGGGATCCCGCGGCAGGAAAACGAGGCCATCCGCAAGCTCATACTCGCGGACAACGAATGGGCTTGGGGACAGCTCTACCGCTGCTACATCAAAGGAATCGGCGTAGAGAAAGATCCCGCCAAGGCCATCGATTATGCCCGTCGTCTGGCAGATAACGCGCAAGATGGAACCATGGCCTGGGTGGTGGGCTCCGCCTACCTGAAGGGCGACATCGTTGAAAAGAATGAAGAGATCGGTCGTCAATATCTGGACCGGGCTGCCGCCGCCAACATACCCAGCGCCATTTATCACAAAGCATTGCTGCTCCGGCAGGAAGGCAATTACAAGGAGGCATACAACCTCTTCAATCAAGCCGCGAGCATGGGGCTGCCGGAGGCCATGACCGCCACCGCCCTCCTCCTCCTCAACGGAGCAGAAGGAGTGGAGAAGGACGACGCACGCGCCCTCAACATGCTGCGCGTGGCCAGCGATCGCTACAACGACCTGCGCGCCCCCTACGAACTGGGGCGCTATTACGACAGCGTGGGCGAGCCCTCCCTCGCCGATGAATGGTACCTCATAGCCAGCAACAGGGGAGTGACGGAGGCCATGGCTCGCCGCGGGCTCATGCATATCAAGCTGAATTCTCCCGTCAGCTGGAGCCCCACGGAAATGTACCGCTGGTGGAAAGTCGGCAGCGATGCCGGCAATGCCACCTGCCGCCGCTATCTCAACCTCTTCCTCTATGTCGCCATACCGCTCATCCTCATCATCACCTTCGGAGTCCCCATCTTCATAGTCAATCGTCTGAATAAACGAGCCATGATGGAGGAAGAGCAGCAGAACCATGCTGACAGCTGAACATCTGATCATAGGGCGCATCGCCCTGCAAACGGAAGGCGGGCTCATCACCCGCCTTTTTCTCCCTTGCGAGGCACCCCCGGTCCCTGCTGCACAGGCAGATCCGCTCGCAGAGGAAACCTTCCGGCAGCTCATCGAGTACCTCGCAGGACAACGCCGCACATTCGACCTTCCCCTGGCGCCCCCCGGCGGCACACCACTCCAACGCCTAATCATGGAGCGCCTGAGCGCCATACCCTACGGCCAGACTGTAACTTACTCATCCCTGGGACCGGCGCGACTGGTAGGCCACCTTTGCGCAACAAATCCCCTTCCCCTGCTCCGTCCCTGCCACCGAGTCATCCCGGTGAAAAACCCACCCGGCAACTACCGGGGAGGAGCCGGGCTCAAGCAGTTCCTGCTCACTCTCGAGCAAAGCAACTGCGCACCCGCTGCTGTAACACAGATGTAACGCAGCCTGACGAAACAGGCTCTTGACAGCAGTACAACCCTTGGCATAGAATGTAACCATGCTGCGTTTCATCTCCATCTTCCTGCGCACATTGCTCTGCACAGCAGGAGCCCTCGCCCTGCTCTACACCCTGTCATACCCCGACAGCCTGCTGCCGCCCGACCCGGCACTTACCTATGTGAAAGGCATCACCATCTACACCTTCAAGCCGGTTATATGGTTCATCCCCTTCCTCTTCATGGAACTGGTCAGCCTGGCCGGTCCACGCCGCAACCTCGTATGGTTCACCTCCCTGCTGCTGGTCATGGGATCCACCATCGCAATATGGCCCCTGCTCACCTCCACCTGCCCGGAGCTGGTTCACCCCACCTTTGAATATGAGGACGGCAAGCTCGCCCGGGGAATGACCTACATGTGGTGCGTACTGGGCTTCACCATGTTCACCCGCCTCATGGTTTTCCGTTTCCTCTATCCCCCGGCACCACCTGAGGATGAAAACGACATCAACGTCGTGGATGCCGACATCCTCGATCCCTCACGAGCCCTCACAGTGCGAGACATCCTGAAGAACCCGCGAAAAGCCACCCCCAACTTCCTCTTCGGCAGCCCTGATCAGGAGCGACTGAACGGCTTCCGCGCCATCCTTCGACGTCTGCAGAAACTCAGCAACTGGCGTACAGCCGGCTGGCTCACCCTGATCGCCCTGCTCCTCCTCTGGTTCTTCTTCTACCCCCAGCCCGATGAGCAACAAGCCCTCCGCCGTGACCTGCGCACCATGTACCAGTACGTCAAGCACCCGGATGGCACACGCCATGCCACCTTCCCCGCAGTACATGCCGCCTACCGGGTGATGAAATACATCTCCGATCACGAGATCTTCGCTCAGTTCGACAAAAAGAAAGCCGAACAATGGCTCGGTCTCTCCAACGTCCCCGAGCCTTACCGCAAACAGCTGCGCGATGAAAGCGACATCTCCATCGCCTCCGTCGATGACATCTTCGACAGCCGCACACGCTTCCTCACCATTACAGACGGCACCCGTACATGTGTGCTCTACATCCGTACCGATGAAAGCGGCGACATCATCAACATCGCAGAAGTTCAGGACGCCGGCTGGAACGCCAAGGCAGATGACATCCGCAAGCGTTTCGGCACTGCCTCCTCCCGCGCCTATTACTATTAAAAAATCAATCTGCAAAGCCGCAAGTACAACAAGCCCCCTCCTCCCCACTTCCATCACCTAGTCCTCCCCACCTCGCACCTGCCCCCATGCCCCCCTTCATCCACAAAGGTCGAGTCCCCTTCCACGCTACCGATGCCGCCGGGATCGTCCACTTCGCCAACTACTTCCGCTACATGGAAGAAGCAGAGCTCTACGCACTCAACGCCCGCGGATTCCGCCCCGACAACCACGCCTACCCCCGCGTACACATCGAGGCGAACTACCAAGCCCCCCTACGGTTCTGGGATGAATACACCGTCCACGCAGCACTCGAGCACATTGGCTCCACCTCTCTGCACTGGAAGTTCACCATCAGCGGTCCCGCCGGTATATGCGCCGTTATCAAAAGCATAAGCTCCCGCCGTTCCGCCGACCTCATCACCCCGGCTCCCTACACCAACGATGAACGTCAACGGCTCGCAGACCTCCTCATTTCCCCCGACGAAAGCTCCATTATACCCGAAAATTGAAAAAAAATACGCCATCTGCACAAATTTGGATTGCCAAGAACATAAAAATAGTGTAGACTTGCGCAACCGCCAGAGCCGAGAGGCTCCTGAATCATTTATTAGTACACAAGGAGACAAGGATGAACATTCTCGATACCATCGAAAAAGAACAGCTGAAGGACGACGTGACCCCCTTCAACGTAGGTGACACTGTAAAGGTTCACTGCCGCGTGATCGAAGGCGGTAAGGAACGTGTGCAGATTTTCCAGGGCATTGTGATCGGCAAGCGCGGTGCCGGCGTGAACGAGGCTTTCACCGTTCGTAAGATTTCCTACGGCGAGGGCGTAGAGCGCTCCTTCCCCGTTCACACCCCCAAGATCGCCAAGATCGAGGTTGTGACTCGCGGTAAAGTTCGCCGCGCCAAGCTCAACTACCTCCGTGAGCGCGTGGGTAAGGAGGCTGTCACCGTGAAGACCATCCGCTAAACTTTGCTGTTTGCAAGGAGTTATTCATTTTCATAGGCAAAAACTCAGTTCCCCAGGGAACTGAGTTTTTTGCTTTGCTGAACAAGTATGCGCAGACTATAGCGGAACAAGCGCATTTTTCACCGGAATTCAGGAAAATGCTGTTTCTATGGTCATGGTGTCATTGATTGTGTATTGCCGACATTCGCGCTGGAAAATTGGAAGAAATCTCGAAAACTATTTTTTCCGCGTGCTCTCTTTTATGATACCTATAATGACAGCGATAACCGCAATGGTGACAACCCAGCCGAATACGGGATAATCATGAAAACTGTTTTTTCTGAAAAAATGGCGTCCAAATACCGCTATGAAAACAACAATCAGGAAACCAACGTACTTCATTGATGCAAGACCACTGTTGTTACCATTTTCAGCACCGTCATTATTGTTACCAGGAACAGCAACATGTACGGGAGGCGGGGGAGGCAATGGTTTTGAAAACACCGAGCCGATACTAACCCAATCACCGCCATTGACATCCTGCAACATAACAGCATCATTGTAGATGCCTTGAGTATAGGCATTCTGAATCATTGCAACAGGGAATGGCCCCTGCACAGAATCATCGCCTGGAATATAGACGTAATATTGTTTCACCGCATAGGAAAAGGGTTAAATAGGACGCAGCGGAGCCGCTCCGTGCGGATTGCTCACATTCTTTGATGGCATGCAACCCAAGACGATAATAAAAACCAGAGCCGCTAGGTCAGATGGAAGAAAGTCTTCAGCAAGAATAGTTATCAGCCCCAGTACATCAAATATACCGCTAATGACAGCCCCAGCTGTGCCGTTGTAACCGGCATCCTGTAGTCGGCGGTAACTGAGTGCCATGTTGGGTACAAATAAGACAAGACTCATCAGGATATATACCACGGCAAATCCGATTTCTCCAAAACACATGGAAAATATACACATTATCAGGCAGGCCAGTTGATAATACCAATACTCAGACTTACAACTTCTCCCCTCAAAGCAGGCGTACCGCGTCATATTACTGGTGAATGCGTTGATGACGTTCCAGCCGAAAGATGGCCTGACAGAGTGCGTGTAATTCGCTTGATCAACCCTGGGAGGCGGTGGTGGAACTGTGTGCTGTGTTTTCTTGCTGAATGTTGCTTCTATCGGCACCCACTCAGGCAACCCTTCCCACCACAGCTTAGTGCCAGGGGGATACATACCATGCTCAAAGGCGCGTTTCACCATGGCCTCAGCATAGGGACCATGGGGAGCTGCACCGGGCTCAGCCACATAGTACTGCTTCATATTTCCTGGATAATAGAAAAGAAAAAACTTGCTTTCGCATGCCGGGAGGTGCTGATGGAACAAAATCCCAGCACACAGCCGGCTCGAAAGAAATGATTACCTGATGTTTATTTTTTTCGGAAAAACATCCACACGACTATGATAAAACCAACAATCAGCACGAAAACAAAGAAATCCATCACAGAGTTATCGCCTACATCGTGTGTGCTGTAGTAGTCTCCTGCTGTTTCTGCGCTTTTCCGAAATCCTGCTAATTGAGCATAGGCTGGTACATTGACTAGGATATAAGCAAGAAATACTGTAATGGCTGTAATGAATGATTTTAGTTTGTTTTTCATATATAGCATGAATGGGTTATGGTGAAGTTAATATGGTTACTCCAGCGGAAGGACGGATCAGGCCGGAGGTAGCGGAGAGGAGCCGTATGGATTGTTCTCGTTTTTGCTGGGCAGGAAGAAAAGCACCCAACCATAAATGGGAATAAGCGTAAACCAGCCGCTTCGCCCGGTGTCATGGCAACGGCGAACAGCAACTGCAATTATCGGAACCAAGGTTGCAAAACGGAAGATGAGCTCCAGTAATAACCCCACCCCCTCTGCATCGCATTCTGCCAAAACATCTTTAGCAATAACAATAGGGATATACAGTATAAACCACGCAAGTTGGAAGAACCAGTATTCCGAGCGTGAGGCACGCCCTCTGAACTGGGCATAGCGCTTCATGCAACTGACAAAAGCGGTGATGGGATTCCAGCTCTTAGCGTTGGCCCTACCTTGAAAATGCCCCACAGCCGATTTGACGCCAGAATGCATGGCGGAGCCCAATAAGTTCTCGATAGGAATCCAGGTGCCTGTATCAGGCCCCCAAACTTGACTTCCCAATGGATAGGCTCCTTGGTAGTACCCAGTTATCACAGAGGTTCTGGTATATGGTCCTTGCGGCTGCATTCCGGGCTGAGCCACATAATAGACAGCTTCTTCTTTTGGAGGGGGTGGAGGAACCGGGTAAGGAGTTGTCATGTAGGGTGGAGGTGTTGCCATAGTTACTGCCGGAGCAGCTGGCATAGCTGACTGTGGAGTCAGCATAGAGGAATCCGTAGGCTCCGTCTGGAGGGAAATATCAGCTGACGGCTCAGGCTCCGGAACGGAGGACTCCGGAGCAGAAGGCATTGAAGAAGCTCGTCCCGACGTAGCAAAAACACTTTGAATAGGCATCCATTCTGCCGCACCATCGAACCAGATTAAAGTATCAGCAGGGAAAATTCCCTGTTCATGGCAGGTTCGAACCATATCTTCAGGATAAGGCCCTTCCTGGGTACGACCAGGCTTGCATATGTAGTACTGTTTCATGACTTCTCTGAGGATGTTATATACTTTGCTTATTAGATTGCACCTGCTTCTTTAAGACGTTCGACAAGCCGATAAATCCCTGACATCTTCGCGTGATACATGGGGCTATGTCTATGACCATCCAGCTTGTTAACATTTATATCTGGATGCTTCAATAGAAGTTCCAAACAGGAGAAATCCTCATTTCTAACCGCCCAATGAATAGGGGCATATCCCATGTCATCAGTAGCATTGACATCTACATCTTGACATTGCAAAAGCAAAAACGTTGCCCGGTCATCGCGAGAGAAGACTGCGTACATCAAGGGCGTAGAATCCACTCCACCCCCCTTTTGGTTGACGTCAATACCATCAACCTTGAGCAGTCTTTGAATTAGATTATACCGTTTATTTCTTACCGCCATACGTAAAGGGTTCCCGAGATTTACATCAATATTGGGAGCATCGAGCAATATTTCTACACATTCAACATGTCCTGCCCCCACAGCTGCGGACAGGGGCGTAGAAATTCTGCCTTTAGGATCCAACTCCGTGGTATTGACTTGAGTTCCTGCGGCAAGTAGCAATCTTACCAGTTCTATGTTACCTCTTTGAGCAGCCTCACATAGACGTTTCTCGAAATCCACAATGGGAATTCCCATACGTTGAAGTTCTTCTCTTGCTTCCTCTGATTCGTGTGCCTCTGATTCGTGTGAGCTGCGAGCTTCCGATTGCTTTTTGGTGGTCTTATCTTTTCCTTGTGCTGTTAATTCCGCAAATGATGGAATCTCTGGAATTGATGGAAGCTCGCCTTCTACTGAATTACTGGTATGGAATACATAGCCGGCAATAAATCCAACAACCAGAGACACTCCTCCAATGGCAAGGTTCCGATACATTTGTGCTTTCCTATTTGTGATGCTTTGGTACAAAACAGCTGCAACATTACCCGTTTTTAATTTTCTGCGACCAGGTTTCTTCTCCACAAGTTCAGCCTGGCTGCACTCCTTCCTTGACGTTTCATCGATGTGGGAGATAAATGTTTCATTATTTTGGAGAATTGCTATCAGTGGTATCCAGCTAGGGAATCCGTCAGCCCAAACATTAGTTTGATCAGAAATAACTCCTCGATTTCTCATATCGATGAGTTGTTCTTTAGAGACTGGCCCTATCTGCTGATTATTGGAGTCGATGTAGAAATACTGTTTCATTGTGAGTTTGGGAGGTTTTGGGAAGCTTTAAGGGGAGAATCGCGGTCAATAGCCCCCATCGCAGTGCTAAGTAGCTCCTCGCGCACCTCTTTTCCATTCGCAAGAAGATGTCGAATGGTTACAAGGAGTTCGCTTACCGGAATCTGGAGAGAGATGGCAGGCATGACCAGTTTTTGAACGATGAGAATTTAGCACATTCTGCAGCTAAAAGCAAGTAGTATATACGCACGCAGATTTACATAATACGCGCCTTGCTAACTTTTGTGGCTTGAATCGGTTTCATTCTGGTCATAAATGCGCGATTTTGGTACAATGCAAGAGATGAATGAAGTAAACCAACGTCTGAGGTCTGCTGTGGAAATGGCAGGAATCCGCCGGGCTGAGCTTGCTTCATTGCTCGGGGTGAGTGTTACAACGGTGAATGGATGGTTCAGCTCCGGGAGAACGATTCCGAAGCTGAAGCAGAATGCCATTGAGGCTATTGTGAAACAAGCCCGCCGCCCGGAGCTTAAATTTGATGACATCGTGTCGTTTTCTGTCCGACTCACTCCGCTTGAATGGAAACAACTGTGTGATATTGCCGGGGCTGAATCTCTTTCCCCGCATGAAGCAGAAGCAAAGGTGCGTGAGTTGTTGCAAAAAGCCTGGGGCAAGCTCAGTGCTCGCCACTGAATTCTCCGATTTCAGCCCCCATAGGTAAAAATTCTTTCTACTGTCATTCCGACAAAGAGCGGCAGTCGTTAAACTGCCGCTCTTTTCAACGGGATTCTTCATACCGGCTGTGGGACTCGAACCCACACTCTTTCGAACTCGATTTTGAGTCGAGCGCGTCTACCAATTCCGCCAAGCCGGCGCACGATAGGTGCAGGAGGATTAAAACAGAGAGCCCCTCAAAAGTCAAGCCAAAAAGAAAAAAAGATTGCGACAGAGGAGAAGCGCATTGCCTCAAAAATCCAGTCACCGAACTGACACTTCCCACGAGTTCGGCTGACACGTGAAAAGCTGGATGCCTCATAAATCAGGCACTAATATATACACATGTCACTCAAAATGAGTAAACAAGCAATAATAGAGTTACTGAATTCCAACGCAGCAAAGTATCGAAAGACACACTCCCGCAAAGCTAAGGGGGAACTCCTAAAACAACTAATGGAACTCACTGGTTACAAGTCACCTAAAAGCATTATTAGATACTATTCACGCGCTCGAAAACGCAAGCGTGTGGAGAAGAGAGGGCGTCTGCCCAAATTGCAACCCTGCGACATCGAGCTTAT
>JAZQCA010000043.1:0-1812 GCA_045545975.1 Akkermansia sp.
CCCAAGAGCGGCAATTCATTCTTCAACCTCGCACCCACTCCCCGCAAAACCGCTAACGCCAAGAAGTGATATGAAAGCACAAGCACCTCAGATACGCCGCTGCGTAATATACACGCGCAAGTCCATCGCCAAGGGGCTCGACCAAGAGTTCAACTCTCTGGATGCTCAGGCAGATGTCTGCATGAAGTTCATTGAACGCCACAAGGATGATGGCTGGGTATACACCGGAACCTATGTGGATGCAGCCGTCAGCGGTACCACGGTAGAGCGCGAGCAGCTTACCGCGCTGCGCCGACTGGTGAAAGCCGGAGCCGTGGACTGCATCGTGGTCTACAAGCTCGACCGACTCAGCCGTGACTTGGCAGACTTCTCCCTCCTCATGAAAGAGTTTGCCGAGAATGGCGTGATATTCGAGAGCGCCACCCACTGCCTCCAGAGTGACACGCCCGAGGGTAAGCTTTCCATGAACATGATGGCGGTAGTGGCCGACTACGAAGCTGCTATCATTCGCGCCCGACTCCGAGATAAAATACGCGCCACGCGTGCGCGAGGACGCTGGGTAGGTGGTCGCCCGCCCTATGGCTATCAGCTCACCAAGCAGGGACTCCAGATTGTCCCCGGCGAGGCCGATGTGGTACGGCTCATCTTTGCCCTGCATGAGCAGGGCATGAATGTGGGCGATATCGCGGTACGCCTCAATGAAGCCAAGCACCAGTTCCGCAGCATCGGTAAAAAGCCGGCATCGGAGTGGCACGGCCAGATGGTAAAGCGTATTCTGATGCACCCGGTCTATGCCGGATTCCTGCGGGATGGTGATGAACTTATCAAGGGTATCCATGTTCCCTTTATCGCCGAGCAACAATACTTCGCCGCCGTCAAGCGGCTGGAGGAATCGGTGCGCCACAAGCCACAGAAGAAGCACGATGTCCTGTTCCCGCTCAAAGGGCTGCTCCGATGCAGCCTGTGCGGTAATGAATACATCGGGGTGTGCAATGTGAGGACGGGAATCCTGCGCCGTTACTACGTCTGCAAGACCAAGGCGTACCGCTCCAAGGACAAATGCGAAAGCCCCCGATTCAATGGCGACCAGATGGAGCGGTTTGTGGCGAAGCAGCTCGGCACGCTGCGGGATAATCCCAACCTTTCCGCAGCAATCATTGCCCAGTTGCCGGAGTTCGATGCCCACCGGGTAGCCGACTGCCTGTATAGTCTCGGCCTCATCTTGGAGGGGGCTACTCCACAGGAACTGGATCGCGTGTTCCATGCAGCATTCAAATCCATCTCCATCGACCCGGAAACCTCCCAACTGAATGTAACCCTAAACGACCTCTGATGCCATGAGTACAGCCGAAAAGACGCTTTCTTTTTCCATTCCGTTCCACCTCGAACCAACCAAGCGCGGGGCGAAGAAGAAAAGTTCGATTGAGAAAATCCCGCCGCCCGGTGAGCTGCCGTTGCATGACCGCCCGGCTGCGGTGGATGTCCCCCAGGGCTGCGACTTCTCGATTCCCTACATCATCGACCACAGCACGGTGACACCTGTCCTGCGATTGCGCACGGAAGAAGATGACCTCGTGGAAGCGGTGTGCCAATGTGACAAGTTCCCCACTAAGCGGGCAATTCGTATGGCAAACGCCATCATGCTGGAGCGGCTGCTGGTGACAGGAAAGTATGGGAGCGCAACGAACATGGCCAGACTTATCGGAGTGAGCCAGCCGCATGTGACGAAGTTGCTCAATATGAAGTCGGAGGCCAAGCGGTCTTAGGAAGACAAATCCCCACTACAACTCCTTGGCTCACAGAAAGACATGG
>JAZQCA010000044.1:0-6004 GCA_045545975.1 Akkermansia sp.
AAATATTAATTATATGACAATAAGTGTAAGCAAAAGGGAATTTTTAATTCAGGAAGAATTTTTCGGGAGAATTCGTACATGTTAAAAATAAGCAAAATATGCGTTTTTCGATTGACATCTCTTTCGAAAAGAGATATACTGTGCGCAAGCACGCGTGAGGCTTGAGGTTTTTCAGCGTACGAGAAAGGCTGCAGGTAGCGCGTGCAACATTAACAATCAACACACAATACACAATAATGAAAAAGACAATCATTGCACTCATGGCTCTGGCAGGTATTGCACAAGCATCTACCGCCGAAATTCAATTACTTGATAAGGCATGGGGCGAGGGGTATAGAATGTCAATTGAGGACAGCGTACTGACATATGCAGGTAACGACTGGGGAGAAAATGCTATTAAACTCAACTTTAACACATCCCCCATTGTTTTAGCGCAGAATCAGGTATTGACGCTTAATGTAACTCATAACGCTGGAAATCCTGACAATAGTTTTACGATTGCACTGGAAAACGAAGCTTTTGCATTTGTGGGCGGACGTTCTTTTAAGGATACTACTTACCGTGTAGGTATTACAGATGAAGTTGGGCTGACTCGTGGTTATGTATTTTCTACAACAAACAACGATGCGGATACGTCTAACATTATAACTGAGTATAGTACCAGTCAAGGTAGCGATGTTACCTCCTATTATAAGAATCTGGCAGGAAGTACATTTAGCCCAAACAAAACAGAGAATGATCAATTGGTGATTGTTCCTAACAGTTTTACTCTTACCGTGGGCTATGACCACACACAAAATGCGTTTATTGGAACGATGAACGTGGGCAATGTATCTGAAAGTATATTATTAGGAGACACGTTTGAGGTGAATAATATCGTCGCTACGTTTGTGACTAACAGTACGGCGCAAGTTACCGATATGTCATTAAGCATCAAAACCGTCCCTGAGCCCACCACTGCCACTCTTTCCCTCCTTGCTTTGGCTGGTCTGGCTGCTCGTCGTCGTCGTAAGTAATTCAATCTTACCTCTCATTTATCAAGGGTCGCTGCTCACTACTGGGCAGCGGCTCTTTGTTTTTCTCTGCTCTGTCAATCAAGTAAATACTTGCATGAGACTTGAACAGTTATCACAGATACTTGTACAAGGTAAGACTGATAAGACTACCGTAAGTAATGCTGACCGTATGAGACATGCTATAAGTAAAGTCTTGAATGAGGACGCACGATTGATGAGTGAGGGTAAGGAAGCCTACGAGGAAGCACGCCGTAAAGACTTTGAGAGGAAGCGTCAGGAGGACATGAAGAACCCTCGCAAAATGTGTTTCACAGAGATGGTAAATCGTTACTTGTAACACCTCATTGTAGATGCTCATTTGACTTTGTGATTGAATACAACCTGATGCATCATACAATCACCGAGACATCACGCATACGAAGTTTCTGATAGCACGAAAGTATTGTAAAAATTTTATCGGAATTTTGTATGCGATTTTTCGTAATCCTCACTTGGATTACAGATACAGGCATTTTCTATTAGAACAGCCTACGGATAGCCCTTATTGATAAAAAAGCATCTCGCCCTGGATCCAGGCTTTCATTTTGTAACCTCTGATTTGATGAATGCTCCTACATCATTACCTCAATCGCACAGAATAACCCTGTGAGGTTGCTTTGAGGGGCTGATGAAGCCTGACTTCAAGGAGCAGTTATACCCCTCATAGCGTCACTTCCTCAAAAAATCGCAAATTTGCATTTCTAATTGCGAGCGACTTGCAAATGCCGCTATAAAACATTGTATAAGACTGTATTATGACAGAACTATACAAGTCTTTTTCATACTCTTATAGGTTTGCTGTAAAGTAACGCTAACTATTCTATTACCAATACTTGTATACGCTTTGGAACAAAGCTCTCAGCGCGGATGAGGTGAAAGGGCTTATTGTCCCCGAGCCGACCTCAGCTACGCTGAGCTTGCTTGCTCTTGCCGGGCTTGCTGCTCGCCGTCGTCGCAAGTAACTGACAAGCTACCCATTCACTTTGCAATCGGGTTAAGCCCGAGAACGAAATCCGCCGTCTGAAAAAGACGGCGGATTTCTGTTACAGGAATCTTTGCTGAAATATCCCCTGCTCTTATATTCATTCTCTCGTCAGAGATTACTTCTCAGCGGTGTAGATGGTGGCGATACCGCCCATGAGGGGCAGCGCGGCGGGGGCTTGGTAGCCGCAGCGGGTCAACAAGTCGCAAAAAGCGGCACCGCGCGGGAAGGACTCTATGCTTTCGCCAAGGTAGTCATAGGCGCCGCTGTTGCCCGTGAGGCATCCGGCAATGTGGGGCAGGATGCGGTGCAGGTAGAAGCGGTAGGGAGGAGCGAGCAGTCCCTCGGGCATGCTGAAATCGAGCACCAACAGGTGGCCGCCGGGGCGCAGGATGCGGAGCCACTCGCGCAGGGCTTTCTCGTAGTCCGCCATGTTGCGCAGACCGAAGGCGACGGTGGCGACGTCGAAGGAGGCATCCGGCAGCGGCAGGTGCATGGCATCGGCCTCGAATACGTTGGTCAATCCGCGCTGCACGGCCACATCGAGCATGGGGCGGCAAAAGTCAGTTCCGAGTACTTCCACTTCGGGCAGAGCCCGTTTGATGGTGAGAGCGAGATCACCTGTACCGGTAGCGATGTCAAGCAGCCGACGAGGTTTCCACTCGGCAATGATTTTGAGGGCGCGCTCGCGCCACAGGATGTCCGCACCAAGCGAGAGGACATGGTTGGCGGTGACATAGCGCGAGGCGATGGAGGAAAAAACACTGTGAACAAAGCCGGGATCTTGCATGAAAGGACGAGTTACGAGTTACAAAGGACTAGGTGATGGGGAAAGGACTAGTTACGAGTTACAAAGGACTGGGTGATGGGGAAAGGACTGGGTACGAGGTACAAAGGACTAGGTGATGGTGAAAGGACTGGGTACGAGTTACAAAGGACTAGGTGATGGTGAAAGGACTGGGTATTTAGGGGCGAGGCAATCTGCGTTTCTTACGTAGGTTTTTGCATATGGTTGAAATGATAGCCGATATCTCGTGGGCTTCCTGTATCAATAACGACAGTCTGGATGCCGGCAAGATGTCAGCAGAAACGAGCATATCAAGCCAGCAACATACTTCATCCGACTCTTCGTCGCATATTTTAAGTTTATACAAAAAATCTTTAGGCGAGATAGCATGCTGAGCAATCCTATAATGAACAGCCACGGAAGTCGCACAGCGAAAAAGTTGAGAACCGATAGTTTCTTGTTCGTACGTTCCATGTAAGCATTTGCACAAGGTGAGTATCCGCAGCGAAAGCAAACGTGTACGCTCTACCAAATCGGTCCGATAATGCTCACCCTCTCCGTTCATAACGAAACGCTACTTTTTCTGCATGCTCCGGCAATAATAGCGACGAGTTCTTGCACTTCAGAAAGCAACTCTTCAACACTCTCAGCAGGCAATAAGTTTCCGTCACGAATAAATTCCAACCAGAAACATGCGGCTACGGCTTTTTCTTCACAGGATTTAAGTTTAGAATAAAAATCAGCAGCAGATTTAGCATAACCGGCTGCGCGAAAATTAGCAGCGACAGAAGAAGCAGCCCTTAACAGCTGCTTACCAACATGCTCCACCTCATAACGACCATGAAGGCAAGAGCACAACCGCAACACCCGCAGCGCAAAGATGCGGGTGCGAGCGGTCATTTCTGCCCTGAAATTGTCCACAGTATCATAGCTGACAATCTCTGCGCAGCTCGCTGCGCCTAGCTATCAACCTAGTCCTTTGTAACTCGTAACCAGTCCTTTCACCATCACCTAGTCCTTTGTAACTCGTAACTAGTCCTTTAAAATCGCATCTTGTCTATCAATACGTTCCCGAAGGCACTTGTGCTCAGAGCGGTAGCACCGGGAATCATCTCCGCAAGATCTGCGGTGACCTTCTTGTCGGTGATGGCGGCCTCGATAGCAGCCACGATGCGATCCGCGGCCTCGGTCCAGCCCATGTAGCGCAGCATCATTTCTGCCGAGAGCAGGAAGGAACAGGGGTTCGCCTTGTCCAGATTAGCCAGAGCGGGAGCCGTGCCGTGAGTTGCCTCGAATACGGCGTGACCGGTCTTGTAGTTGATATTGCCGCCGGGGGCTATGCCGATGCCGCCGACCTGCGCGGCGAGGGCATCCGAGCAGTAATCGCCATTCAGGTTGAGGGTAGCCACAACGGAGTGATCCTTGGGGTGGATGAGGATCTCCTGAAGGAAGGCGTCGCAAATGCAGTCTTTGATGACGATTCCGTTGGGAAGACGGCACCAGGGGCCCTTGCCGATCGGCTCAGCCCCGAACTCACGCTTGGCGAGCTCATATCCCCAATCGCGGAAGGCGCCCTCGGTAAACTTCATGATGTTGCCCTTGTGTACCAGGGTGACGGAGGGACGATTGTTCCGGATGGCGTACTCAATGGCAGAGCGCACCAAGCGCTCCGTACCCTCGCGGGAAACAGGTTTGATACCGAAGCCTGAGGTGTTGGGGAATCGTACCTTACCGGCACGATCAGGGTACATTTCGGAAAGCCAGTTGTAGAAGATCTCAGCTTCTTTGCTGCCCTCCTTGAACTCCACCCCGGCGTAGATGTCCTCGGTGTTCTCGCGGAAGATGACCATATCAACGAGGGAGGGATCCTTCACCGGGGTCTCGATCCCCTTGAAGTAGCGGACGGGGCGCACGCAGCAGTAGAGATCAAGCCCCTGGCGCAGAGCCACATTGAGGGAGCGGATGCCGCCACCTACAGGAGTGGTCAGCGGGCCTTTGATACCGATGAGGTAGTCGCGGAAGGCGTCCACAGTCTCATTGGGCAGCCAGGTACCGACTTCATCAAAGGCTTTCTGCCCGGCCAGGACCTCTTTCCAGACGATGGCCCGATCGGAGCCGTAGGCGGCAGAGACGGCGGCATCGATCACGGCTTTGGCGGCACGCCAGATATCGGGGCCGGAACCGTCGCCGATGATGTGGGGAATGATGGGGAAATCCGGCACCTGCAGGCCCTGCGGTGTCATGGTAATGGGGGCGGCATTGCTCATGGTCTGATGGTAATGATAGGCTGTGATGAAGATGAGAGATTACTCAGCGGAGGCAGGAGCCGGCTCGGCAGCCCCCTCGCTCGCGGCAGACTGGGGAGGAGTGGCAGTATAGCAGAAAACCAGCACGGCAATAACCAGAGCCGGGGGCAGAAGATAGTAGAGTACACCCTCCGGCTTGACGCGTTGCACCTCAGCCGAAGCCACCTTAAGTTTGGAACCGAACGGGTTTTTAGTCTGAATAGCCATAATCGTACGAACGCGGGTATTGTAGCATATTAAGCGGGATTTGCAATGATAAAACGTACTCTGTGCCAAAAAGCAGCTTAGCAGACTGATTTCAGGGTTGACTTTGCAGCACCAAACAGGCATAATACCCCCGTTATGAAGAAACCCGTAACCGTGACCGTGACCGGCGCCGCCGGCAATATCGCATATTCTCTGCTGTTCCGCATCGCAGCCGGCGAAATGCTGGGTGCAGACCAGCCCGTTATCCTGAAGCTGCTGGAAATCACCCCCTGCCTCGACAAGCTGAAGGGTGTGGTAATGGAGCTTGAGGACTGCGCCTTCCCGCTCGTGCAGGAGATCGTACCGACGGACGATCCCGCCGTAGCCTTCAAGAACGCTGACTGGTGCATGCTGGTGGGTTCCGTCCCCCGCAAGGCCGGTATGGAGCGCAAGGATCTTCTGTCCATCAACGGCAAGGTATTCGTGGGTCAGGGCAAGGCCATCGCCGAGAACGCCGCCCCCGGCTGCAAGGTATTCGTGGTGGGCAACCCCTGCAACACCAACTGCCTGATCGCCATGCACAACGCCACCGGCATGCCCAAGGAGAACTTCTTCGCCATGACCATGCTCGATGAGTACCGCGCCAAGGCTCAGCTCGCTGCCAAGGCTGGCGTGGCTGTGTCCGACG
>JAZQCA010000045.1:0-21881 GCA_045545975.1 Akkermansia sp.
CCCGTGGCAGCCCCCGCCCCCGCAGCAGCTCCCGCTCCTGCCGCCGGCGCCGGCACCCCCATCCAGAGCCCGCTGGCCGGTAAAGTTGTCTCTCTCGATGTGAAGCCCGGTACCGCCGTGAAGGAAGGTGACCAGGTGCTCACCCTCGAGGCCATGAAGATGAACACCGTCATCTACGCTCCGGCTGCCGGTACTGTCACCAGCTTCTGCGTAGCTCCCGGCGACACCGTAGCCGAGAACCAGCCGCTTGCCTACCTCGGTTAAGTCGAGGCTAAGGCTACAGGCCCCGCATCGGATATGCGGGGGGTGTAACAACTAGTCAAAATCATATTTCGATATGCTAGAACTCATCAATTCCCTCAAGGACTTCATCTCCGGCATCGGGCTTTTCCAGATGACATGGCAAATGTACGTCATGTGGCTCGTTGTGGTCGGACTGTTGTACCTGGGTGTGGCCAAGCAGTTCGAACCACTACTGATGGTGCCGATTGCATTCGGTGCCCTCATCGCCAACATTCCTGACAACGGCATGGTCATCACTCAGGCTCAGCGTGATGTAGTGGCGCTGAAGGATGGCCAGATCGATCGCTCGACCATGAACGATGTCGGCTTCATCCAACTGGAGCTGGCACCCTTCCGGGATCCCGGCGTAAGCAAGCAGAGCACAGAGGGCTGTAATGACACCGTTGCTGACGAATACAACAAGGCTATGGATCAGCCCATGGTCGTAACGGAAGCCATCGATCCCGCGACCGGCAAAGTCCAGAAGGGCAAGCTGGTCGTCACCGGACAGACCCCCCAGAAGTACCTGCTCGTCAAACCGCACGGTGGTTTGTTCGACTGGCTTGGTCTGGGCATTAAGTGCGAGATCTTCCCGGCGCTCATCTTCATGGGTGTGGGTGCGCTGACGGACTTCGGTCCCTTGCTCGCCTCTCCGAAAGCACTCCTGTTGGGTGCTGCAGCCCAGGGTGGTGTGGCTTTCACCTTCCTGTGCGCTGTGTGCATGGGCTTCACGAAGGGGCAGGCCAGCGCCATCGGCATCATCGGCGGTGCAGATGGTCCCACCTCGATCTTCCTGGCCAGTAAGCTGGCTCCGGAACTGCTGGGCGCCATCGCCGTAGCTGCCTATACCTACATGGCTCTCGTACCACTCATCCAGCCGCCGTTCATGCGCCTGTGTACAACGGAAGCCCAGCGCAAGATCAAGATGAAGAGCCTGCGTATGGTCTCCAAGGGCGAGAAGATGTTCTTCTGCTTCACCGTGACCATCCTGACCATCCTGCTCTGCCCTGATGCCGCACCGCTGCTCGGCATGCTTATGTTCGGTAACTTCCTGCGCGAGTGCAAGGTCACGGAGCGTCTGGTTACCTGTGCTCAGAATGAGCTCATGAACATCACCACCATCCTGCTCGGCGTATCCGTCGGTCTCACCATGCAGGGCGTGCGCTTCCTGCAGCTGCAGACCATCAAGATCATCCTGCTGGGTGTGGTGGCATTCGCCGTTGCTACCGTCTGCGGTCTGATCTGCGCTCAGATCATGAACCTCATCCCCGGATGGCGCAAGAACCCCATCAACCCGCTCATCGGCTCCGCCGGCGTTTCCGCCGTGCCCATGGCCGCCCGAGTGTCGCACAACGAAGGTCAAAAGGCGGATCGCAGCAACTTCCTGCTCATGCATGCCATGGGTCCGAACGTTGCCGGTGTGATCGGTACGGCCGTCATCGCCGGTTACTACATCACCACACTACAGTAAATCCGGCTCACCGCGAAAATATTTCAGGCCGCTGCTCCGCAAGGAGTGGCGGCCTTTTCTTCTCTACATCCCCGGGGAAAAGCCGACATGTATCTCGTGCCTCTGCTCCACTCTTCCCATGCCCGGCTCTTCATCCCATTTCTCATGCGCATGCCGGAACAAAAAAAACGCCGCCGAGACTTGCCCGGCAGATGGGGTCTGAATACCGCTGCTACCTCTCGGTCCTGACGGGGTTTTCCAGCCACACCTCCGGGGGCCCCGGCGGCAGGGAGATTCTGCCACATTATCTTCCGCGAGTCAAGAGAATATTCATACGGATGTGCTTTATGGCGCAAAAAGTCAGGAGCTGTCGGAAGTCAATCCGGCAGCTCCTGACAAATAATTCTGTGTTGCGATCGGCTCAGGTGGCGATCCCAAAGTGGCGCTGGATATCCGCAAAGATGCGGTCGCGCAGCGTGCGAGCCTTCTTGATATCCCTGGTACGCAGGGAGAATCGGAGGCGCTCAGCCGTTGCATCCGGCTTATGCACAGTCACATGGCACCACCACACCCCACGATTGTTCCAGAGGTGGTGGTTGAGGTTGTCATCGTTTATACGAAGCGCGATCTTTGTCTGTTGAGGTGTCATTTTAGAAATTCGAAATGCTTATTCTGTGAAGGCAGTAGGAAGCTTTTGCGAAGTATCCGCGTTCGTTCTGAGAACAGCCCTGCGGCACTCGGGCAGACTTCTGTATTCGTCCTGATAGACTCCCGAAAGTACCGCACCGTTCAAAAAAAGTGCAGAAAAATTTCCGGAGGGAAATCAGTAAAGGATGCCTGCCTTCTTAAGCACGTTGTAAGCGCCGTTCTTGGAGATCGTGCGAAGAGCCTTGCAGGAAAGCTTCATGCGGATGTAACCGCCGCGACCACCATTGAGCTCGGGTACCCAGATTCGCTTCTCCTGAAGGTTGGGGTAGACCGTACGGTTGACAGTCTTGGTGACGTGACGACCGATACCGCCCTTCTTCTTGGCAAGACCGGAGCGATGGATGCGGCGACCCTTATGCGGCATGGCAAACGTGATATTGCAGATTCTGGACATAAGATTGTGTACAGTTAAAAAGATTAGTGGAGCGGTATTTTACACATTTTCGGGCATACGTCAAGGCGAATTTGCATTTTTCGGAAAAAATCTTGTAAAAGGAGGTATTAAGCTCCAAGGGGAGACGCTTCGAAAGCAGGAAGAGAACATGATATTGAACGGATGGGGACATGAGCTGTGTCATAGCTGTGCAAGACATGGAACATGCTTGAAAGAGCACCGGTGACATGGTAATGTAGAGCCAACAGAACAATGAATACACAGCAATTCAACGATGAAATCGCTCAAAGCTCAGGCTGGGTGAGCGCCGTGAAGATGGAAATGTCCCAGGTGGTAGTCGGCCAGCAGGAGCTGATAAACCGGCTGATCCTGAGTCTTCTCTGCAAGGGTCACGTCCTTCTGGAAGGCGTGCCGGGACTAGCCAAGACTTTGTCCGTGAAGGCACTGGCGGGCACGTTGGAAGCGAATTTCTCGCGCATACAGTTCACACCGGATCTACTGCCTGCCGACCTTCTTGGAACGATGATCTACAACCCCGATGAGCGGCGGTTCAGCGCCAAGAAAGGACCTGTCTTTGCCAACCTGATC
Organism: Akkermansia sp.; assembly: GCA_045545975.1. Taxonomy (GTDB): domain Bacteria; phylum Verrucomicrobiota; class Verrucomicrobiia; order Verrucomicrobiales; family Akkermansiaceae; genus Akkermansia. The sequence goes on from JAZQCA010000045.1 coordinate 3,423, forward strand.
CTTGCGGACGAAATCAACCGCGCTCCGGCCAAGGTACAGAGCGCCCTTCTGGAGGCCATGCAGGAGCGCCAAGTCACACTGGGCGAGACAAGCTATGCCCTGCCCAATCCTTTCCTCGTACTTGCCACGCAGAACCCCATCGAGCAGGAAGGCACATACCAACTTCCCGAGGCTCAGCTCGACCGCTTCCTCTTCAAAGTACTGGTGGACTACCCCACTCGAGATGAGGAACTGCGCGTGCTGGAGATGATGAGCAATACCGCCGGTGCTCCCACCACCCGTCCCGTGGTGACCGTGGAGCAGATCGAACAATCCCGAGCCATCATGGACCGCATCTTCATCGATCCCGCCGTGGAGCGCTACATCGTTGACCTCGTGCGCGCCACACGTCAGCCGGAGAAAGTGGATCGCAGTCTGGACGGCATGGTGCGCGCCGGAGCCTCGCCCCGTGCAACCATCAACATCGCCCTGGCTGCCAAGGCACTCGCCTTCACCCGTCAGCGGGGTTATGTCACGCCGCAGGATGTGAAGGATCTCGCTCACGATATTCTGCGTCACCGCATTCTGCTCTCCTACGAGGCAGAAGCGGCCAATGTCACGAGCGACAACGTCATCGACCACATCCTCGCGCGGGTACCCGTACCCTGATTAACAAGCTCATCCCTCAGCCCAAACCACCGGTCAGCGTATGGACAAGACACAGGAGATCATGCAGCAGGTGCGCCGCATTGAAATGCAGGCGCGCAAAATTGCCACGACCACCTTTGCCGGACAGTACCGCTCCAGTTTCCGGGGGCAGGGGCTGGACTTTGATGACTTCCGCGAGTACCTGCCGGGAGATGAGCCCCGTTTCATCGACTGGAAAGTCACCGCACGCACCGGCACCCCCTACGTCCGCAAATTCCATGAAGAGCGCGAGCAGGCTCTGCTGCTCGCGGTGGATGCCAGCGCGAGCATGCGCTACGCCGGCGGGGCCTCTGCCGACAGCAAGCTGGAGTACGCCGCCCGTATAGCCGCTGTGCTGGCCTACAGCGCCGTTCAGAATGGCGACAAGACAGGGCTTCTGATCTTCGGCTGCCAGCCCCACTTCTACCTCCCTCCGGCCAAGGGAATGAAGCAATGCCTGCGCATCGTGCGTGAGATTCTCTCAGCCCCGCCCGGCGGACAGGACGACAGCATGGAGGACGTGGCAGCCGAAATTGTCCGCACCCAGCGCAAGAGCGCCATGTGCTTTCTGATCAGCGACTTCCTCAGCAAGCCTGACAAGCAGGCCATCGGCAAGCTCAACTTCCGCCACGAGCTCATACCGATCCGCATCAACGACCCGCTGGAGCTGGAGCTGCCCGATGTAGGTCGCTTCTTCGCCCAGGATCCCGAGACCGGCGAGCAATACCTCGTCAGCACCTCAGGTTCTACTCTGCGCGCAGCCCACAGCAAGGCCATGAAGGCTCACCTGGTGGAGTGGGATCGCACCTTCAACCAGCTGGGGATCGACCACATCAGCCTGCTGACCCACCTGGGCTTCGTCACCGAGCTCCGCAAACTCTTCGCACGCCGCAGCAGGCTCTTCACTCGCTGAACAAGCACCGCACCGCTATGAACGAGAATATTTTGCAATCCATTCCCACCCTGGAGGAACCCATGGCGCCGACCGACTTCATGGTACAAAACTTCTGGGTACCGCTGGCGTGGGGGCTGGGCGTGGCACTATTGCTGGCAGGGGTTGCCCTGGTCATCGTACAGCTACGCCGACGGCGCAGCCCGCAGCAGCCCCCCACACCGCAGGAAATCGCCTTCCGGGCACTGGATATCATGGCGCAAGAACTGCCGGCACTTCGCGAGGGCAGCCTGCGGCTCTCCATGGTACTGCGTACCTTCCTGACCGGCCAGACGCAAGATCCCGCTCTATTCGAGACCCACGAGGAGTTCAGCCGCCGTATGGATGCCCTCTCATCCGTTCCTACCTCCTGCCAATACGCCACCCGCCACCTGCTGGAGCGATTGGCTGAGCTGAAATATGCCGGCAGCAGCGAGCAAGACCCGCAGAAGATCCGAGTGCTCATAGAGGAGGCCCGTGAGGTCATCAACAACATCACGCGTGCACAAGCGCAAGAGGCCGAGATGGCCGCTGCCGTTGCCAAGGTACAAAAGATATCATGACTGCTACTGCCCTACCCCTTGCCACTGCCGCCAACCTCGCTGCCGATCAGGTCACGCGCGAGTTCATACTGGGCTCACCGGGCTGGCTGTGGGGACTGCTGCTGCTCCCCCTGCTGCTGCTCCTGCGGCGAAGGGAGGGAAGCTCTGTCAGCATACTGCACCCCACTCTGCGTTTTGCGGGAGATCAGCTCCCGCGCCCGGCCAATCTGGCAGGACGGCTCGGTCCCATCCTGCTGAGCCTGTCGGCTGCCGCCCTTCTGATCGCGCTGGCTCGTCCCCAATGGCGCCACAGTTATGAGGAGCAGAAGGTGAGCGGAATCGACATCATGCTCGCCTGCGACCTCTCAGGATCCATGGCGGAAAAGGACATGGTGTTCAAGGTGCGCGATGGGCGCAACCGCCAGCAGCGAGTCACCGTAGACCGCCTGACCTCTGCCCAGCATGTGCTCAAGGAATTCATCGCCGGGCGCCCGAATGACCGCATCGGTCTGGTGGCATTCGCCGGCAAAGCCAAGCTCTGCAGCCCGCTCACCCTGGACCATGGTATAGTCCGCCATGTCATAGATCAGTTCTTCCTCGCCCACCCCGGCGGCTTCGGTCAGGCACCCAGAGCCGGTTACATCGAGCAGGATGGCACCGCCATCGGCTCTGCCATCGCCTCTGCCGCAACGCGCCTCCATGAGCGCGTGGACACCAAGTCCAAGGTCATTATTCTCGTAACGGACGGGGTGAACAACAGCGGCTCCATTTCCCCCATCGAGGCCGCCAAACAAGCCGCTGAGCTCGGCATCAAGATCTTCACCATCGCCATCGGTCGCGATGAACAACTGTCGCGCTACACCGCCAAGATCGACTCCTTCGATGAGGACACCCTCCGCGAGATCGCCACACTCACCGGCGGCCGCTTTTACCGAGCCAGCTCAGGTGCCGGGTTGTTGAAAGCTTTTGCCAGCATCGACCAGCTGGAAAAAACCGAAGTTAAGCGGCGTACCCTGCAAAGCTACGAGGAGCTCTTCCCCTGGCCCCTGGGTGTAGCCTGCATTCTGCTGAGCCTGGGCTGTCTGCTGCACTTCACCCGTCCCCGTCCGGCCCCCTGACCTGCCCCACCACCATGAGTTTTCTCTATCCTTACGTTCTGATAGCCCTCCTTCTGCCACTGCTGCTGGCCGTAACGGCCGTAGTGTCCCGGCACCGGACGAGGCGCAGCTGGCAACTACTGACAGCCCCGGCTCATCGTCGCGAGCTGGTAAGGCGTCCACCCCTGTGGCGCACCATACTGCCACCCATTCTCGGCCTGCTCGCCCTCAGTCTGTGCATTCTGGCGGCTGCCCGCCCCATCAATGGTTACACGGAATCCGGCGCCGTCAGCAGTGGGCGCAACCTCATCATCGCCCTTGACGTCTCACGCTCGATGGAGACGACAGATGTCACCCCCTCCCGTCTGGAAGAGGCTCGCACCGCCGCCTACGAGCTTATCAATGCCCTGCCTACCGACAAAATCGGGCTGATCATCTTCTCGGGCGAGGCCGATCTTATCGTTCCTCTCACCTATGATCACGAGGCGCTCAAGGAGACACTTTACAACGTCAATCGCGATTGGGTGCCGACGGGCGGTACAAACTTCGGGCTTGTACTCCGGCGCGCCATGAAGGATTTTGAACGTTCCGCCCCCGATGGGACGAATGCTCTGGTCATCCTCAGCGATGGAGAGGACACGATGGAAACCTCGGCCGACATCGCCGCCGAGGCACGCAAGAACAAGCTGCTGGTCATCACAGTAGGTATAGGCACCAGTGCCGGTGGAGCCATCCCCGATCCACGCGGGCAAAATGGGCTCTGGCAGGATGCGAACGGCAAGCATGTCATCAGTAAGCTCCACGTTGACAAGCTCCGGGAGTTCGCTCAGGCAACCGGCGGTGATTTCTTCACCATGGATTCCGGCGCCAATCTTGCCGCCTTTGCCCGCGAAACGGCAAACAAGCTCGACCGCCACGAGGAGAGTTTCTCAGCAACCAAAGTACCCAATGATCTCTTCTGCTGGTTTGCCCTACCTGCCTTGGTGCTTCTCATCGGAGCCATTCTCCTGAGCACGGAGTGGAGACGTAGTACACGAGTTACCCCGCTTCTTGCCCTTTCGCTGCTGGCAGCCACACCGCATGTTCAGGCTGCCCCCACGGAGCTTAGTGTACAGGCATACACACGCGGGATCGCGCACATGCAGGAAGGTTCCGTTGAAGAGGCCCGCAAGGAACTTTCACAAGCCCTGCTGGACGAAGATCCCGCCCTCCAGACGGCATCCCTGCACGCCTTGGGCAACATAGCCGTAACGGCCACCCTCGATGATCTGCGCCGCCTCTACCATGCACCAACGGAAGCCCCCTCCCCCGATGACGCAGAGGAAGAGGAAGCCCCGGCTACAGGTCCGGCACAAGTTACCCCCGAAGCTCTGCAAAAAATAGTGGATGCCCTGCGAACGGACATCCGCTCCTATCAGGATGCCCTCGCCATCACCCCGGACTTCGCTCCGGCACGGCAGAATATAGAGAAAATCAACGAACTGATCAAGAAACTCGAGGAAGAAATCGAGCGGCTCCGTCAGCAACAACAGGACAACCAACAGCAGGACGACCAGCAACAGGACAACCAGCAACAGGACAACCAACAGCAGGACGACCAACAGCAGGACGACCAGCAACAGGACGACCAGCAACAGGACAACCAACAGCAGGACGACCAACAACAGGACGACCCACAACAGGACGCCCCACAACAGGACGACCCACAACAGGACGCCCCACAACAGGACGACCAGCAGCAGGACGACCGGCAACAGGACAACCAACAACAGGACAACCAACAACAGGACGACCAACAGCAGGACGACCAACAGCAGGACAACCAACAACAGGACGACCAGCAGCAGGACGACCAACAACAGGACGACCAACACCCCTCCGTCTCCCCTCTTTCAGAAAAGGAGAAAGCTCAGCAGCGTGCTGCCGGAATTCTCCGCATGCACCTGGACGAAGAAAAGGGCTCACCCATTCCCCATCGTGGTACCGTCCCCTCCCCTGAAAAAGATTATTAAACCGAGCACGATATGAGACAGATCATCAGCACCGCCATCACCACATTCGCAGCCCTCTGCGGGTTCACCCTCGCAGAGATCGTTCCGGTGTGGTCCACCGGGGTAGCAGTACCGGGCGAAAAAGTCGTACTCTACCTTGTGGAAACCCAGGAGGATAACAAGCAGCAGGACATCTTCTTCGTGAAGAATCAGCCGACCGTAAAAAATGCCACAGCCAGTCTGCAGCAACCGAAAGCTGGGGCGAATCCTCTCGATCCCGACCGCAAGATGGTTGAAGTACTGCCCATCATCTTCAAGGCAGACGTAGCCGGCGAAATAGCACCGGATCCCATCGAAGTGGAGTACCAATCCGGTCGCAAGAGCAACATCTCCATCCCCCCGCTGGTTGTTCGCCCCACATCCGACATCAAGTGGTTTGCAGAGCCGGTTCCCTATGGTGTACTCTGGTACACGAACATCCCTGACGGCTACGTCCACCAGCCGGTTCAGCTGAGCATGAAAATCTTTATGCCGGGTGACTGCCAGACCCCCGGTCTGCCCCAACTCAACTCCGTGGGCGTGAAGATTGACAATTTCCGTCCTTCCGTAGGGGGAATCGTCGGTCAGCTGCACGGCCAGTACATCCCCGATCCCCAGGCATACGCCCGGGGACAAACCTGGCGTACCGCCGACTTCACCGGTTCTGCCACTCCCTTCCGCGAGGGGCGTAACGACATCGTCGGCAATATCCTCATGCAGCAGAACCGGGGCTTCTTCGCCGTTGCCCAGCAGGAAGTTCCCGTGGCGCCGCTCGAACTGAGCGCCCTGCCTCTTCCTCCCGGAGCTCCGGCAGACTTTGCCGACACCGTCGGGCAGTACACCATCGAGGCCACCACATCGGCACACAGTCTGGCCATGCACGAGGCCGTCGAGGTAGAAATCATCGTGCGGGGCAGCGGCAATCTCAGTCAGCTCGCATGCCCGGAGCCGGAGGATTCACAGAACTGGCTGCTGGTGCCGCCCACGCGCAAGCCCATTCTCGGACCGGACGGAGAAGTACAGGGCATGATATTCTCGCGGCTCATGCGCCCCACAGCCGAGGTAAGCGGTCTGCCATCATTCTCCTTCAGCTATTTCGATCCGAAAGAGATGGCCTACAGGACAGCAGCCACCAAACCCATCCCTCTGGAGTGGAAGGAAACGGAAACCTCCGGCAGCGGATTGGTCACTACTGCGGTTGAGCCACCTCCTGCCGGAACGGTTCCCGTGGAAGAGCTCACGGACATTTACCACTTCCTGCCCTCAGCAGAGGCGGGCGGTAATGGACCGGAGCTCACCCTGCCACGTTGGCTCTGGTACCTGCTCTATCTCCCCGGACTGCTCATTTTCGTCTGGTTGCTGGTGCGCGCCCTGTTGCGCCGCATAGCAGCAGGTGCCGGCAATCGCGCCCGGGAGAAGGAACTTGCAGCCATAGCAGCTCAGAGCGATGACCTGAGCTTCCTCAAGAGCATAGGAGCCTTCATCGAGAGCCGTATCCCCGGGGACGCTCAGAGTGAGTCCGTCCGCAACATTCTCGCTCGCCGCGACAGCGAGGCCTTCCTGCCCGGTGCCGCCCCGAAAATCTCCGCTGAGGAGCGCAAACGCATGTTGCGGGCTGTCCGCAAAGCCCTGGCCAAAATGGTCACGCTCATCGCCTTGGCAGTACTGGTAGTCATTCCCCGGGCATACGCAGGGGAAGACGCCGCTGCCACAGCTTATGCCGCGGGACAGTACAGCAAGGCACTCGAACTGCTCAAGGCAGAGCAGACCCATGGAGAAGCCAATCGCCATACTGCCGAGCGTCTGTACAACATGGGCAACTGCTGCTACCGCCTCGGCAAGCCCGGAGAAGCCGCCCTGTACTACACCCGCGCTCTGTCCGTAGACCCCGGCTTGGCCGAAGCCCGAGCCAATCTCGATTTCATCCGCCGCAAGGAAGGCGCCCTCCTCCCCCAGAGCACCATGACGGACGAAGTGTTCACCCTGTTGAGTGCCGGTCAGCTTTGGATCGTCACCCAAATATGTGCCGCAACTTTCCTGCTGTGCCTGGCCCTGCAGGTACTGCTCCGCGGACATCACAGGCCCTGGCTGCACGGCTGCACGGCCGTTACTGCCCTGCTCAGTCTGCTTTGCGCGCTGGACTGGCTGTACTACCTCACCCGCGATGTCCCGGATATGAGTGCCGTTCCTCCCGGCGATCTGGCCATTGTGACAGCCGCAACAACCGCCCGATCCGCGGCGGCGGATGATGCCGCCGCTGTCATCGAGCTCAAGCCCTCCACCCCTCTCCATCTTCTGGCACGTCGCGGTAGTTTCAGTTATGTGGAGACCTTCACGGGCGTGCGCGGCTGGGTACCCTCCGCAGATGTGGGTACCATCCGGGAGGACAGCTCCGCGCCCACCCTGCCCATCACCATCCACTTCCGGTAAATCAGACCTCATGATAACCCGCTCTCTCCGTCTGCTATGGCAGCCCCTATCAGCCTGCGGTCGTCTGCTCCGCCGTCTGTTACTACTGCTTGGTCTCATCTGGACAGTCGGACTGTACAGCTACTATCCCACCGGTCTGCTCCTGCTGCCCGCCTGTGCAGGACTGATCGGTCTGATCATCGCTCTTGCCGGAACTGCCGTCATCAAGCCAATAAAGACAGAGGGCCGGTTGTGGTGCTGCGTGCTCATCTCGCTCATCTTCTTCCGGCTTATCCCCGGACCGCAGCCGGAAAAATGGCAGGCACCCTGGCAACACGCTCCCGTCTTTGACATTCAGGGGAACACCCTCACCATTCACAATCTCCGTGATTTTCGCTACCGCAGCGAGCACGATTTCGTCCCCGTATGGCGCACGGAAACCTATGATCTTTCTGCCATCACCGGGGCTGACTTCGCAGAGTGCCACTGGGACGGAATGGAGATGATATGCCATACGATGATCAGCTTCTCTTTCGCCGATGGTAAACACCTCGTTGTCTCTGCTGAAACCCGCCTACCCGAAGGGGAAACGCAGAGTGCCATTGGCGGGCTCTACAAGCGCTATGGTCTCATCTATCTTTTCGGCACCGAGGAGGACATCTTCGGGCTGCGTACCAACTACCGGCACGAAGATCTCGTGCTCATCCCCATGCGGGTGAAACCCGAAAAAGCCCGGAACATGCTGCTGCATTTCATCCGATTAGCACGCGAGACCGAAGAGAGTCACACCGCCTACAACACACTGAGCAACAACTGTTCCAGCGGCGTCATGAGCACCTTCCGCCACCTCGCTCCCAACATGCCTCGCTACTACGACCTCGCCCCCATTCACAACGGTGACATCTCCAAGATCCTCTTCCGCCACGGAGCGCTGCACACCCGCCCCGGTGAATCCTACGATGAGCTGCGCAAGCGCTGCTATCTGCGCTACGATATCAGCCCCGATAACCCGCAATTGTACTCCGAAGCTCTCCGGAATATCATCAATCAATAAAAAAACATATTTTTTTTCGCATTTCAGTCGTTTACTACTTTACATCCGACTTAAAATAGGGTAAACTCTCCTCAACGTGGTGCAGGTGTCGTATGCCTGCGAGAAGAGCCACATATCCATTTTACCGACACTTTACACATGAAAAAGACTCTCATCGCTATCACCCTTTTCTCCGCCTCCCTTGCGGGAGTATTGGAGGCGGCAGAGCTTAACGGCTCTCAGCAGCGCCTGCTCAACGCGCTGTACTATTCCGATGCCAAGCGCGAAGGCGGTTGGACGGACAAGATCACCATCGCAGGTGACGGTCTGACAAACTACACCGTTTCGATCCGTCTGAAGCACAATGTGATTGACCAGCTCATCCCGACCCCTCAGACCTCTAAGCCTGCCGGCGATCTCTTCTCCTTCTCAGATGGGGCTACCACGCTGACGATGTCTCCCAAATGGTCGAGTGTGGATCTTCCGCCCAAGTACTACCTGACCGGTTTCGGTGGTCTGAACCTCGAGAGCGCAAACACTGCCAGCCCTAAGGCATCGGCGCTTTTCGATCGCAACAATCCCGTAGACCTTCAGCAGCTGGGTATTACCTTCACGGTGAGTGAAACCGGCACCACCAAGATTTACATCGGTATGATGGTGGGCGGTACAACCACGCATTACGCCTACAACTACACGGGAATTGATCAGATCACCAACCTGAAGGAACTGGTGCTGAACTCTGCTTACGTGCAGACAGCCTATGTCATGAGGGGAGTAGTAAGCCAGGCGGCGGCCGAGGGGCTGAACTGGACCTCGTATAGTGCACTTTATCCGGAGGATGATGACAACGATCAACCCGGCGGCGACTCACCCACCGTCCCCGAGCCCACCACAGCCACGCTCAGCCTCATGGCTTTGGCCGCTCTGGCTGCGCGCCGTCGCCGTCGCGCCTGAGACGCCCGTACGGACACAGACGCTCTTCTCGCTTTTTCAAAAAAGCCGCTGCTGAATGGCAGCGGCTTTTCCTTTGCCCTTCTGCTCCGGGGGTATCCATGCTCTCAACGCACAGAAAGCCCCCTGCAAAGCTACCCCACCCTCTCCCCCTGCCCCATATACATAATCAGCGGGGAAACGATCAGAGAGCCCCTCTGAGAGCCATATCAGGTGTATACCACACCATGGTCTCTCCATAAAACAGCGAAGCGCCGTTCAAAGAAACGGCGCTCAAGGAAAAGCATGAAATCCGGGAACAATCACGCAAGGCGGGAAATAGCCGACAGAATAGCCGCAGGGTACAGGATATGCTCCTGCACTTGAATGCGCGCGTGCAGACTCTCGGCCGTATCATCCGGCATAACCGGGACGTAAGCCTGCATGATAATCTCTCCGGTATCCATACCGGCATCCACATAGTGAACAGTACAACCGGCCTGAGGAACCCCGGCCTCCAGTGCCTGGCGCCAAGCCTCCACACCGGGGAAAGCCGGCAGAAGCGCGGGATGGATATTGAGAATGCGGCGAGGGAAGGTACTGAGCAACGGCTCCTTCACCAGTCGCATGAATCCTGCCAAGCAGATCATATCCACCTTGAGCTCCTGCAATCTGGCAGCCACAGCAGCCTGCACCTCCAGCGGGAACTTATTCTTGTAGCCTCCACAGTCCATCACCTCAGCCGGCACGCCGTGCTGACGGGCGCGCTCGAGGATGTAGGCGTCCGGGTTGTCAGAGAGAACGATGACCACCTCAGCGTCCAGGCGACCATCCTGAATGGCGTTGAAAATAGACTGGCAATTACTGCCGGAGCCGGAACCAAGTACAGCTAAACGTAACATAACGAACAGACTTTACAACATACAGCCCCCGATTGCAAGCCCAATCTTCACCCCTCGACATCACGACATTTGATTTAGAAGCAAGAAAAAATTAACCGTCTGCCCTGACAGGGAGCAGACGGTTGAAAAAACAATCGGGCAAGACCGAGTTCAGCCCGCCATGACAATGGCGCCCGTAAGGACGAAGATGGCGATGATCACCCAGAGGATGACGATGCCCTTGCCCTCGGCTGCGGCTCCCGTACCCTGAAGGTGGCTGTACTTGCCGCGAATGCGCCCCTTCTTCATGAAGCCATCATAGTTCTTCTGCAGGAGAGTGGCCTCGATCTGGCGCATCATGTCCAGCAGCACACCCACGAGAATGAGCAGAGAGGTGCCACCGAAGAACTGAGTGACGAGCATGGGCAGGCTGCCCCATACGGAAAGAAGGCTCGGCAGGAAGTAGATGAGGGTGAGGAAGAGGGAACCGGAGAAGGTAAGGCGGCTCATGGTCTGATCCAAGAAGGTAGCCGTGGGAGGACCGGGGCGGACACCGGGGATGTAGCTGCCGCTGCGCTTCATATCCTCAGCAATCTGCTGGGGGCGGAACATGGTGGCCACCCAGAAGTAGGAGAAAAAGAAGATCATGATGGCAGAGATGATGTAGTAGCCGATATCCGAAGGGGACATGAGCACTGTCACCACGGTCACCACAGGGCTGTCGGCAGAGAAGATCTGGCGCACAAGCAGCGTGGGAAGTGCCAGAATGGCGGTGGCGAAGATAACGGGCATCACGCCGGAGTAGTTCAACTTCAACGGCAGGTACTGAGTGCCGCCGTTCATGACCTTGCCGCGACCCACCATGCGCTTGGCCTGTTGGACGGGGATGCGGCGCTGAGCCTGGGTAATGGTGACCACGAGGGCTACCACCAAAATCATGAAGAGTATGAGAGCCACCATCTTAAGGGATCCCAAGGGATTGATCTCCATGCCGTCACCGGCCATCACGCAGGTCTTCCAAGCAATGGAGAAGGCACCGGGGAGCGCGTGAATGATGTTGACGGAGATGATGAGCGATATACCATTGCCCACACCTCGCTCGGTGATCTGATCACCTATCCACATGAGGAACATCGTGCCGGTCACAATGATGAAAATCGTCGTGATGGTAAAGATGAAGCCGGGGTTCATCACCAAGTCGCCCAGACCTGTCAAGCCGATGTTGGCCGGATTGCGCAGGGAAGTGGTGAGCAGGTAACCCTGCACTACGGCAATGATGATGGCCAGTATACGAGTATACTTGGTCATCTTCTGCCGACCGCCCTCTTCCTGCAGCATCTTCTGCCAGCTCGGAATCACAGCACCCATCAACTGGGTCATAATCGAGGCCGAAATATACGGCATGATACCCAGCGCGAATATACCGCACTGCTGCAGACCGCCACCTGAGAAAATGGTCAGGATGGCTCCCAGGGCTCCCCAGGGGTTGTCGCCTTCCTGAGCAGTTTTGGCCAAGTAGTCATTCAGGGCCTGTACGTCCACGCCGGGTAGCGGCAGATGCACACCCAGACGCACGATGACGATCATCGCGAGCGTGAAGAGGATGCGGCTGCGAAGCTCCGGCACCTTCATGGTATTGGCGAATGCGGATATCATGTTACCAGTTGTTTTGAGATGTGAGAAATCTGATGTTGCAGCGGAATGGCGATGGGGCTCTGTACTGCGGGGCACTCGGAGCAGTCCGGCAGAGGGCAGATCGCCTGTTGTGAAGAAACGGTACCGGGAATAAAATCCCCCCCTTTCCTTCCTCACACACATGCCGGGTGGCGCTGCGCCACCCGGCTTGTGTAAGTCATAAGTTAATGATGATGAGCGCTGTACGCTCGCACCATTACTGAGCACTCAGCACCGTAAGGGTGCCGCCGGCAGCAGTGATCTTCTCAGCGACGGAGGCGCTGGCGAAGTCAACCGTGACGTTGAGTGCCTTGGAGAGGTTGCCATTGCCGAGCAGCTTAACAGCGTCGCAGCAGCCCTTCACCAGACCGGCAGCGCGCAGGCTGTTCTCATCAACAGTGGCACCGGCCTCGAAGAAAGCCTCGAGCTGGCACAGGTTGATGATGGCGATGGTGGACTGGAAGCGGGCGTTGTTGAAGCCCTTCTTCGGCAGACGGCGGTGAAGGGGCATCTGGCCGCCTTCAAAGCCGGGGCGGATAGAGCCGCCGCTGCGGGCCTTCTGACCCTTGTTGCCCTTGCCGCAGGTCTTGCCCAGGCCGGAGCTCTCGCCGCAACCGAGGCGCTTCTTGCGATGCTTGGCACCGGGGTTGGGCTGCAGTGATTGAAGTGTCAACATGATGGTAAAATCAATGGTTGAATGTTAATACTCAGATAGCGGCTTCCTTCTTCTTCTTACCGCGGGCGGAGAGTACCTGATCAGCCGTGCGCATGGTCTGCATAGCCTTCATGGTAGCCTTCACGACGTTGGCGGCGTTCGAGGAGCCCAGAGACTTGGCGATGATGTTCGTCACACCTGCGGCCTCAAGCACGGCACGAACCTTGGCACCGGCTACAAGACCGGTACCGGCAGCAGCCGGCTTCAGCACGATCTTGGCACCACCGAACTCGGTGTACACCTCGTGCGGAATGGTCTCGTTGACCACCACCACGTTCTTCATGGCGCGCTTGGCAGCCTCCGTACCCTTGCGGATAGCGTCGGAAACCTCATTGGCCTTGCCGAAACCGTAGCCTACCTTACCCTTCTGGTCGCCCACAACGATGAGGGCGGAGAAGGAGAAGCGGCGGCCACCCTTGACCACCTTGGCGCAGCGGTTCACATACACGACCTTCTCCATGAGCTGGGGACCTTCCTCCACGGGAGCCTCGTTGCGGCGACCGCCCTCACGGCGGGGACCGCGACCGCCACGGCCACCGTCACGACGGGGACCACGGCCACGCTGGGGCTGGGGAGCGGCGCTCTGCTCTGTTGCGGGAGCCTTCGTTTCTTCAGTCATTGTGTTAAACCTTTCTGTTTAGAATTTGAGACCGGCCTCACGAGCAGCGTCGGCCAGAGACTTCACCTTCCCGTGGTAGAGGAAACCACCGCGGTCGAACACAACCTCAGTGATACCGGCTTCCAGGGCCTTCTTGGCAATGAGCTCGCCCACCTTGGCGGCAGACTCGACATTGGCCTTCTTCATCTCCACGTTCTTGGTGCAGGCAGCGCAGAGGGTCACACCCTTCACGTCGTCAATCACCTGAGCATAAACGTGCTGATTGGAGAAATTAACAGCCAGACGGGGGCGCTCAGGCGTACCGGCAAGCTTCTTGCGAATACGCATATGAACGCGGGCGCGGATGGCTTTGCGATTGATAGTGCTCATATTCTTGTAAACTTTGTAATAAGTGTTTGAGATGATTACTTGCCAACGCTCTTGCCTTCCTTGCGGCGGATGTACTCACCAACATAGTGAACACCCTTGCCCTTGTAGGGCTCCGGCGGATAGTAGCCGCGCACCTCAGCCGCGAACTGACCGACAACCTGCTTGTCAATACCCTCGACCTTCACCTTGGTGTTGTCCGTCACGGTGACGGTCACACCCTCGGGGATGGGATGAAGGATGGGATGAGACTTACCCAGAGCGAGGTCCAGGGCCTTGCCCTTAACGGCGGCCTTGAAGCCCACGCCCACGATTTCGAGCTGCTTGACGAAGCCCTTGCTCACACCCTCCACCATGTTGGAGATGAGGGAACGGCTCGTGCCGTGAAGAGCACGCAGTTTGCGGGACTCATCAGCACGGGTAACGCTGAGCTCGGTACCTTCGATTGCAGCTGCGATACCCTCGGGGAGGGTCCAGCTGAGCTCGCCCTTGGCACCCTTTACGGCAACATGCTGACCGGTGATGGTCACAGTCACGCCGGCGGGGATAGTGATAACTTTCTTACCTACTCGAGACATAATGTTCTATACGGTTAGGGGTTGACTTGTTACCAGACGAGAGCGATAAGCTCACCACCGATCTGAAGTTTACGGGCCTTGGCGCCCGTCATCATACCGGAGGAGGTGGACACGATGGAAATACCCAGACCGTTCATCACGGTGGGGATGTCGGCGGAGCAGACGTACTGGCGACGACCCGGCTTGGAGCAACGCTTAACGTCTGTGATGATGGACTTACCATCCTTGGTGAACTTGCTCTTCACCTTAATGGACTTGTCCTTACCCTCACCAACGACCTCATAGGACCAGATGTAGCCCTCCTCCTGGAGGATGCGGGCGATCTCGGCCTTGATACCGGAGAACGGCACGGAGAAGCCCTCATTGCGGGCGATACCGGCGTTCTTCACGCGGGTGAGAAAATCTGCGATAGGATCACTTAATACTGCCATAGTCGTTTAAAAGTTAGGCGTTCTCTTCAGTCTTCTTGGTGGGCTTGCGGAAGGGAATACCCAGCTCAGCAAGCAGGTCGCGACCCTCGTCATTCGTCTCGGCGGTCGTGACGAAGATGATGTCGAAACCGATGTTACGCTTAATCTGATCAAGCTCGATCTCGGGGAAGATGGACTGATCAGGGATACCGATGGCATAGTTACCGCGACCATCAAAGGACTTGGTGGGCAGGCCACGGAAGTCACGGATGTTCGGGGCGGTAATGTTGATGAAGCGATCGAGGAACTCCCACATACGGGTGGAACGCAGCGTCACACGGGCGCCGAGGACTTCACCCTCGCGGAGTTTGAAGTTAGCCACGCTCTTGCGGGCGTAGGTCATGGAAGGCTTCTGGCCGGTAATCTTGGCGATTTCAGCAACGGCGTCCTCGACAGCCTGCTTGCGGTCGGGGTGCTTGCCCATACACGTGGTCACCACAATCTTCTCGAGACGGGGGATCTGGTGTACATTGGTGTACTGATGCTTCGCCTGGAGGGCCGGTACGACCTTCTCCTTATAGTATGTAAGCAATGTAGGGGTGCTCATAATTTTAGCGGGTCAGCTCTTGTTGTTAATGATTTAGGTTCTGATGGCTTAAGCGCGGAGTGTCAACCTTTCGGCATCAGCTCTCTTTCTTCACATTGGAGATGTGGATGGGGCCGTCAATGTCCTTAATGCCGCCTTCAGGGTCAGACTCAGAGGGCTTGGTAGCCTTCTTGAGGGTGCGGGCACCCTCGACAATGACCGTCTGCTTCTTGGCATTGACAGACAGAACGACACCACGCTTGCCCTTGTTCTTGCCGGCGATAACGAGTACGTTGTCACCTTTCTTCACGTGGGTCTTCATCGTGTGTGTGTTTGTGGTTTATGAGTTCGCGCCACACTACACCTGTAGTGCGGGGTGACGGAGTTTACACTTTTAATGTGTACACGTCAAGCATAATCTCAAAATTTTGTCATTTTTTTGCTTAGTGGTACCGTATTTACTCCTGCCGAACCCGATTTCTGACATCATGAACGAGCGGCAACAAGTTCTCATACATCGAATACCCTGCGGCGCGTACGCAGGAAGCGGAAGGTGAGAATGACTGCGGTGATGGTCAGCGCCACGATGAAACTCATCCACGCCCCGGCTGCCCCCATGGCAGGTACGATAAGATCCGTACGAATGAGGATGTAAGAGAGCGGGAGACCAACAACCCAATAGCTGGTAATGTTGCTCCAAGTGATGATTGCCGTGTCGTGACAACCGCGCAACAGGCCGGACATGAGCACCTGCGTAGCATCCGCGATCTGATAGATGGCGCAGTACACCAGCAGCACCGAGGCAAGAGAGATGATTTCCGCAGAGTCTGTGTACAGCCCCACAATATCTCGACGGAAAAGTATGGTGAGCAACATAAGCCCACCTACGAAGGCATACGTCACCACCAGCAGGGTGCGAACCATGGCATTGAAATCCGAGCGATGGCGCGCACCCACATGATAGGCTGCCCGAATGGAGGCAGCTATGCCGAAACTGAGCGGCAGCATGAAGATGATGCCACTTACATTGATGGCAACCTGCTGAGCACTCACCACCACCTCACCCAGAGGGGCGATGATGAGAGTGACCAGGTTGAAGAAACTCATTTCGCACAAAGAGGCAACCCCCACCGGCAGCCCCAGGCGGAGAATACCTCGTACCAAGCTCCAGTCCGGCCGCCGCATAGCAAGCATCTGCACCGCACGATTACGATGCCGAGTGCTACCAAGCATAATGCCCAGCATGCAGAAGAACATACACCAGTTGACCAGAGCTGTCGTCAGACCACAGCCGGCACCTCCCAGCTCGGGTATGGGACCCATTCCGAAAACGAAAATGTAGTTGAGCGGAATATTGACCAGCACTCCGAAGAGAGAAACAAACATGGCCGGGCGCATCTGCCCGTAACCCTCAAAATTGGACACCACCACACGCATGAGCAAATTCGCAGGCACTCCGATCAGCATGAACCACACATACAGCTGCGCCTTGCGCGCTACTTCAGGATTGTCACATACATAGTAATAAACGTAGGAGGCTGCAAACATCAGCACTACCTCTGCAACCGTCAGCCCTAAAGCCAGCACCTTTCCATTATTCAGATAAAGCCCGATCTTACTCTCAGCCCCTGCCCCGCGCAATCGCGAAATGATGGCACTCAGTATAGTCAGCACGACACCCCCTGCTATCATGAGTGTACCCGCAATAGAGAACCCCATGGCAACCGCTGCCAGATCCACCTCACCTTTCCATCCGGCCACCACGGTATCCGTCACCCCCATGCCCATGTGCAGGATATTGCCGATGTAGAGCGGGAACATGAGCGCCATGAGTCGTCGCAGCTCCCGCCGGTCTATCCACTTGCTGGTCGGTATACTTTCAGGCATACGTCAATTCATTGAAAAGGGTGGTGGCAAAAAAGCTCCATCAAACGATGGAGCTTTTTCCGAGGCATCTGGAACGGGATTCGAACCCGTGTTGCCCGCGTGAAAGGCGGGTGTCCTAGGCCGACTAGACGATCCAGACACTAGGGCTACAGCTTTACAGCCGTGCAAACGCAATTTAGCACACTATTCCTGCCTTTGCAAGCTTTATTTTTGAATTTATTCATTTTTTTTACTTTCATGAGCGAAGAACACCGACTTTCTCCTGTCGCAAATGGGATTTTTCGAAAAAACTGATGTGATCACCATCAAGAGCATGCACGCCGATACATGCAAAAACAGCTTCTATGATGAGCGCATGAAACCATCAGATCATACACAGCATACATCAGCTTTTCGTAAAGTGCGTTTTACTTGTTTTGGCTATTTTGAGGCATTTTCAGCTACATAACGGGTAATAATGAGATAAAAAACACTGCGTTTGACAATTCCGCACCTTCTATTTCTCAGATTAGACGAAAAGTTAAACCTCCTTCTTACATAAGAAAAGACAAGGTTTGGTACCGCCATCGACATAATTTATCAGGAAAAAAAATAAAAGAATCTTCACTTTCTACCGAACGGAGAGACTATCAAACCGGATGATTAGGCATAAGCTCATACAGCTGAGCCGGAGCCATCTGAGCGTGAAAGCGAAACCCGGCGATTTCCCGCACCGTCGGCAAAATACATGGACCACGATTATTGATGAGGCAATTAAAGATTGTTGTGTTATCCGTATTGGTGGTGACGGACAAATTGGAATTGGGCGATTAGTTTGCGAGCCGTAGGCGAGCGGAATTTATAGCCCACGTTAGCGGGCGACATATCCATAGCGGGGGGCGTAAGCCCCTCGTTTGGTAATAAAAAACATGGAACCCCTGAAACGGGTGAGAGAAGGCGCCGCTCTATGATATGCAACCGTATTCCGTCTTCGGGCTTACGCCCTACGCCGTGACAGGCTGTCACCCGTTTCACGGGTTCCAATTACCTTTTTTATTCTTACGAGGGGTTCCGCACCCCACGCTACCGCGTGGAGTGCTCCACCGCCTCGCTATGGGTATGTCGC
>JAZQCA010000046.1:0-19616 GCA_045545975.1 Akkermansia sp.
GATGAACCGTTACCCTCGACGAATCTTTAAAGGCAAATCAGCACGACACATGGTTCGCGCAGAAAAGCTCCATTTTATCAAATTTGCAGCCTGAATAGAAGAAAAATCACTTACTGTCGCATTTGGTCTTGCAATTCAGCGTCAATTTCATCCGCAGCATAGGGAGATAAGCCAGGCGAGCGTATCGTACAGGTCTGCGGCGCAGGTTTGGAAATCGCTCCAGTACCCCCTCAGAGAGATGAAGTTGAAGAAACGTAGCAGGAGGATGATCCCGGCTATATTCGCAATGATGACAACGAGCAGGGAGAATGTCACCCCATTCTCCAGCAGGTCAGGCTGTTCACGCGGGATAACCCAGATCGTCCAGTAGAGGTGGAAACTCCACCAGAACCCCGCTCCGCCGAAGAACCAAGGCGTGATCACTTCCTCATCCATGAAAAGCCCCACGCTCCATGCCAGAAGCACCCATACCAACATCCACAGCGGTACGAAGTAGGGAGCGAGCGCTATGTAGGCGTTGTCCTTGTCTGTCTCGATGTAACCACCATCCAGATCAATGCTTACGGAGCTAATTCTTCCCAGGCATGTGAGAGCTGCCAATGCGTGCGTCAGCTCATGACCGAGGACATAGACGTAGACGAGTATGGGGGTGGCAAACTTTGCGATAATGAGGGCAATGAAGGTGAAAATTCCCAGAATAGTGAAGTAAATGGGGTCGCTAAGCCAGAAACTGCTGTTTGCAGCCGTGGCGGGCAGCGCATGGTAAAGTTGGAGCGCCAGCGCATGTACCATGGTGATGGAGAGCGGCAGCAGCAGGAGGAGGGCTATGAGCATGCGTATTATCCGGCGCCACCCATGGATATTCTCAATGGGCGGATCTATCTCATCATACTCATAGGTCGGAGGTTCGTCTGCCGTGTGGGTTACACTCACACTATGGCGGAACAGGGCTCCGTATGAAGTGGCATTCTCTAACTGGCGTACTCGTTCATGTGCTTTTTTCAACATACTGCGCGAGCTTACCTGGGGAGAGGGGGGAGGAACTCGCCAATCTCCATACTCTCCGTCACCATCAGAGGGGCGGGTGCGGTGGGCAGGGCGTCTGTGCTGATGGGGGATCATGCCGTGGGGTGGGAGCTTGCTGCCGGACGGATGTCCTGAATGGACATGGAGATGGAAGTTCTGCCGCGCCATACATTGCGGTCGATTGTGAAGGCTATGTCCCAGGGGGGATCCGGCAGCCGGACATGACCTCCATTGAAGTACATGGCATCGCATTCGTAGGTTCCCTGGCGCAGACTGAGTTTGAGATGGTTGCCCTGGATGTGGCGAGGGGCATCGGAGAGCATGACATTGCTGCTCATGAAGATGGGCTGCGGGTTCGAGTTGCCGAAGGGCTCGAGCAATTCGTAACAGTCGAGCAGATCGAGTGTCAACTCGTGGAACGAGACTTCCGCGTCGATGTTCAGGCGAGGTTTGAGCTGTTCCTCGGAGCTGTGGCTCCGAACAAAGGCATCGAACGCCGCGCGGAATGAATCGATCATCTCTTCGCGGATGACAAGTCCTGCTGCCATGTCATGACCTCCACCGGAGATCAGAGTGTCTGCACAGGCATGGATGGCTTGCACCAAGGATATTCCGGGAATGGAGCGACCGGAGCCCTTGCCAAGCCCGTTCTCATCCAACGAAATGATGAATGTTGGCTTGTGATATCGGCGCATGAGCAGGGAGGCTACTATCCCGACCACGCCCGGGTGCCAGGTGCGAGATCCCAGTACGATGACGCGATCTGTTGCTGAGCAGAAGGCAGCCGCCTCCAGCATCTCCGTAGCCTCGGCACGGATTTTTTCCTCTTCCAGCTGGCGAGCTTTGTTGTGCGCCTCCAAGCAGTGAGCCAGCTGTGCAGCGCGCCGACTGTCATGGGTCATAAGCAGCTCCAGAGCATCCCGGGGGGAGTCCATGCGCCCGGCGGCGTTGAGCCTGGGACCTATGCGGAAAGAGACGTGGCTGGCATTCGGCGGTGTTCTCAACCCGGTGGCTTCGTTGATGGCCTGAATCCCTATGTTGCCGCCGCGTGCCATGATTCTCAGCCCATGACGGGTCAATAGGCGGTTCTCGTCCACCAAGGGGACGATATCAGCCACCGTGGCTATGGCAACCACGTCCAGATAATCGCGCAGATCAAAATTCGGCAGACGTCGCCGTTTGAGCATGGCGTGTGCCAGTTTGAAGACCACTCCCGCGCTGCACAGGTAGGTCAGGGGACTGGATGGTTCCAGTTTGGCATTCACAACGGCTACTGCCGGCGGTCGTCCCAGTGGGCTGGCCTCGTGATGATCCAGTATGATGACATCGATTCCCAGATCATTGAGGTAGGCGACTTCTGCCACGGAAGAGGTGCCGCAGTCCACGGTAATGAGTAATTGTGGCTGGCAACCACACTGCTCAATGGCGTGGCATATCCCGTCATTGCTCAGACCATATCCTTCCAGGGTGCGGATCGGGATGAAGCATGACGGATCCAGACCATAGGCACTCAGGATGGTGTGCAACAGCGTGACAGAGCTCACCCCGTCAACATCGTAGTCGCCGTATATGCACACTTGCTCGCCGTGATCTACTGCGCGGAAGATGCGCTCAACGGCGGCATCCATCTCCCGCATGTCAAAAGGGTCTCCCAGATCGGCTAATCGGGGTCTGAGGAATCGTTCCGCCATCTCACGGCCGCAGATGCCCCTTTGCGACAATATCCTCCTCACCAGCAATGGTAGCTGTTGATTGAGCTCATCACCATAGTCTACACCTCCGTCCGTCGGGCGTAATTCCCAACTGAACTTCGTACTCATGGCTCCACTCTACCATGTCAGAGCTCCGGAGTCAAGATGGAATCGTGTTAATTCCGCCTTTGTTGCCCGGCTTGTGCATTCTGCCACTTGTTGTCAGGGCTCAAGGCAGTAGCAAGAAGAAGGGCACTGCTCTGAAGCAGTACCCTTCGGGTTAAATGTGTGTGTTGGAATTCGGTTTCTTACGCCTTGAGTGTAGCACCCTCCTTGGCGTCGATTGCCTTCTTGGCGAGCTCGAAAACAGCCTTGAAAGCCTCGGGGTTGGCAACTGCCAGCTCAGCGAGGGACTTGCGGTCCAAATCAACGTTAGCGGCCTTCAGACCCTCCATGAAGCGGGAGTAAGTCAGACCGAGGGGACGCACAGCGGCAGAAATACGAGCGGTCCACAGACGACGGAACTGACCCTTCCTCTTCTTGCGGTCGCGGTACTCATACTGCCATGCTTTGTAAACAGCATCCTTAGCGTAGCGGAAGAGCTTGCTGCGGAAACCGCGGAAGCCCTTGGCGCGGAGAAGGATGCGCTTGCGGCGGGCGCGAGAAGCCGGCCCATTTGTAGCACGTGCCATATATTTGTATTTTCGGTATTGTGAGCGGACTGTTCTTCCTCACCTCCCTGCAGTCTCGTCCGTTCTATCCGCGGCGAAAAATACGCCGGGCAGGCTGCATGAAGGGCGCCCGATTTGCGGGCGGGGCTGGCTTGTGGCCATGTTCCTCGGCTTAAGCGAAGGGCATGTTCTGCTTAACGGCCCAAACCTGGGTGGCGTCCACCAGAGCGGGTTTGCCCAGAGCGCGCTTGCGCTTGCTGGACTTCTTCTGGAGAATGTGACGCTTACCCTGCTTGCGACGCAGAACCTTGCCCGTGCCGGTCACCTTGAAACGCTTGGCGACAGCCTTACGTGTCTTGTTGATACCACCTTTGCGGGTCATGGTGCAGAGATAATACACCTTTTTTTTATTTTGGCAAGAAAAATATCGGAAATAATGAATATTTTTTTCCTCGCGCACGCGTGCGCTTGTTTTTTCTTGACGGAGCACCCGGGAAGTGGTAGAGTCTTGGCAGAGGAGTGCATTGTACTCTCAGAACTTTTTAAAATTATGAAACCTGCAACATTCAACTGCACAGTACTCCGCGACGGGCATCAGTCGCTGGCCGCCACCCGCATGTCCACCGAGCAGATGCTCGCGATTGCACCCATTCTGGACACGATGGGCTTCTCCGCCCTTGAGACCTGGGGTGGTGCCTCTATCGATGCCGGTCTGCGTTTCCTCGGTGAGCTGCCGTTTGATCGTCTTGACACGCTCAAGAAGTTGGCTCCGAAGACCCCGCACATGATGCTCCTTCGTGGTCAAAACATGGTGGGTTACACGAACTACGCCGATGACGTGGTGGAGGCCTTTGTGAAGACCAGCGCCAAGCACGGCATGAACATCTTCCGCATCTTCGACTGTCTGAATGATCCCGAGAATATGCGTACATCCATCCGTGCCGCCAAGGAGGCAGGTGCTCAGGCTCATGGCACCATCTGCTATACCACTTCTCCCGTCCACAATCTTGAGTATTTTGCCAAGCTTGGCAAGCAGATTGCCGATATGGGGGCAGACGCCATCGTCATCAAGGACATGGCCGGTCTGATTCCTCCCGCCGAGACTGCTGCTCTCACCAAGGCTCTGAAGGATGCCACCGGTCTGCCTGTGTGGATTCACACCCACGAGACCGCCGGACTGGGTGCAGCAACTTATGTTGCCGGTATCAATGCCGGGGCGGATGCCGTGGACTGCTCCATTGCTCCCTTCGCCAATGGCACCGGTCAGCCGGATTGCATGCGCATGCTTGCTCTTCTGAGTGGTTATGAGCGCTGTCCCAAGCTGGAGAACGAAGAGGACTTCAAGAAGAAGCTCTCCGAGATATCTGCCATGCTGCAGCCTGTATATGACAGCCTGTCCCGCTTCACCAGCCACGCCAATGAGATCGTCAATAGTGATACTCTGCGCTACCAGGTGCCCGGCGGTATGCTTTCCAACTTCCGCAGCCAGCTCAAGGAGATGAATATGGCAGACAAGTTTGAGGAAGTATTCGCAGAGATTCCTGTTGTGCGTAAGGCTCTTGGCTGGATCCCGCTTGTTACCCCCACTTCTCAGATCGTAGGTGTGCAGGCTATGATGAATGTGAAGTTCGGTCGTTGGAAGCAGATCACCCCCCAGTGTGCGGACGTTGCCCTTGGGTACTATGGTCACACCCCCGCTCCCGTCGATCCCGAACTTCAGGCGCTGTGTGCCAAGCGAATGGGCAAGGAACCCATCACCTGCCGCCCTGCCGATCTCATCAAGCCCGGCATGCAGGATCTTCGCGATAAGCTTACAGCCAAGAATATTCCGGCTACGGACGAGAACTGCGTGATCTACGCCATGTTCCCCCAGCAGCTTGAGGACTACTATGCCGGCAAGCGCCCCGAGCCCCCCACCGCCAAGAAGGAGGAGAACTACGGTGCTCCCGTTTCTCTCTCCACCGTGGGAGTGTCCGCTGCTATTTCCGGCCGCGATATGAAGCTTAATATCCTCGGTCGTGTGTACGATGTACACATCGAGGAGAAGTAAGTAGCCGACCCGGAGATTATTTTTCCCGTCGCTTTTTCATCTTCCCTCTGTTGCCTCCGGGCAGCAGAGGGAAGTGTTTTCAAGGGGGCGGCAGGTAACGGGGCGTTGAGGAACGGAGCTCAGGAGTGCAGTAGAGAGGGGTGGAAGCACCATTGCGCAAGCTGTTCCGGGAACAGGCAATCACGGCATGAATTCCTGCCGCAGAAGTCAGCGTCAATTTGCAGGAGAGCCTGCTGTGCGTACATCATGTGCAGCAAGTTCTCCAGATCCGACCTGTCACCGAACAGGAGTTGAGCTGTACGGCGAACCTTGCCCGGGATATCATGACTGCGAAGGGAGATGTAGGTTTGCCAAGCGAAAGGTGCTTCGTCCAGCACATAGACATGATTGATCAGAAAATCTTTTACTCGTTGCTCGCCAACGAGTGCTACTCGTTTGTTCAAGGGCGCTGAGGGGAGAGAGCAGCGCTCACTCCAGTACGGATGGTGCAGGGTGGTCAGCTGGCGGGTGAGTTCTTTCGCATTGGCTGCGCAGAGATTTTTGCGCAACTCTTTCCAGCGCATGGCAATGAGTGCAAGGGCTGCCACTCGGCGGTGTGGATGATTAGCCGGGCGCAGCGGTGCGAAACGCCACGGCAGATGTCGGTTGCCGGAAAGTTCGAATTGCTCGCGCTGTGGCCACCAGGCATCCCATACTTTGCGGTGGTAGTCGCGCGAGCATCGATCGCATTTCGAGGGTAGAATCGGTACGAGGAATCCGGCTGTTCCGAGCAGTATGCCTTCGGCATGTTGTCTCAGAGTGTTGAGCGGCGCACGCCTGGCCAGCAGTTGCATGGGGAGCTTGTTGATGGCGTAGCCCAAGGTGCCGGCAAGGGCCTCGAACCAAGTCTGTTGCTCACCGAGTACGTCTGCCTTCCTGCGGAATGTTCTGCGCTTAAGTTGAGCACGATAGGCGGCTGCTCCTTGCAGAAGATATTCAATCTGCTTCAGCGGTTTGTCTGCCAAGGGGCGTCTGCATTGCCCGGCAATGTCTTTTGGTAGCGGGGAACCGGCATTGATCGCCTCTCGGATGGTGCTATGGGGAATGTGCAGGATGGGAATGTCAATGTGCTGTTCGTTGCGAGTGTACCATCCGACCGGAGGAGGGGTGAGCACAACGTGAAGGATGACCTGTGTGTAGTCGGGGTTTGCTCCGTGACCATGGTGCTCCCAGTCCTCTGCCGTCGGATCGATTTCGATGTCTCCCCGCATTCGCGCACCATCTATCTCGATCTCGGCTCGCAGGAAGTCCGGACCGGGACCGCGGTTCCACTCTCCATAGTCCAGTATGCGTACTTCTCCGTGCCGCATGGTGCGACCTGTATTCCCCAGCAACCCGGAGTGCCACAGCGCCTGTACCTCTAGCTCTCCGGGTATTTCGCACAGCGCGTCTTCTTCCGCACATCCACCCTCTCGGAGGATTCGCTGCAGCAGGCTGTGGTAACAGTCGGCCAGTTGCTGTGGGTGTGGGGACATCAGATCTCCTCCTCGCCCATGTCGATGTGGCGTTGCAGATCTTCTTCGAGAGTTTCGCAGACGTAACCAAAGGTTTCGTCATTCTTCTTGCTCATTGAGCGCAGGGTATTGTGAGCCTCCAGCACATGTCGGGTGCGGGCAATTTCGCTCAGGTCGCGGTGTTCATCTTCAACTGCCGCTTCGGTATCCTGTGAGAGAATCTCGCGGCGCTCCTCTATGTTATAGCGCCAGGGGGCATTTGGCGGGTCAATCTCTATGAGCATATCAAGCCCGAGACTTTCCATGGCATCTCGCGTGCGTTGGGTGGGGGAGGCGATCTGTATGCTCCCATTTGCAGCCATGCACTTGCGGGCAAGCCCGGCGAGTGTCCCCATGAAGGTGGAATCTACACCGGGGCAGACTTCGAGATCTATGACGATGGAATTTCCCCCGTTTTCCAAGTACTTGTCCGCCAGAGATTTGAGGGCAGGACTGTTGACGAAACACCCTCTGCTGGCACAGCGGATCCAGAGACAGTCATCGAATTCGTGAGATGTGAGTGTGGTGACGGACATAGATGTGAGTGGGGCTGATCAGTTGAGATGGGCGAGGAGCTTGGCATGGGCATCGATCCCGAGTTGTTCGGGGTTATCAGCAGGGCCTCTGTGGGTTATGCGTACGGGCATGCCTCCCGGGGTGAAATATATGGCGCGGAACATCATGAAATCGCCGTTGCAGGTGGCATAACCGGCTACGGGAACGGAGCAGTCTGCCTGTAGTGCTGCGAGGAAGGCCCGCTCGGCACGCACGCACATGGCGCTTACTCGGTCATTGGCAGGGGCTGTAATAGCCCGGGTGGCGGAGTCATTCCGGCGAATTTCGAGAGCGATGGCTCCTTGGCAGAGCGCCGGCATGAATGAGTCCTTCCCCATATCCACAATCTGAAGTTCAGTACCATTGAAGGAAAGAGAATCTCCCGTGTAGCCCAGTCGATTGAGCCCTGCTCGCGCCAGCACTATTCCGTCCATCTCGGGAGTCTCCGTCAGTTTGCGGAGTCTGGTGGCTACATTGCCCCTTAGTGTGACTGTTCTGGCTGTGCCGCTCCAGTAGCAGCGGATCATGTGTTCACGGCGCACACTACTGGTACCCAGGACAAGGTGGTCAAGATCGGCCCCTTTCTTGAGGATGAGGGCGTCCCATATATCCTCGCGGGGGAGAATGGCGGACAACTCGAAGTTATCATCCATGGTGCCGGGCATGTCCTTCAGACTGTGAACAGCGCAATCAATCTCTCCTGCGGCCAGGGCTCGCTCGATTTTTGCCACGAACACTCCCTTATCCTGAGTGCCTGCCGCTTTATTTACCTGGCAGAGCGGTATGTCCGTGCGCTGATCCCCATCAGTATGAATGATGACAATCTCTGCCTCCAGGTCAGGTGTGTACTTCTTGAGCGCCTCTATGGCAAGTTGAGCCTGCTTCAAGGCCAGTTCGCTACCCCTGGTGCCGATTCTGATGGTTTTGCTCATGCCCCATATTCTACCTTTTCGCCGACATTTCTGCAAGCAAAATCGACCTTGTTTCGCGGGAAAAATAACTCTGTCTGCATAATCTGGCGCATGGAATAAAAACGCAGGACAGCCCGGGCTGTCCTGCATGAAAAACTCAGATGCTGAAAGCGACGGCTCACTTGGTCACCAAGCTGTGACCGGTCATTTCAGCAGGCTGGGCGATGCCGAGCAGACTGAGCAGAGTGGGGGAGATGTCTGCCAGTATGCCATCGGTCATTTTCACCTCGTTCTGGTCGGGACCGCAGTAAATGAGATCCACCAGATTGGTGGTATGAGCCGTGTTGGGAGAGCCATCCGGATTGAGCATGTTCTCGCAGTTGCCGTGGTCGGCACAGATAAGACAGCAACCGCCAAGCTCGAGAATCTTGGTCACACTCTTTTCCAGAGCCTTGTCCACAGCCTCGCAGGCGGTGATCCCGGCCTCCAGAAACCCGGTGTGTCCCACCATGTCGGGGTTGGCAAAGTTCATGATGGCGATGTCATAGTTGGCAATGGCCTCCACGAACTTATCCGCAACCTCACCCACGCTCATCTGAGGCTTGAGGTCATAGGTGGCTACCTCTCGGGGGGAGGGAACGAGGATGCGGTCTTCACCTTCAAACTGGGTCTCAACACCACCATTGAAGAAGAAGGTGACGTGGGCATATTTTTCCGTCTCGGCGATTCGCAGCTGCTTGAGCCCGGCTGCGGCAATCACTTCACCGAGAATGTTGGTGAGCTGCTCCTGCTCAAATACCACCGGTGTGGGGTAGCAAGCCTCGTATTCCGACATGGTTATGTAGTGAACATGGGGATGTACACCACGATCGAAACCATCGAAGTCATCGTAGATAAAGGCGCGGGAAAGCTCGCGGGCGCGGTCGGCACGGAAGTTGAAGAAGAATACGACGTCTTCATCGCGCACGCGCTGCATGTCACCCTCGCAGAAGATGGCGGGCTTGAGGAACTCATCGGTCACGCCCTCTTCATAGCTCTTGGTGGCATACTCTGCGGGAGTGCAGCTGCACTGTTCACCCTTGCCGAGAACGATTGCATCCCACCCGATTTGTACACGATCCCAGCGTTTGTCGCGATCCATGGCGTAGAATCGACCGACCACTGTGGCAATCTTTGCACCATAGGGGGCAACAGCCTCCTGCAGCTGAGCCAGGAAACCGGCTCCACTCTTGGGGTCGGTATCACGCCCATCGGTGATGGCGTGGATCATGATATCCTTCACGCCCGCTTCGGCTGCAATTTTGACCACACCGATCAGGTGCTCAATGTGGGAGTGTACACCGCCATCGGAGACGAGCCCGAGCAAGTGCAGTCGCGTGCCTGCCGCTTTTGCAAAGGCCTCGGTGATGACCGGATTCTTCGCAAGAGAGCCGTCATTGATGGCGTTGGTGATGCGGCAGAGATCCTGGAAAACCACACGTCCTGCACCCAGGTTCAAGTGGCCTACTTCGGAGTTGCCCATCTGCCCGTCAGGCAGGCCGACATCCTGACCACTGGCGCCCAGCATGGAGTGCGGGCAAGTTGTCAGCAACTTGTCTGTGAAAGGGGTATTGGCGAGCACAGTTGCATCGCCCGTCTGTTTAGCGGCCTCAGGACCCTGCGGGTTGCGGCCCCAGCCGTCACGAATAATCAGAACTACGGGTTTATTTGCCATGGGCTCATTATACCATTGGGCGGTCGTCTTGTGAAGTCAAAATGACGTTTTCGATCGTTAAATATGACTTTTTGCTATTGCAAGAGACCATCGGAAGGAGTTGAGCGAAATATGGCGGGCTTTGTGCTTGCGTGCGCGCCGGGGCTGCGGTAGAATGACTCGCATGAGCAAGTTGGATGATCTTTTCGCTTTTCTGAGTATTCCGAGTGTATCTGCCGTAGCTGAATATGCTCCCGAGGTGGAGCGCTGCGCTGACTTCCTGAAGAACAAACTCAGCTCTCTTGGCTTCGAGGCCGTTAAGCACATGACGGACATTCACCCCATTGTGGTGGCGCATAGTCCCCATCTGGAGGGTAAGCCTACGGTGCTGATCTATGGCCATTATGATGTCATGCCCGTTGATCCGCTCAACGAATGGCTCAGCGATCCTTTCAAACCCGAGCTGCGTGATGGTCGGGTGTACGCTCGCGGCGCTTCGGATGACAAAGGCGAGATCATGGCTCATATCCTTGGTGTGGAAGAGATCATTCGGAAGGACGGGGCGCTGCCGCTCAATGTCATCTTCCTGTTGGAAGGTGAGGAAGAGCGTGGCAGTACGAGCCTTTTCGAGTTCATGCAGAAACCTGAGGCAGCAGAGTTGCTTGCCTGCGACGTGATCGTGGTGAGCGATACGGGCATGGCGGCTCCTGATGTCCCCTCGCTTTCCTATGGTCTGAAGGGGCTCTGCTGCTTCGAGCTCGAAATCAGCGCTCCTGCCATGGATCTTCACTCCGGTGTGTTCGGAGGTGCTGTGGCAAACCCCATTACAACGCTTTGTGAGATGGTCGCCGGCACACACGATGCAGATAATCATGTGACGATCGAAGGCTTCTACGATGGCGTGCAGGATATCGCAGATTGGGAGCGTGAGAGCTGGCGCCGCGTACCCGGCATGAGCGATTCTGAACTGGCGGCGCTCACCGGGGTGCCACAGTTGCGAACGGAGACCGGGTATTCCGGCGCCGAGTGTGTGTATGCACGACCGACCTTCGAGCTCAATGGTATATCCGGCGGTTATGAGGGCGAGGGTTCCAAGACGGTCATTCCCACCAAAGCCATTGCCAAGATGAGCTGCCGACTGGTGCCGGGACAGGATCCTGAGGCTATTCTGGACAAGGTCGAGGCTCATTTCCGGAAGGTTTGTCCGCCGAGTGTCCGCATGAAGTTCACACGTCAGCATGGTGGCGAGGCCTACCTGAGCGATCCTCATTCGCCTTGGGGCAAGGCTGCCCAGAAGGCTCTGGAGATGACCTTCGGAAACCCGCCCGTTCTGGTGCGCGAGGGTGGTTCCATTCCCATTATTGCTGAAGTTTCCAAGGTGCTGGGCAAGGATGCCATTTTCCTTGGTATGGATCTTCCCGATGCCCGCATACACTCCCCGAATGAGAATATGCGCGTGGATATCTTCGAAAAGGGAATCGTCATGGCAGAGAATCTGCTCCGCCTCATGGCCGGGGTCGGATTGTAAGTCGACTTTACCCGGAGTGTATGCCCGGTTTCTCCTCTTCCGAATCTTCTGCCTGTAACATGACAGCGGTTGAGATAGATCAGGTTCACAAGTCTTTCCCCGGTCATTGGGGCCGGGGAGGGGTGTATGCCGTGAAGGGGGTGAGCCTCACTATCCCTCGGGGGGAGGTATATGGGCTCATTGGTCCCAACGGGTCAGGGAAAAGTACCATCATGAAGGCTCTGGTGGGGCTGCTGGCACCGGATGCCGGGAGTTGCCGGGTGTTTGGCAAGCCTGCTACGGCTGTTTCCAATCGCCGCGAGATTGGTTTTCTACCGGAGAATCCGTACTTCTACAAGTTCCTGACCGGTGAGGAGACGGTGCGCTTCTATGGCAGGTTGTGCGGATTGCGCGGAGCGGCGCTGAAAAAACGCACGGAGGGATTGCTGGAGCTGGTCGGGCTGACGGAGGCTGCTCACCGGCGCTTGGGGGGCTACTCCAAGGGCATGTTGCAGCGTGTGGGGCTTGCTCAGGCTTTGGTGCAGAACCCTCGCTTACTTGTGTTGGATGAGCCCACAGCCGGGGTGGATCCCATCGGCTCTCGTGCCATCCGTGACATCATTCTTAACCTGCGAGAGCAGGGGATGACCGTTTTCCTTTGTTCTCATCTACTGGAGCAGGTGCAGGAGATCTGTGACCGCGTGGGCATTCTCTATCGTGGCGTGATGATTGCGGAGGGCTCGATGGAAGAGCTCACCCGCGACAATTCCCGCACGGAGCTCACTCTGCACAATCCCTCGCCGGAGCTGCTGGACAGGCTCCGTGAGCTTGCAGGGGATTCCCTTATCTCCGTTGCTTCGGCCCGCAACTCACTCGAAAGTGTTTTCCTTCGCGGAATTCAATCCAAATTAAGGGAACAGAATCAGCCCTGATATTCATGATATTCCCGACCCTGTACAGTCCATGCCCGTCATCTCGTGGGCTGTTAAAATCGGCAGATCTTCCGCGAATGCACTCCGCGCGAAGTTTCAGACCCGACGTCTGCGAATGAAGAGGACCGCCGCTATGATCCAAACTCCGAGGGCCGTTGCAGAGATGGCCAACATGACAGCCCAGCCGAGCTTGTAGAGCAGAGTGAGAGCCAGAGCCGTCCAGAGCCCGCCGCCCATGAAGGGCTCATGCAGGAGCTGTTTGTAGCCGAATGCCTGTGTGGCGCAGGTTTTGCTCTCGGGGTCTGCCGCCCGCAGCAGAAGAAGTCCCGTGGCGGTCACTCCCAATGATTGACCGAACTCTGCAATGGCGCATTCGAACCAAGCCTCCCGGAAGAGATGACGGGCAACGACCATCACCATGAACAGGGAAAGTAGTGTACCCAGTACAATGAGTACCAGCAGCCCTATCCAGTTGTCCAGAACCACCTGTACCTTGATGGTAGCCATGGCCGACACAACGAGGAAATCCAGCGCAGCACCGGAGACACGCTGCATCTGCCCGTGATCAATGAGTTGGTGTACCTTCACTCGCTGAGCCAACTTCTGTAGCAGAAGACCACCTATCATGCAGAAGGGGAAGAGCGGGAACCCGCACAGTAACCGCGATTCCGCTGCCGGGAAGAGTGCATTTTCCAGCCACTGCAGTCCGTGCAACATGCCGAAGCCTGCCAAAATGGCTATACCTACCAAGGCTATGTGCCAGGCGAGGGAGTCGATGGAATCGCAATAGACTGTCTGCACTCCGGCGGCAGGCTGTTCTTCCTTGCTGTATATGCCCCTCTGTTGCAGTTTGTCCTGCTCATCGAAGCGACGGATATTTTGTATATACCCCTTTCCTGCGGCCCAGTTTATCAGAATGATGCCCACGATGACCGCCAGGAGCATGCCGGCCGTGGCCATGGTATAGCCGAGCGCTATGCCATCTTCCCACCCATTGGCCTCAAAAGTTTCTGCCATACCACTCACGGTTCCGTGGCCTCCCTGAAATCCGATCTCCAGCAGGTTGCCGAAGGCCTCATTCATTCCGAAAAAAGGCATCAGCAGAAAACCGACTGCCGCAAAGCCGATAACGTACTGCCCCCAGGCCAGAATCTGCCCGAAACAGAGCTGAGGAAAGGCCACGCGTACTACTTTCTTCAGCGGTGGTGTTACTACTCCCAGAAACAGGGTGGCGAACACGACATTGATCATGAACCCCGGCAGTTTGCCGATGGTGCTTACCACATCTGCCGGGATGAGTTCCGGAAAACTCTGTATCAGTATCAGTCCGATGAAGCCTCCTATGACGGAACTGGGCAGATAACAGCGCTGCAGCACCGGTATGAGGGTGCGGAGCACCTTGCCCAGCACAAGGAGGATGGACAACAGGCAGAATACATATATAGCGGTCATGATGTGATGTGGCGAATGGAGAGATCGGCTGGACAATCCGCTGTCGTACCGGAATTGCCCGACAGAATATATCACAAGCCGTTTGTCGGGTCAAGTCCTCGCTTAACGTTAAGTCCCGGTGTGGATTTTTTCGGATTTGCTCACAGATGAGTATCAACTTTAACCATCAGAAATGGGGACCGGAGCTAGAGTAAACTTAATTAAAGAGGTGAACCTAGGAGCAGAATTTCAGCTAGACTCTTTTATTGCAGATTGTTTCAATAACTTTGAGCGGGAAACGTGCAACAAAATGCCCGCCGCGAGCGTCTATTTATTAGAAAATCTGCACTTTCTGCAATTTTTTGTTGCGGATTCCGGGTGGAGGATGTTTAATATAGGTGTAAGAAACATGGACGACGAAACTGACCGGCAATTATACGAAATTCTTCGCGCGGATAATGCGGACGGGTTGTGCCACTTGGTGTCGGAGGGGCTGGGAGCAAACGAAGCGGATGCCGATAAAAACACCCTGCTGCACCGAGCCGCCCGTTATAGAGCAGCGGACTGCATGCGGGTATTGCTGGCGGCGGGCGCCGATGTCACATCCCGCAACAAATCCGGGGAAACACCGCTGCACGCGGCCGCAGACTGGTGGAGTTTTTTCTGGGAGAATAGCGGCAAATCTGCCACCTGTGTTGATATACTGCTGAAAGCGGGGGCTGATGCATCGGCCATGGCAGACACCTGGATTGGCACCCCGCTGGATGTTGCCCTCAAAAACAACCACCACCCAGAGGCATGTCTGCTGCGACTGGCTGGAAAGCAGCAAAAATCACCCATCATGCAAGCCGTGTGGGAGGCGAATACGGAAACACTGGGCACTCTGCTGACGCAGCAGCCGGGCAATATCGGGCGGCAGCTCGGCAAAAAATCCACCGTCAACGATACGGATGAATTCCAAAACACGCCGCTGCACATAGCGACCCTGCCGGGGCGCACGGCTTGTCTGCCGCTTCTTCTCCGCGCCGGAGCCAAACCGAATATCACAAACAAGGAAGGCATTACCCCCCTGATGCTGGCCACCCTCATGGGTAATGCAGAAGCGGTCAACGTCTTGCTGAACGCCGGGGCGTCCACGGAAATGTCGGATGACAAGAACAACACCCCCCTGATGCACGCGGTGAGGCTTAGGGACACGGCGTGTGTCCGCACTCTCCTGAAAGCGGGAGCAAAGGTAAACCACCGCAACCATCGCCGTGACACAGCATTGCACAAATCCGTAGGCAACGCTGACATTATGCAGCTGCTGATAGCCGCCGGGGCAAAACTGAACGCCGAAGATCAGAACGGCATGACTCCGCTGGCAGATTGCGCCCATTCTCACGACACTGAGAAGAATCGTGCCTGCGTACGTTTGCTCATTGCCGCTGGCGCTGATATCAACCACCCGGAATGCAGGGGAATCCCACCCCTCTACTGGGCGGCTTGCAGCACGGGGAGCGGAGCCATGCTGCGCCTGCTGATTGAATCCGGAGCCGATGTGAACCAGTGCGACCAAAGCGGCATGACTCCGCTTCATTGTGCCGCAATGGGGAAGAATCCGGAAGCGGTCCGGCTTCTCTGCTGGCGGCCGGGGCAGACCCCACCGCCGCCTGTGCCGAAGGACGCACGCCACGCGACTATGCCAAAGGGAAAGAAGGCAAGGAGATACGGGATATCCTGGCAGATGCTCTGAGAGCACGAGGAATCTCGCTCACTCAGGGGCCGGTGATGCCGGTTAAGGAGATACGCCGCAAGCTGCGCCGCAAAGCCATCGTCCTTCACAGCTCCCCGGTAACAGCTCCCGCGCAGGAACTCGAAAGCTGCCTAGGCGGCGTCATCCGCCAACGGCCGGGCGAGGATTGGCCCACGGACGCAGCCGGGAATAAGCTGGTGCCACTGGCCACTCTCTGCCTCAAGGGGCTGCCTGCTCTGCCCGCCGCCCTCAAAAAAGTGGCTCTCATCACCATATATGCGCCGGTAAATGTCGAGATGCAGTCCGGTGAAGAAATAACAAACCTCGGGTTCGTGCTGCGCACCTATGCTGACACAGCCGATCTGGTGCCTTGCAATCACACGACACAACAACTGACCTCCTGCCTTCTCACCCCCGAGCTGGTCAAAAATGATATGCCCAAGAACCCGAACTGCGGCGGGAACGAGGAGCTTTGGGACAACATCGATGAAACGGAACGCGCCTTGGAGCTCGCGTACTGGGAAGATATCATGGAGGCGGACTATGAGGTCCATAAAATCGGCGGTTACCCCACCTACGCACAGGAGGAACCGGAAATTCCCGGCGGATATTCCTTCGTATTGCAAATCTGCACGGACACCACCGCCGGACTCAGTATATGGGATGACGGCAATTACTATTTCTACTACAACTCACGGAAAAAAGCATGGCTGGTACACACGGATTCATACTAACCACGACACAGAGCTCACTCATCGTTGGTGAAAGTAGACACTGACAATATGCCACTGCGAGCATCTCCGGAAATAATCGACTTATAATGGAGCGTTAAAGATTATAGTTCAACGAAGTGAAAATCCGGCACTTTTTTCACATTTGTGGTACGGATTCGGGTCGGGTAGTATTATCTTATGTAAAAGGAGATAGAGAATCATGAAGACAATTTTCCACAAAATCCTCGCCACCACAGCCCTGTGCCTTGCGGCGGGGATGATCCAGTCTTGTCAAAGTGTCTCTGCAAAAATGCCGACAGAGCGGTATGTCCGACAAATGCCGTACTCACCTATGCGGGATGCCGAGTTGGAGAAAGCCAGTCGGGAGCGATTGGCAGAGTTGCAATCGCTTGCGAGCTCGTGTAAGTCCGTCCGACTGGTAATTGCATGGAGCTGGGCCTCCGGGTCACTATATGGAATAGAAGTACCTATGACCGAATCAGAAAAAGCCGAATTGCTGTGCCTAATTGGCAAGATTCAGTCGGTCAAACCGGACTTATGCGCCTGTGTTGACCCGGCATACGGGCTGGAGTTGCAATTTGCTATGGCTGATGGCAGTCTCAAAACAACACCATTCCCACACGTTACCTCGCTAAGCCGTGTCAGTTCAGACGGCTATGCTTTCATGTGCAGCATGGCATTGCCGGATGCCGAAGTCGAACGCTTGAATACGCTCGCTATTACGTCCTCCCAATAGGTACCGGGATGGAAGCTTTTGGGAGTATTTCCCGAAAAAGCCAACGCCCAGTACGAAGAAAGTCTGTAGTAGTTAATGTATCTCAGCCGTTCGACTATCTGATTCTTCAATTCTTCTCTGCCTAATCCTTCTGAGCTATGCATTCCTCTCTGGATTAGTAAATCAGCCTGCTGTTCAAATGTACGAAAATCTTGGCTCATGGCATTATATGAGATGACCCCGGAGACATAACGCATCCGGGGTCAAATAAAAAATGTGGTTTTTTCGCTACACCAGATGTAGCGTCCGAAGGTTGCCCTTTAGACCCACCTCGCTGAAGCCATTATACGAGAGTATTCGAGTTTGTCAATCTTTTTGATTTTTTCTCTCCGCATTTTTTGAGCAATATGACAAAAAAATAGCCCTAAGATATTTACCTCAAAACACATTGATGACCCCAATCCCGTTTTCCCGGAGGAGCTTTCCGGTAATGCCGCTCGCATCGCAGGAGGGAGACCACTTGGCGAGGATAGCCTTGCGGATGCCATAGCGGCGGCAGATAGCAAGCGTCCGTTCAGCCCCCAGCTCAAAGGCATCTGTAATGTTTGCCCAGGTGACAGGGCAAACGCATTAGGATTATGACACTTTCTTCAGATTAACGATTCGCCATTTACAAAGTTATTGAATTTACAAGCTCTTATATAAATATTCATCAGCAGAAAACCGAACATTAGGTCTTTATCTTTTCCCGGCTACATAGCAAGAGAAACATGTTTTTGCGCAATTCTGAGGTCATAAAACATCGTGCTACACTCATGTATTTTCGAAAATTGTAAATAACGGACTTACAGGGTTCATTGCCTAATGAGTTTGCCCTGAGCTCCCCCTTTAGCGGGCGTGTTGAGGTTGCACAGGGGCAGCAAAAAGCCGCTGCCCGGTTAAAAGCAACGGCTTTGTTTTCAATAATGAAAAAGAGGGGGCTTCGGCAAGCCTACGCCCACCCAAGCAATTTACTTGCGGCGGCGGCGTGCAGCCAGTCCTGCCAGAGCCAGCAGGGAAAGTGTGGCAGTGGTGGGCTCGGGGATTACATTAACACCAATGCTCGTTATGTTGGCAAAACCAGTATAGCCTCCTTCACCCGACCTACGATCAAATGTCATCGTAAAAGTCTGTGAAGATTTCGCATCAATGACAACATCTTGGCTGAAAGTCACAGAGCTAGTACCTGATGCGCTATTTGCTCCAAGTGTGGCATAAGCTTCACCTAGAGAGGTATATTCGCTCTCACTCTGCTGCAACTTAACGAGGGTCCAGAGGTTGTTGATACCGGCAGTGTGTGTGCCTCCTCCTGAACTAACCGCATTAGCAACGGTACTGAATCCCCCCAAAGTAATGGCATTGTTAGTATTATTAGCTATTTTAAATGTAAGAGTCCAACTGTTATTGCCATTCGTGCCTTGCTGAAACTGTACTACGGGCGATATGCCATTGGCTCCGGTATAAGCATCCTCGGTAATGGTTCCGCCATAGCCATCCTTATGCCATTCAGTAATAGAAACAAAAGTAAGGCTCAAATCGGAGCTGCCGTTTTGGGGACTAAAGCTTATTCCCTTTGTCCAAGTCGCTTCATCGTCAACTTGCGGAGTAAAAGTCAACACCTCTGCTCCTGCAATTCCTGCCAGTGCCAAAAGTGCAATGATTGTTTTCTTCATGTTAGATAGAATTGATTGTTAAGGTTAGAACAGCTCGTGCAGGGGTACCCTTTCCCACGCGCGACGGGAGGCTGAGAGACCTGCCCCGAGCTGACAAGAGTCATTATACAGCATTCTTAATGCTGTAGTTGCGAGAAAAATTGAAATATGAATACGTTAGAGTGTTTCATCGCTCTCAGAACTACCCTTTATGAACATCTTTCATCTCCGCAAGTGAATAATTTTTAATGATTTTTCAACATTTCGCTTGCATCAGCATTAAGAAAGCTGATACTCCTTACTCCGACTCCTTCACGCTTTCCTGACCAACGAGCCTGAGCATGGTAGCCACGGCTACCTGCATGACCTCGCAGTCAAAATAGAGGTTAGCGCGGGAGCTCGTTGCATTGAATGAGCCTTTTACCTATTAACGCAATGAGCCGCCAATTTCATGGCGGCTCATGCAAATAAAGGATATCGGCAAGCTCTTTAACTATTCCCCGGTAAGGGAGGAGGCGTTCTTTCCGCTATTTCTTGTTTTTCTTCTTCTTCTGCGGCTCCAACAAGGGGATCCGATGTATCAGTTCCCGTATCGGATGTAATCGTAAGGTCTGCTTCCGATGTTTCCGGAGATGATTCCTTCCCCTTACTCAGTAGTTCCTTGAAGCTGGTTGACCATTCGGTAAGCTTGCCATACAAGTCGATAGCAGGAGGTGCTGCTTCTGCCAATGCCATATAGCGA
>JAZQCA010000047.1:0-27361 GCA_045545975.1 Akkermansia sp.
AGAAGGACTTTGACTCTGAATATCTCAAAAACATTAAATATTATTGTCTTGTAATGACTGAGAAATATATTAGAAATCACTTTGCCGACATAAAGAAATATGCAAATGTCATTGAAAATCGTTTGGATGATGAATGGTGCACAATGGAGAGTGTGTTAGCAGACAATTTAGAAATGTTAGCCCTTGCACGAGAGCATAATGTGAACTATGTACTCATTGACGATAAGTACGAAATTAATATTGAGTTATAACGATAAATTCCAATTTGTCAGTCTGGTTATTCACCAGAGGGTATGCCAGTTATTTCCCGAACGCTATACTAGAGCTGATAGGCTAAAAGAGCGATTCTCTTTTAGTAAGCAATCCCTCGAAAGGGTAGATACTCTGAGAAAGCCTCCGTTCGGTTGAAAAATACTCCACGAATTTATTTATCCGTTTCTGCCCGTTAAGGACGCAATGCCTTGACGGGCGGCTTTTTTTTCTTGTAGTGGGCTGGCTACCCATGATAGCGTGGGTGTACACTTTGGTGCCCGCTGGGTGTACATTTTGCCGGAGGGTGTACAAAGTTAGACAAAATAAACATAGACTAACATGGCAAGTATTACAAAACGGGGCAATAGTTGGGTTGCCTGCTGGAAACAAGCTGGGCAGACTGTGAAGCGGACGACGGGTATCCGCGTGAAAGAGCCGGGCATGAGTGCGGCTCGGGCAGAGCAGTTAGCCCGGCAAACTGCGCAGATGATGGAGGCTGCCGCCAAAGGTGACACTCCGTGTCAGCGTGCTATGGCCGCAGTAAGAGCGGCAGCCGTGGCTATGGGGGCGGCTCAGCGGCTCCCTACAGTACGGGAGTACCTGGAAGCGGTGCCGGTGAGCGCAGGGGAGAAGGCTGAAGCAAACAGGAGGAGAGCCTTCCGAAGGTTGCTCGAATTTTTAGGAGCCGCTGCGGATGCTCCTCTTGATATGGTTTCGGTCGAGCTTTGTGAGCAGTTCTTGCGTGCGATGCTTCGCGAGGTCAGTCGCGGCACCGCGGAGGGGCACCGGGTTTATTTGTCGGCAGCGTGGAATCGTGCCATTAATGTGTTGGGCATCATCGAGAGGAACCCGTGGTCAGTTGTTTCTGCCACAAAATTGGCCCGAGGGCTGCAAGGCGGAGAATCTTTGGCTAGGAAGAGGTTGCCGTTTACACTGGACGAGATGCGTCGCCTGATGAGCGAGCTGCAGGCGCCATGGTGCGACATGGTGGCCGTCAGCTGGTACGCGTTCGGGCTGCGCCTGGCGGATGTCTGCCTGATGCGCTGGAATGATATTCACTGGGACGCTGGTTATATTCATTTGATAGAGAAGAAAACGAAAAAGGAAAGATGCCTGCCTATGTCCGCTGAACTACGCGCCCGGCTGCTGTCTGTGAGATCTCGACAGGCTGAGAATGAGGAATATGTGTTCCCATTAATGGCTCATTATTTCAATGCCGGCTGTGCCGGTTACGTTTCCACTCAATTCACAGCATTACTGCGTGCGATGGGTATTATAGGGGAGCCGGAGCGAGTTTTCGGAAGACGTCACTCCTGGAGCACAAAGAGTTTTCACTCGATACGCCATGCCGTTGTATCGTGTTTGCGTGCTTCTGGCACTTTTACAGCTGACATTGTTCGAGACGCGGTAGGGCATGATTCTGAGCGAGTTGAGCGCGGTTATTTTACCGCCACGCAAGCACAGCGTGCTGCTGTGGGGGCAGCGTTGGCGTCCGCTGTCGCGCCTCCCCTTACACCCGCGCCCGAAAACCAAGAAAGGGGGAATGCTTGCAAGTAAGGCAAGTTTTCTTTACTTTGCCTCGCGCGCTATGCGCGCGCATTGCGCGCCTGGGCGGGCGGGGGCTAGGGCGCGTGTGGGGGGTAGGGAGTCTTCTTGCCATCCCCCCTCCCATCGAGCCGTTACTTGCCAAATAATCTGCGCGGGAGATTGCAGGAAAAAAGAAAAAATGCTTTTCCGTTTTTAGTCCCGTAAAGGGGAAAAGCGGCACATGTGGCGCTCCGGGCGCCCCCGGAGAGGGCTGTCCTGGCATGTAGGCAGTGCAATTTTACTTTTTGGGGGCGCGGGGGGTGTGTGTACATTTCCGATAATGCAGCCCCATAAAGGGAAATGTCGAGACCTAAAACGGAAAAAGGCAGTTTGCTCGAAAGGTACGCTGCACACATGGGGCTGACGGTGCGATCGGCGCGGTCGCATCGTGCGAAGGGGGTGGAGAGTTGGCAGAAATTCATCGCAACTGCGCCTGCGTCGGTGTGCGTATTGGCGTCCCCATCGGTCGCTGTGCCGGCGCCGACTGATGATGTGGATGACCAGGTGCGGGCGTCAGCCATGAAGGACGCCGCATGGCAGCACTGGAGAGCGCTGGAGAGCGCCTATAACAAAGCGCTGGGGCACGGGGCAGGGGCTGACACGCTGGGGAAGTATGAGCGCGCTATAGCTGCGGCTCAGGAGCGCTATACTGCCGCGCAGAAGGCTGAGGAGGATCTCCGCGCGCGCCGTGGTCTGCTGGTCCCCTACGAGTCCGTTCTAGCCTTGCAGGGGGCTCTGGAGCCCCTTGGGGTGTTATTTCTCGGCTTGAAAGATCGCATTGGCGCCGGTTTGGCCGATGATGAAGCGCGGGGCGCCTTTTTTTCCGCGTTCGAGGCGGCGATGCCTGACTGGAACGCCGGCATAGAGCATTTGAATGAGTCCATAACCCGCTTGCTGCCGTGTTTTTGAACCGTCTTTTGTACCGCTTAAAGCCCTCACCTTGGGAGTGGGCGCAATCGGTCTTACAGCTGCCTGTAAAAACCTCGCCGAATGCCCCCGGTGCGCTCTCGTTCAAGGGTCAGGAGTACCTTCGAGAACCTCTCGAATTATTGCGCGATGACTCAGTGACACACATCTCTCTGTGTTTCGGTGCGCAGGTTGCTAAGACGACGTTTGACCTTGTGG
Organism: Akkermansia sp.; assembly: GCA_045545975.1. GTDB lineage: Bacteria > Verrucomicrobiota > Verrucomicrobiia > Verrucomicrobiales > Akkermansiaceae > Akkermansia. Next base: position 2,965 of record JAZQCA010000047.1, read on the forward strand.
CCTTCGCTTATATGCGCACCTTCGAGCCTGCGCCTGCGTTGTGGGCTCTCCCTACAAAGGACTTAGCTCGCGCGTTCGTTCGGGAGCGCTTTAGACCTTTCCTTGAAGCCAATCCTCGTTTGCTCGCCGGGGTCCCTCGAGAGAACCTCGGCGCACTCGGGGTTCAGTTCAGAGACAGTAATTTGACCTTCGTGGGGGTGAACAATCCTGGAGAACTCTCATCGCGACCGATCGCGTTTGTTGTTATGGACGAGGCTTCAAAGTACCAGCATGTTGTGAAGTCGGAGGCGGCGCCGGATTTGCTTATAGATGCCCGCGCTAATACCTTTTTACGCAAAAAAGTCATAGCTTCGTCGACCCCCTCGACAGAGGGGCATCCCTTCTGGCAGCGCTTTCTGGCGACAGATCAGCGCCACTATTTCGTCCCTTGCCCTCATTGTGGCGGGGAATTCGAGTTGAAATTCACAAGAAAGACCGTTGTATGGGACCAGCCGGAAGATGGTGCGCTTGTCGATCTTGATACGGTTCGGCGCACAACGCGCTACATTTGTCCGCATTGCGAGGCCGAGTTGTGGGAACGCGACAAGGCTGCCATGATCGCTGCGGGGCACTGGCAACCGCTAAACATCTCGGCAGACTCCCGTCGGCGCGGTTACCATCTAAACGCGCTTTATTCTCGTTTCATGCCGTGGGGCGATGTGGCTGTAAAATTTGTCGAAGCCGCTCGTTCGGCTGAGGGGGCTTACTCGCTGCAAGATTTTACGAACTCTTATTTAGCGGAGCCGTTCACTATTTACCATGTCCGCGTCCGAGAGGAAGCTGTGGAGGCGCTTCGCTCGCCGGAATATCGGCGCGGCGAGTTGCCAGCTCGCTTCCATTACTTGGTTGTCGCCTACGACTGTCACCAGTCGGACCAGTGGTGGGCTGTCTGTGCTATCGGTGAGGGCGGTGAGCAATGGGTCGTGGATTGGGGCAGCCTGCTGTCCATTGAGGAGATCCCTGCGCATGCTGCCGGACTGACCTACGGAGGTCGTCCCGTGACGATGGGGTATGTAGATTCCGGCTATTCAACCGGCACAGTGTACGATGCCTGTGCGCGGTCGTCAGGCTTGCTCTGGCCCACGAAAGGGAGTGAGGCGCGGTTCGGCACTTATACGGAGCGAGAAATTCTGACCCACCCCGGCCTTGTCTTAACTATCTACTCGGACCATCAGGCGAAGACCGCTCTTTATGGTGAGCGAATAGCCTCCGGTCGGGGCGCCGCTTTTCATGTGCCGAGGGATGCAGACGAGGTGCTCATGCGCGGTCTCTCCGGGCAGGAATTGAGCAAGCGCGGTGGTGCTCGTCTGCCTACTTGGAAACCCGTTGCGGGTGACCACCTCGGGGACTGTTGTAAACTGTGTGCTTTGTCCTGGGCCGTGCTGGGTCGTGAATTCGAGCCGCTTGCTGCACCTGACCCGATAACACCCGGTCTTGATAAGGAGAAATGAATGATGAACTTGTAGATGTGCTTGCTGAGGAGTCTCTCGAAACCCTGCAAGCTTGGCAGGCAGACGCGCTGCAGGCGGTTCGCGAGGGAGATTATATCACCTCGGCGGCTACCGGCGGCGGCGTGCAGTATGCTAAAGCGCGGGCTATCTCGCCCATGAACTGGCTTGCCGCCATCCGGCAGGCTATCAAGCGGAAACTTTCACCCGGCAGTCTGCCTACAGTGGGGCAGTGTACTACCATTATCTTTACTCATACCCGCACCTGACATGTCTCGCCGAAAGAAAAAGCAGCGTATCGCCGCCGCGCCGGTCTCCGCTTGGGGGGTGGAGGCTACCCGCCCCGATTTCGGGGGACTGCTTACCTGGCCTACGCTCGACTCCCGCCGCGAGCTCACCCCGTGGGACCAGCAGACTCTCTACAAGTCAGCCAGGAGTCTGTATTATAACTGCGGACGCATCAGGAAGGCTGTCGAGCTGATTGTCAATCTGCAAGGGTGGGCTATGCCGCAGCCATGCACTGCGGACGAGAACTGGAACCGCGTTGCTCGTGCGCATTTCTTGCGTCACGTTATGAACCCTTTTTACTTCGACTCATCCGGGGCACTAAACTTCGTCACTGCACAGCTCTGGCTTGAGCAGAATCGATGTATTGATGGGGATGCGCTTTGCGTCATGGGGCGTTACGCGGATCGAGCTTCTTTTTCGTTTTATAAAGCCCCTCAGATCAGCGAGGACGGCTATGGTCATGGAGCGAACACTGGCGTAGTCGTGAATGCTGCCGGTCGACCGGTCAGTTACAGACTCTACGATTACGAGCGCGGTGCCGCTCGAGATATTCCTGCGGGCGCGTGCTGGCTCTATCGTCACAATCCTGAGCCTTCGTATCCGCGCGGGGTCTCTGATCTGGTGGCCGCTATTGTGAACGCTCGCGACCTCTCCGAAATCGCCGGCTACTTGAAGGCCTCGCTAAAGCTTACTGCCGCTATAGGCCTGGTTGAAACAAAAAAAGAGGGCGACAAGCATCCCGGCGTGCGGGGACAGCTCTTCCCAACTGCCCCCGCGACCATGGGCGAGGGTGCCATGACTGTTGCGCGGATGGTAGGAGCATCCTCCATCACCTCGCTGGCGCCGGGGCGAGATGTGAAGGTGGTGAACGACAACCGACCCGGCCCGAACAGTAAGGCTTTCATGGACTTTCTCATAGCTGACTTGGCGCATTCAGTAGGTCTGGATCCTACGGTGCTCTACGACAGCACTCAGTTGGGTTCGGCTGGTACTCGTTTTGACCTCGCTAAGTTGTCGCGTTGGGCTCAGAAGCGCCTTCAGTGGCGTATGCCCGGCCTTACTCGCATCTGGCGCCATGTCATCGCGCTCGAAATTGCCGCAGGGCGTCTCGACCCTCCGACCGCAGGGCGGTTTGATGAGGTGTTCTGGGTGCCGTGTCGCGACATGACTATCGATGTGGGGCGCATTGCAACCTCTACTATTAACCTTGTGCGTGAAGGGCTTATGTCCCCCGCGGCTTTTACTTTGGCCACAGAGGGGCGACTGCCGGAAGACGTTGACCGTGAGAAGGCGCGCAGATTGGCCAACCAGCGAGCTCTCGAACGAGAATTTGACTTACCACCGGGGGCTCTGCGTCAGGCTGCCTTGGGGGCGACCGATCCGGGCCCGCTTTCCGATAACACTCCGGCAGAATAATATATGAAGAAAAAATCAGCCATACAATACGCGTACTCTGTTACTGCCGAAAATGTCGGCACCGGCTTAATAGACGTGGTCGGTATATTCGGAGAGGAGGGGAATGAAGCGCTCCGATTTCGCGATGAGGTGCAGGCCTGGCTTGACCGCGGGTGCTCTAAAATCGTTGTGCGCGTAAATTCGCGCGGAGGCTGTCTTTATACTGCTTTCGCTATGTATGACGCCCTACGCGCTGCTCGTGCAGCTGCTTGTGAGGTTGCTGCCAAGGTGCATGGTGTTGCGGCCTCAGCCGCCACGGTTTTTCTCATGGCGGCAGGCACCATAAGCATGAGCGAAAACTCGCAGCTGATGATTCACGCCCCTTCTACCTGTGTGTGGGGTCGCCTCGATGAACTTCAGGACCAGGTCGATGCTCTCAGGGCGAGCTGGAAGCGAATGGTGGAAATTTACGCCGAGCGGACTGGTCAGCCCGCGGAGCAGTTGGGGGTGCAGCTTCAGAAAGACACTTGGTATACTGCTCAACAGGCGATCGATGCCGGCTTCGCGGATGGTCTCGTGCCGGCGTTTGACCTGTCGGGTGAGCCTGCTGAGAAGCCCCTTGGTGGTCTGCGCCAAGCCGCCCTGGACATAGCGCACGCTACGTCATCGTGGCTGCTGCCTCGCAAGCGCGTAGCTCTTGCGGATGCTCAGGCAGAGCCCGGCGAGAGCAACTCCGCAGCCACCGCCCTGCAGGTCATGCAGCAGCGTATTGCGTTGCAGACTGAGCAAATGGGGGTCCTGCGGGGGGATCTGGCTAAATCTGCGCAAGAGCTACGCGCCGCACAGGAGGCAGCAGCAGCTGCCGACGTTCGGGCAGCATCTGCTGAGGAGCGCGCCCATAAGGCTGAGGAGCAGCTCGGGCAGGAACGCTCCGGCATTTCTGCCCGTGTCGAAAAGGCTGTAGCTGAGCGGCTGGCTGCTATTCCGGCGCCGATTACCCCGGCTCCGATAGAGCCTGTCGTGCCCCGAGGCATCGCGGATGCTCAGGTGCAGTCTCTTATTCAGCGGGGGCGCACCGGAGAGCTGCTGGAGTACGCTGCGTCATCGCACGAGGCTATGCTGCAGGTCACGCGTCTGCTGTCAACCGAGAACTGAGACAAACACAACCCTACACTCACTAACAGAAATAACAATATGAAAGAAAAATATCAGGAAATCCTCGCGAAGTACCCGGTTCTGGCTTATGCCTCAGGGGCGCAGCTCGCTCATCTGGGAATCTCCGCTGCTGATGTTGAGGCCGCCAATGCCGCTGCCGCAGCTAAACGCTCCGACGTTGCTCCCGGACAGACCGCATTTGATTACTCTCCCTCTCTTGCTTGGAACATCGTTGGCAAGCAGGTTATACGCAAGTGGCAACGCTCGCTCGAGCCTCTGTTGTCTGCATTCTCGACCGACATCTCCGGCGACACTGTGCTGGCGGATGACCCGAACATTCATCCCAAAATCACCGTTAATGTTGTCGATATTAATGGAGACGAGGCGGTGCTGAACCCACTCGACCTTGACAGTTTGGCCGGAGGCTCCTCGTATGGTGTGGAGGTGCCGCTCGATATTATTGCCTCCGGCTGCGAGATTCCGGCCAGGGCCATCATGGCGGGGCATCACGCGGACGAGATGGTGCTGGCTTGCATTGAAACTTGTCGTCGCAAGACTGTGCAGCATGTGCTTTCCAAACTGGTTGAGAAGAATGTGACGGATACCGAGGGTAATGCTATCGAAGAGCCTGAGGTGTGTTATTTTGATCGATTAGGCGCGAATGGTGTCGGAGTTTTTAACCAGATGTTTTCTGAGCTGCTTCCTGCGGAGGATGTTTGCCTGTGCCTGCACAGGGCTGCGTATGCAGTCCTTAAGCCCGTCTACAGCGAAGATATGCCTATCTCCGCACTTGATTTCGCCTCGGTGTACAAGTTGAACGATACTTCCGGGCTGGGTGCGCGAGTCGCAGGCTTTATCGCTTCCAAGGATTGTATGGCCGTGGGTCTGCGTGCTCCGTTCATGTGGGGCGGAGCCTATAGCTCGGTCATGCAGCTCAGTGACGGCGAAAACAAGCTTCCCCTCACGATGGTCCAGTATTTTCAACCCGGCAAGATGACGCTGCGCGTGGCTGTACTGACGGCCGTCGGCGCACGCCGTGTGAATGGTGCTGCGGTTAAGATTCTCGGGTTGGAAAACGCAGAAGAGCTACCGACCATACCGTAACCCGACATGGCTGCTCTGACTGAGTTCATGCTCAAAGGGGATCGGGAGGCGCGCGCTATGCTGGGCACGCCTGCTGCGTTCTCTGTGGGACCTCTGATCTATGGGCGCGCGGACATAATTCCCGCGCCTGCCCGGTCAGAGCAGACTTTCGCTGATGGTGGGGCTGAGGTTCATGTCAAATTCTCGGCTACCATTCGGAAGGGCGCACTTTCTCGCATGCCCGAGGAGGGGCACTCCGTCACTTTTGACGGCGGGCGCTACTATATCGTCGGCATCAGTACCACGCCGGCAGATCCGCTGCTCACCCTCACCCTGTCGAACTGACATGCGAGTAAAAGCACAGACGCGCGTTGACAGCGCGCGCATGGCGCGGATTACGGCGGCAACGGAAGAGTTGCCGCGGCAGGCTGTCATGTTGCGGGGGCGCGTGCTGGTGGGTGTCATGCGCACGATTAGCTCGCCGCACTTCCGCGCAAGAATGGTCGAAACCCTGAAGAAAAATTCTCGCGGCATCACCAATCTCAAAAAGAGAATCGCGCGCGATATCGCCGGCGTGGATGACGCTTCGAAAATAAAACCTTTCGGCGCGCCGCTGGTTCGTAAAAACGGGGTAGTGCTGGCCGGCTCGCTTGCCACCGGCAAGCCGCTGACTCCGCGAGAATTTCGGGGTAATTTCGGCTTTGTGGTCGTCGCATCCGCTCGGGGGCGCAAGGGCAAGGGCAGCGTGTCCACGGTGTCGCCGGAGAGCGTAAGCGAGTCGCGCATATTCGGCTCGCCTCGCGGCATGCGCAAGCGCGCCGCACGCAAGCCCCGCGGTATTCACTACGTCACCGCCCCGGCACTCCGTGCTTTTGTCAAAAAGCAGCAGAAGCATGCCGGGCAGTACCTGTCAGGCTGGGCGCCTGCCGCGCGCTTTTTCTTCGCGCCCAGGGGCATCTCTGCCGGGTACTTCGCGGAGCACGGGCGCCCCGGCTCCGCGCGCCTGGCGCGCTCGCGCGGAAAAGCGGCTGCAAGCGTCACCAACAGTGCCGCCTACAGTAGTGGGCAGGCAAGCCGCCATCAGGCACAATTCCGTGGACACGGCCTGCGCATGGCGGCGTCGGCACTCGCCAAGGTCGAGAGAGAAATACGCGCCTGGTACCGAAAGAAAACTCGCAGAACGTCATGAACAACGAAAAAATACTCATTGCCCTGGCAGACTTACTGCGCCCGCGGCTCAGCGACTCCAACCCGCTGAAGAGAGCGCTTTATGTCACCGTGGCGGAGCCGAAAGAAAATCAGCTCACGTTTGCCGTTTTGCAGACAGCCAAGACTCAGGCCCGGGAGCTCGTGCCGGGGAATTTTACCTGGCAGTACCCGTGCCGCTTGTTGGCTACTTTTTACCCACCCGAGGGCGCCTATACCCCTGCCGACATAAACGCCTGGATGGAGGAAAGCGCCCTGGCCCTCGTGGCCGCCTGCTCTGCCCTGGTACAAGCTCCGGCAGACGATTACCTCGTGCTCGACGCCGTGGTCGACGGCCCCCTATCATGGGAGCCGGACACCACAGGCGGCTACACCGGGCAGGTAGGTTTTACGCTCACCGTGCAATTTTGAGAACTGAGATAACGCTAACCATTAACCTTTATTTCATACATGCCGAAATTACTTGGAATTACACCGGAATATGGCATTCCTTCTCAGGAGGACGGCCTGCTGCTGGACTCTTTGGAGTTCTCTTGGGTGCCGGAATGGTACAATCAGAAAAACGAAAAGGGGCGCATCAGCGGCAAACTCCTGGTCGATGAATATATGAGCGTGACCATCGGCGGCGCGTTGGCTTTGGGCAGCACTCTTTCGTACAAGGGAGGCGCGCCGATGACGCTCGCGAATGCTGTGCCTGACCTCTGGGCCGAGACGCCACAGGCGACCACCAATCTCGTCGCCGATGTGTCTCATTCTTATAGCAACTCGGATGCCCGCAAGGCGTCTCTGACTGTTGAGGTTTACGGGTTTTCTGTTTCTTAATTGTTTGGGAGATTGCTAATTCTCAATGTGTAGGAAGTTTTAACCTAAACAACAGAGTAACATGAGTAAAATAACGAAAATCGCGCAGGAGGTGGCCGGGCAGGCTGCTGAGGTATGCAATAAGAACGCGAAGTCGACCGGAGGGTGGCGCAGGTGGCTGTGGGCAGCCGGGGCGGTGATCGCCGCAGCTGTGGCATGGTTTACAGGCTCCACTTACCAGCAGCAGCCGGAGCAAGTGGGCCCCATGGTGGAACAGAAAGAAACAGACTAATGCCTAATCATCTCACTGTTGTCACGGGGGCGGTGCTGAGCGCCGCCCTCCTTCCCGGGGCTGAGAGTCTGGCTCAGATTGGAGCTACGCTAATCGGCACGGGATTACTCACATGGATCGCGGTCTGGCAGAGCCGCGAAATAAATAAGCTGCGTGCCGAAAATCGCGATCTGAATCGTGAGCTCGGAAAAAAATGTAAAAATTGTGCTCTGGCCCAAAAGGCCAATTCCATGCTGGCGGATGCCGGTAGTGAATACATGGAGCATGAACTTGAACTTCGTCGAACTGGAACTGTGGATTTATGAAAATTGTTCTTATACCTGGGCACTCTGTCAAGGAACAGGGGGCTGTTGTCTGTGCCGGTCCTTATGAGGGCATTAGCGAGTATGAGCTGGCGCGCTCTTACTTGCCTGACGTTGGTGCCGAGTTGAGCCGTCTGGGCTTTGAGGTCGTGTATACTACGCGCGAGGCCGCAGGCGGGTCTTCTCCGAGGTGTTCGGCTAGAGCCGCGAATGCGACCCGAGCAGATGTTGCACTGGAGTTTCATTTCAACTCGTTTGCTGGGACTGCCAGTGGCGCCGAGGTGCTGTACTGGAGGAGCTCTGCTCCGGGGGGCCGTTTTGCCGCAGCCTTGTCAGCCAGGCTGGCTGCATGCCTCGGCGTACCCGATCGCGGAGGAAAGCCTATATCTACCCCTCGCGATCGGGGGTATAGAGCTTTCCGGGACTCCCGCATGCCGTTCTTTATGCTTGAGCCTTGTTTTGCCGGCAGTGAGCCCGGCGATGCAGAGCAATTGGGGAGCTTGTTGAGCACCGGGACATGGGCTCGCGAGGTCGCTGCTGCCATTGCTGAAGCCCTGGACATAGCCGGGTTCCGATAATAGTCACCCGTAAGGGATGTTATGAGAAACGTAGACACACCTGCCGCCGTCCTGCACACTCCCGGAGCAGCCGGCGGCGTTTTTATTGATCCGTGCGGCCTTGACCGCGTGGACAACATGGAACTAGCCGCTTGTTTGGCTACGCTGGGATTCGGTCTGTTGGATTGCACGCGTCTGAAGGGGGCCGAGAGTGATCACCTGCACCCTCAGGGGCGCGTGACCTGGAAATTCACTCCCACCTCTGCTGATGGGCGCTACACATTGCCCCAGGTGTTATCCGCGTGGCGAAATGAGGCATGGCTCAGCGATCCGAACAATGCGGATCCGCTTGCTTATATCATCGCAGCATTCCGCAACCGGCAGCGGCTCATGGATTACATCTTCCAAGGCCGTACCATGGTGGCAGTGCAGAGCGGTCGCCGCTGGGCACTTATCCCGGAGGATTGTTCCTCGCGTGTGGAAATCCTCGCAAAACGTCACTTGCGAGGCGGGTAAGGGTGTTTTAACCTATTTGGGACCATCTGAGCCACAGCATGACCGCTACAAACAGAGCAAGCAGCCATAGCACCGCAGCAAACGCCCAGAGATAGCATTTAACGTAGATGGATATGAGGTAATTTATAGTATCGAACACGTCTCTTCTCTCGTGATGGGTAGGCATGTATTCATGCTATAATTCTATATTCCTCTTGTCAACTTAAAAATTGAAAAAATGTCAGATGTAAAATACGAAATCAGCGCCGATGCCTCCGCGGTCGTACAGGAAATCGGCAAGGTTCGCAAGTCTCTCAATTCCATGAGAAAATTAGACTGGGCAGTCATTGCGACGGGCGTGCAGTCGGTTATGCAGAACTTCAGCACCGTTAAGAATATAGTCGAAGATGTGTTTCAAGCTGTCGTCAAACCCGCGGCCGAGGTGGAGAGTTACCTGTTGACCTTTGAAACCATGCTCGGCTCGGCTGAGGAAGCCGCAGCTTATATGAACAAGCTGCGCGACTACGCCTCGTCTACGCCTTTTGAGTTGAGCGATATTACCAGCGCCGCGACTGTGCTGCTGGGCTTTAGTGTCTCAGCGGAGAAGAGCTGCGATGTCATGGCTCAACTCGGGGACATCGCGGCAGTCACGGGCACAAGCCTGAAGGAACTGGCGATGATTTACGGAAAGGTTAGCGCCATAGGGCTCGATACCGAGACCGTTAACCAGCTGGCTGAGCGCTCAGTAGACGTACGCGCGGTACTGGCCCAGCGGGATGGTCTGTCGGTTGCCGAAGTTCAAAAGCGAATCGCCGGTAAACAATATGGTCAAAAGGATCTGGACTTTGTGCTGTCTGCGCTCACGGCTGAGGGTGGGAAATTCTATGGTGCAACCGAGCGCCAGGCGAACTCCCTTAAGGGGCTCTTTTCCACCATGCGAGATGGTGTGAACGATGTTGCTGTGGCTATCGGGAACAAGCTGCTGCCCCTGATAAAAGAGGTTACGCAGCGAGCAATGCAGGCGCTGCCAGTCATAAAGCAGTGGGTAGAATCATGGGGTGTTGTCGCGGAGGTCGGGACGTTGATGTCTGCGCACATAGAAGAACCTGCAGTATTCGTTCGACAGCGCGAGAGGTTGAATCCGGCACGTTTTGATGAGGTCGTTGAGGTCGATGCCGCGATGGTTGACAAGCTCACCAAACAGTTGTATGAACAACGTCAGGCTCGTGCCGCAGCGAGGGGATCTGCGACCTTCGCTAAACTCTCAGCAGGGGAACAAGCTCGGCAGGTGCAGGCTGCTCTCTCCTCGCTCGGTTTCACCGGCAGCATTCAGTCCCCCTCTGAGGTAGAGAAGTTCCTGAACGATGTCCAGCAAGACGCTGCTCAGGCTGGTGACAAGAAACTCTTTGAGCGTGCAGCTTACCAGCGGCGGCGCTATGCGACTTTACAGACGACTTCACACTCGGTCCTGGCTGCCCGCCGCGGAGCTCACACGGCACTAGCCCGGCAGCATATCGTTGAGGGTGGCGACCCGCTGCAGCTTGCGCGGTTTGATGCTACACAATCGGCCTTCGCGATGGCACAGCAGTACATGGCCGCAGGGATGGGGCAGCAGGAAGCCACGCACCTGGCGGCCACGCAGGTGGCGAGAGATATGCAGACGGCTGCTATGCCGGCGCAGCAAGCGGCTACCATAGCACAGTCTCGCGTGGCGGTCGGTGGTGGAGGTACATCGCTCCGCATCGGTGACGCGCAGCTGGATGTAGCTCGCCGTCACCTTAACATATCAGAAGAAATCAAGCGGGTTATGGACAACATTAGCGCCATGCTTCAGCAACGGAACAGCCCGTCCATTCCTGTGGTGCTTTAGTTTTTCCGATAATACCGCACCCTTGAAGGGTGTTATGAGAGATAGAGAAACTCAACAGATCGACATCGCCCTGCGTGGCGAGGAGCTGCAAGCCGTCGGGCGGCACATGCTGCGCCCTCTCACTTTCGCCGGCATGCTGGTGCTGCAGAAGCTCGGGAACCCTTTGGCCAATGTTGGGAACGGAGAGAAGCTGAGTATGACCGACTTTCAGGCGGCCGAGGCTATTTGGGTGTTGGCCGCCCCCTGGGATCTGGTCCGCGATGTAACTCTGAGCTGCACAAGCGAGGACAAGACTCCTGCCGAGCGTGCCGTCCTGGATTTCGCTGCCTCTATCTCGCCCGGTGAGCTGGCCGCCATGCTTGCCTCGCTGCGAGGTTCAGCTGCCGAGGTGGATGCCGTAGCTGCCGAGGTACTCCCCGACACTCGCCAGACCGAAGCCTCAAAAAATTAGCAAGCCCCACCGCTTGCGTGTGGCTGGTCTACTTGCTGGCTCGCGCGACAGGGTGGGGCGAGTCCTATATTTGGAAAATGAGTTACACTCGCGGACTGATGTACCTGCACTCTCATCTGCTCTATCAAGGGGCCTGCACTCGCTGGCTGGTCGCGGACACCAGCGAGCAGGCAGCGATTGACGATAAATTTAACGCGCTTCTAAAACGTTGATATGGGAATAGTTAATTATAATATACGCACTGTAGAGAGTGTGCAGAAGGTGCGCCGAATTCAGCGCCCCATTATTACCGAAGACGGCGATAGCTATGTGGCTACCGGGGACACGCTCGAACAGTGCTGGTCCGGCCCCTGGGCTGAGCTGGAGAGTAAAATGGGCTCGCTGGAGTTTTCGCTCACGCGCCGGCTGCAGGCTACGCTCTCGCGCATCGCTGACGGCAATATGGCCGAGCTGTGCGCCACTTGGACCGACTATGTGAAACGCAAAGCTGAGACGTCAGGCGACTCGACAAGTTCCGTTCCCGGGGCTTCGCGCGAAGCCCCCTCCTATTCAGTACAGGTCACTTGCGTCCAGGAGCCTCTGCTGACTCACCCCAGCTACGCCTCGTTAGACGACATTTCCCTGACCGCGCTCAAAATGCTCATGGATGGGGGTAAGCCCTCTGATGTGGTGACCATCGGTGACAATGGGTTGCCGGTCACGTTGGAGCAGCAACTGGCATCAGTTTCGGCTGACCTCGTGAAGAAGATAAAGCGAGGTCAGACTCATTACCTGGCGCCGCAGGTGGCGGTAACGGCGCGTTATCGTGCGAAGAGCATCCCGGACACCGCTACCTCGTTTACTATTTCGGAGCCTCCGGGCGGGATCAATACGCCTGCCGGGCATGATTGGTTGTTCATTGCACCCTCAACCGAGGCTCACGGTGACGAGGTGTGGGTGAGCGAGACCTACCTGCTCTCCGGCGCCGGTGGTTGGGACAAGGCTATTTACGGTTAAGCAAGGTATGCCAAATGAAACATTGATTCCCGTTTTTGAGGGGGCTACTGAGCTCTCTCTGCGCGATTTGGATCGGCTCGGCGCTGCGATCCGCAACGCGCAACCTGTTTTGACTGCTCTTCCCGGTGTCCCCGTTCGGGGCGGGGCGCGTGCCGACAGGGCTTGGTATGTGCCGACTGCGATTGCCCTGGGTGATGGTGCTCCCGGGACCTGCATTCTCCCGGGGACGATCGGCGGGGTGGAGTTCTCGTCGCAATGGGAGGCACCGCTTATTATCGATGGCAAGATGTACCTGCCACTTGCTCATAATGCAGAGGCGCTCGATGATGAAGGCGGGACGTCTATTGTCTGCTACCCGGGGGCGCTGAAAGCCGTATCGGTCCAGTCGGAGAATGCGGCTGCCATCAAGCGCGGGATTCTCGAGTTGCCTCTTGCTCGCACGCCCGAGACTCAGACCAACGGAGAATCCGGAGAGGAGGAGGTGACTAAACCGGGGTGGCCCGGGCTGGTGGCTCATGCAGTTTTTCGTGCTGACATCGAGCAACCGCGATTGCGAGGTGGCGTGCTTCAGCTTCCTCTGGCTCAGTACGCCTCCGGAACGGACGGCATAATCAAAGCCGTAACGGGCGGCATTGCCGGCTTGCATGTGGGCGATGAGGTTATGGAGCCACGCTTGGATCGAGGTTGGTTCTATTTCCCGACATTCGGCGCACCTGCTGCATATTTCAGCGCGGCGACATCCGTGACTGCAGGCACAATCAAGGCCGCATTGGTTTCTGCCGTTTCGTGCATTGAGGCTGTCAGCGGGGTGCTATATTTCCCGCTTGCGGAGTGCGCACAGGGGGATATAGCCTGCACTGTCAGCTCTATTCCCGGCGTGATTGCCGGGGTGGAGGTGAAGAAGGGTCTCACCGCGCCCTACATTCAGGAGGGCAAACTGTACCTGCCGGAAGGGGGTGGCTTTACGGATGCTGCGATCTCCTCCGTTTCGCGAATCGAGCTTGTCAGCGGGGTGCTATATTTCCCGCTTGCGGAGTGCGCGCAGGGGGATATAGCCTGCACTGTCAGCTCTATTCCCGGCGCGATTGCCGGGGTGGAGGTGAAGAAGGGTCTCACCGCGCCCTACATTCGGGAGGGCAAACTGTACCTGCCGGAAGGGGGTGGCGCTGCGGATTTTGTCGGGTCCTCCGAAAATGTTGCCGGCACCATTAAGGCGGCTGTGGTTTCTGCTGTGTCTGAGGTTTCGGCGTTTTCGGGTGTGTTGTATTTCCCTCTCGCGGAGGTTGAGAGCAGTTCAGGGAGCACGGTGGAAGGTGTACCTGGGTTCGTGGCCGGCGTGACGCTCAGCGAGGAGGTTTCGGAACCTTACATTAAACAGGGAGTACTACATCTGCCGGCCGTTGCAGCCGAAGGCGCGATAAAAGGAGTGGTGTCTGCCTCAAATGGCAGGAGTTACGACTGGGCGAAGATAATGGGGAACCCCACATACAAGATTCGCCTGTTGGACTTCGGCGCCTTCGATTATTCCAATGGAGCCCAGCCGAAGCTCATGCTTTACGTCACTGATGCGGGGTATCTAAGTTTCTCACTTGTTTCTTGAATTATATTATGTTGTACGTTACATTTACTTACAAGGCGGATGAGCACATGCTCGCCATGGCTGCGGCGCGGATCAGGCAGGTGGATCCCACCGCGCAGATTTTCGCGGTGAACGATCCGGGCGCACCGATCGCCGAGGAGGTTCCCGGAGTTACGTTGCTCTCCGGTGACTTTGAGCGCGGGGGCAACCTGAATGGTTTGCAGGCTGTCGCCGGCGAGTTGGTCACCTTTGAGCGGCTGTTGAAGCAGACCGCGAGCGACTGGATTGTCAAGTTCGACAGTGATCTTTGGGCGAACGATCTGACGCCTTTTCTTGATGTATCGCCGGGCGCCCCCGATTACCTTTCCGTGGAGAGGGCTGAGGCATTCCGCCCAAGCGGTCTCATATACCGCTTGTCGCGCCACATGGTGCGCGAGTTGATCCGCGCATTCAATGCCCGAACTCAGGCCGGGCATTGGGTTCAGACCGGCTACCACTACCCGGAAGATATTACCATCATGGAGCTCGCACGCACGACTCGCATGCGTTGCGAGCTTATACCGTATGCCTCAGGTTATACGGCAGGCATGGGCGATGGCGGTCCGGGGACGAATGACTATTCCCACCGCGCGGGGGTGGTCCATTGTGGCGAGCCCTTGGCAGATGGGCGGAGGGCAACACGCGAGCACGCTACGCTGCGCATGCGTATATTACAAGCAGAATCGAGAGAGAGAGAGAAAGGGCGGTCTTGAGCCGCCCTTTCTGGTCCCCCGATTACCGGAGCCATGCGATCACACAGAGGGCGATCGTTGCCCAGAACAAGAGGAGAGCCGTTGCCAAAGCGGCACACCCCGCCGCAATATCGCGTTTGTCGGGCTTAGGGGCGTTTCGGTTCATAGTTCGACCAAGGTGATGTCTTTTCGGCTTGCCAAGTAGTCAGCAGTATGCACCAGCATGCCGCCGAAGCTACTCGGCTCCGGCAGTATCTTCGCGCTGCGGCTGCTGGTGGTCCAGCGCCCCATGTGGGTGGCTACCGAGACGGCTATTTCGTTTGCTGTACTGAGCGGGCAAGGGCAGGCTTGTCCCATGTCGCGGGCAACTCTGCGAATGAGGTCAGCAGCCAAGAGCGGGTGCTCATGCACGCTGTGCTTACTGCCGTCAGGAACCTTGCAGCAGTCGTGAAGTAGACAGGCTGCCAGAACCAGACTGTAGAGCGGAGTCTTGCCGGAAATGTTGTGCAGCTCCAACAGGTGCCGAGCAATACGACACACGGCGATGGTGTGCCGGATCAGCCCGCCTTCGCCCAGAGAGCTCGCTGGGTGGTACTTACCGGAGGTCGCTGCCGGCACAGTCCAGAAGCTGCGGGGGCATTCTTTCAGCACGGCTTTGACGAGTTCTCGAACGCCGTGATCCGGTATCTCGGCTATTTCGTTGTTTAATCGAGTGGTCATGGTTTGTCTGTGTGTGTGGGTGGTTTTGCGGGATCGAAGAAGGTAATGATGTACCTGGTGCGGTCCTGATCACGCCGGCGACCGAACTCGAAAGAGCGGCCGTGGCGATCTGTGAAATAGCGTCCCTTGTATTTTGCCAGGCGTGCGCCGAAGCTGCGTGTTTTTTCCTTGTCGCGCGCGCTGGTGACAGCATCGGATATGCCGAGCCCTTCTGCAATGGTGAGCAGTTCTGCGACCGTGTACTGGCAGCAGTTGTGCCCCGCATTTTCTGGCCAGTCTTCGCAGCCCAGGCTCGCAGCCTCGCGAATGACGGCTTGCAGGTGGGCACCGGTGGTGTCGCCTCCGGCGCCGGTTGTGGCGCGTTTTTCCCAAGCATGAGCGAATCCCGCGTGTCGGGCTATGTTGCCGGCTATCTGCACATAGTTCTCGAATGAGGCTTTCTGCTCGCCGTGGTAATATGCGGGCATGCCGGCCTCGGCCCACCTCCTCACCCAGCACCACAGCAGGGCGAGCATTTCCGCACGCCAGCGCGGCTGGTTGATTGTGCTCATTGTGTGGGTGTTGGTGTGGCGTTTTTCGGTGGCCTCCCACGGCGAGAAAAGGTCGATTATAATGGTACGGCGCTCCACGTCCGGGGTGGTCAGCAGGTTGTTGCCGGTGGCAATGAGCTGCATGGTATTCTCTATGGTGAGTGTGGTGCTGGAGCCCAGCACGCGCCCGGTTATGCTCGGGGCGGTCCCATATTGATTTATGTAATTGCTCGTCAGCGAGGGGATGTCGTCAAACAGGACGTAGTTGGCGCCGCTCGCCAGTATGGAGAATAAAGTCTTATTGATCTCGGCTTCGTCCTTCGGCGCCGGGATGATGGTGGGGGCTCCCTGTACAGGAGCCAGTCCCATAGCCGCCAATAGGGTCTTACCGCTGCCGGGCTGGTTGGCGTTGAATATAACAATGGGCTGCCGACCCATCAGCAGGCGGCAGTACTGCCCGATCATGTAGGTAATAAAGCAGCTCACTTCCCGGCTTGCGCTGAAGGTTCGACTGCCGTCAGTCATGTCTGCCCAGGGGAACTCGCCCAGCAGACCCTGCATGGCGCGCATGCAGGCGTCCGCAGAGGGGGTGAAATCTTCTGCGTAGGGCAGCAAGTTGCATGTATATATCTGAGTCTCGGGGTCGTAACCTTCCGGCGCCAGGCGTATGCTGCGTTTGCCGGTACTCGGGTCTGTGTGCCAAACTGGTAGCCGGACTGGGACGACTCCGCGGAGCCGGTGGATGTATTCCCGGCAGATGTCGCTGGCAAGGATCTTCTCGGCGTGTTGCACGCTTATGCTCTCCGGGGCGGCAGCCACCCCGAATTTGTTGAAGCAGACAAAGCTCTCCACCCAGGTGGTGAAGCGCCGTGCGTCCATTTCGCGCAGGGTGGGGCGCAGTCGGCGCACGCCGTCTGCGGTGAGGATCTCCTGGAGTTCAACGGTGCAAATCATCCCATTACTATCGAATAGTCGGTGTTCGGGAATGTTCCTCATCACGGCGCGCGCGAGGGCGCTGATGGGGAGCTCGGTGGCTACGCATGGCAACCCCTCTACAGCAAGCGGGGCTTCGCCGAGGATTTCTGCATCGGTCAGGTCTGTGTTCTTTCCTCGTTTCATTGTCTGAAAAGGGTTGCAAGCAGTTTCTTCCCTTCGTCTGTCAAGCGGTATTCGTACCAGCCGTCAACAGTATCCCCCTCCGTTAGTCCCAGCTTGCTGAGCTGCCGCAAGGCGCTGACGATGGCCGAGCGCATTGTCGGCATGTTGTAAAATGTGACTATGCTCTCGGCGTCCCTTAAGCCGGAGCCGATGCAGCATAGGTACCCGGCCAGCGGGGGAGGGAGGGCACCGGTGCGCTCCAGTTGTTTCATGTTGCGGAAAAAGCGCGTTACTACGTCTATTGCGGTCATTGGTCAGTATTGGTTAGGGGTGTGGAAGGTGTTTATGGTGTGAGAGTCCCCGGCGCAGTATGCGCTCCGTCAAGGGCTCGCGGGTGGGATTGGGGTTGAGGTAGTAAAGTTCTTGCATGCGGGGCTCGGAGTACTCGTGGTAGGTGCCTGAGCTGTCCGTGGAGCCTCTGCGTGTGCAGCCGGGCAGGCGACTGAGCCGCACAGGGGTGATCGCTGCGGGGTCGGCCCCCACCAGGCACAGGCGGCTCAACATGCGCGCGCGGTGCAGGTTGAACTCTTCGGGGCTGCGGGCATCTACCTTCAGCAGCGTATGAATGCTTTTCCCCCCGCTGCTGTAGACTGCGGCGATTTGCTCGCGCAGTTGCACAAGTATGCGAAGCCAGACGCCCGGAGGCACTTCGTCGCTCTCGAGCACAAGGTACGGAAACCGGGTGCAACAGGCTGTGTGTCTGCGCCCTAGTGCCTGTCCGCCTCCCGGTGCCGTGCGGTGGGGATTCGGCTGCCATGTGCCAAGCACCGGTGCCGTCAGGTACCACACGCCCTCTCTCCCGCTCAGTGGCAGACGGGGGGCTCGCTTGGCCTTTATGCCGGGCTTGTTGCCGAGCCGGTAGAAGTCTTCGGTCCCGGCGGTGTGCAGGTACTGACCTTGACTCGCGAAGGTGGTGAACACTAAAACATGTTCGCCCCTCTCATAAAGGGTGTCTATGAGCAAGCACCCATGTGCCGCAGGATCGGGCGGTATGGCGACCGGCGAGATGGCACGCAGTATGTCGCCGGTGACATCTGCCACGGGGCACCGAGCTGCCAGAAGCTCAGCCCGAGCATGGTCCAACTTCGCCGCGCGAACCGGTTGTTCTTTCGGTGGGGCCGGTAGGGCTGATCGGCGCGGGGCCCTCCCCGCTGCCTCTCCGTCCCGCGGGGCGCGAGTGCGCGCATTAATCTCGCGGTACAGCCCGCGGATCAGGTCATTCCAGGCGTCCTGACACTTCGCATGAAAGCAGTGCGCGTGCGGCTTCCCGCCGTCCTCGGGGAAGCTCCACTTCACGGCTCGATCGCCGCTGGCGGAGTCGTGCAGCTTTCCGGCGAACGGGCACGCGCTCGTATCGTCTGCCGTAAGGGTCACGCCGCAGTACTCCTCGATTGTTTTTCGGTAGTCTATCATTTTTTGGTAGCAGCTGAAATTTCAAGTTTGCGTGCCAGTTGCCGCAGACGGGCAGCGGCCTGCAGGCGCTCGAAGCGGCTGCAGGGGTGTGTACTCTCCCGCAGGCGTTGCCACACCCGGCGCCGCAGTAGGCAGAAGCTCGGCGCACTGGTCCCCAGCTGACGGGCTATGGCTGCCCAGCTCATCCCCGGGTTGAACCCCAGCAACTTCACCAGAATAGCCACGCAGTGCAGCGCGCTCTTGTAGGTGGGCTCTCCACCATCCCGCGTGGTGCGGAGCAGGAAAAAGAGCCGCTGCAAGGCGGTTTGGCTGGTCAACAGGTACCACTCCTCCAGCTCGATCAGCTGTTCTGCGCGGTAGCCCGCGCGGGGGAAATCTGCCGGCAGCAGAGCACCGGCAGGTAGCTCGGGCATGGGCTCTCGATCCGGGGTGCGGGTGGCAACCACAACGGGGTCCACTAGGCAAATACGTTTGCCGCGAATAGGTTTGCTCATGGCGATCAGAGGGAGAAAAGAATTTCGCCGACAACGGCACAGAGTATGCTGACCCCCAGGGCGGGGATCCCGGCGATGGGACCATGTAGTACCCATATAGCTGCACCTATGCACACGGCAAGCAGAATGGAAAATAGCGCGTCCATGTTCATGGCGGGGTTAGTTGTTCTCATCTGCCAGACGAGCCTTCAGCGCCTCCATGGCGGCGATCCCTCGCTGCTGGTGGGGTGGCAGGTGGCGGCGAAAAGGGTACTGCTGGGCTCGCTGTTGGAGCTTGGGCTCCGGAGCAGGGGGCTCAGCTTGTTTCAGTTGCCACGCGCGCTCGATGTCCGCTATGTTGTAATAGGTGTGGCTCTTGGCTTCTCCGGGTAGCTCCGGCTGCCACATGCGCACCTTGCCGGCAGCTCGCAGACTAGCGAGCCATACGGACATCTGGCTGCGCTTGCAGCCGAACCTTACTGCCAGTTGACCGGGGCGAGCCCAGTGCTGCCCGCCCTCGGCGAGCAGGTCGCGGTTCTGGTCCTTCAGGCTGCTCAGCAGCCAAGCACCGAACTGAGCCAGAGAATCGGGGGTGACAACGGGACAGTCGCCCAGTAGGCGGCGCAGCGCCTGGGCACTTTCGGGAAGCGTGTCGGGGGGCATGGTCGTAGTCATGTTATTCTGTCGTAAGGGGTTAAGCATGACAATCGCACTTTTTTAATTCCTCCGCGCTCATGGTTAGCACCGTGGCGCCCAACTCCCCGGGGGTGGTAACCGCCACCCTGGCGCCGGTTTTGGCGATGATGGAGGCATATACGGTCATTCGCTGCGGCAGCAGCATGCTGTGCGCTTTCAGCGGCCGCCAGATGGCTCCGTGTGGCTTGCCGTCAGCGTAATGCAGTACATAAATGCCGGGGGTCGCCGGGCATTCGACAAAGCGCAGCGCAACAAGGCTGCCTTTCTTGTATGTGGGGGTGGTTTCTGTTTCGTTTTTCATGGTCTCGTTTTTTTGGGGTGGGGTGAGGGGTGGTTTACAATTTACTTGTCACGCGCCGCGCTTTTTGCCACCATGCGCGCATGGTGGAGGTGCTCAAAATGCTCTTGCATGACTTGCGGGCCAAACGTATGGCAGCGGCCGCATTTTTCTGCAGCGGTGTAGTGCTTATCTTGCGGTGGCAGGGGCTCAACGGCGACACCTTCCGGTGGATAGCACAGAATGATGTCCAGTTGTGGACCTGCATAGCGGTACTGACCGGGTACTCGCTCGCTCGCGATATCGCGCTCGGCCTGCGCAAGCTCGCGGCGGAACGCTTCGGTACACAGCGCGAGCGACGCAAGCTCCGCACTCTCAGCGACAATGAAAAAATACTTTTGAGGGCGTGGGTCGATAGCGGAACCGTGAGCGGAGGGCTCCAGATAGGGCAGAAGCCGGTGCATGACCTCATCGCCGCGGGGGTACTGCGTATCGTAGAGAAAACGCAGGAATTTGCAGCGGGCTGCCGCATTGCTGAGGTCGAAATCGCGCCATATAGCTGTCGCTATCTTTACTCGCAGGCGGGGCGCGCGGCCATAGGAGCCGAGCCACGGGAACAGCCTATTGAATATCGATGAGAGGATGGTGAATTTCATGATGGGCAACTTGTCTATTTTAGTAAAGCGCGCCGGAAATCACAGGTTCCGGCATGAAGGCGGAGTCAGCACCCGTGCGGCAAGAGGAGATTGAGGAGGCGGGGACGGAACTCGTGCGGCAGGATGAGATTGAGGTGGCGGGGACGGAACTCTTGCGGCAAGATGAGACTGAGGTGGAGGTGGCACTCGTGCGGCAAAATGAGACTCCGGAGGTGGGGATTAAGGGGTATTCATCAAGGTCTTCCTGGGCAGCTCCCGCCTCGGTAGCAATGGCTGCAAGGCGGCCCTTCAATTTGGTCCAGAAGGACCGGTCTTTTTCTTTGTGTGTGTTCATGGTTGTGTGTGTTTAGAAAATGGCGGTCAGGTAGCAGCCCAGGAAGCTCAGCAGAAGCAGGGTGTAAGCCAGGGCGTAGAGAGCGACGGCTATTTTGATAAGCCACTCGCCCAGCTTGCGCGGGCTGCCGCTGCCGAAAAGTAACAGAGCAACGCCCGGCAACAACACGGCCAGCCCGAGGGGCAGGTATAAAGGCAGTTTTTGGAGAATGGTGGTCATTTTCACAGCGTGCCGAAGTTCTCCGGGTCAGGCCGGAATGACGGATCGTACCCTTCGACCTGAATTTCATGCGGCTTCGGGGTGCTGGGACCGGTGAGGTACTTGCCAACCTGGCGGCGCAGTTCTTCGGCTTGCGCAGGCGTGGGGGCAGCTGCTGCGGGGATTTGCCCGGCGGCGTGCGCGGCGCGTTTCGCCGCTCGGCGGGCAGAGCGGGGGAGCCGTGGCACGCTGACACCAGAGGCGCCCGGGGCTTGCACCTGCTCGGGCGTGACTTGCGGGGCGGGCTGGATACCCTGCAAGTCGGCTAAGCTCTTAAATAAGCGGCTGAGTGTGCTGCTGACGTATTCCTCCACCGTGAGGCCTTGTGAGCTGGCAACAAGGCTGAGTAGGTGGAACTGCGTATTATTAAGTATTATCGTTTGCATAATTTTGCTGCACTGCAATATAGCGGACGATAAAAAAGTCTGTCAATACTTTTTTTATCGTCCGCTATTTTTTTTATAAAATAATTAGCGTTTTGTCGCGGACACGCCTAAAAAATGCTTGACTATTTCTTTATCGTCCGCTATAATCGCGCGCATGGATGCCGAAAAAACAAAACAATGGCTTAAAACCCACAAACGCAGCCAAGCATGGCTTGCCGAGCAGCTTGGCTGCCATGTGGTGACGATCAACAGATGGTTTCAGGGCAAGCAGCAGCTAAGCGGGACGCGCCTCGCTCTTCTAGAGCGCATCATGAGCGGGGGTGCCCCCGTGGGCGAGCTGCCACAGAAGGAGGTGCGCTTGCAGCTGCCGGATGAGGTCTGGGGACTGGTGGAACAGCTGGCGAGGGTGCAGGGTATGACTGCGGGGGAGTATGTGCGCAAGTGTGCGGCGCAGCTGGCTGAGGAGCTGGCATGCCTGCTGATAGACGCTAACGAACAGAGACAAAACAATGAAAAACAATAAAAAAGACCCGTGGGCGGATGCGGCTTACTGCCACCGCAAGGCAGAGGAACTGCAGGCTCAGTTGGCAGAGCTTTCTTTCGCCGCAGTGGTGGCATATGCGGGGGTGAATTTATGGCAGGCTGAGGCGGCCGTGCTGGGCAAGCAGAAGCTGAGCAAGAGCCTGTACCGCAAGCTGAAAGGGGCCATAGGCCACTACCAGGCGATGGAGGCGGCGCGCCGCCATGCAGTGCCACCGGGGGGCCGCGTGCCGCTGGAGCCAGAGACCTGGGGCATGACTGCGGAGCAGATAAAGGTCGAGCTGGAGGCCGAGCGCTATGCTGCCTATGAGCTGGCGGGCGTGGAGGATACGCGGGCGGTGATTGTGAGATTCGCTCCGGCAGAGGTTGAGCTGTTGCAGCAGCTGCTGCCACCGGGGGCAGATGTGGAGGCGTGCTTGCGCGACCACTTGCTACACACGCTGGCGGAGGATGCGCGGCGCTTGCTCTTTTGCCCCCAAAACGGGCAGAGATGCGAGGGAATATGGGGGAAGTCTTATGTACTGGAAACCACAGGCTGCCGCGTAGCTGTAGAGCTGCATGGCAGGCAGCACAGCCGCTTAGAACAAGAGGCTGCACGTGCAGAGATGAGCATGGAGATGCTGCTCTACACGCTCTTTATGCGGACGTACCGGGAGCGGTATGTGTGCGACCCGGATGCCGATGCAGCAAGCGCAGAGCAGGATTCGTACTGGGAGACCCGCGCGGTGCGCGCTGAGGCGGAGCTGGCGGTGCTGCGCCAAAGTTTGGTAGATTTGGCTACCGGTCTGCAAGTGGCTTACGAGCTCCCCACCCAGAGCCCCGGCCGCCGCCGGGGGCGCCCCCGCAAGAAAGAGTAAGAGGAAGCACCTCCCCCAGGACTACGCCGCCGCCCGCCGCCCTTTTGCATGAGCACGCTGGGCGGCGTTTTTTTTGCTGCGAACGGTAACACAAAAGGCTTTTTCTCGCTTTTTGTGGTATATTTTTCTTGACTTTCAGGCGTGGGAGCCCTATAATCCGGGCATGCCTCTTAAGATTCGCGAATTAAAGGCAATGCTTAAGAAGGCACACTTCACCCAGCTGAAGGGGAAAGGGAAAGGCAGCCACTGCCAGTACTACCACCCGGGGCTGAAGCTGGTGACGATATGCGGGAATGACGGTGACGATGCTCCGGCATATCTGGAAAAGCAGGTGAAGCGCGCTGTTCTTAATGCAGCCAAGGTGGGGGAGTAACATCCCCCACCTACCGGGGGCAGAAAGAGAAAGGAGAGATTATGAAGACTGATGCTAAAATGTTTACGCGCCTTATCCGCTGGAGTGCGGAGGATGGGCTTTTTGTGGGGTCGCTGCCGGAGATAGCGCCGGAGTGCTGCCACGGGCAGAGTGTGGCGGAGGTGGCCGCGCTGCTGGATGAGATAGCTGAGGATAGCTTGCAGGCGTGCCTGGAGCATGGTATACCCTTTGACCGGCCGGGCAGTGCGATGGTGATTGTGCCGCAGGCTGCCCGCAATAGCGACACGGCGGCGCAGGTGCGGGAGCTGCGGCACAGCCTGCAGCTGAGCCAGGGGGATTTTGCTGCGGCGCTGGGGATATCCAAATCCACGCTTTCCAAGTGGGAGACGGGGGAGCGGCGGCCGGATGCGGCTGCGGCAAAGCTGCTGCGCATTCTGAAACAGCAGCCGGGGTGCATAACGGTGTGAAAAGCGTTACACTTCGAGAGCTAAGGAAAACGCATATTTTTCTGCGTTTTTTATCATTTTGCTGACGCCGGAAAAATGATGCTCCCGGGCGCGATGCTTAACCTACCCAAAATATCGCCCCACCGTCAGCCCCGCCCGCCACAAAAAAATCGCGCCCCCGCCCAAGGGTGTACAAAAAGCACCGCACAATCCGCGCAAGCCGTTGATTTTTATGCAGTCTCGCTCCTATATGCTCGGTATTTCAAAGGGAATATCTCCCGAAATATCCTTTTCCGTACCATCAGGGAAGAGCTCATAGGTCTTACTACCACGTCTCTCGATTCGGCTCATTGATTTGGCTGCCTTTTTTCCGAGTTTGGTGGTACGTTCCTCAGCTATGCGCTCCAGTAGAACAGATGCAGGCTCGTCATTTGGATTTTGAGAAACGAGCAGTCCTTGTATAGCAGCCTGTATGAGCTGTTGACGTAGGCTAGTGGGTGTTTCTGAAAGAATGTATTTGTAACGTTTTCTAGATTTTTCAATATCATTAAGTGCTTGTAATCTGTTTTGTACCGCACGCACTAACCTGAAC
>JAZQCA010000048.1:0-2705 GCA_045545975.1 Akkermansia sp.
CAATGAAAACGTGTACCTCGTGTGGGACTCCTCTGCCGGTGTGGTTTACTTGGATGTAGTGCCGGAACCTGCCACCGCCACTCTGAGCCTGTTGGGACTTGCTGCATTGGCCGCCCGCCGCAGGAGAAGGAAATAAGAGAAATCATTTTATGGAAGAAGCGAGATTGCTGCCTGTCTTTGTACTTGTACAGGCAGCAATTTTGTATTATCATTCTCTTGTCTTATGTCTGAGCCAATTCTGAGAGTCACGAACCTGATCCGCCATTTTGGTGCGGTAAAGGCTGTGGATGGTATAACATTTGAGCTGAAAGCCGGGCAGTCTGTGGGTTTGATCGGTGCCAATGGTGCCGGCAAGACCACGACCATGCGCCTGCTTACCACGCTTGATCTGCCTGACAGCGGGGAAATTACATTTGCCGGGATGGATGCCGTGGCCTGGCCGGAGAAGGTCCGGGCAAGAATAGGCTGGATGCCGGATGATTTTGATCCCATCAGCCAGACCTCCGTTTTCGAATACATAGACTTCTTTGCTCGGGCCTATGGATTGAGTGGGGAAAAACGCGTGATTGAAGTGGAGCGTGTGATGAAGTTCTGCGGAATTGCGGAGCTGCGCGATCGTATGATCAACAGGCTCTCCAAGGGGCAGACGCAGCGTCTCTCTCTGGCTCGCATGCTCATCGGAAATCCCGATTTCCTTGTCATGGATGAGCCTGCTGCCGGTTTGGATCCCCAGGCTCGCCTGGAATTCAAACAGCTTGTGCGAACCTTGCAGGCTCAAGGGAAGACGCTTCTCATCAGCTCCCATATCCTTTCTGAACTCGCGGAAATGTGCGACACCATGATATTCATGGATCAGGGTAAAATCATCCGCAGTGGATCTCAGGCTCAGCTCTCGACAGATCCTCACTCGGAGAATACTTATCTCATACGCCCTGTCGGAGATCCGGATGAGTTGCTTGCTTGGCTGGCAGGTAGTCGCGACTGGATGGGTGCCAAGCGGCTGTCGGATGGTGCGGTGGAGGCTACTTGTCTTGCAACCGGAGATGAGAAGATCGCTGTGGCTCTGCGAGATCTGTGTGAGGGAAATCTGGTGACGGAGGTAAGCTGCCGCCGTCTCAACCTTGAGGAAACATTTGTCAACATACTGAAGGAGAAATAATGAACAGGTATTTTTCTGATTGGTTACCTCCGGCTCTGGTTCGGGACTGGCGTCGTAGTCTGCGCTCCGGCGGATATATTGCCATGCTGGTGCTGGCTTTGCTGGGTGCGGTTTGGTGCCAGTACCGCTATCTGTCTGCGGATGGAGAAGGTGGCAGCAGTGCTACCTTGCAGATGACGCTGATCGCTCTGCTGATGCTGGTGATCATTCCGAATCGTGCGGCAGATGCCGTCTCGGGCGATGCGCGGGTGAAGGGGACGAACTTCATGATGCTCACTCCTCTGAACTCTCGTCAGATTGTATGGGGAATCTGGTTTTCCGCATTGTTGCAGTTGCTGTTGGTTGCGGGAGTAGGGGGATTGCTGCTCTGGTGGCGCCTGAGTACCGAGCCAGCCTTGTGGGATAAAACATTGGAGGTCGTTTCCGGTGTGCATGTTCCGCAGGTGATCATGTTGTACCTGCTCTTGGTAGGAGCCGGAATGGTAATGATCGCCATGTTCATGTTCTTGGCTCAGATGAGCCGCTTGTTCCGTTGGCTGGTTGGATTGGGCCTGCTCTTCCAGGTAGTGGGCTGGGGGATTGAGTCTTATGTGGTCAGCAGTTATTCTCTAACCGGACCGACTGACCCTCTTACCGAATTGATGTCGGGTTTTTGCGGGACCTCTCTCTATTTGCGCCTGTTCGATGCGGCTCTGGTTGTATGGAGTTTGCTGGAGCTGGCGCGGCGCAGCTATGCTGCGCCTGCTGAGAATTGTTCGCGAGGTGTGCGCATGCTGGTGCTTTTGTTCCTGCTGACGGTGCCGGTCTTGTATTATCTGTCGCCCGATCTGGCAGAAGGTCAGTTGTCCTTCGTCGGGATTTGCGTGTTTGTCCTCTGCATGAGCGATGCTCTTTTGCCGGTGTATTCACTAGCGGCTCACGACCGGCGAGCTTGGCCGCTAATCCCTGCATATTTACAGGTGCCGGGCATAGGGCAGGCGGCGCTGTTCCTAGTGCTTGTCATGTCGCTGCATGCCGTAATCACTTCAATTTACTATCCATCCGGGATCGAGTGGTGGTACGAGGTGATGAGTTGTTCCTCCTTCTCCGGGCTGATTCTGATGGCTCTTTTGTTGACGGATCTGTGCAGTAAGCGTACGAATGTGAATCGCCCCATTATCTGTATGGCCGCTGTCATGCTGCTGGCAGCGCTGAATTCCGTCATTTATTTTGTTTGCAGCGAGCCGGTACTTCCTTATGTGGCAGCGCTGCTTCCCGGATGTATCGTGACGCGCGATATGGGGGGCTTGAATGATCCGTCACACCCCGGGGAGTTCTTCGCTGTTCTTTCTATTCTCAGCAGTCTGTTGGTACTGATCCTGCTCATGTGGCGCGGTCGTCGTCGCTGAGTTGACAGAAGACCATGATCGTGTAGGGGGCTTTCGCCCCCTCACACACCACCGTACATGCCTTTTATTGCATACGGCGGTTTCCTAACCATTACAGACTACGCTCTGCAATGAGACTAACCCCTGTTTCCTGAACCACTCTTTCCCCATGGCTCGGT
>JAZQCA010000049.1:0-2218 GCA_045545975.1 Akkermansia sp.
AAACGGTTGCATATCATAGAGCTGCGCCTTCTGTCACCCGTTTCACGGGTTCCATGTTTTTTATTATCAAACGAGGGGCTTACGCCCCTCGCTATGGATATGTCGCCCACTAACGTGGGCTATAAATTCCGGTCGCCTACGGCTCGCAAACTAATCGCCAAAGTCCAATTTGTCCGTCACCACCAATACTGATAACACAACAATCTTTAATTGCCTCATCAATACAATGTACGATGTACAATTTTGAGCCGGACGGCTACACCGCGCAGCAGGAGCAGGCTCAACACCTGCCGGTTGCGCGGCTCAGGCCCTGCAGCCAGGCACTCTGCGGCATGGCAGCAGCCTGCCCCGCGGTGAACGGCATACGCGGGCGCCAATTTGCACCGCCCTCCGTCCCCGGAGTATTCAAGCGTACCGGCACATCGAACAGCTCCGTCCACATCAACGCGGCATAGGCAGAGCGGCTCTCCAGCAGCGCTCGGAACAGGGCATCCTTCACCGCAGGTCCCCACGCAGCCATACACTGCTCACCGCTCATGCCCGCATAGTCCCCCAGCCAACTGAGCACCCTGGCACAGTCCCGCCCCACGCGCAGCAACTCCCGCCGCCGGTCAGGCGCCATGGAGCAGTCGAGCGCGGCTGCCTTGCCGACCTGTACATGAGCGTACCAGTCATTCCAATCATTGCAGATGGGCGGAAAATCGTGTGTGGCATAGGTTGCGAAGGAGCAGGGATTGTAAGTCCCGCCCTTCACGATGTGCTGCTGTTGGTCTATCTCCCAATGCGGGATCTTGAATCCCGCTATACGCAAGCGCGACAAATCAGGGCGTACATAGTCCGGCACACAGCCCAGATCTTCCCCTATGACCTTCATGCCGGGACAGACCTGCAATAAGCGCCGCAGCAGGTAATCCCCACGCATGAGATTCGCCCGCCTATCCTCCGCCGTATCATCACCCCGTGGGCGGAACCCCGGGCGCCGACCTCCGCAGCGGGCTGCCGCCTCGTCCCACGACAGCGGCAAAAACTCCCCATTCCGATCCGGCATCCACGGAAAGGCATAGATCCGGTAGAACCCCAGCACATGATCGATCCGGTACATACCGAAAATTTCCGACATCTTGCCCACGCGCCGTTTCCACCAAGCGAAATCATCCTGCTCCATCACATCCCAGCGGTACAGGGGGATTCCCCAGTTCTGTCCCCATTTGGCCGTGAAGGGATCCTCCGCAAAGTTTCCCTCTGCCGGGGCGCCGCCGCTCCAGCTCATATCGAAAAGACGTCGCTCGAAAAAGACATCCGCACTCGCAGCCGACACCCCGATGGGGACATCCCCCATCAGCAGCACCCCGCACTCATCCGCCACGCGGCGCACCATCGCCCACTCACGAGCGCACAACCACTGCAGCCACATCCGGTACCGCACCTGCCGCCGAGCCTCGTCGCAGCCCATCACCATCGCGCGACAGCGCTCAGGATCCTGCTCCGGCCACTCCCACCACGCCGTGGTACCATAGGTCAAGCTCAGCACACCAAATACCGCAAAATCCTCCAGCCAACTTCCCTGCTCCTCCACCCAGCGAGCGAACTCCTCGCGCAACGCCTCCGCCTCCCCCGCCTGCTCGAACCTCCGGTAAGCCCGGTTGAGATAATAGCGCTTGTACGTGCGCACACGCGCATAGTCCACATAGTCCCTCCCTCCGGGCAGCTGCAGAGGTGGCAATTCCTCACCGACATACGGCGCCGGCTCCTCCATGCCCGGCACACGCTCCAACGACAGATAAAGCGGCTCCAGCGCCACCGAGCTGATGGCTGAATACGGCGAAGGGGCATCATCCTCCCCCAATGCATTCACCGGCAAGAGTTGCAGAAACCTCACCCCATGTGCTCCGGCCCAGCGTATCCACTCCTCCAGCGCCAGCAAATCACCTATCCCGCCATCGCCTTCCCTCCGCAGGGAAAAAAGCGGCATCAACACTCCCGTCATTCGTTCCATGACCATCACCTCGACAGTCTAGCACACCTCCCTCAATCACGCAATCACAAAAAATCACACACAAAAATCAACCCACACATGCGCATTGCCTCAAAAATCCAGTCACCGAACTGACACTTCCCACGAGTTCGGCTGACACGTGAAAAGCTGGATGCCTCATAAATTAGGCACTAACATATACACATGTCACTCAAAATGAGTAAACAAGCAATAATAGAGTTA
>JAZQCA010000050.1:0-55610 GCA_045545975.1 Akkermansia sp.
CGACTCGCTACGCTCGCTGTCATTTTGGGGCAGAAAAATGGTGGATTTGCCTTGTTTTTTAGTCAATTATCCGCTAAAATTTCGGTGACCGCAATTTTGAGGCATCCACTTTTCGGTGACTGTTTTTTTTGAGGCAATACGACGATTGATTGTTAGGCATAGGTATGGAAGGAAATGTCAATAATGGGAAGGGAAGGAATGGTGCTTACATGAAATTGTAGGCGTCGATATCGAGGGTGATGGTGATGTCCTCGCCGGCGTTGAGACGCTCGATTTCTCGCGAAACAACATCGGCTATGGTGCGGGCGCTTCTGGCGTTGAGCGTGCATTGGAAGCGGAACTGTCCGTGAGCTTTTGCGATGGGTGCCGGCGCTGGATCCGTTATTTCCACGCCGAGGGGCAGGACAGAGAGTAGGCGCTTGTGCAGGGTGCGCAGGGAGAAATCAGCCAGGTCTTCCTGAGGGGAACGCACGGTCAGGACTGCCAGGTGGCGGAAGGGCGGGAAGTTGAACTGCTGCCGCAGACCGAGCTCATTCTCGGCAAAGCCGTCCGTATCGTGTCGGCGGGCGTATTGGATGGCAGCGGCATGAGGTGTGTAGGTCTGCACGATGACTTCTCCATCTATGTCTCCCCTGCCGGCGCGTCCTGCTACCTGGGTGAGCAGCTGGAAGGTGCGCTCGGCGGCTCGGGGATCCGGTATGCACAGACCAAGATCAGCGTTGAGCACCCCCACCAGGGTCACGCCCGGGAAGTCCAGCCCCTTGGATATCATCTGAGTACCCAGCAGAATATCAATGCGGTGGGCGCGGAAGTCCGCCAGAATGTCTCGCAGGGCATTCTTGCGGGCGGTGACATCGGCATCCACCCGTTGCAGACGGGCTTTTGGGAAACAGTTGCGCAGCACTCTCTCTACTTTCTGTGTGCCATAGCCCTCCAGCAGGATGTTATTTTCCCTGCATTCGGGACAGCGGCGGGGGACAACGGTGCGGAACCCGCAGAGGTGGCAGATGAGCCTGTTCTCGGTGGCATGGTAGGTGAGGGGCAGGGCGCAGTGCTCGCAGGTGACGACATGGCCGCAGTCCGGGCATTGCAAAGCTCGGGCGAACCCTCGGCGATTGAGCAGAAGAATGGTTTGCTCCCCTTTGTGCAGCCGATCTTCGATGGCCATGCGGAGTCGCTCGGAGAGTATGCCCAAGTAGCGCTTGTCCTTGGGCTCACTTCGCATGTCAAGCACCCGGGTGAGGGGCAAGCGCTGACCATCGGCGCGGTGATCCATCCGCAGCATGGTGTACTTGCCGCAGTTGACATTGTGCAGACTCTCGAGGGATGGGGTGGCGGAGCCCAATACGACTGTGGCTCCCTCCATGGCTGCACGCAGGACGGCCAAGTCGCGCCCGTGGTAGCGCGGAGAGTTCTCCTGCTTGTATGAGGAGTCGTGCTCTTCGTCCACGATGATGAGGCCGAGATTGCGCACGGGCGCGAAGATCGCTGAGCGCGGACCTATGGCCACTCTTGCCTGCCCGCGGTGGATGGCGTGCCATTCATCGAAGCGCTCCCCATCACTCATGGCGCTGTGCAGGATGGCTACGGCTCCCGGTGTGTCGGCAAAACGGCTCTTGAACCGCGCCATGGTTTGTGGGGTGAGGGATATCTCAGGTACGAGAATGAGTACTCCCCGCCCACTCTTCATGACGTGGGCGGCGGCTTGCAGATAAACTTCCGTTTTGCCGGAGCCGGTTACGCCCTGCAGTAACAGGGGCTTGCTGTCCGCTCTGTCGCAGGCACTAATGATACCGGTGAGCGCTACCGATTGTTCCTCGTTGAGCTCCAGCGGGACAGAGAGGGCAAATTCTTCATTGCCGGCGGGGTCGCGGTGAACGATCTCTTCTTCCAGGCGGATGTAGCCCTTGTCTGCCAGTGAGCGGCATGCGGGTAGCGCGGCAGAGCCGCCGAGATCAGAGAGGGGCTCGCGCTTGTTCTCGCTGCTGTGCAGGTAGCGCAGAATGGCGGCCTGGCGGGGAGCCCTGTGGTTGATTTTGTTGAGAGTCTCATCATCCGGCCATTGCAGCAGTACGGCTACCTTGCGCGTTTTCTCCTCGTGGCGCTCCCTGCGCACGGGCTCGGGGACGATGCAGCGGAGCATCTGTTCCACGGGTACGGCGTAATAGCGCGCGGCCCACTCTGCCAGATCCATCAGGACGGGGCTTACGGCCGGGGTGTCATCGATCAGCCGTGTGAGGGGCTTGAGGCGATGCCCCCACTCAGCATCCGGCGGAACAAGGCGGATGACTGTGCCGGTGGTGCTGCGGCTGCGAAGGGGAACCTCTACCCGGCTGCCGCGTGAGACTCCTTCCATGCCCTTCGGTATGGTGTAGTCGAGCACCATGTCATTGAACCCGTCCACAAGTACCCGCGCGGCCGTGCAGGGGGATTCAACCTGGAAAAGTGCCTGCTGCATGGAAGAAATGAAGGACGATCAGCTATCTTCCTCCAGCTCATCGCGCGAGAGGATGTGGACGATGACTTTCACTCCGGCTTTTTCTCCGGCGGACTTTGCCAGAGCGCGAATGGCCGAAGCCGTCATGCCGTTGCGACCGATGATGCGGGCGATGTCGCCCGGCTCCAGCACCAGACGGAAGCGCAGCAGTCGTTCTTCCTCATTGCCCGCCACTCTCAGCTGAGCCTTGTCCGGCTGTTTGATGAGCGGACAGACAACGGCAAGGAGGTATTTTCTGAGGGATTCTGTAATCTGCTGCATGGGGGAGAGTAGGTTGTGTGAATGTTTATGGCTGTATGATAGGGGAAAAGTGCCGTGCTGTCAAGTGTGCGCTGTGTGTGCTGCCGCCCGAAATGTGACCGTTCGGGGAGTAATGGCTTGCATGAAACGCTGAATCATTGTATAATGACAAGCGATGAGAAGAGCACCCATACCCGGACTGGTGCTGGCTGATGGCTGGCTGGCTCCTTATGAACGTGAGATCAAGGGGCGCATGCGCCTGTATGATGGTCGGCTGGAGAGTATATGCCGCCGCTACGGGTCGCTGATGGAGTGTGCCAATGGGTTCACACGACTCGGCTTCAACCGCGATCCCTCAGATGGTTCCTGGATTTATCGCGAGTGGGCGCCGGGTGCCAGAGCGCTGTACCTCATCGGTGACTTCAACGGCTGGGACAGGTGCTCCCATCCCCTCAAACCCTGTGGCAGCGGGGTGTGGGAGCTGCGCCTCTCCGGGCAGGTGCTTGCCCATGGGCAGAGGGTCAAAGTTCACGTCATCGGTGCGGATAATGTGGGGAGGGATCGCATACCGGCCTGGATCCGCTACACTCAGCAAGATCCGGAAAGTTTTGATTATTGCGGTTTGATCTGGGAGCCGGAAAAGCCCTACAAGTGGGAGCATTCCCGCTGGAATCCCGCGAATATCAAGATCCCCTTCATCTATGAGGCTCACGTCGGTATGGCCGGTGAGGAGGAACGGGTACACAGCTATAGGGAGTTCGCGGACAATGTTCTGCCGCGAGTTGCTGAGCTGGGCTACAATGTGGTGCAGCTCATGGCCATTCAGGAGCACCCCTACTATGGCTCCTTCGGCTATCATGTCTCATCGTTCTTTGCTCCCTGCAACCGCTTTGGCACCCCGGAGGATTTGAAGTACCTCATCGATAGGGCTCATGGGTTCGGTATAGCGGTGCTGCTGGATGTTGTTCATTCGCACGCCGTGAAGAATGTGGCAGAAGGGCTCAATAATTTCGATGGTTCAGGCGGGCAATACTTCAACGCCGGCAAACGGGATGCCTTCCACCCCGACTGGGACAGCTGTCTCTTTGACTATGGGCGCACGGAGGTAATCGAGTTCCTCCTCAGTAACCTGCGCTGGTGGTTACAGGAGTATCATTTCGATGGATTCCGCTTTGACGGGGTGACCAGCATGCTCTATCTTCACCATGGTCACGAGCCCTTTACGGACCTGGGCTGCTATTTCAATACGCAGGTGAATGTGGATGCCGTGGTCTATCTGCAACTGGCGGCCACTCTGGTGCAACAGGTGCGCCCCGGTGCCTTTGCCATAGCTGAGGATATGTCAGGCATGCCCGGACTGTGCCGCCCGGTCGATGAGGGTGGGTTCGGCTTCACTCATCGTCTGGCAATGGGGCTGCCGGATTACTGGATCAAACTGCTCAAGGAGAAGAAAGACGAGGAATGGAGTGTGGGGGATATATGGTACACCCTCATCAATCGTCGATATGGTGAGCCCAATATCGCCTATGCCGAAAGCCATGATCAGGCGTTGGTGGGTGACAAGACGATTGCCTTCCGGCTGATGGATGCTGAGATGTACACTCACATGAGCTGCAATATGCCGAGCCTCGTCATCGATCGCGGAATGGCGCTGCACAAGATGATCCGCCTGGTTACTCTGGCCGCAGGGGGGGAGGGCTGGCTGAACTTCATGGGCAATGAGTTCGGACACCCCGAGTGGATAGATTTCCCCCGCGAAGGTAATGGCAATTCCTATAAATACTGCCGACGTCAATGGAGCCTGGTGGACAATGAATTGCTGCGCTATAAATATCTCGCCTCGTTCGATCGTGCCATGCTGGAGCTGGCACGTCGCACCGAATTGCCGGCGACTCCGCCGGCTCGTCCGCTGAACATGGATGAGAAGAATCAGGTTATGGCCTTCGAGCGTGCGGGGCTGGTGTTCGTATTCAATTGGAATGCCTCTGCCGCTATTCCCGATTATAAGCTGCCTGCACCCACTCATGGAGAATGGGAAGTGGTGCTGGACTCCGACTCTGCGGCTTTCGGTGGGCTCGACAGGCTTGATCACTCAGTGAACCACTTTACGGATAAAATGCAACAGCTCTCGCTCTACCTGCTGCCCCGCACGGTTATAGTGCTCGCCCGAACCTGTCGCGGGGGGCGCTTGAAATGAGATAATCCTATAGGAGCATGCTGATGATCAAACAAACCCTTCGACTGGCGATCTGTGTGCTGACGGTGCTGCTGGTGCAGTGCTCGACCTTCGAGCCTTCTGCCACCCCTTCGCTCTCGGCTGCTCTTCCGGCGGATTTCTGCTACTTGGACGAAGTTGCCCCCACGGTGAGAGTTGACCTGAAATATAGCGGTAGTGACAATTTTGTGGGGCGCCCCATAGCCGGCTATGCCGGTACCCGGGCGATTCTGCGCCGCGATACCGCCGTGGCAATCGGCCGTGCGGCTCAGCTGCTGGCTAAGGAGGGACTGGGTCTGCTCGTTTGGGATGCCTATCGCCCGGCCTGTGCCATGAACGACTTTCGCCGCTGGTCGCGCACAGACGATGAACGGATGAAGGCTCGCTTTTATCCGCGTATTTCCAAGCAGGGAATATATGACGGAAAGTACATTGGCGATATTTCTGAGCACAGCTGGGGAATAGCCGTGGACATCACTCTCGTCGATCTGCAAACCGGCGAGCTCCTGGATATGGGGGGACATCATGATTTGCTCGATATTTCTTCCGCAACCTGTTCCCCCCTCATCTCGCCTACTCAGCAGGCTAACAGGCTGAAGCTGAGGGATGCCATGAACGCCGCCGGTATGCGTAACTACAGCCGGGAATGGTGGCACTATTTCCTCGCAGATAAGGGGACGATCTATTCCTATAACTTTGAAGTGCGGGATGATCTTGTGCCGCAGGAGAACGTGCCCATTGATGGTCAACGCTGAGCATAAAAATGAAAACTGACGTTCACTCGATTTGTAAGCGAATGAACGTCAGTTGAGTGGATATTGATCCCTTCACTGCGGGTAGGCCAGGTAAGTGGCCAGGTCTTTATCGCCACGCCCGGAGATGGTGAGTACTACCACATCGGTGGGTTTAAGCTGCATGTGTGGCAGAGCTGCCAGAGCGTGAGCACTCTCGAGCGCGGGGATGATCCCCTCGAGCCTGGTGAGCTCACGAGCGGCGGCAACGGCCTGAGAATCGGTCACAGCCAGAACCTGAGCCCGACCGTTGCTCACCAGGTGCGCGGGCAGAGGACCTATGCCGGGGTAGTCGAGCCCGGCACTGAGTGAGTAGGGTTCCTGTGGGTGCCCGGCTGAATCCTGAATCACGAGGGTATGGGCTCCATGCAGGGTGGCAGGTTTACCTACGGACAGGGTGGCTGCGTGTTGACCGCTGGCTATACCCTTCCCGGCGGCTTCGGCCAGCAATAATCGGGTGCGTTTCTCGCTCAGATAGTGGTACATGGTACCCATGGCATTGCTGCCACCACCTATGCAGGCGACCAAGTGATCCGGATAATCCCGACCGATTTTCTGCTGCAATTGTTCATGTATTTCTGCGCTGATGACGCTCTGCAACTCTGCCACAAGGGTGGGGTAGGGGTGTGGTCCTACGGCGGAGCCGACTACATAAAAAGTATCGGCCGCGTGCTCACAATAGTCGGCAAATGCGGCATCTACCGCATCTGTCAGGGTACTGCTGCCGCTGCTCACAGGGTGTACTGTGGCACCCAGCATGTGCATGCGCTCTACGTTCACATGCTGGCGCTCCACATCGGTGCTGCCCATGTAGATGTGACAGGGCAGCCCCAGCAGCGCACAGGCTGTAGCGGTGGCTACGCCGTGTTGACCGGCGCCGGTCTCGGCTATGATCCGTGTTTTGTTCAGCCGTCGCGCCAGCAGCACTTGCCCGAGCGCATTGTTGATTTTGTGAGATCCTGTGTGGTTGAGGTCCTCACGTTTCAGGTATATGGTGGCGTTGTAGCGAGAGCTCAACCGCCGCGCGTGGTACAGGGGGGAGGGGCGTCCCACATAGTCGCGCAGCATTTCCCGATATTCCTGCACGAAGGACGGCTCCCGCAGTATGTTGCGATATCGCGTGGCCAGTTCGTGCAGGTTGTTGCGCAGTATTTCCGGCACTTCGGCTCCGCCGAATGCCCCGTAATATCCCTCGTTGTTGACTTGGTATGTGTTCATGTGTGTGTTTGGGGGGGTAAATAAAAAGAGAGCCTGTCGTAAGTTCGACAGGCTCTCAGGTTGAAATCCGTATGCTCTATGAATCGGCATGTACAAGCGTCTGCTCCCTTACGTTCGTTCCGAAGGTAAGGTGCGCCACCAAGCTGTGCTGTACAGATTTCCGTTCATGTGTGCGACTTCATTTATACTACAATCGGAGCACTTGTCAATGGGCAGAGCGGATTTTTTTTCGGAAATCATTGTCATCGCGGTGAGCGGAATAAAGCGAAGAACTGTTTTTTTGGCTAAGCAGCTTTTGCGGTGTTGTCTCGGTGAGTGGTTATGGTGGCAATGCGAGGATCTCAAAAAAACTCACTAAGACAGTTAATCGGCTTGAAATTGAAGAGGACTTGACTTATAATGCTCGCGTACCTATGCACGCGACAATCATATTAGGCCAGGCTGCCAAGACAGCAGAATCTTCTGCCGGGTTTGGGATCATCGAGATTTTTGAGAAGGGCGGTCCGCTCATGTACGGGCTGCTTGGGCTTTCATTCATAGCACTTATGGCTGTGTTTGTCTGTCTGTGGACCACGCGAGCCTCGGCCGTGCTGCCGCGCGACATAGTGCTGTCGGTTGAGTCGTACATTCGTCGCAAGGACTACGCCGGTCTGCTGAGCCTTTGCGAGCGTGATGGTTCCAGCTTTGCCCGTACGGTGCATGTGATAGTGATGTTCATGCAGCGTAACCTGCGCGCTAATATGGATGCCGTGCGTGAGGTGGCCTCCGCTGAAGGTACCCGTCAGGCAAACATATTGACCCGTCAGATTAACTGGCTTTCGGATATCGGCTCGATTGCTCCCATGGTGGGGCTGCTTGGTACTGTGCTGGGTATGATGGATACTTTCTGGGAAATGGCCCAAGGCAACTTTGAAGGTGTGAAGCAGATGCAGATGGCCAGTGGTATCTCTGAAGCCATGATCACGACTGCAGGCGGTCTGGTGCTTGCCATTCCCTGTATGCTGGCGTATGCCGTTTTCCGCAACCGCATTCAGAAGCACATCACTGATATGGAGGTGGCCATTACCCACATTCTGTCGGTACTTACAGTGCAGGCTGACCGCGAGCAGCGATTGGGTAACATTGTGCAGAAAGGTGCTCGCTCCGAGCGGATGGATGATGAGGAGTTCTGATGCTCATACCGCTGACGCCCTGCTATGAAAATCAACGCGAAGATACCTGAGCCGATCGGCTTCCAGCTTGCACCCATGCTTGACGTGGTGTTCCTGCTGCTTATCTTCTTTGTGGTCACTCAGAAGTTCATTCTCAATGAGCAGGACCTCAAGGTCAAGGTGCCAACGGCTCCCAAGACGACTGAGGAAGAGTCCCGTGCCATTGATGAGATTATCATCAATGCTCGTGAGGAGGAGGACGGAACTCTCGTCGTTACCATCGATCGTGAGGTCTTTTCTCTGGAACAGCTCGAGCAGCGCTTGCGCCGTCAGGTCCGTCTGAATGAGAACCAACCTGTGCGAATCCGAGGGGATGCCGATATGCGCTGGCAGAAGGTGGCAGATGTGATTTCCACCTGCACCAAGGCCGGCGTGTACAACGTCAGCTTCTCCAAGCAGATGCCCAAGGTCTCCCAGTAAGACGTAGTGGCCGATCAGATTTCAGCGCCCCGGACCGGGGCGCTTTCCCTCAACATAAACGACCCGTTATGACGACTAACAGAACCTTTTTTTACCTGATGGTGCTCGGAGTGTGCTCGGCGCCCTTGCTGAGTGCTCAGCAGCCGGCAGATGATGATGCCTTGGTGGTGGATCGGGAGGCCGATCTGTTTGCGATAGCTGAGCACTTGTACATCCAGGCACGGCAGCCTGGTGTGGATGCTCAATCCCGCCGCTTGGGTTTGGAGCGAGCTGCCGCTCTTTTCGGTGAAATTGTCCGCGACTTTCCGAAGTCTGCCAATGCTCCCAAGGCTGAATATCAGCAGGCTGTCTGCCTGGAGGAGATCGGAGAGAAGGCCGCCTCGGAGGCGGTGCTGGAGAAGGTTGTCAAGCGCCCGAATGGTGGTGAATATGCAGCCGCAGCCGCGTACAGACTGGCCACTTTGGCCTCGTCCCGCAATCTTTGGGAGAAAGCCGCGAACTACTACAGTATAACCGTGCGCGAGGCTCGCAGAGCAGATCTGCGCCACGATGCCATTTTCCGTCTCGCTCGAGCTCATCGTCAGATGGGACAGAAGAAGGAGGCTGAAGAGCGTTTGCTGAGCCTGCTGCACGAGCAGAATGTGGCTTCGGCCATCACAAATCTTGCGCTTTATGATCTTGCCCAGCTCAAGACGGAGCAGAAAAATTACGCTGAGGCTTATTCTTTCTTCTGCAACCTGTTGGACCGGGAAGGGGTAGAGAGCTCCATGCGCTCGACTTCTACGTTGCAGGCGGCACGTATCGCCTCGCGCCTTGGTAAAGTGGAGGAGGCCCAGGCGCACTATGCCCGCCTTTCGTCCATGCCGGGCATGCAGAAATACGCAGGTGAGGCTCAGATGGAAACGTTGCTCAACCTTTTCAAGAACAAAGACTATGAAGGGGTGATTCGCACGATTTCCTCCCATTATGCCCAGTTGGAGGATCCGGTGCGTGAGGCTCGGCGTGCATTCATCGTTGCTCAGTCCTTCATGGAGTTGCGCAATTACACCCGCGCCGGACAGTGGTTTGAAGTTGCAGAACAGGCCCAGCCGCGTACTGCTCTGGCTGCTCAGGCTGCTTTTCATCGTTTGCTCTGTGCTCAACAGACCAACAGCGGCAATTTCTTCACCCTGGCTCAGCGCTATCTGAATACCTATGCCGTTGCCGGTCAGCCCACGGCGACTCTTCCCATCAATGATCAGGCTCGTCTGCTTTATGCCAAGACGATGATGCTCGCTGACGTTCAGGAGGCTTCCCGCCAGTTTGAGGCGATTAACTTCGACAACATTCCTGAGGCTGTGCGCGCCGAAGCTTTGTACCTGAAGGCTTGGTGTGCCGCCCAAACGGAATCAACCGATCCCCTGGGAACCCTTGACAGTTTCATTGAGAAATATCCGGATAATATCCGTATGGCCGAGGCTCTTGCTTTGCGTGGTGCCTGCTATGTCAAGCGCAACAACATTGCCGCTGCGCTGAAGGATTTTGACCGAGTGATTAAGGACTATCCCGCCTCTCCTGCCTATGCGATGTGCTGGCAGCACGCAGCTCAGGCTTGTGCCGCGAAGGATCCGGAGCGCATGATCTACTACTATGAAGGTCTGATCAAATGTGCCAAGCGGGGGGTGAAGCCTGCAGCCATTGCTGTGGCTCATTATAATATCGCTCGTGCGCAAGTGGAGAAGGACCCCTCTGCTGCCATTCCGCATTTCCGCGAAGCCCGTACCCTCAATCCCGAGCAGTACGGAGCGCCGGTCGATCTCAATCTGGTTCATTGCTACTTCAAGTTGAAGGATGCTGATAATCTTCGCGAGGCGCTGGTGGTGCTGGAGCGCAACAACTCCGCTACCTACCATGCACTTCCTCCCGCCATTCCCCGCTGGTGTGGCTGGATGTGCTTCAAGAGCAAGCGTTATCTGGATGCTGATAAATACCTCTCCGATGCTGTGGCAAGGGCCCCTCGCGAGAAGTACACCGCTGCTGATGGCTCGGAGAAGGAGCGCCCCGTCGTAGAACCTCTTGTCTGGAAAACCCTTGCTCGCTCTCGTCTGGAACTTCGGCAGTATGCCCGCGGTCTGGAGGCGGCTGAGCACTATGTCTCCATGGAGTCGCACCCCTATCGCAAGGCTGAGGGTATGCGCGATCAGGCCATGCTGCTCATCGGTCTTAATCGACTGGAGGAGGCTCGCAAGCTTTGCGAGGAAGCCGTGGCACTGGGTATTGATGGTCCCATCAAGTCCTCTCTCTTCATCTGTCTGGGGGATTCCTATTACGCTGCTCGGGAGTTTTCGGAGGCTGCCAAGTACTATGGCCGCACGGCAAACGTCGTCAGCGACAAGGACCTCAAGCCCATGGCTCTCTACAAGATTTCCAATGCGCTGCGCCGTTGTGAACGTGCCGGCGAAGCTACACAGTATGAGGAGGCGCTCAAC
Source organism: Akkermansia sp. (assembly GCA_045545975.1). GTDB lineage: Bacteria > Verrucomicrobiota > Verrucomicrobiia > Verrucomicrobiales > Akkermansiaceae > Akkermansia. The sequence goes on from JAZQCA010000050.1 coordinate 11,061, forward strand.
AGGGAATTCCCCAATTGGTTACCGGAGCCGAATGTGGCAATCTTCATGAAAATGCACGACAAACAGTAATCACGGGGCGTCATGTTTTATTCACGGGGAGAAAATCGCCGCAAGCGTTGGTACCATATTTTCAAGGTTGGTCACAAGAAGTTGCTGGCTGCCGGTTTGGTGCTGATGTTCGGGCTGATTGCCGTCATAACGGTGCTGGTTGTCTACACTTGCCGTGCAGTCCAGTACGACTTGAATTGGGTCGTGATGGGAAACGGTGAGAGTGTGCTCTATGACAGTCAGCATGTGCCCATTGCCTCTCTCTCCGGAAATGAGCTCCAACTGGTGAGCTGGAATGATCTTCCCCGTGATTTGGTCAATGCTTTTGTTGCCCGTGAGGACGAGAAGTTTTTTGAGCACAGCGGAGTTGTCTACACATCCGTTCTCCGCTCTCTGCTCAAAAATGTCTCGACCATGAGCTACGAGCAGGGGGCTTCCACCATCACCATGCAGCTCACGCGCAATGTGTTCGAGCTGACCGGCAAAACGCTCGATCGCAAATTGCTCGAGGCGGTGCTGGCTCAGCGCATAGAGCGCCGCTACGATAAGCAGACCATTCTGACTCAGTACCTCAATCGCATCTACTTCGGGCAGAATTGTTATGGCATAGCCTCCGCTGCTGCCCGGTATTTCGGCAAGCCTGTCTCGGCACTCAATCTGGTGGAATGTGCCACTCTGGCCGGGCTTGTGCGGGCTCCCTCACTTTGCAATCCCGTGACTGATATGGAGAATGCCATGGGGGTGAAGAAGGAGACTCTTGGCCGTATGCTGGAGATGGAGTTTATCTCTCAGGAGGAGCATGACAATGCGGTCGCTACGGAAATTACCCTTGCTCCCTCAACCGGCTCTACGGGTGCTACGGCATCGTATGCGTCTATGTGGGCTCAGGAAGAGCTGGAGGAATTGCGTGATGATATCGGTGAGAATGTGGGTGGAATCGCCCTCGTCTCCAATCTTGATCTCCCCTTGCAGCAACTCGTGGAGAAGTCCATGGAGCGAGCTCTCATAGCCGTTGAGAAGCCTCTCAGTATGCCGGATGAATGGTTGCCCTTCCTTCATGAAAATGAGGAAGAGGCTCTTCGTCTGAAGAAATTTTATGAGGTGGATGTCCGTCGTCCTGCCGATATGAAGGTACGCGGCATGGACAATGATATGGAACATATCCTGCAATGCTGTGTGCTGGTTGTCGACGCTCGCCGCAACAACAAGGGGCGTGTGTTGGCTATGGTTTCCGGTCGTAGTGCCGTAGATGGTCGTGATCGCTGGCGCGAGATGTGCATGCCCGGCAATGCCGTGGCTCCTTTCCTGTTCTCCTGTGCCTGTCTGCCTGGCGGGGATAGTACCCACATCGTTGCTCGCAAGGCGGATGTGACCGGAATGAGTCTGGGTTATGATGTGGTCAGTTCTGCCTACAAGCGGCTCGGGATGGGGCTGCAGTTACCTGACCGGGAGCATGAAGTAGCTCTTTACAAGGGTGAGTTCCTGATGAGACGCCTCGATCTGGTACGTCTGCTTTACGATATTCAGAATCAGGGGCGTGACCACAGGCTGATGATTACGGATCGAGTGTGGAGCAGGGGACGACGATTGCTCTATGCCTTTGAGCCGGAGCACGAGAAGGAGTATATTCGCCGTGAGAGTGCCGAGGCTGTCTCCCAGATTCCCCCCTTCGAGGTGACGGAGGGACAGCCGGTGGTGCTGAATGAGATTCTGCCTGCTCATCATGGAAATCTCTGCATGGTTTTCAACAACAAGGGCGTGGCTGTTTTCGTCTGGATGGGTTATGACGATCCTGCTGATATGCCGGAGGGGAGCAGAATGCAGGGGCTCATTAAGAAGGCCTCCTACTGTTTGGCTCGCGAGATTCACGCCGCTGCTCGTAACCGGCTGCGTATCCGGCAGAGACCTCTGTAAAGAAATGAGAGATTATGCCACAGAACTGAGCTGCGCTTGTGCGGCTGCCAAGATGGCCGGAGATTTTCTGCGAGGGAAGTTCGCTGACCCCCGTGAGGTGAACGCCAGCCTTCCGCATGATTTGAAGCTCCAGCTGGATAAGGATACTCAGGAGCTCATTGCTGCGAATCTGCGCGCTGAATTTCCCCACTATTCCATTCTGGGGGAAGAGGGCGATTGTGGTTCTGCAGAGGCTGATTGCGTGTGGATTGTGGATCCTCTGGATGGTACGGTCAATTACTTCTACGGGATACCGATTTTCTGTGTGAGCATAGCATTGCGCGTGCGGGGAAAGATAGTGTTGGGCTGTGTGTATGACCCCATGCAGAATGAGTGTTTCACCGCCGTTGCAGGGGGGGAGGCGCAGCTGAATGGGCAGACTGTTAGAGTATCATCGCGGTCCTCGATGGCAGAGGCTGTTGTATTCGTCGGACATGGCACTCACGATGGTTCCGGTGCAGAGGGGGTGCGACGTTTTGCTCACATATCCTCCCGGGTACGCAAGGTTCGCATACTGGGTTCCGCTGCTCTCACGCTCTGTTACATTGCCGCCGGTCGTTTCGATGCCTATATTGAGAACCGCATCAATCTCTGGGATTTTGCCGCAGCTCAGGTCATCCTGGAGTCTGCCGGTGGGGTGCTGCAGTTCACTCCGTCTGCTCCGGGTTCTTTGTCCGGCTCCGTCATTGCCTGGAATGGGGCTTTGCCCATTCATGAGGCGCTTATCCTACCGATTCAATAGCTCCATGACCACTTATCGCAAACGTAGTTTTTCTTCCGGGACTCTTCCTCCCCGTCCCCGCCATATAGCTTGGAAGTGTCTGCTGCGTTGGGGGCAGGGGGGGATTTTTGCCGAGACCCTCATTGCCCGCGAGGCAGAAGGACTGTCGGTACAGGATCGCGCTTTGGTTCAGGCCATCGTTCTGGGGGTTCTCCGTAACCTGCGGTTCTTGGAATACCTGTGCTCACGGCTTCGTCCCGGTCATTTGGAGGACTCTGTGCGCTGGCTTATTCTCTGTGGTCTTTGCCAGCTCTTTATTCTGCGCAAAGCAGACCATGCCGCCGTGTCCGAAACGGTGAGCCTGGCCCCCCAGCGGGTTCGAGGGTTGGTCAACGGCGTGCTTCGCAATGCGGTACGCCGACGTGAGGAATTTCTGGATCTGCTGCCGGAACTGCCGTGGGGTATACGCTATTCTGCGCCGGATTGGCTGGTGGAGCGCTGGATCCGTAACTTCGGAGCAGATGAGGCGCACCAATTGCTGAGCTGGAATGTAGGGACTCCACCTGTTTATGCCCGTATCAACCCACTGTTGCCTCCGGATATACCCCGGGAGTGGGAGCCGCTTGAGCACGCGCCCGGCTGGTTCCGGCTGCCGGCTGGGTTACCTGTGGAGGATCTGCGACAGGGGCGGATCTATATAGCGGATCCCTCCACTCGCTACTGTGTGGAAATGCTGGCACCCCGATCGGGTGAGCGCGTGCTGGATGCCTGCGCCGCTCCCGGCGGAAAATCTGCCGCCATGATTGCTGTAACTCGTGGAGAAATAGATCTGTTGGCTACGGATGCCGAGCAGCACCGGTTGCCTCAGTTACGCGAAAATCTTGCCCGAGCCGGAGCCTGCAAGGTGGAGGTCTGTCGTTTCGATTGGTCTGCGCCCTGTCCTGTCGAGTGGCGTGGTGCCTTCGATGCTGTTCTGTTGGATGTGCCTTGCAGTAACAGCGGTGTGCTCCAGCGGCGAGTTGATGCCAGGTGGAGACTGCGTCCTGAGGAGATTACGCGATTAGCTGCCCTTCAGCAGAAAATCCTGTGCAGCGCGTGCGAGGCTGTTCGTCCCGGTGGGCGTCTGGTGTATTCCACCTGTTCTATTGATGCGGAGGAAGATTCTGCTGTTGTTCAGGCTTTTCTGGCTGATCATCCTGATTTTGAGCTTGTGAAGGATTATCTGGCACTACCCCATCGGGAAATGGCCGATGGTGCCTATGCCGCTCTCCTGCACAGAAAATTGCTCTGATATTTTCTGAAAAAAAGCTGGAAATTGCTCCGGGGATGTCGTATACTACTCCGTGAACCAATAGTAAACTCCTGACGATATGATAACAAAAAAACTCACCATCCTGAACAAACTTGGAATCCATGCTCGCCCTGCTGCTCAGTTTGTTCGGGTTGCCAGCCGTTTCCGGTGTGATGTCACCATTGAAAAGGATGACGAGTCTGTTGATGGTAAGAGTATAATGGGGTTGATGATGCTTGCTGTAGGCTGTGGGGCAGATATTCAGGTGACGGTGGATGGTGCCGATGAGGAGGCTGCCATAGCTGCTTTGGAGGAGCTCGTTAACTCCAAATTCGGCGAGGCCTAGTATTTTCCCACTTCTCAGTCGCGATCACGCCGATGAAATATCAGGAAGGATTTGAACGGAGGCTCAAGGGGGTGCCCGTTTCTCCCGGCATAGCCGTAGGGGTGATGCGCGTGGAGGCCCGAGGGTGTCCTTCTCCGGTTATTCGCTCAATCCTGCCAACCGAAATCGAGAGCGAGTGGAAGCGGTTCGACAGCGCCTTGGCTCGCACAGAGGAAGAGCTTTGCTCGCTCAAATCCCGAGTGGAACATCTCAGCGGTGCTCAGGAGGCCGCTATATTCGACGCTCATCTTCTGTTCCTGCGCGATCGTACCATTCTCAAGAAGCTCCGTAGTGAGGTTCCTGCCCGACTGCAAAATATCGATGCTGTATACTACGCAGTAGTGCAGAACTTCGTGGAAGTCATGCGCCATGTGGACGATCCCTACCTGCGCTCCCGGGTGGTGGATATCGAGGACGTACTCCAGCGAGTGCTCAAGAACATGGCCTCGGCAGAACAGACCCCGATCTGCGGTGAATGTACGGAGCCTTGTGTGCTTGCTGCGTATGACCTGGCTCCGAGCGACACGGCTGATCTGGATCCGCGGAAGGTGCTCGGCTTTGTAACAGAGGCAGGATCCGCTGTCTCGCACACGGCTATTCTGGCTCGCTCACTGGGTATGCCTGCTGTGGTGGGAGTTCCCCACTTGGTGATCGATTCCCGGGTGGGATGTCTGGCTATTCTGGATGGGTACAACGGAATGCTGATACTCAATCCCACGCCGGAGACTCTTGAGCACTATCGTGAGATCCAGCAGGAGAAAGATCGAGCCTATACGGCGCTGATGGAGATGAAGGATCTCCCGGCTGTTACCACGGATGGGCGCCGTATACGCTTGGCTGCCAATGTTGAGTTTGCTCATGAGTACAGTGCTATTCACAGAGCCGGTGCAGAAGGCGTGGGGCTGTATCGCACGGAATTTTTCCTGCTTGGTGGAGGGAGCTTGCCCGATGAGGAAACCCAGTACAATCACTACCGAAACCTCGTGGAGTCCTGTGCTCCCGAGGAGGTGATATTCCGCACGCTGGATTCCGGTGGCGATAAATTACCCTTTGAGGTTATGGAGGAGAAGGAGAATAATCCATTCCTCGGGTGGCGTGGTATTCGTGTGTCTCTTAGTCGTGTGGAGATTTTCAAGGAACAGCTCAGAGCCATTCTTCGCGCCTCAGCTCATGGAAAGGTGGGAGTGATGTTCCCTATGGTCTCCGGTATAACCGAGGTGAAGGATGTGCATGCCTTGCTCAATGAGTGCCGCGCCGAGCTACGAGAACGAGGGCAAAGCTATGATGAGTCCATGCGAGTGGGAATCATGATAGAGGTTCCCAGCGCAGCCATGATGGCCGATGTATTGGCTCGCCACGTTGACTTCTTCTCGATCGGCACCAATGATCTCACGCAGTACACGATCGCGGTTGATCGCGTGAACTTCCGAGTGGCAAGTATGTTCCGCCCTACACACCCCGGGGTAGTGCGACTTATGCACCATACGATAGCAGCCGGTATACCGACTGCGGTATGTGGAGAGGTGGGGGGAGATATAAACCTGGTTCCTCTTCTGGTAGGACTCGGGATATCTGAACTATCGGTTGGTGCTCACCTACTGCCCCTCGTGCGCTATGCCATTCGTCATCTCAATTACGAGGAGTGCCGTGAGATGGCAGAGCGAGCCTTGCAGGCAGAGGACAGCTACACCATCCGTAATTATTCCGTGGAGCTGGCCCACAAGTCCTACCCGGATCTGTTCAAGTGAGAGAGGAACCGGCTCAGAGTTTGCTGACAAGCCGCGAGAGGAGCTCGAGTACCATTTGCCCGGTTTCTCGGAGCGAATCGGGGCATATGCGATCCATTGCATCTCTCTCCGTGTGCCACCAGCTGCTGCCGGTGAATTCGCAGATGAGGTTGAGAGATTGTACCCCGGCCTCAGCGAAGGGGATGTGGTCATCCAGATAGGAACCCGGGTAGAGGGTCCATTTGCGGGTGGAATATCCCAGTTTGAGTACGGCAGCCTCGTATTCTGCCAACATTTCATCTCCTGTGTCGAGTACCGGCACGGCTATGGTTTTGTTGCGTCCTCCCACCATGTCCAGATTAATCTGGTAGCGGGGCATGTTGTGACTGCGGCGCATGACCTCATAGCGGGAGCCGTACAGACCATCGGTGGCAGACATGCGGGGCGCGAAGGCCTCCTCTCCGTCGAAAAAGATCAGTTCCACCTGTCCGCCCAGTTCCTTACGTTCCTTGAGGGTGCGAGCCAGCTCAAGCATGGCGGCCGCAGCGCTGGCGCCGTCATCGGCACCGACAAAGTTCGGACCTATGCCTGCTTTTGTATCGATATGGCAGGTGATGATGATGGGGCGAGTATCGAAGTCTGCCGCAGTACCCATCACCGCATGAAGATTGGTCATGCGGGCGCCATTGCTCAGTGAGAACGTTCGCTGTACGACTTGCCACCCGGCTTCCTGAAGGTGTAGGGTGAGGTAATCGATCTGTTGAGAGTATGCCGGAGATCCTGTGGGGCGGGGGCCAATCTGGCAGATGTTGCGGCAGTGCAGGTACGCATTTTCACCGCTGTAGCCGGGATCCTGCCGGAATTGCATGTTCGGCTGAGGGGGCTGTGAGCCCTTCTCTGTGACAGGCTTATCGCAGGCAGACAGCAGCAGGAGCAGGGGGAGAATGAGAAGACGCTTCATGCCGAAATGTTCTCAGAGGGGGGCGTTTACGCCGAACAACTGCAGGATGCGTACCAGCTCATCTCTGCCGGTGTAGGAAATCTCAATCGTGCCGTTGCTCTTGCCCTTCAGGGAAATGTTCACTCTGGTGCCGAAGTCCTGGGAGAGCTGCTGACAGACGGATTCATAGGCGGCGGGAAGCGCCTTGCTGACGATGGGTGGACGGGAGGGATCCGGAGTCAGAATATCCTTGACAAGTTGCTCGGTTTGGCGAACCGTTAGTCCTTGCTTGGCCACTCGGGTCGCGGCTGCGCTTTGCTGGTCTTCTTTCTTGAGCTGTAGCAGAACCTTGGCATGACCCACGCTGATGGCGCCGCTTTCGAGCAGTTGTCGCGATGTGGGAGCCAATTCCAGCAGTCGAACCATGTTTGCCACTACTGTACGCGACTTACCTACATGCTGAGCAATGACTTCCTGCTTCATCCCGAAGCGGGTCTGGAGCAGTTTGTACTGCTCTGCTTCCTCCAAGGGGGTGAGGTCCTCGCGCTGTAAATTCTCGATCAGAGCCAGCTCCGCAACCTCGCGATCACTGGCCTCCATCATGACGACTTTGATCTCGCTCATCCCCAGGCTGCGTGCCGCGCGCAAGCGGCGCTCACCTGCTATGAGCTCCAGCTTGCCATTTACTTTGCGAACAACCAAGGGCTGGACAAGTCCCCGTTCTCGGATGGAGGCTGCCAGTTCGGCTATCTGCTCCTCGTTGAAGGTGCGACGGGGCTGAAAGGGTGAGGGCTCAATTTCCTCGACCTTCGCCAGTAGAACTCGGCTCTCGTCTACTGCATTTTCCGCAGCTGCTGCGGCCCTTGCCTCATTTTTCCTGATGAGCGCTCCTAACCCTTTTCCTAATGCTTGCCGTGACATATCCGTGGGAGCATTCTACCCTATTCAATGAGGAAATGCAATCAATTTCTGTGACTTTTCCTGCAAAGAAACATCCGCTACCGACGTGCGGTGGCGGATGTTTGTTGAACGTTGTTTATCAAAGGTTTGTTATTTAGTTTCCCTGAGGGGCGACCGGGGTCATGCTGATGTTGAAGGCTCTTTCGGGTTGATTCTTCCAAGAGCTGCAGGACATGATGCCGCTGAGCTTACCGGAACCATCAAGCGTAAGCTGAAGGATGCCGTCCTGGGCATCAAACACTTCGGCGGTGGGCTGATCGGGGTCATAGAAGCCTTCGTAGATGGTTACATCCACCTTGGATCCTCCGTTTTCGTTCTTGGTGAACTCACAACGCCCGAAGATGTTGAGCTTGGCCTCGGGGAGCTTGGTGTCGTAGATAATCCCGTAGAACTGGACAGAGTTTTCGAATTTCTCAGCCTTACTGATCTTCAGGGAGATTTCGCCGAAGCGATTGTCACGGGTCCATTCGCCGGAGAATACCTTTTCTCCCGACATGGCTGCTACGCAGTGGTTGATCCACTGCTCTTTTTCGGCAGCAGCAGTGGAGGCGACTTCCGCGGCTTTGCGAGCCTCTTCCTCCTGACGAGCCTTGTGCTCAGTCCAGAGTGCGCGGGCTTCCTCCTCGCGACCCTGAATGTAGGGGGCAGCGGCCTCATTGAAGGCCGCGATCCGAGTACGGAGCTCGTTCTTGCGAGCCTCTGCGAACTCGGGGGTAAGTCTGGCGGCATCCTGAGGTAGTGCGCTCTCGGGGGTAGCGCTGTCCGTTGTCGGCAGAGCTTCCGTTTGCAGAGCCAGGTCGGAGATATTCCAAGAGTCACCATTGGCGGTAGCCTTCATGGTGGCGCTGATTTCAAAGGTGGTGCCGACTTGCACGGTAACGGCATAGAGTGACGATTCTGCCAAAGTGCGGAGTTCATCAACCATCTGCTGAAGGTTGGCGGGCAGGGGACGAGCTTTCCTATTGTCATCGGTGATGACTTCGGTGGGGGCTCCGATTTGCAGCAGGTAAAGGGAATCCGGCTGCATAGCGGCATTGGCACTCTGGTTGATGGCTTTGCGCTCCTCGTTGAACTCGGCAGGTGCAGCCTGCAGGGCATACAGCGGCTCAGTAGTGGTAAGTTTGATGTAGGCCGTGATCTTAAGACTGCCGTCCTGCTCAGGGCTAACCTCCATGTTGACTTCTCCGGGGGTGAGCCAGGGATATGCCGACAGTGCCGGAGTGATGGCGGCTACAATATCGTCAACACCGGGTTGTGCAGGTGCCACGGACTCGGGTTGAGCAGCAGCTTCTTCGGTATTGGTGGGCTCAGCGGGGGGCGTGGCCGGTTTTTCTTCGCACGCGGGGAACATTACGGCGGCTGCCGTCAGCAGTGCTGTATAGATCTGTCGGGTTTTCATAGCTCTTCTAGGCGCTTGAGCAGCTTGTTGTGCTGATATCGCGCACTATTCTGCACTATTCCTCGGGTGTTGTCAAGTCTTCTCACCGCCAGAAAGGTACAAAGCTGTTCATTTGTGTGCTTCGCTTATTTGTCTTTGGGCTCGTTTGAGTCGGAATTCGCTGTTTTGAAGAACCCCCAATCGGCCAGGCTGGGGAAGGAGGGCATCTCTACGGTGCCGAGTCGAGCCCTCAGTAGGAACCAGAGCTTGCGGAAATTGTTCAGGCTGTAGCGCCGCTCGAAGATCCGGTACTCATCTGTCTGCATCTTGTTGAGGATGGTGTGGTAGATCAGGCTCATGGCCTGGGCGGGGATGAGGGCATTGCGATCCTCCACGGAGAGGTCCTGGTAGTATTCCTCGGCATCGCCAAAGAATTTTTCCGCGAGAGCCGCCTCGTAGGCAAGCAGTTGGCGCATGCGGTAGTTGTAGCGCTGATTGCGAATGTCATCGTGGGTCACGCCGAAAATCTTCATGTCCTCTGCCGGCAGGTAGAAGCGGTTGTACTTGCGGCAATCCTCTGCCACGTCGCGCAGGATGTTGACGAGCTGCAGGGCATAACCGAGTGCCACGGCGTAGTCCTTCGCTGCGGCAGAGGCTCCCATGACTGTGGCGCTGGTGATGCCGACGCAGGCCGCCACCTTATAGGCATAGGCCAGCAGATCCTCGCGGGTGGTGGGTTGGTGCGGTTCTATATCGCTCCGGCAACCGGCTATCAGCTCCATCATCGGAGCCGTATCGAGCCCCAGTTCGCTGACGAGTTTCTGAACCTCATCCTCTATGCCCGGCGTGGCCGGTGTACGCATGGTGATGATGGATTCCCAGCGATCGAGTGCTTCATGGCGTTCCTGTGAGGTCATTCCCGGTTCGTCAACGATATCATCGACGATGCGGCAAAAGGCATAGAACTGTGCCATTCGCATGCGTTTTTCCGCTGGAAGATCCATGAGGGTGAAAGCCAGATTTGATTTGGCATTGCGGGTGATGGTGTCGGATTCGGCCATGTCAGCAAGAGCGGTGAGAGCGTGAGAGAATGTAGTGATCAGTCGATGTTGCCCCAATGATCAGTAAAGGGCCAGAGAACGAGGAAAGCCGGTCCCAGTACGTTGAACTGGCGCACGGGTCCCCAGTAACGGGAATCCTTGGAGTTGATGGTGTTGTCTCCGAGAGCCAGATATTCGTTGTAGTTCGGGTTCCTGAGATTTTTCCGCAGGACAACGGCATTCCCCTCGGTCATGAACGCTTGGTAGTAGATGGCTGCATCGCGTTGTTTGTTGAGCGCATTGTAACCAACCGGGTTGAAGGGGGGACGGCAGGAGGCCACTTTCTCCATGGTTGGCTCGGAAGCTCGTTGCCCGTTGATGGTAACGTAGGGCGAGTCGATTCCCACAATATCTCCCGGCAGTCCGCAAAGGCGCTTGATGTAGTTGCTGGCGTTGCTTTGATCCGGCATGGCAGACGGGACGTTGGTGTTGATGCCGCGTGTGTCGAACACAAAGGTCTCCCCTCGTTTCGGTTTGCGGAAGTGGTACGCCATGCGGTTGACTACTACCATGTCGCCGGCATCGAAACGTGCCCGGATGATGGTCTCACCCGCTTGCAGACGTCGTCCGATTTTTCCTTCGGACATAAGGTATTCTGCCACGGCGCCGCTGGCGCAGGGGACTGTTGCCGTGCTGCCATCATCGAAGTAGATGCGGGTGCGCGTAAGGATGAGCCAGTAGCGCTCGGTCTTGAGATTGATGATCTGCTTGGGTGAGTCTGCGATGATTTCACTGTAACTGCTGCCGCGGGTGATTGCCTGCAGACAGCGCTCGGTAAGTGAGGGGAAGGGGGTGCCTTCTGCAAGCGGCTCGATGGTGATTCCGTTGAGGGAAGGCTGCATGGAGCCGGTCGGTATGCGGAAGGGTTGGGCGTAGTAGGTGCGGATGCCGAGGAATACGACCGTGATGACGAAGATGGATTCCACTATCTCTATTACGGTGCCCTTCCGGAACCCCTGAAGCCCCTCGCCGTAATTGTTCACCTGTTCGGTCGTGCGGGTGACTTCCTCACGGCGCCAGTAAAGCAGCCCCTCCTTCAGCCGATCCAGAAAATCACGGATCTGTGTGGCTTTTTCCTCAGTCAGATGGGGTTTGTTGAAATTATAATAGCGGGTGAGGATATTTCTGGCCTCACAGCCCTTGCGGCGCCAGGAGGGGGTGAACCAGGCAAACAGGCAATCCGCCAACCAGTTGAGTATGGTGAGTAGGTAACGCATTGATCGGTATTACCCCTATTCTACACCTCCTGATCGGAAAGAAAAGCCCAAAATCTGCCATGGATCAATTAATTGTCGGCAGGTGCAGCAGCCTCGGGGGTGCGGATGGGACGGGTGGTTTGTCCCTGAGTATTGAACTCCAGACCGCTGAAGATGAGCAGCAGCATGACCAAGGCTGCTATCAGTCTGTATGTGCCAAAAATGGACAGGCTGTGGCGATTGAGGTAGCTGACCATCCACTTCACGGCAACAATAGCGCTGATCCAAGCGGTGATTGTTCCAATGATGATTGGCTGCCAGCCCAGCTCACTGAGCATCTCGCCGCCGTGCTTCCATGCATCGTGTACCGTGGCTGCGCCAAGTGTGATGAGCCCCAGCAGGAAGCTGAACTCCACTGCCGCGGCCACGCTCAATCCGGCAAAGAGCCCGCCGAGCATTGTCATGAGGCTGCGGCTCACGCCCGGGCACATGGCGATACTTTGCATGAAGCCTATTTTGAGGGCGCCTTTCCAGTTGAGCTCTTCAAGAGTGGCTCCATCAAAGCCTCGTCCGCTCTTTTTACGGTAGCGGACAAAAAGGAAAATGACAATGCCTCCTACTGCCCAAGAGGTGGTTACTGTGGGGGCATTGAACAGAGCCTCCTTGATGAAATCGTTGAACAGCAGACCCAGCACCAGTGCCGGCATGAAGGCCACGATCATGTTCACCAGCAGTCGCAGCCCCACGGGGTAGCGTTCCTCGGCAGTAGCATCCGTACGTCGGAAGTTGCGGGCAGCCGCTACACAACCGCGCAGGATCTGTTTCATTCTCCGGGAATAGAGACTCAGTACGGCTATGATGGCTCCGCTTTGTATGCAGATGTGGAAGGCTTTCATCGCACTCGAATCCGGCAACCCCAACAAATACTGAGTGATGATGAGATGACCTGTTGAACTGACAGGGAGGTACTCTGTCAATCCTTCCACTATTCCGAGAATGATCGAATCGATGATCGTCATGGCGACGACCTGTGTACCTTATTTCTTCAGAAAGGTCAATTAAAAAAAGGAAAATGACTCTCTTTTGCTCCGAAAAGGAAAAAAAGGATTGAAGAGTTCGGAAAAATCTGCTATGTATAGTGACGGATTTCAGCGTAGGTACATTTTCTCAGTATATGAAAGCGTTCAGTAACAGGCAATCCAGAGCCTTTACTCTGGTCGAGTTGATGGTGGTGATGGCCATTGTCGGTGTGTTGATGACCTTGTCTGCTAGTGTGTTACGCGATGCCGGCAAAGGACGCGGACTCGATTCCGGCGTGGCTCTGCTGGAGAGTATGGTGCGCGAGGCTCGTGCCACGGCTCAGGGAAATGACTGCTACACCCGCTTGGTAATAGTCAGAGACGAGGATGATCGTAGTCCTGATTCTCGTCATCTCCGTTACATGACGGTGCAGATGAAGCGCAAGAATGAGAATGTTCGTGGTACATACGATGGAACGGACGTGGCAGGTGAGGGCGTGTGGGTTTCTACGTCTGCCGGTACGACTCTTCCTCCCGGTGTGTTTTTCAGCCCTACCTACAGCACAACGATCAAGTGGATGGATAATGACGGCGGCGATATGCTCGGACAGGAGATGACCCGACTTGCCGGTAAGGGGCAGACTGCTGTGTATTACATCGAGTTTGATGAGAAGGGTCGCTATGTTACCCCTCAGTCCAATCCGTTGAATGCTACTGCTGCTCAGCGCTTGGTGGTCATAAGTGGGCGTCTCGGTTCCGGCAAGCGCGCCAAAGATGGAGTGATTCCCTCCGAATTTGATTCTCAGCGCAGACCTGCTGCGGCCAAGGGAATCGTCATTTGGCCTACAGGCGATATCAGCCAGCTGCGGACTACCCGTCAGGTTTATGAGGATTGATAGACTCTCAGCAAGAACTCCAGGAACAGATTTTATCATGAAGAAGCAAGTTATGCGCCGTTGTGGCGGTTTTACACTAATGGAGACATTGCTGGCCGTTGCTCTGGTCGGTGTCTTGGTGTCCATATTCCTGACGGTATTTGTGCCGGCCCGTGGGCTTGTGCAGCAGGCTCTCACCAAACAGGAGGCAGAGCGCATCACCGGTATTCTGCGGGCTGAGATGGGAACTATCCGTCCCAGCGAACGCGCCGGAGCTCGCGATAAGCAGTCCTCCGATGGTAAATATCTGACCCCCTTCGATAAGGGCTTCTACTGGCTCCTTAAGAGTAAACGCCCCTCGACTTCCATAGTCATCTTTTCTTATCGTGCAGATACTTCAGCTCAGCCCCGCGATGACGGCTCTTTCCCTGCCGGGAAGGCCGTCCCCGGCAAGAACTCTCAGCTCGTCTCCGTGGCATGTCCGATGAATGAGCGTCTGCACAAGAATGATATAGCCGCTGCTGTGGGACCGGTGTTCCTCGTGAAGATGACCCAGCTGATCAACAAGGGGAATGGTGAGTATGTTCTTGCCGCGAGTCCCGGCGTGATTTCCGAGGCTTCCCGCCCGGAGGAGTATCATTCCGAGGAAAATAGCGACAATCCTTGGGGTGCTGCCATTTTCTACCGCGCGGATTTTTACCACATGAATCCCCCGAATCCGGCACGTTATCGTGATCGTAACTGGAAGCGCATGGGACGCCCCGTTTTCTCTGCCAACATGTCCTTCCATCGTTGATTTTCCCTGCGAACTCATCTTATCTCACATTCCATGAAGACTCATATTCAGAACGGTCGTCGGGGATTTACCCTGGTGGAACTGATCGTTGCAATGGCCATCACGGCGGGCCTTGTCCTTGTAATCATGCAGCTGACGAACCAGGGTATAGCACTCTGGAAGAAGGTGCAGGAGGACGTGAGCACCAACACGAGCTCCCGCATGGCATTGCAGACCATGGCTCGCGATCTGGAGTCCTTCCAGATGAAGTGTAACAATAATTATGAGTGGCTCTTTGCCAAGACTGAGCAGGAACACCAAGGGGGCAAGCTGCCCAAGGGACTTAAAATTCCGCGCTCTGTCCAGTTTGTATTCTTTGCCTGTGCTCCCGACCGCAATCCTGCCGTCAGCAGCAGCACTTCGCTCCGCAATAACTTCCGCGGTGCTCGCGCTCATAATCAGGATACGCAAGGAGATGTGAATGCCATTGGCTATCGTCTGATGTACCGCGACCAAGTCCTCAATGTGGACGCCTCTGATAAGGAGCAGGGGATTTTCCCTGTGTTCTCCCTCTATCGTCAGGTTATTCCTCCGCGCGTGTGCCACAATGAACTGCTGTGCCGTACTGAGCTGGATGCCGCCTATGTGCCATTCGAGGAAAAGGATCCCGATAATTTCCTCTGTGAGAACATTGTGGAGCTGAGCTTGATTTTCAACATCGAGTACGTTGATGATGAGGCCGACGCCAAGGGCGGACGTGCCAACTATGCCTCCGTCAGTGTGCCCGTGATTTCCTCGTCTTCCGCAAGCATGAACAAGAGTATATCGGTATATGGCGATCGGATCGTTGCCGGACCTCGCACCTATCGAAATGCCCGTGTGGTTTCGGCTGCCATGTCCATCACCGTGCTGACGGATGAGGGCGTGAGCTTGGTGGAACAGGTGCGCCAGGGGCGCCGCCGCGCGCCCAAGCCCGAGGCTTTCTTCCGCTCTTACACCAAGGCTTTCACCAGCACGGTACTGCTTCCACAGCCGATGTAAGTCTGCAAACAGTATATTCGTGGCATGAGTTTCGACATGCAACAACCTCTTCCTGATGGTCTGCTCCCGCAGTCCATCAGGTTTTGGTGCGACCCCATACCGAGGGGCGGCTATGAGAATATGGCGGCGGATGAGCTGCTCAGTCGCCGCTCTGAAGCTTGGCTGAGAATTTATGGCTGGGCTCGTCCGGCGGTCAGTTTCGGTTATTTCGATTCCACTCCGGTTGCAGCGGCTCTGTTCCCCGGAGAAGGGGTGGAGTACATCCGCAGATGGACCGGCGGCGGTATAGTGGATCACCGCAAGGGCTATACCTATACCGTGACGCTTCCGGCGCGCGAGGGCTGCATTTATCCCCCCGCTGATAAGCTGTATAAGTGGATACATGGTGCTCTGGCTCAGGCACTGCGGGCTAGTGGGGTATCTTGTTCGCTGCTGGTGGAGGATGCTCCTGATGGCGGTCGAGCCTGCTGGGCAAGCCCGGTAGCCAGCGATATTGTGGATGAGGCCGGTCACAAACTCGCAGGAGCCGGGCAGCGGCGTTACCGCGGTGCCGTATTGCACCAGGGGCTTATTCAGGAATGCGAACCGGCAGAGGGATGGTCCATGTTGCTGGCACAGGCGCTGGTGCCTGAAGTGGATGTCGTGATCGGTGATGAGCCATATCCCGGTTTTGCCGATGATGTGGCAGAACTATGCCGTACCAAGTACTGCACAGCCGAGTGGAACGATGAAACCCACGGGCGGCGCAGGCAAGATCGCTCATGAGTACGGATTCTCCCAGATGGCGGCTCAATGTGGCTGCTGTGATCATGGATTCCGCCGGTAATCTCCTGCTGGCACGAAAAAACGTTGATAACCCTCATCAGCATTTCCCTCAGGGGGGAGTGCGGGCTGATGAGACGTACGAGGAAGCCGTAGTCCGGGAGGTGCAGGAAGAAGTCGGTCTTTCCCGTTCTTCCTATGATATCCTCGCTCGCTACAGCGGGTTGACTTATCTCTACAGAGACAAGAATCGCAAGAGTAAGGGCTGGGACGGGCAGTTGCAGACATGGTTCCTGCTGCGCTGCAAGGATGAATGCCCTTCGGTTGATCTGAGTGGCAGCGATGAGTTCGAAACGTCTGCCTGGGTTCCGGCTAACATGGTAACGCTCGGGATGTTTGTCTCATTCAAACGCGATGTCGTTGCAAAAGCGTTGAACTATTTTCTCCCCGAAGTGGGAGAGAGTATGTCTGCCCATCTTGCACGTCTTGACATGGCTCAGGTTTATCGTTACCGACCGGATCGCCCTTATCCCGCCACTGATGATCGGCGCTTTTTTGCTGGCGGTAAGGAGGAGATGGAACTGACCATGCCGGACATTTGCCTGCGGATTGGTCGGGCGCAGAGGCGCTTGGACTATTTGGCCCGCCATTTCGGCGCAAAGCCCCTGCGCATGCTGGCTCTCATCTGCGGCTCGCCGGGGAGTAATCGCAAGAGCTGTTTGCGACGCGTGGCATCCTGCTGCGATCCCTTGCTTACCAGAGCATTTCGTCCCGAGTGGCAGCCTGAGGAATACGATATGGTAGCCCTCCAGCAGTACCCGGCTGAGGGGGAGCTGCGTTTGATGTGCCGCCGTATGCAGGACCGCAAGTTTACTCAGGAGCAGATCGATACGCATGAAATGCAACTTTCGGCCAGCGGGGTGCGCCTTCTGCACTTTCATTTGCACCCTTCAGGTGGCGTTTTTCAGGACCCGGACACCATCCTGCCTTGTTACCTTGTGCCTTGCGAGAAGAAGTGGTACCGCGATTTTGTCATTACCTCCATTCTGGCAGAAACGCTGGAAAAAATGGCAGCAGAGGTAGAAAAAATACTCGCCATGCAGGGCTGATAGTGCTATAGTGTCGGCATGAAGAGAACTCTGGTCAAACATGCACTCGCCAGCGATTCTGCCCAGGAATCGATACTCGTTGAGGGATGGGTACGTACCCGCCGCGACTCCAAGGCTTTCTCCTTCCTGGAGGTGAATGATGGTACGAGCTTGGCCTCCATTCAGGTTATTGCAGATGCCGGAATCCCCGGCTATGAGAACATCAGCAGGATGACAACCGGCTCCTCCGTGGCTGTGGAGGGACGCTTGGTTGAGAGCCCCGGCAAACAGAAATGGGAAATTCAGGCCACCTCCGTCACCCTGATTGGTACAGCGCCCGAGAGTTACCCCCTGCAGAAGAAAGGGCATTCACCTGAGTTCCTTCGCACTATTGCTCACCTTCGTCCCCGAACCAATCTCTTCGGTGCGATTTTCCGCACGCGTTCGAAGGTGGCACGAGCCGTTCACCGTTTTTTCATGGAGCGCGACTTTATCTGGGTGCATACCCCCATCATTACCGCCTCCGACTGCGAGGGTGCCGGTGAGATGTTCCACGTTACCACGCTCGATCCTCTTGCTGAGAACAAGAGCTATGACAAGGATTTCTTCGGCAAGGCTGCCAGTCTGACCGTCTCCGGCCAGCTTGAGGGCGAGACTTTTGCCTGTGCTCTCAGCAATATCTATACCTTTGGTCCCACCTTCCGCGCTGAGAATAGCAACACCTCGCGTCATGCCGCCGAATTTTGGATGATTGAGCCGGAGGTCGCATT
Source organism: Akkermansia sp. (assembly GCA_045545975.1). Lineage (GTDB taxonomy): Bacteria > Verrucomicrobiota > Verrucomicrobiia > Verrucomicrobiales > Akkermansiaceae > Akkermansia. The sequence goes on from JAZQCA010000050.1 coordinate 29,090, forward strand.
CTGTGATATATATGGCGACATGGATCTTGCCGAAGCATTCATCAAGCATATTGCGGACACGATGCTTGCGGATGAAAGTGGCGATTTCGATTTCTTCTGTAAGTTCGTCGACAAGGGATTGCGTGCCCGATTGGAGGATGTGAGCAATAAACCCTTCGTGCGCTGCTCCTACACGGAGGCCATCGATATCATGTTGTCCAGCGGGGAGAAGTTTGAGTATCCTCCTTATTGGGGAATGGATCTGCAGAGCGAGCACGAGCGTTTCCTCACAGAGCGGCATTTCAAGAGCCCGGTGATCGTTTACAACTATCCCAAGGAGATCAAGCCCTTCTACATGCGCCTCAATGATGATGGAAAGACCGTCACCGCCATGGATGTGCTGGTCCCCGGAATCGGTGAAATCATAGGCGGCAGTCAGCGCGAAGAGCGTTTGGAGGTGCTGGAGAGTAACATCAGCCGATTGGGTATGGACGCCGAGGCGTACTACTGGTACAACGACCTGCGCCGCTATGGTACGGTGCCGCATGCCGGGTTCGGCGTGGGCTTTGAGCGCCTGATCATGTTTGTGACCGGTGTGCAGAATATCCGCGACGTACTTCCCTATCCCCGTACTCCCCGTAACTGCGAGTTCTGATTTTCTGTAATAAAACCAATTTTTGCCTTGTCATGTCACTCATGCCATGGTAATATACACCAAGTAACGTTATGAATATCCAACCGAAATTCACGCCTGTACTCGATCCGGACTTCATTGCTCCGGTGCTTTGGAACAAGGCTTTTGAGGACAAGGTCGCTGCCGATCCTGCTGCTCAGGCTCTTGATATAGCGCTCACTCGTATGGATGGTACCTGTTTCCGCTGGAGCGGCAAGGTTCTGTCCTCCTCTGAGGAGAATGATGCTCTCAACAACCAGTATGTTGAGCGTATCGTTAAGTTCCTGCTCTGGATGAAGGGCGGTTGCACCATCATGGTTGCCGGTTCCGACAAGATCGCAGACATGCTTGCCGCAACTTACTGTGCCGGGGGTGCCCGTGAGTTCGACTGGGACTTCATCGGTAAGAAGATTTATGACCAGCCTATTGAGGTGGTGAAGGTTGCTTGCCCCTGCGAGCTGCCCGCCGAGAACTCCACTTCCGTCTCCCTCGGTCGCAATCTGGACGGCTATCGCATTGGCTTTGACCTCGGCGGTTCCGACCGCAAGTGTGCAGCCGTTGTCAATGGTGAGGTCGTGTACTCAGAGGAGGTTGTGTGGGATCCCTACCACCAGACTGATCCCATGTACCAGGTGGAAGGTGTGGATGATTCTCTGCTCCGTGCAGCCAAGCATCTTCCTCAGGTGGATGCTATCGGCGGTTCCGCTGCCGGTGTGTATGTGAACAGCGAGCCCCGCGTTGGCTCCCTCTTCCGTGGAATTTCCCCCGAAGACTTCACCAATGTCATTCGCCCCATGTTCAGCACCCTTAAGGATCGCTGGAGCGAGCGCATGGGCAAGGAAGTTCCCTTCGAGGTCGTGAATGACGGAGAAGTGACGGCTCTTGCCGGCGCTATGGGGATGAACGATGATGCCGTCCTCGGTATCGCCATGGGTACCTCTCTGGCTGCGGGGTATGTGGATCCCGAGGGTCACATCATGCCTTGGCTCAATGAGCTCGCTTTCGTTCCTGTTGACTATCAGGAGGACGGCGGCGTGGATGAGTGGTCGAAGGACAAGGGCGTGGGTGCCATGTACTTCTCTCAGCAGGCGGTTGCTCGCTTGGCACCTCGTGCCGGGTTCGATTTCGGCAGCATGCCATATCCCGAGCAGCTCAAGAAGGTGCAGGCCGCCATGGCCGAAGGTGATGATCGTGCCCGCAAGATCTACGAGACGATCGGTGTGGAATTCGGCTATACCATCGCCTACTTCTCCCGCTACTATGCTCTGCGTAACCTCCTCTTCCTGGGTCGCGTGGCCACGGGCGATGGCGGTCAGCTGATCATCGACAAGGCGAACGAGGTGCTCAAGACCGAGTTCCCCGAGCTTGCCATCACTCTCTGTGTGCCCGATGAGAAGACCAAGCGTCACGGTCAGGCAGTTGCCGCGGCCTCTCTTCCCAAGCTGGGCTGATTGAATATCTGATTCGGCCGGGCAGCGTGCGATAGTGCCTGCCCGGCCTTCTTTTTTGCCGGAGCCATTAATATGTCCGCGAGTATAGAAGCTTGGCAATGCCCCTCGTGCGGGGTTACTCTGGATATTTCAGAGCTGGGATTTTTCGTGGAAGCTCGTTGTCCCGATTGCGGGCACTCAGAGTATGTACATGTCCTCATTTCAAATTACAGGATTGAGAGTGTATTGGGCATCGGCGGTATGAGCGTGGTTCTGCGGGCCCGGGATTTCGTATTGAACCGCTCCGTTGCCATTAAGCTGCTGAATGATTCCTATCGCGATCTGCCGGAGCGTATAGCGCGCTTCGAAAACGAGTGTGCCATGATGGCAAAAGTTCGTCACGACAATGTCGTGTCAGTTTATTCCGCCGGCTGGGCTCGCGGTCAATTCTACATCGCCATGGAATTGGTGGATGGGCAGGATTTGGAGACTGTGGTGAGCGAACAGGGACCACTGGATCCTCTGACTGCCATCGATTACACCATCCAGGCAGTTCAGGGGCTGGCGGCCGCATACAAGGCCGGGCTCCTTCACCGAGATATGAAGCCGGGCAATATCATTCTCACTCAGGACGGGCGGGCTAAGGTGCTCGACTTCGGATTGGCTCTCGGCAAGAAGGAGGAAGATACCGAGGAGATCATTTGGGCTACTCCTTATTATGTCCCGCCGGAGACCTTGGAGCGCCGAGATGAGGATGCTCGAACAGATATTTACGCTCTGGGAATGACGCTCCGTTATCTTCTGAGTGGAGTGGGGACCTTCCCGGTACAAACGAACTCTCTGACAGAGCTTTTGCAGATGAAGCTGGCACTTCCTGCCATGCGAACGCTTCTACCCGGCTGTGATGAATGCGTGTGTGATTTGGTAGATCACATGACGGCCTTCGACCCACAGAATCGTCCGGCTAATTATCGTGATCTCATGGCTGAACTGCTGGCCGTGAAAAATGCCATCGAGGGTGAGCGAGCGCAACATAGCCCGGAGAAAAAACGAGAGACGCTGCGCAGGTATCTCGTGGGGGGTGGAATTACTTTGTTGATCGGCGCTGTGACGGCCGGAATTGTTGCCTTTGCGGCAAAGCCTCCTCCTGAACAGCTTTACTACGACCCGGCTTCGGAACCTGTAGCCTCGTCCGATCTCCTGGCAGACGCCCATCAAGCCCTGAAGGACGGCAATTTTACCGTGGCTCGTCAGCGCTTTCTGGCTCTTGCGAACGATCGTACGGAGCCCACGCTCGCTGCTTGGTCTGCTCTGCATGCGGCTTTGCTGGCGGACATCTGCGGAGAGCCCGAAACGGAGTTCAGCTCTGCGTACCGGGGAGTAGGTCAGCATCTTAGTCGCGCCGGGGCCTCTCCGGCCGGTGCGAAGCTGCACAGCTTACTCTCTATGCTTGCGCAAACGGAACAGTACCGAGAAGGGACCGGGAACATGACAGCCTCCTACCAGCGCGCTCTTTATAACCTCATTCTGGCGCGGCAGCTCTTCAAGGATCGGCAAGTGGCAGAAGGCGAGCGTGTATTCAGCCTTGCCGTGGAGGATTTGTCCGCCGCCCCGGCTCCCTATGACCGGCTTGCCTCTGCATTGTCGGAGCTCGGTAGGGGATGGAACCCCGGTGCAGAGCGTGTGTATTTTGAGGATGCCCGAGCAGCTATGCTGCACCATGACATTCCGACCGCGCGTCGGTATCTGACCCGGCTCGAAGAACTGCACTCATTGTCAGGTGATCGCAGAGAAGAAGTGCAGGTTCTTCTGGAGGTATGCGAAGTTGCAGAGGTTGCCATTGAGATGTTACAGCGAAAATGTCCCGGGAACTATGTGCCGGGAGCTTCTCCTCAGGAAATCCGTTCCTTGCGGATAGATGGCACCTCTTCGCGACTTGCCGCTGAGCTGGCTGTTATTTGCCATCTTCTCCGGGGGGATTACATGAGTGCAGTCGCTGAAAATCCCTACCGCGATGCGGAGTCTGCCACAGAACCCTTTGCCGTGATCATGCGTGACTGGCAAAAGAGGTTGAAGCTATAGAAATCAAGATTATGAAGTCCGGAATCCTTCGTTGCCTGATGATTGCACTTGCCGCTTTCTTTGTTGGTGCAGGTGTGATGTTCGCTATTGTTGAATACAGGGAAATGTTCCGCCTCTCTGCGATTTCTCTGCCTCTGCCCGTGGAAGAAGAATGTCGTGAACCCGTAGACGAAGTGACGCTTGCGGACTTGCTCCGGGGCATGGAGCAGGTCTCTGCCTCGTCAGGAGCCTATGGTGATCACCACATGATTTCCAGACTGGCAAATGGGTTGTACTTCACAGAGGATGAATCAGATATGTGTGTGGAGCAGGAAATACGCTGCGCCACGAGTGCCGCCATTCTGCTATATGTCTCGAATTATCATGAACTGGAGCTGGCATGGTGGCAAAGCCGTTCGTCATTGCGCCGTATCATTATTCTTTCCGTTTTTTTCACGCAGATGAATCCACGCATTTGTTGCTTCCCCGCTTTCTCCTGTAGAAGTTTCGCTCCGGAAATCGCGGCGCAGAGACGTCGTGAGATTGAATGGGTGGCAGCCCATCGCGGAGAGCTCTATCCTGTCATTAAGCGTCTCGTAAATGAGCAGAAGACCGTTCCGTCATCGCAGGAATAAGTGCTCGATTTCAGCCCTCCGGACAGGCTCATTTTTTGACACGGAAAAAGATTGAGTTCTCGTCATATTTGTGCTATGCTCTGCCCACATTAAGCATAGCCTCGACTCATGACGACGGAACCCGAAGAACAGCAGCCTGCTCCCGTGGCGGAGGAACCTACGCAACCTATTGAACTCCAGGTGCCCAAGGGTGCATCTGCTTTTGCTCGAGCTCTCTATCGTAAGTATGATGTCGCCCGTGCCGCCGGCCGTGACGAAGAGTGCTTCAACATAGTTTGCCAGCTCCTGAAGGAGTCCCCCCAGGATGAGGCTCTCAGTTCTTTGTCCCGTTTCTATGGTAAGTCTCTTTACAAACAGGCAGCCACCGCACTCCCGACCGTCCTTGCAACAGGCAACCTCGCTCAGATTACTCAGCTTGTCCATAAGCTCCGCCAGATGGCCTCGGAAGATGAGCTCGCCGGCTTGGTAGGTTTCCGCGATGCCGCAGAGCGTGTGGATGCTGCCGAGCGCAAGCACTGGCACTCCATGATGCTCTCTGCTCTATGCAAGATGCGCGAAACCTCCGACCTCCGAGCCCGCGAAGATCTTGCCCTGAGTATTGAAATGTTTGCGCAGGAGAAACGTTTGTCCTTTACGCCTGAACAGACTGCTCTCATCGCTCGTGTGCATGAGGACTGGTGCCGCTTCTGCCGCATGGAAAAGATCCGCGCCGAGTACAGCAAGGAGCTGAGTGCTTTCCGTGCCATTGAGAAGAAAATCACACTTCGCCAGGATCTGCCTCACTGCGAGCTTGAACTCCACACTCGCTATCAGGCGACTGCTGAGCTCAAGGAATTGCACGAGGCGGCTGATCTTCTGGAGCTCATCGAGGCTCAGCAGAAGAAGGTGCGGGCCATTTTGACGGCTCAGCACCGCCGCATGATCATCATTCGCACGGCTGCCTGCATCGTAGCCTCCATTATTCTGCTGACGATAGCAGCTGTCGTCTTTGCCTACATGAGAGCCGGTTCGCTCAAGGACAGTATTGTGAGCGGTATGGAGGAGAAGCGTGTGATGGAGGTCAGCGACCTTGTGGGGGGCATCGATCCCATGCGTGGTTTCTGCCAGACAGTTCACTCCGGCTACACGGAGGCTCTTGTTCAGGCCGATCAGTGGCTCAAGAATTACAACAGCTACCAAGAGCAGATTTCTGCCATCGTTCCCGAGCTATCCGAGGCTACTGATATGCTCACCAATCCTCAGGTCTCGGCTGCCGAGTTGACTGCCGGTCTGGTGCTGGTAGACAAGGTTCGCAAGGTTGAGGAGAAGCTTAAGGCTGAGTATAACACTACTGCCAATAAGGAGGCCACCATCCTCATGGGCAAGTTCTATGATCGCTTGGCAGAGATTCGCCCCAGGGTGCTGGCTCGCTTCAGCTCGCCTTCTGCTGAGGCGGACTTGGACACTCTGAAGGCACTCTATGCAGAGTTCCTCTCCTGTACCTCTCTTCTCAATGTAACAGATGATGAAGCTGCAATCGTTCGAGCTGCCATGCAGCAGCGTGCTGCGGCCTGCCTGCACCACCTGAGCCGCCTTTCCCTGGAGCCTCAGCAGGCTCAGTCGGCAGTAGATACCTTCGATCGTTATGCGGACTCCCTTCCGCTCCTGCCGGAATTACGAGCTGATCTGGCAGCTTATGCAGACCAGGTACGGGCTTTTGCCGCACTTCCCGAAACGCTCCGCTCCGTCAGCAATCTCACCGAGTTCGTCGCCGCTCTGGAGGCCTGCCGGGATTGCTACGCCACCGTGCCGCAAGCTATCACCCCTGACGAAGTGATGGCTCTCAATGGCAAGGAAGATGCTGCTATGCGAGCCTTCAAACTCGCAGATTTTCAGGCGGTTCAGACCTATCCGATCGCAGCGGATCAGATCCTGCCCAACCTTCAGGCCGTGAAGTCCATGTATGCGGAAGGAGCATCGGTGTTCACCCTTGCTCGTCCTGAGCGGATGGACGCGCTCATTGATCGCATGCTTTCCGATCGTAACAATGTCTGGAAGAATGGACTCAAGCGTGCTGCTCAGGATTCCTCCATCTACATCGGTACGGTGAGCACCCGGGGGAAGAAGACAGTCATGACTCTTTCGAACGGAAATGGCACCCCCGGGCGTCGCAAGGTGAATCTTCGCGAGGCTGCTGTAAAGGAGCTCATTCCCGTTGTTCTCGCCGGGCAGCGCAAGGCAATGGGGTTCGTGCGTGAAGAGCTCGCTGCCGGTAAGCTCACTCCCGCCCGGCTCATGCACAACATTGCCCGCCACCCCGAACCGGGCTGTCCTGAGCAGGCTCGCGCCTACATGTTCGGCATGGTTGTGCAGATGGCTGAACTACTCGATCCTTACTCCTCCGGTCTGGCATTCTCCGAGAGTATGCGTAATGATATCGCCGCATATAAGTCCCTTATCGAGCTTAATAGTCTCTATCCCGGATGTTGGTTTGTCATGCACTCCTCGGCTGTGGACAAGCGCTGGCGTGAGTTCTTCGAGCAGGTAGCCTCGCATGACTACTATGCTGAGATCCTCAATGCTGTGCTGCCGATAACGGACTCCACCTGTTCTTATGCCGGTTATGTCAGCACGGAAGGGAAGGCGGTGCGTTGCAAGGAGGGGGATGAGCGCCTTTACTTCATCAAGGATGGGCTCATTGTTCCCTACGAAGGCTCTGCTGAGCGCCCCTACACACCGCTCTTCATCGTGACTCTTCCTCGATAATTCACAAAAAAGCGCAGGATTTGACGACCTGCGCTTTTTTGATTGAGTAATCCGTTGGCTATGGTCAACGTGCTGTTTCGGGAAGGAACCCCTGTGAGGGGCGGAAGGTTAATTGATTGCGCTTGCCGATTTCGAACGTGCCGAAGCGCGCAATATGGAGTTTGTCATCCGATTTGGCACCGGATTGAATGGAGCTGAGCACAGCCTCTACTGCGGCAGTGGCTGTGCTGCGGGTTGCACCGGGTCCCATATAGCGGCGTACTCGTGCGATGAGTTCTTTCTTGTTCACCGGATGAACTTACTTTTTGAGCGAGTCCCGGATTTCCCGCAACAGAAGGATATCCTCAGGAGTGGGAGCGGGGGCGGCCGGTTCAGTCGGTGTGGCTTCTTCTTTCTTGAATCGGGCTTTTATGGAGCAGATGAGTCGAATGGTAAAGAAGATGGTCAGGGCGATGATGAGGAAGTCCAGAACTGTCTGGCAGAATGCTCCGTAACGGATGACCGGGGCATCCTTGGCTTCGCTTAGCGCATAACTGAGCTCGGCCAGGTTCTTCCCGCCGCCCGTGAGCATGGAGAATGCCGGCATGATGATGTCTTTCACGAGGGACGTTACGATCTTGCCGAAAGCGCCGCCAATGATGACACCGATTGCCATATCAACAACGTTTCCCTTGAGGGCAAACTCCTTGAACTCCGCTATCCAGGCCGGCTTCAATTTAGTTATTTTCATATTGAATGTATATCAGGGTATGTTGTCAGATCTGTTTGAATGCCTTTACTCCCCACTCCCTGCAGGTCCAGTTGGTGCCGTCCTCACAGGTGAAGATGCACACACCACCTGTTGCGACTTTGATGTCGTGACTGGTGCAGAACCCGGCATAGTCGCCGGTAATGTACGGGGCAAAGCGGATGGTGCCATTGGAAGAGACGCAAAGCAGAACCTCTCCCTCGGCAATCTCTCCGGCAAGGGATGTCCAGTTCTCTATGATCTGCTCCACGTCTACTTTCCAGCCGGGGGGGACGATGGCCTCGGCATTCCACTTGTCGATGGCAGCTGCTCCGAGAGCATCCAACTCTTCGGGGGTGAGGGTGGCAGGGTCTGTGCCTTGTGCCGTGGCAATATCTGTGCCGAGACGGGCTTTCGTCTCCTCCTCGCTGTGATTTTCATCGGGACCATAGTCAACCTCGATGAATCGGGCATCGGGTTGTACGGGGCAGGGGTTGTCCAGCTCCTCTGCGGCGAGGGCAGCAGTGGTCATGGTACGCTTGAGCGGCGCGGCGAGTATGCGTGTGGGAACAAGCCCCAGCTTGCTGAGGTATTTACCTATGCCGCGTCCGCGCTCCTCTTCTACGAGAGGAAGATCGGTGCGGGAGCCCACGCGGGTTGGTGTTTCTCCTTTGCGGAAAGTGTTGCCGTGGCGTGCAATGATGAGTGTTTTCATGGTGGTTTCGTAGGTTGTAAGTAGGGTTAAGCCGGATCCTCCTCGATTCGGAGGTTGTCAATGATGTACTGTCGGCGATCCGGGGTGTTCTCGCCCATGTAGAAGCGGAGCAGATCGCGCAGGCGACGCGCGTTCTCCAGCGTGACTTCCTCCAGGCGGATATCTTCGTTGATGAAGCCTTTGAACTCCTGCGGCGAGATTTCTCCCAGTCCCTTGAAGCGCGTGATTTCCGGGTTGCGCCCCAGCTCCTTCACTGCTTTGTCTCGTTCATTTTCGGAGTAGCAGTAGATGGTCTTTTTCTTGTTGCGCACGCGGAAGAGCGGGGTTTGCAGGATGTAGAGGTGCCCTTCCTGGATCACTTCAGGGAAGTACTGGATGAAGAATGTGAGCAGGAGCAGGCGGATGTGCATGCCGTCCACATCGGCATCTGTTGCGATCACTACTTTGTTGTACCGCAGATCCTCAATGTTCTTGTCCACATTGAGCGCAAGGTGCAGGAAATCGAGCTCTTCGTTGCTTTCGAGAATGGCATTTTTGTTCATGCCGAAGCTGTTGGCCGGTTTGCCGCGCAGGGAGAAGACGGCCTGAGTCTCGGCATCGCGCGCCGTGGTAATGGAGCCGGAGGCGGAGTCGCCCTCGGTGATGAACAGCATGGTATCCTTGGCACGCTTGTGCTTGCTGTCGTAGTGTACGCGACAATCGCGCAGTTTCTTGTTGTGTACCCGGGCTTTCTTTGCGCGTTCCTTTGCGACTTTTCCCTGAACGTCTGCAACTTTCTTTCGGGTTTTCTCGCTGTCCTTGATCTTGTCTTCGAGAATCTCGGCGACTTCGGGGTGGCGGTGGAGATAGTTGTCGAGCTCCTTAGCCATGAAGTTACCGACGAAAGTACGGATGGTCTCCTTGCCGGGGCCCATGGTATTGCTGCCAAGTTTCGTTTTGGTCTGTGACTCGAAGATGGGGTCAATGACTTTGATGCTGATGGCAGCCTCGATGCTGGCACGGATATCTGTCGCTTCGTAGTTTTTCTTGTAGAAGTTCTGGAGCGTTTTAACGATAGCCTCGCGGAACGCGCTCTGATGGGTGCCGCCCATGGTGGTGTGCTGACCATTGGCGAAGGAATAATACTCTTCTCCATACTGATCACTATGGGTGAGCGCAATTTCGATATCATCGCTCTTCAGGTAAATGGGCGGGTAGAGCGGCTCGGTTGTCATCTCCTCTCTCAGCAGATCGAGCAGCCCGTTGCGCGAGACGATGTTCTTTCCGTTGAGGTTGATGGTCAGTCCGGTGTTCAGGTAGCAGTAGTAGCGGCACATGCGGTTGACATACTCGAGGTTGTATGCCGCATTTTCCGCAAAAACCGTCCTGTCAATCATGAATATGACTTTTGTGCCGTCCGGTTCATCTGTGGGTTCTGTGACGTCCGTTCCCTCGATCATCACTCCCTCTGAGAATTGTATGCTACGTTTCTGCCCTTCGCGGCAGGCTGATATTTCAAAGAAGGATGAAAGTGCGTTGACTGCCTTGAGACCCACACCATTGAGCCCGACCGACTTCTTGAATGCCTCGCTGTCGTACTTGCCACCTGTATTGATTTGTGCTGCACAGTCGTAGAGTTTGCCCAAGGGGATTCCTCGCCCGAAGTCACGAACCTCGCACAGTCCATCGGCTGCTATGCGGATGACGATTTTCTTGCCCGCCCCCATCACGAACTCGTCCACCGAGTTGTCGATGACTTCCTTGAGCAGCACATAGGGGCCATCATCGGCCATGCTGCCGTCGCCCAGCTTGCCAATGTACATACCGGCTCGCGCGCGGATGTGCTCCTGCCAGGCCAACGATTTGATGTCGTCCTCCGTATATTCTCCTGCCATATTCAGATGGCTCATTTTAGCACAAACGTCCCCGCCTTGCAAGCAGCAATTTGTCGCGGGATTTGTGCGAATGGAAGATTCTGAGTCAGCAAGAGCGAAGCGGGGGGGCAGCTTGCTGCCCCATTGCTACATCAGGTCGGTTGACAGACCGGGGTGCCTGCGTTACTTTCGAGGCGGAAACTCGTAGGAAATGCGCCCGGTAGTTGGGGTGAAGACGAGGTAGGCATCGAACTTCTTTCCGCTCTTGTGGCTGACGAAGTCTTTGATGAGCTCAGTCTTTCCCTTGGTGAGCAAACGTCCTACGACCTCAGCACTCAGATCAATTCCGCACATGGTGTGTGGGATGACCATGGGCTTGCGGTTCTTGCCGTAAGTCAATCCATCGATGTGCCAGGCCTCCGGGGTTTCCAGAAGTTCGTGCTCGCCCTTGCCCTTGACCTTGATGACTCCGTGACGAGTAGCTTGGGAGAGATCCTGAGCGGTGACGTCTGCCGCGGTGAATTTGCTGTCGGCCTTGCTCTTGGCATCTTTCCTGCGGGGGTCACGGGGCGGGAACTCGAAGGCGACTGTTCCCTTGCGGGCATCGAGAACGAGGTAGGCATCGAAGGGGCGATTGGTTCGTTGGGAGACAAATCCGGTAAGGAGCTCACTCTTGCCATCGGCCAGCACGCGGTAGAGCTGCTCGATGTCGATCTCCTTGCCGAGAATCGTCTTGGACATGGTGAACCCGAGCTTGTTGCCGCTCTGGCGGAAATTGGGCACGCTCCATTGTTTGTCGTTTTCCAAGAGCTCGAGCTCACCCTGTTCCTGAACTGTCACCGATCCCAGACTGTTTTGAGTGGCTGTGGAAGCGGGTGTTTCTTCCTTGTTGTCCTCGAAGTAGAACTCAGCTTTCCAGGCTCCGCCTTCTTTTTCGGGGGAGAGCAGGCGCAACCCGGCCTTGAAAGGTTTGCCGAACTTGGAGCGGAACCCTTCCATCACCGGGAGCTCCCGTCGGGAGATCAGCTCAGCGAGTAATTCATCGCTCAGTCCCAATCCGGCGTGCATGCGGCGCAGTCGGAACTTGCAAGCTGTGCAGGATATGGCGTCCACCCGGCTGCTGAGCGGCGTGGCTCCACAGGCCGGACAGGCTACTGTCAGGTCGGGATTTTTCCCGTTGTTCATATAGTCTCGCACTGCTTCCACGATTTCGGAAGTGTAGGAGCGGATCTCTTTCATGAAGGCATCGCGACCGAGCTTGCCACTTTCCATGAGCTTGAGGCGGTATTCCCATTCTCCCGTCAGTTCCGGACTGGAAAGGGTGCTCAGTCCGATCTTGCTCAGAAGGTCGATGAGATCCATGCCGCGGCGGGTTGCCACCAAGTCTTTGCCATCGCGAGCTATGTACTCCTGGGTGAGCAGCCCCTCGATGATGGCTGCGCGTGTGGCCGGGGTCCCCAGCCCTCGCTCCTTCATGGCGTAGGCCAGTTCCTCGTCCTCTACCAGCTTGCCTGCTGTTTCCATGGCGGTGAGGAGGGTGGATTCCGTGTAGGTTGCAGGAGGTTTTGTACGATCTTCGATGGAGGAGGCTTTTTGGGTCTGAACCATTTCTCCGGTGGCAACGGGACACAGCTCATCTTTCTTCCTTCGGTCGGGGCTGTTGTACAGCGCTTTCCAGCCGGCTTTCAGCAGTACGCGTCCGTGAGTATGGAAGTGTTCCTTGGTGCCCTCTGCTGTGGTGACAATGCTCGTGCGGTCCGTATCCTCATACTCGGCATTGGGCAGGAATACGCCGAGGAAACGTTGTACCACGAGGTTGAATATTCTGGCGGCATCTCCGCTCAGATTGGCTATCTTGCCGGTGGGAATGATCGCGAAGTGATCGCTTACCTTGCTGCTGTCGAACACTCGCTTGCTCGGGCGAATGCGGCGGTTGTCGAGGATATCCGTTGCGTAGCCGGCCAGCTCCGGCAGGTTATCCCGGATGGCTGTTACCGTTCGCGTAGCGATCTTGAGGTAATCATCCGGCAGGAACTTGGAGTCTGTTCGTGGGTAGGTGAGCACCTTGTACTTTTCGTAACACTCTTGGGCGATCTGGAGTGTCCGGCTCGCGGAGAACCCGAAACGATTACTGGCTTCCTTCTGAAGCGAGGTCAGGTCGAAGAGCAGCGGTGCCGGCATGGAAACCGGTTTCTTCACTTCCTTCACCATGGCCGGGCGTCCCTCGCAGCGGGCTGCGATGTCGGCTGCGGTTGCGGCATCCCACAGCCTCTCACGGGTGCGCTGCGGGGCGGTCTCGTCCTTTTTCCACTCCGGGTTGAACCATCGGCCCTCGTAGCTGCCGGACTGTGCCTTGAAGGTGGCTCTCACTTCATAATAGGTTTCGGGACGGAAGGATAGGATGTCTTTCTGTCTGGCTACGAGCAAAGCGAGCGTAGGGGTCTGCACGCGCCCTGTCGGAGTGATGTTGAACCCTCCGGCCGCGGATTGCAGTACAGTGAGCGCGCGGGTGCTGTTGAGGCCAACGAGCCAGTCGCTCTCGGAACGGCAGACTGCAGCATCTGCCAAGTTGGTCATCGAAGCATCGCTTTTCAACGAGTTCCATGCCTCCAGTATGGCATCGTCCGTCATGCTCTGCATCCACAGGCGGCTGAGCGGTTTGCGGATTTTGCCGTAGCGGATGATGTTGCGGAAGATCAGCTCTCCCTCACGCCCGGCATCGCATGCGTTCACCAAGGCTGTCACTTCCTTACTGCGGGCCAGCTTGAGCACTTTTTTCAGGCGGTCAGCGGACTTGCTGATCGGCTCGAGCTCCATGCTGGTGGGCATGACGGGCAGGTAATCCATCTTCCACGGCAAACTTTTGCCGTCCTCTGTCTGTGGCTTTTTCTGCTCCACCAAGTGACCGACGGCAGAGGTAATGATGAGTGAATCGTTGACAAAACTTCCCGTGCTGTCGTCCTTGTGGAACTTTCCGGTCTGTTTGCCGAGCACACGAGCCAGGTCACTGGCTACGCTGGGTTTCTCGGCTATGATGAGGGTCTTTGCCATGCTGATGATACTTGTTTTGAAAACACTGAAAACGACGGCTCGCTCCGCGCGGAGCGCCTTGCCTATCTATAGAAAGACAAAAAAATATTCGCCTTGTCAAGTCTGGAATGAGTCATTGCCGGGAAAATCCGCTCGGCAAGGAGCACCCTTCTCTACAGCGGGAGTGTCTTTGTTATGCGCTACCGAAAAAGAAAACCTGCGCTCCGTAGAGAGCGCAGGTTGATGAGATTCGGTATGGCTCAGGGGCTTACATCATGCCGCCCATTCCACCCATGCCGCCCATGGCATCTGCTCCGCCGTGGGAGCCACAGGAGCAGCCCTTCTTCTCGGGAAGATCCGCAATGAGGCACTCGGTGGTCAGCATGAGCCCGGCGATGGAGGCTGCGTTCTGCAGAGCTGTGCGGGTCACCTTGGTGGGGTCTACCACACCGGAGGTGAGCAGGTCCTCGTATGCATCCGTCACAACGTTGTAGCCCATGGTGGGGGACTCCAGGCACTTGACCTTCTCTACGATGAGAGCCGCCTCGCGGCCGGCATTCTCGACAAGCTGGCGCAGGGGAGCCTCTACAGCGCGGTAGACGATGGTTGCCCCCGTCTTCTCATCGCCGGTAAGCTCGAGTGCGCAGACAGCCTTCTGAGCGCGGATGAGGGCTACACCGCCACCGGGGACGATGCCTTCCTCCACGGCTGCGCGGGTGGCGTGCAGGGCGTCGTCCACGCGGTCCTTCTTCTCTTTCATCTCTGTCTCGGTGGCGGCACCTACCTTGATGACGGCCACACCGCCGGCGAGCTTGGCGAGGCGCTCCTGAAGTTTTTCGCGATCATAATCGGAGGTGGTGTCCTCGATCTGCTTGCGGATCTGGGAGACGCGAGCGGATATGTCGGAGGACTTGCCGGCTCCTTCGATGATGACGGTGGTGTCCTTGGTGACGACTACACGCTTGGCAAGGCCGAGCTGGTCAAGATCAACGTTTTCGAGCTTGAGGCCGAGATCCTCGGAGATGCACTGACCGCCGGTAAGGATGGCAATATCCTGAAGCATGGCCTTGCGGCGATCGCCGAAGCCGGGAGCCTTCACAGCAGCCACGTTGAGGGTACCGCGCAGGCGGTTGACAACGAGAGCTGCGAGAGCCTCACCCTCGATATCCTCGGCAATGATGAGGAAGGGTTTGCCGGTCTTTGCCACCTTCTCGAGCACAGGGAGGAAATCCTTGAGGTTGGAGATCTTCTTCTCGAAAATAAGGATGTAGGGGCTTTCAAGCACAGCCTCCATGGTGTCTGCATTGGTCACGAAATAGGGGGAGAGGTAGCCCTTGTCGAACTGCATACCCTCTACGACATCCAGAGATGTGTCGATTCCCTTTGCCTCCTCAACGGTGATGGTGCCATCCTTGCCCACCTTGTCCATAGCCTCGGCGATGATGTCACCGATTTCGGAGTCCCAGTTGGCCGAGACGGTGGCAACCTGGGCAATTTCCTTGCCGGAGTCGACGGGCTTGGAGATGTTCTTGAGCTCCTCGACAATGGCTGCCGCGGCCTTGTTGATGCCGCGCTGGAGGGAGATGGGGTTAGCTCCGGCTGTAACGTTGCGCAGACCCTCGCGGTAAATGCTCTCGGCAAGCACAGTGGCGGTGGTTGTGCCGTCGCCGGCGATGTCATTGGTCTTGCTGGAGACCTCACGGACGAGCTGGGCACCCATGTTCTCGTAGGGATCTTCGAGCTCGATTTCCTTGGCAACGGTCACGCCGTCCTTGGTGATGTTGGGGGAACCGAACTTCTTGTCGATGACGACGTTACGACCGGCCGGACCGAGAGTGCTCTTGACGGCCTTGGAGATTTTGGTGACGCCGGCCAACAGGCTCTGGCGGGCGGATTCGTCGAATGAAAGTTGCTTAGCCATATAATGAGTGAATAGTAAGAATGAATGATGATGAGTGTTTAGTCAATGACAGCGAGAATATCGCTCTCGTTGAGGATGGTGTAGGTGGTACCATTGACGGTGACCTCAGTGCCGCCGTATTTGGTGATGAGAACCTTGTCGTTGACGGCTACGCTGAAGGGGATTTCCTTGCCGTCCTTGTCTCGGCCGCCGGTGCCAAGGGCGCGCACGATGGCCTCCTGGGGTTTCTCCTTGGCGCTGTCAGGCAGGAAAAGTCCTCCTGCTGTCTTGCTCTCTGCTTCCACTCGCTCTACGAGTACACGTTGTCCGATGGGTTTGATCATATGTGTATGGTGTGTTTGGTTAAATTGTTGGTGTGGTGGCAGGGCTGAGGGGAGCCCTCAGCCCTGATAAGGGGGGGATTAGTCGTTGTCGACCACTTCGGCGTCTACAACCTTGCCCTTGGCCTTGCGGGGACCATCCTGAGGAGCTGCTCCTGCATCACAGCCGGAACCGCTGCAACCTCCCTGCTGAGCGGCAGCTGCCTGCTGGGCGGCCTGCTGCAGATTGGCAAGCATGGTCTCGAGCTCAGTGGTGAGGGTCTTGCACTTGTCTACATCCTTAGCCTCAGCTGCTTTCTTGAGGGCGTCCACCTTGTCCTGAATGGGCTTGGTTACGTCTGCGGGAACCTGCTCACCCATCTCCTTGATCTGGCGTTCTACGCTGTGGGCGAGGGAGTCTGCCTTGTTGATGGCCTCAATTTCCTCAGCCTTGCGGCGATCTTCTTCGGCGTGCATCTCGGCATCGCGCTTGGCGCGCTCGATTTCTTCCTTGGAGAGACCGGACGAACCCTGAATGGAGATGTTCTGTTCCTTACCGGTGTCCTTATCCTTGGCTGTAACCTTGAGGATGCCGTTGGCATCGATATCGAAGGTCACTTCGATCTGAGGTACACCACGGGGAGCGGGTTTAATGCCATCGAGTTTGAAGTTGCCCAGCAGCTTGTTGTCGTTGAACATCTTGCGCTCACCCTGGCAGATGCGGATATCCACGGCAGGCTGGTTGTCGGCAGCGGTGGAGAATACCTGGCTCTTGCGGACGGGGATGGTGGTGTTGCGGTCGATCATGGGGGTGGCGATGCTGCCCATGGTCTCGATGGAAAGGGTAAGGGGGGTGACGTCCAGAAGGAGTACGTCGGTTACGGAGCCGGAGAGCACGCCGCCCTGGATGGCTGCACCCACGGCTACGACCTCATCGGGGTTCACGCCCTTGTGAGGTTCCTTGCCTGCCAAGCGCTTGGCCATCTCCTGTACGGCCGGCATGCGGGTCATGCCACCCACGAGCACGAGTTCGTTGATATCGCTAGTGCTCAGACCGGCAGCGGAGATGCAGTTGCGCACGGGAGCGGAGGTGCGCTCCAGCAGGTTCTCGGTAAGCTGCTCGAGCTTGCTGCGGGTGAGGTTGAGCATGATATGCTTGGGACCGGTGGCGTCCATGGTGATGAAGGGCAGGGAAATGTCATAGCTCTGCGTGGACGAGAGCGCAATCTTGGCCTTCTCTGCCTCTTCCTTGATGCGCTGAAGAGCATCTGTCTGGCGGGAGATGTCCATGCCCTCTGCGGCCTTGAACTCTGCGAGGATCCAGTTGATGATGGCGTTGTCCCAGTCGTCACCGCCGAGGTGAGTGTCGCCATCGGAGGCCTTTACCTCAAACACGCCGTCACCGATCTCGAGGACGGAGATATCGAAGGTGCCGCCTCCGAGGTCATAGACGGCGATCTGCTCGTTGCTGCCCTTGTCCAAGCCATAGGCCAGTGCGGCTGCGGTGGGTTCATTGATGATGCGGCGCACCTTCAGACCGGCGATTTCACCGGCTGCCTTGGTGGCGTTACGCTGTGCATCATTGAAATAGGCGGGAACGGTGATGACGGCCTCGGTGATGGTCTCTCCGAGTTTGCTCTCAGCGTCGGCCTTCAGCTTGCTGAGCACCATGGCGCTGATTTCCTGCGGGGAGTATACCTTGGTCTCGCCGCCGACTTCCACCTGGATGTGGGCATCGCCATTGGCTGCCTCCACGATGGTGTAGGGCACTTTTTTGTCATCGGCCGTCAGCTCTGCATACTTGCGCCCGATCAGACGCTTGGCTGAGAAGATGGTGTTGCGGGGGTTGGTAACGGCCTGTCGCTTGGCTGCCTGACCGACGATGCGTTCGCCGTTCTTGGTGAATGCTACGATGGAGGGGGTGGTGCGTGCTCCTTCGCTGTTCTCAAGCACAGTGGCCTGACCGCCTTCCATGACGGCCATGCAGGAGTTTGTTGTACCGAGGTCAATTCCGAGAATCTTGCTCATGGTTGTGTGTCTTTCTATTCGTGTGTTGTTTGAAGTTGTGGTTCGATGGACCCGATTTCCCGAGTCCTCTGCTTGCCCTTTATGTTGCAAATGCCGTGCCAGTTCTTCATCTTGCATGTCACAAGTTGTAAGTAGCACAAAATCAATAAGTCGCTTTTAGCAAGGTGCTGAGTATAATGTTTGCAATGTGCGGCATTTTGCCGCGTGTGGGCATTTTGTCACATGGGCGGTGCGGCATTTTGCCGCGTTGGCGTTGATGTTGCAGGGCAAAAAAATCCCCGGGCCACAAGAGTGGCTCGGGGGCGCTGAAAAGGGATCGGGACGATCAGTTGTTGACGCGGCCAAGGTAGGTACCGTCTTCCGTCTTAACGGAGATGCGCTGACCGGCGGAGATGAACAGGGGAACCTGGACAACGAGACCGGTGGTCATGGTAGCACTCTTGTAGACGTTGTTGGCAGAGTTACCCTTTACTCCTTCGGGAGCCTCAGCAACCTCCATGGTGATGGCGGCAGGAAGCTCGATGGAGCAGACGATCTCATCAGTAAAGAGAAGCATGTAGTTCTCGCCCTCGATGAGGTAATCTTTGACGGGCTCGATGATATCCTCGGAGACGCAGATGTCCTCGAAGGTCTCGTTGTTGAGGAAGTGGTAGCCCATGCCATCCACATAGGAGAACTCCATCTCCTCGCGGCTGAGCATCACGCCCTCCAAGAAATCGTTAGAGGTCAGGCGAAGGTTGTAGTCCTTCTTGGTGGCGATGCTGCGGATGGTCATCTGCACATAAGAGGCCATGCGGGGCGGGGTCTTGAGCTGGCTTTCGCGCACAACACAGATGTCGCCGTTGTAATTCACGGCGTGACCCTTGCGGAGTTGAATAACGGGAACTTTTGCCATAACGCGCGAAGATTAGCAGAGGATGATCGTTCAGTCAAGCTTTTTCTCGTGTCTATATGCCAAAAAGAAGCACTCCGTCAGCAACTTAATGGACGGAGCGTGAAGGATAACAGATTTCTCTGTCAGAGAACTCTCAGGAGAAATCTGAGGCAAAGTAGAACTTGAGCAGTTCCTGCTGGTCCTCTTTGGTGACGAGGTATCCATCTTTCGGATCGAGCCATTGGAAGGAGTGGATGGAGCTGCGGCGAGAGCCCATGGGTTGAGCAGGATCGAAGGCGGGCAGACGATCGAGTAGCTGCGGGGCGATGACCTCGGTAATCTCCGTTGTGGTGAGGGGTGGCATGGCCGGGATGATAGCCGGTATACCCAGGGGGATGCAGCGCTCTACATCGCCGAGTATGCGCTGGGAGAAGTAGAGTTGGTGCATCTCCAGCGGAGCCAGCGGGAGTTTCCCCTCGGCCGGAGGTGCGAGCAGGGTGTCGATGAGTTTGCTGAAGCCACGATGGGTGACGGAGGCTATTTCCGGCAGGTGTACATTGAGCACCCTGCCATATTGGCGATTGAGCTCCCGGTAGAGGTTGATGCGGTTCTGCACATAGGGGTCGTCACTGTGCTCGATGGTGGGGGTGTTTTCATCGGCGTTGTCGACCAGCATGTCGCAGGTAGTGACGAATATCGTGAGCTCGGGCTTGATGTCAGCAAGGTGGTTCAGGAGGTAGTTTGTTGCTCGGGTGTCTGCCTCGACATCTGCGCGTACTTTTTCCTCACCATTGGCCACGGCATTGTCCAAATAAACCATCATGCGGAAGCTGCGCCCGAATGTGAGCTGGAAGTTTTCCTTGTCGATGAGGTAATCAAAGTAACGTCGCTTGGTCCAGTACTGACCAAGCACGGTGCTTGCGCCGAGGAAAGCCGTATCGTGTGCCATGGGAAGAATGTTTGGAGTTTGCTCTCTGCTTCGGCATTGTAGCACAATGTTACAGCGCTTGCAAGTTTGAAGAATGGAGCAGGTGCAATTATTTTAATGGTTGAGGAGGTTGATTCGGGATATTTTGTCATAAAGGAGGCGAGGCTCTGTTTTATCTTGCGCTGCACCTCGGCTTGTGGTAGGAGTGATGATAAGTGAATGCCAATATTGCACAGTCGATAGGTTGCCGTCAGCACCAGGAGGACTCCTACGGGGTGAAGTTTTACCCGGATGGTGTGCTGGCTGTCGTGTGCGATGGCATGGGTGGACACCAGCACGGAACCATGGCCTCACGGGTGGCTGTACAGGCATTTACAGATGATTTCTCGGCAAGTTGTACAGGCGATCTTCCCGTGGTGTCTCGCCTGCAACGGGCTTTGGATGCGGCCAATGCCGCGGTGAAGTGCGCTTTTTGCGGGGCAGGGGGCTATGGCGGCACCACTTTGGTGGCGGCGTATGTCAGCTCCGGGTTGATGTGGTGGGTGAGTGTGGGGGATTCGCCCCTGTTGCTGTGGCGTGGCGGGCGTCTGCTGCGGCTGAACGCCGACCATTCGCTGCGCGCTGTATACATGGAATATGTGCAGACCGGAGTACTTAGTTATGAGGAGGCTATGAGCCAGGGGCACTTGTTGCGCTCCGCTCTTACCGGAGATAAGATTGCCATGGTGGATGTATCATCTGCTCCTCATCCTCTTCTTCCGGGCGATAGGCTTATTCTGGCGAGCGATGGGGTGGATGACGTGCTGCTGCCAAGGGTGCTGAGTGCAGAGGTGAAGAATATGCTTGATTCTCGGGCAAAGCCGCTTTCATCTCAGATCATTGCTGCCTGTGAGGCATTGAATGACCCTGCCGCAGACAATGCTACCGCTGTTTGTCTGGACTGGGAGTGGGATGAAGCCGCTAGCATTTATTGAAGAAATGCGAGCGTGGTGACGTCACACTCCCCCTATGAACAGTACAAACCTATTGCACGGCTACGCCGAGGGGCGCTATGTGCTGCCTCCGCTGCCTTTTGGGGAGTCTGCTCTCGAGCCTCTCATTTGCGCCGAGACACTCTATTTGCACCATGATAAACACCATGCCGGCTATGTGGCCGGGGCAAATGCCGCCCTCGATACACTGCGCCTCATCAACGACGGCACACTCAGTCCTACTCATGCTCCGGCTGCTTGCCAGAGCCTGGCCTTCAATTTGGGTGGCCATATTCTGCACAATCTCTACTGGGAGAACCTGACTTCCGGTCAGCGACAGGAACCACAGGGGGAATTGAGTGCTGCCATTGATCGTGACTTCGGAAATTTTGCGGCCTTCCGCAAGGTGTTCAGTTCCGTTGCGATAGCTGTGCAGGGAAGTGGATGGGGGGTGTTGGGTGTGGATCCTCTCAGCCGTTGTCTGATGGTGACCGGAATTCAGCGTCATCAGGATGTACTGGTTCCGGGCTTCATCCCCTTGTTGGTGTGCGATGTCTGGGAACACGCCTATTATCTCACATGGAGCAATGACAGGAAAGGTTATGTGAATGCCTTTATGCAGCACATTAACTGGAGCGTGGTGGAAAATCGTTTTGAAAGGGCTCTTCGCAATGAATACTGATGAACCGAATCCTATCCGAAGTTTCGCCGGAAATGTTTGGTTGGCTGCCTTTTTGGCTGTGTTGGAACTTGTACTTGGCTTCGTTATGCTCAGTTTTCCCTATCTGCTGGGAGCGTCAGCCGTGTGGGTGGGAGGTTTTGTTTTTCTGATGATGGGGCTCATGCACTTGGTGCATGTATTCACCCGGGCCGGGCAACGTATGTGGAGTTTGCTGACGGGCGTGCTGTTCCTGGTGCTTGGAGTGTTGCTGCTGTTGCAGACTACTGCCTCGATGGTTGTAATCACGCTGGTGATTGGGGTGGCTCTGTTTGCCGGAGGTCTGGTACGGCTGCTCGTGGCAATTTCCATGCGGAGGACCGATGGTAGTGTCTGGCGGTTCTTCAACGCTATTATTTCATTGGTACTTGGCGGAATGGTGTTGTGGACTTGGCCGGGTTCATCCCTGTGGTTGATCGGTACCGTGATCGCCGTGGAAATGATATTCTCCGGGTGGACGCTCCTTTTCATTGCCATGTCTCCCCGACAGGAGAGTTGATGTATCTCCCTTCACCTCAGTGAATTAAGATCCGACCCTCCCCTTTGTCGCCTCTTGTGAGCAACAGCCCTGTCGAGTAATTTCGGCAGGGCTGTACGATGGGGGAGTTGGCCTTTTTGATATGGACGTGATATTCGGCTCAATCATTGAGCCTGTGGGAGATCGGTAGAGTCGGCTGCTCTGTGGCAGGATCCGCATGAAGAACCAGGGGAATCTGCGAGCGCTTGAGTGCCGAGGCTATGATCTTGCGCTGGACCAGGCGGACGTCGTTCTCTTGGAAGGGACATACTCGCTCGCAGAGCAGCTCTCCGGCGCTGATGTTGCGGTCAACCAGTTCGTGGATGATTCGATCCGTCTGTGGTTGCTCCGGTTCTTTGAGCGGACCGAAAAGATCGGGGTGCGACTCCGCAATGTAACAGCGGAGCATGTGCAAGTCCATTTCGTAGAGGTTGCCCAGCGGGGCAAGCAATCCTGCGGAATCCCCATACAAAGAGAAGTTGCCGGTCATGAAATCTCTGCGAGAGAGGGGGCTGAGGTAAAGTAATCCACGGCTTTCCGCAATGGTGAACTGGAGTGCAGCTGCTAATCTGGGACTGAGCACGGAGGCTGATTCCTGCGTGAGTTCTGCTGCATCTGTTACCAGTTTGCCTGTCGGCAGACAGCGGCAGGATATGTTGAGTGCGGCTGCGGCATGCGGAGATTTCTCCTCTGAGAAGCCCAAGACATTTGAGCGCCCGAGTGATTCCACGCAAATGGCTGCCAGCAGGGGGGCGTTCGCATGATCAAGGTTCAGGCATACCCCGCTGTAACCATTGTTGCGCACGCTGTCGCGTATGCCCCGCTCAATGGCGAGGTAGAGCAGTTCCTGCTCGGTAGGCAGGGCCTTGGCGCGGGTCGTGGTGGCAAGGTTGACTACTCTGTTGGCGCCTGTGAAGAAAGGTAGTCTGCTGATGGTGGTGCCGGATGGGGAGTACACGGCGGAGCCTCCGGAGTACAGGTTGCCTTGCGAGGCTCCGACATGGCGCACGCAGATGACGGGGGTGCCGTTGTTGCGTGCCTCCCACTGCCGGGCTTCCTCTTCTGTGGTGGCCGCTCCGGCAAACCAGGGAAGACTGGGCAGGTGGATGATGAGATCCGGCTCCTGATCTTCGGGAAGTGCGATTTCGTCATCGAGATCTATGTAGATGTTTGTGCCGTCCAGGTCGAAACATGTTGCTTCCTCCAGCTCAGTTACTTCATTGCTCTCCAGCAGGTAGGGGGTGAGCAGCGAGGTGGGGCGAGACTCCCGGCTGTAGGTGAGATCCGGCTGATCTTCTTCGTTCGTCAGGAGGGTGAAGTCGTCATCATGAGAGAAAAGTGGGCTGTAGGCTCCGAGAATGAGCGGAGTTTCCCCCAGTTCCCGGGCCAGGTTGTCAAGCGCTGCGCGAGTCTGCCGGATGAATGATTGTCTGGAGGCCAGGTCAAGTACGTCTGCACCGCAAAGAGCGCATGCCGACGCGATGATCAGATCGGCTCCGTGATCCAAGCAATCCCTGTACCCCTGTACAATCTGTCGGAGATTATTGGAAAGATCCGCCGTCAGTGGGGTGTTCTGAATAATACCGATTTTAAGGTTCTTGCTCATGGTTCTTGTGGCTTGTGAGTTCATGCTGCCTTATTTTTGAACAAATAGCAAGCATAAAATGCGTATTACATTATATTTTTGATAAAATGCGGACGCCTGAAAAAATATCCCCCTCGCGGGCAGAGCGCCGGAGAGGGGGATGGAGGAAGGTATGTAATCTATCAGAAGAAATCAACGGGAAGAGCTGTGCCGGTCTCGCCCAAGGTGAAGGAGAGCCCGAACCCGGTTTCTTTCTTGCCACCGTTATTGCGCAGGAATATCGTGGCGCCGAGGTACCAAGCTCCGGATTTTTTGAAGAGCGAGTATTGCTGGATGGAGAAACGATTTTTCTTGATGTTCCAGTTCCACTTGCAGCAGGCTGAGTATTTTTCGTTGATTCGGAGGTTGGTCTGAAGTACGAGCTGTTCCTCATTGGCCTGGACGGGGTGACCACGCAGCATGCGGTAGGATATCTTGGTTTCCAGCGCGGCCAAGGGTTGCCATGCAGCTCCGATATTGTACTCGTGGTAGCCGTCTCCATTGTTGATGGTGGGCGTCTGAGTTTCTGCTCGGATGCTGAACTGCTGAGAGGGACGGAAGGTGACAAGGGAGTACAGGTTGGAGAAGGCGCTGTCGGAGTGCGGATTTTCCTCATTGTAGTCCACAAAGCTTGTCCACTTGAAGAGCTGCAGCGGTTCATCGTCCACGGTTGTGTAGAGAATGTTCTCCACGCCGATTCGCCAGATGCTCCAGGTACCCCAGCTGTCGATGCTGGTGAAGCCCATGAGATCCAGCTCGATGGGATTGCTGGTAGTGGTGCTGAATTCATTGGACCAGGCATCCAGTTGCGGCACAAGCGGATTTGCCGAGGAGATATTGCAGTGCGCAAGGGTGGTGTAGGGCTTGATGATATGAGTCAGCCCCTTGTAGCCCATGCTGGGGATGTGGAAGGAGTCGTAATTTCGGTGCAGCTTAATGTTGACATCCACACCGGCAAAGCCGATGAAACGATTGTCGGCTCCTGTGTTCTCTACGCTATAGTAGCCGGAGTAGCCGGCACCGGCTTTGGGGGTGATGTTGAGGAACTTGAGAACGTTGAAGTGCCGTGCGAACTCATGGGTGCTGTTGGCACGCATGAACCCGTGCGTGTCCAGCAGGCGTTGGTAGTAGCTGCGGGCGTCCGGATCTTTCTCTCGCTTGAGTTTCCACTTGTAGTTTTTCTTGTCCAGACCGGGGATCTCCTGGCGCATGAAGCCGAAACTGTTGCGGGTTTCGTAGGTAATTCCGGTCTTGCCGATGGCGGTACGGGCGCGGTAGTACGAGATCTCTGCCCGTTCGTCTGTGGCGTAGTAGTTGTTGGGCGCGAAGCGGGTCATGAGCATGGTCTGGCTAAGCTGACCTCGACGAACGATGCGGGCTGTATTGTCCGGCTTGTCGTTGATTTTACTGATTTCGTCGAAGTAGTCGCGCAGAACGTAGCGATCGCTTACCAAGTTAATATTGGTACCCATGGTCCAACGTACAGTAGGCTCGGCTGTCTCCAGAGGAAGATTCCACAGGGTGTTCATCGACACCCGGTAGCGCTCGTGCTTGACGGGTATGCGCTTGGTTCGCGTGGGGTTGATGTTCGGGGAGTCATCATAGATGTAGTAGAACTGCAGTCCCTTCATGCTGGGGTATTTCTTGCGCATGCTGACATCCTCCAAGTCGATACCGCTGGCAAGCCCGCGGCGTGTGCGATAATCGACATGCGTAGTCAGGATATAATCTGCCACAGGGATATTACCCTGAACACGGCGATTGCCGATGAGAAATCCATAGCTGTTCAGCAAGTAAGCTCCCCAGCTGGAGCGGGAACCCAGATCGGGCATGTAACCTTCTCGCGGGTTCAGGGAGTGAGAAAAACTGAACCAGCCCAGCACCGGAACCGGTACATCGGTGTCGCCACTCGCCAAGCTCAGTCGGGTTACCCGCCCGTAATCTCCGGGGTAAATGGTCATTTCTCCTGCACCTACCCAGATGTCCGGATCCTCCGCATCATCCGTTGAGGCATACGAATCGTGAATGCGCATGAAGCGCTTACCCTCGCTGTCGAGTTGGTACTCCACCCTCGATCCTCGTACCAATATGCCCGTCACCTTGGAGCGGATATTTTGAGCGTCCAGATGTCCTTTTTCCCAGTCATACACAGCCGTCTCGGCAAGTGTGAGACTTTCTCCCTGGTAGATGGTCAGTGGTCCTTTCAGGTAGATGTTCTTCTTCTCCAGATCAACTTGCAGCTCCGTAGTCGTTACATCGAGTCCTTCGTTGGTGATGAGTTTGATGGGGGTGCTGTTGCCCTTGTAACTGAGGATACGTTTGTCGCTGTCGTAGGTGATTTCTCCGCCTTCATTGCTGATGGTAAACGTATCCGGTATTTCAGGATTAAGAGAGAGAGGTGAGTCGGAAATGACGCGCTCTGTCAGATCCATGGCAGGATTGCTGCTCGGGGGCGGATTGTCAAAAATATCGGTAGGAAGCGGTACTATATCCTGTGCATCAATGCTGTAGACTGCGCCGGCCGTCACGATCGCTGTGGCTATTCCCGTGGCCTTCCTGAGTTTGGAATCTGAAAATCTGCTGCCCATTACATTTCCCATTCTGCACTAATTGTTCGCCCTTGTCAAGTTCTTTCGCGTGGAAAGCAGGGCAAATGCAAGTTGTAAAATCAAATGCGACACCGAAAGCCCGCCCAAAAAGTCTCCATAGGAGCCCAAACTGCCCTAGCAGGATGGGGGGATAGGGGGAAGGACGACAATGAGTCCTTCCCCCTTGTGGAAGCGATGAAATAAA
>JAZQCA010000051.1:0-42218 GCA_045545975.1 Akkermansia sp.
TTTTATTTCATCGCTTCCACAAGGGGGAAGGACTCATTGTCGTCCTTCCCCCTATCCCCCCATCCTGCTAGGGCAGTTTGGGCTCCTATGGAGACTTTTTGGGCGGGCTTTCGGTGTCGCATTTGATTTTACAACTTGCACTCTGTGGGGAAATAACCGAAAATGATTGACAATGGGATGGTTCTTGTGCTATACATTTGGAGTGAGCGGTGTCTCGATCGCACCGGGAATGGCAAGGGTGTTTCGTTTTCTTTCCGAGATATTAAGAAAGAGATGGTTACAACGACAGAAAAAGAAGTTCTGCGCGAGAAGTATGATTTCATATTTCCCTTGGGGGCTGCGTGTAGTTGCACGCAAGTGCTCCGTGCTGCCGGTTTGCAGTACCGCTCATTGCCCTTCGATTGGTTATATGGGAGCAATGTGGTGGCTCGCAGCCAGATTGTCGCCTCCGGGTTCGAGACTTGGTTGCGCAAGGAGAATATGGCACATGTCGGCTACTTCAATCTGGACGAAAAACGTAAGTTGATTTATCGGAATTCGTTGACCGGTATCATTTTTAATCATGATTTCCTTGAGGGCGAGGAGTTCGATGAGTCATTCCGCAAAGTGTCGGCAAAGTACAATCGTCGCATAGAGCGCCTACTTGGTGCGATTCGCAACAGTCGGACTGTTTTGGCCGTGTTTCTCGATTCGCCGGACACGGCGGTCATTGCCGATGATGAGGAGTTGATCGCCGCCCGCCGTAATCTCGAGGCGGCTTTTCCCGGCGTGAAGTTTAATCTGCTCTATCTGCACAATCTGGACGAAGTTCCCTATGGAGAGCGCCGGGTGGAAAGCCCCGGGGAGGGGATTCTGAAATTGATGTATTGTTACAATGCCTTCAATCGTCGTTTTCCCTATCAAGTGGATATTCCGGCTTTGGCCTTGCAGCTCTCGGTATTGCGTCTTTCCTGGCGCAATCTGACCCGTCAGGATGTGTGGCAGTTGATTAAGAACCGCTGCCGCTTCCGGCGCAAGCGTTTTCAGTTCCGATATCTGAGCCGCGATGGTGCCTGTGGCAGCTCCGGTGATGAGCAGAAGGAGCTTCCCGGGGGGGGGGAGGAAGAGGCTGCTGCCAAGTCATCCTGCTCCGCTAAGTGAGTGCTTGTCAGCTCAGGAGCTTCAGGTCGGAGCTGTCCGGCACTTCTGCCATTTTGATGCGTCCGGAGGCCCCGTGGGCTATGCTGACAGCGCTTTTCGGTACTCCCAGTCGCTCGGCAAGGAAGGATTCTATTTCTTTGTTGGCTTTGCCATCAATGGGGGGAGCTGCAATCTTGAGTTTGAGGACACGCCCTACGCGGGGGTAGTCATTTTCCCAGCCTAGGATTTCATTTTTACGGGCACCCGGGGTGACTTTGAGGGCGAGTTTCATGCTTTGTCGGAAGGGGATTTGGAAAGAAGAGCGGCTGCCACGGGCAGACGTGAGAGGGATTTCCCGCATGCGGCTGCTTGCTCGGGAGAGGGGAGGTCGCGAGAGGTGTGGAGACCCTCTGTCAGCAGGAAGGGTAGCACTAGGACATGGTGGGAGCGCATGCCGCAGAGTACCTCTGCGGCCTCCGGGGGCTGGCTGAAGTAACCGAGCGTGATTTCTGTGCCCGGTAATTGTTCGCGCAGCCTTCGGCAGAAGAGAGCGGGCTCGGGGGGAGGCTCGGGCAGCCGAGAGCCATGTGCCACGACCAATATCCCGCTCTCGGGGGTGAGGAGGGGGCGTATGTGGGCGGCGGCAGCCTTCACTAACCAGGGCGAGGCACCCAGTACTGCTTGGTAATAGAGCGGTGGAATGACGGCGTAACGGGCGGCATAGGCATCATTGATGGCTTGCTCGAGCTTGGTGCCGCTGGAGTGACCGCTGAGCATGAACATGGGGTAGACGAGTACCGGGGCATTTGCCGGGGGAAGGGGGCTTTCGTGTATGTTGCCCAAGTGGCAGCGGTACACACGCCCTGAGGGCATGCGGATGCCGGGAGGATTCAGAGCAAGCCCTTTTTCATTGTAACTGACGATCAGATAGTAGCGGCGCCAGCGGCGGTGCCGCAGGTAGAGGATGGCACCGGTACAGATGATCGACAGCTGGGCGATGGCAAAGTGCAGGTAGATGAGCCCGCGTAGGTCTGCGACTCGTTCTGCTGACAGTTCCGGAGAGGTCAGTTCCTGTCCGCAGTATACCGCCCCGACCAGAGCTGTCAGAAACAGCAGGGTGCAGGTGATCAGCAGGAGCGGGATGACGTTGCGGCGCATGAGGTGAAGGGGCTTCTTGTCATTCGGGCGCGGCTGATATCTGCCGCGCCCGAGAGAGTTATATTCGCAATGTTGGATCCGGTAGCCGCCGGATCAGACCGTTGTCTCGTTCGCCTGTCGGAGTTCTTCGCGCAGGCTGTGCTTCTTGTCGAAGAAGAGCACGATGGGGGCGGCGATGTAGATCGACGAGTAGGTACCCACGAAGATACCCAGCAGCATGGCTACCGAGAAGTCTTTCATGGCGGGACCTCCCAGCGCGATGAGCGAAATGAGCACGGCGATTGTTGAGCCCGAAGTCAGCAATGTACGCGACAGCGTGGTGTTGATGGCTTCGTTCATGATATCCTTCAGGTCTTCGTTCGGTTCCGCTATGCTCAGGCGTTCGCGGATGCGGTCAAAGATAACGATCGTGTCGTTGATGGAATAACCTGCTACCGTAAGGAAAGCACCGATGTGGATGATGCTCAGCTCCGTCCCCATCAGAACCACCAGCACGATGATGGCTGCCACATCGTGGAAGGTGGAGATGAGCGCACCCATGGCAAAGCTCCATTCGAAGCGAATGGCCAGGTAGAAGGTGATGCCCAGCATGCCCGCAAGCAGAGCCCAGCAGGCGGTGCGGAAGAAGGTGCTGCCCAGCGAGGCGCTTACGTCCTCTACAGAGGGGACGGGCAGCTCGGCCATGCCGGGGATTTCCTTGCGCAGGAGCTGATCGATCTGATGAGCCTCCTCCTTGGTGGCAACGCGGATCTTGATGTTACGATCGGTGGCATTGATGAATTGCTGAACGGTGGGCTGTTTGGAGAGCTCCATCTTGTAGATGGCTTCTTCAGCCTTCTTGTAATCTACCTGGGAGTCGCCGGGGATGACGTAGGTGATGGTGGAACCACCTGTGAAGTCGATGCCCAGAGCCTTCTCTCCGCGTACGAACACACCATAGAGAGCTGCCAGCACGATGATCGCAACGGAGCCGATGGCGCAGACCTTGCGGTACTTCATGAAGTCGAATACCTTGCCCTCCAAGGGGGCTTTCGCAAACTTGGCATCCTTCAGCAGCCCCAGTCGTTCCATCCAGAAGTAAAGTACGCGGGTCACGACCACGGCACCGATGAGGGAGGTGATGATACCTACGCTCGTTGTCACGGCAAAGCCTTTGATGGAGCCGCTTGCCAGCCAGAAGAGGATGACTGCGGTTATCAAGGAAGTGATGTTGGAGTCCCAGATGGCTGAGAATGCCTTTTCGTACGCCAGTCGCAGGCTGATGATGAAGGGCTTGCCCAGTGCGCGCTCTTCGCGGATACGCTCGTTGATGAGCACGTTGGCATCCACTGCCATACCCATCGTCAGCACAATACCGGCGATACCCGGCAGCGTGAGCACGAAGCCGAACAGACTCATCAGCCCGATCAGTGCCAAGGCGTTGAAAGTCAGTCCAACCATCGCCACGATACCGGATGTGCGGTAGTACCAGTAGCAGAAGGCAAAGATGCCCAGCATGCCGATGAGACCGGAGAAGATGCCCTGCTCGAGAGCACTCTGACCGAGCTGGGCAGATACGTCCTTGCGCCCCTCAACCTTCAGATCGCTGGCGAGGGGGTTGGCAAGGGCCTTGGAAATGTCCTCGGGCTCACCCTTGCCATTCAGACCACTGATGGAGAAGTCCTTGCTGAGCACGTCGTTAACGACGGGGGCGCACTTGATCTGATTGTTCAGAACCACGGCCAACAGGTCACGACCCAGATTCATGGCGCCGGTTAACTTGCCCATGCGGTGAGCGCCCTCGCGGTTGAGGGTGACGTTCACATACCCCTTTTTGGTGTAGTCCGGATGAGCTGCGGAGACCTGTTCACCCGTGATGTACACACCCTTCTGCATGGCGGCATAGGGTTTCTGCACCACATAGTAGCGCATTTCCTGGTTGCCGTTCTTGTCGAGAATGGGGGTGGCTGTCTTGTCATCGACCAGCGGCTGCGGCAGGATCATGTAGTCATTGAGACCCATGCGGGCGGGGATGCGGGGGAGAGCAGGAGCACGCAGGGCAGTGTTGCCGGCAGTCAGTTGCTTGTTGTACTCAATGAGCCTTTCCTCGTACTTGAGGAGCCCTTCCTGTACCTCGGGATCAGCGAGCACACTCGGGTAGTTCGGGTAGACTGCCAGTAGCTCCAGTTTGGCCATCTTGGTGAGCATTTTCACCATGGCATCGATCTTCTCCTTGTTTTTGACCTCATCCTTGCTGTCCTGCTGAGGAATCTGGATGAGGATCTTGTTATTGGAGTGGAGGATCTGAACTTCGCTGGTACCTGTGGAGTTGAGTCGCTCCTCGAGGATGGTGCAGGCCAGTTCCATATCGTGCTCAGTAGGCGGGACGGTATTGCCGTTGTCGTCCAGCTTGGGCTGAACTTCCAGGGTGAGCTCCACGCCGCCCTTGATGTCGATACCATACTGCATGCCGTTCACAAACAGGGAGAGCAGGGAGAATCCCGCCAGACCTACGATGAAGAACGTTCCGGCGTTGCGCTTCGCTTTATCATTTTCTGACGCCAGATACCAGAAAAAGAGAACCAGCAACAGGATACCCGTAGCAAAGTAGAAGAACGGGGATCCGGTGATTTCTGTGAGAAACTGAGGCATGTTATTGAGTGCTTGAAGTTTAACCCCAGTATTGTGCCACGTTCCCGCCTGACGTCAAGCCTTCATCGTGGCAGTTTATCCAAAATTACATCCTTACGGATTTTTTTTGTTGCGTTAGTAGTTGGA
Source organism: Akkermansia sp. (assembly GCA_045545975.1). Lineage (GTDB taxonomy): Bacteria > Verrucomicrobiota > Verrucomicrobiia > Verrucomicrobiales > Akkermansiaceae > Akkermansia. The sequence goes on from JAZQCA010000051.1 coordinate 5,035, forward strand.
TTATGTAAAATGACTGTTATGAGCACGAAGTTGATAGCCTTCCGTTGCCCGGTTGAGCTTATGCAGCGAGTGGATGCTGTGGCTGCCGCTCTGGGGACGACGAGATCGTCCCTCGTGGTTGCGGCCGTACGGCTTCTGGCGGAAGAGGTTCGCGGGCGCAATGGGCGCTTGGTCCCTTCCTACTCCGGGGATGATATCCTGGAGCGGCTGGAGTTCGGCGAACGGGGCGATGAGGAGTTCTATGTGACTGAGCTTGTTAGGAAACCATATACGCGCACTATGTTATGAAAGCGATCACTAAATATATGCTTCTGCTTGCTATGGCTATGCCGGCCCTGGCTCTGCCGGAGGTAGCTACGATGGAGGAGGCTCAGGCTGTTGCCCGGGCTGAGGGACGCCACATATTTGTGGACTTCACCGGTACAGATTGGTGTACTGCTTGTATTCACCTGCGAACTAAGATTGTGGAGAGTCCTGAGTTCGAGGCCGCCATGGGTAAGAAGTTCGTGTTGGTACCCGTAGATTTTCCGCGCACACCGGAGCTTGTGGCCAAGTTGTCCGAGGAGGTGAAGCGCGATCGCGAGGCCATGCTGGTCTCTTATCGGATTGAGGGGCTCCCCGGTGTGGTTCTTATGGACTGCAATGGTCTGCCTTTCGAGGTGATCAACGGCACGCGCCGTAATCCTGCCGATTATCTGGCACTCGTGCAGGCAGGTCTGGATAAGCTCGCTGCTCGCGATGCCGCTCTTGCCGCTGCTGAGGGGAAGAGCGGTATGGATCGCGCCCGTGCGCTCGATGCGGCTCTCAAGACTCTCCCGGAAGTTTGCCGCGACAAGTACAAGGCTGTCATTGCAGAGATTAACAGCCTCGATCCTGAGAATACACTGGGCTATAAGGGATTGGGCGACACGACTCGCCAGCGTATCGATCAGCTTGCCGATCTGCGAGATCTGCTCATGACGTTCCGTGGAAAGACCTCTCTTCCCGAGCTACAGGAAAGTGTTGCTCAGCTGAATAGTTACCTCGAGCGGCCTGATCTGGTGCCGGAGGCTCGTCAGAATGCTCTGCGCGCCTTGGGCGATACCTACGGTTTCATGCGCGATATCCCCAAGATGATTCAGGCATATCGTGCTGCCTACGAGGCAGACCCGGAAAGCCGTACGGGCAAGGTTCTCAAGAAAAACCTTGATTATTACGAGACTCTTCCCTTGTAAGCTGCATGGGATGATTATTTGTGAGAGAAGAGCCATCGGGCAACCGATGGCTCTTCTGAGTAAGCGCTTCGTCGGAATTGTGAAAGGTGCCGACGGACTGTCCGGGATTATTCAGCGTAACCCAAAGCCTGATGAGCGATGACCACCTGTCCGTCAGGGAGGGCGAGCTCGGAGTTGAGGGCTGCTACATTGATCATGCCGCGCACCACGGCATTCATGCCCTTGGAGGCTGCGTAGAGATAGACATTCTGGTAGGCAGAACCGACGTGTGCCCGCCCCCAGCGGTCATCCACAGCGGTGTAGAGAAGGTGCAGGGGGGCATTCTTCACAAAGGGCTGCTGCTCGCAGAGCGGGATGAGGTTCTTGTTGTTCACCTTTACGAGAGTGTTGGCTGCGGCATCATAGCACCAGCAGCCCTCAGGGGTGAGTACATAGAGCCCCATATTCTGCTTATTGCGGGCAGTAGGGATGGTGCGTGTGCCGTGGGAGTTCATCCCCCAGGCGACCCACAGAATCTCGCTGAGGGTCTGGTCATCCACTTTGTGGGTGGGGTTGAAGTCCCTACCGGAGCGGCGGGCGTTGATAGCCTCCATCAGCGGCATGCCCCCTGTCACCACCGGCCGCGGTAGGGGCTTGACCTCAGCAGCCAGGGATATTCCGCACAGAGCGAGTAGAAGTGCCTTGTACATGATTGCGGTTCCTTTCCGGCAGCTGTTCTTACATGACCATGCCGCCATCGCACACCAGTACCTGACCGGTCATGTAGCGGGCTTCGTCCGAGGCGAGGAAGAGCGCACAGTTGGCGATGTCCTCCGGCTTGCCCATGTCGCGCATGGGGATACGACCGAGGATGGCCTCGCGGGCGGCTTCCGGTATGGCATCCGTCATCTCTGTGGCGATGAAGCCGGGAGCGATGGCGTTGCAGGTGACCTTGCGGCTGGCAAGTTCCTGAGCTACCGACTTGGTGAAGCCGATCACACCGGCCTTGGAGGCGGCATAGTTAGCCTGACCGAGATTGCCCGTCAGACCTACCACGGAGGCCATGTTGATGATGCGACCTGCCGGGCTCTTCATGAGGGTGCGCTGAAGGGCTTTGACAAAGAGGAATACGCTCTTGAGGTTGGTACTCAGCACGGCATCCCAGTCTGCTTCCTTCATACGCATGAGCAGGGTGTCCTTCGTTATCCCGGCGTTGTTCACCAAGATGTCGATGGTGGGATATTCAGCCAGAATCTCCTTTACGCAGGCTTCAACGGCTGCGGCATCTGCCACATCGCAGGGGAATGCCTTGCAGCTGTCGGGGAAGTCGGCGTTGATGGAATCTGCCGCACTGCCGCAGGAGGCAGGATTGCGGGAGATAAGCACGACCTTGGCGCCTTCTTCCGCGAAACGGCGGGCTACTGCATTGCCGATTCCTCGACCGGCACCTGTCACGATGGCTGTTTTTCCAGCAAGTCTGTTCATAACGTTCTTATTTTACCTTAGACCTTACTCTAATGCAAGTCAAAAGCCCGCGTTTTTTTATTCTTCGATCAGCACACGGGTTCCAAGCCGGACCTGCTTATAGAGGGTGAGCATATCTGCTGGTGACAGACGTATGCAGCCGTGCGAGGCCGGGGTACCCAGCAGATCCGTCTCGTTTGTGCCGTGGATGTAGATATAGCGCTCTCTGGTGTTGGCGTTGTGTTTTTCCAGACCATTTAGAGTGAGTATGCGGGTGAGGATGGCATCCTCACCCCGGGCTGCGGAGGGATAGGTCCCCACCGGGAGTCGTCCTCGAAAGATGGTCATGAGCGGTGCATTTTCGCCGTGCATGCTGCTGATTTCGAAGAGACCGAGCGGGGTGCGGCCGCTGCCTTCCTCGCTACCTGTTCCGGCCTTGCCGGTGGAGCAGGGGAAGCAGAGCTCTCCGCAGCGCAGTTCCTGCCTGCTGACCGATATGTGAAGCATGAGGCTCAGATTTACACTCAATATCTGTATGCGTCAGTCTTGTAGGGACCTTCAACCTTCACGCCGATGTAGTCGGCCTGTTTCTGTGAGAGGGTGGTGAGGTGTACTCCGAGCTTGGTGAGGTGGAGGCGGGCCACTTCTTCGTCCAGCACCTTGGGTAGCACGCGTACGCGGTTCACACGGGAGTTGCGCTCTTGCCAGAGGGCGATCTGGGCGAGGACTTGGTTGGTGAAGCTGTTGCTCATGACGAAGGAGGCATGGCCGGTGGCACAACCGAGGTTGACCAGACGTCCCTCTGCCAGCAGGTACAGGCTGTGGCCGTCCGGGAAGGTGTATTTGTCCACCTGGGGCTTGATGTTGGTGCGGACGATTCCCTCTCTCTCCTGCAGGCGGGCAACCTGGATCTCGTTGTCGAAGTGACCGATGTTACAGACGATGGCCTGGTCCTTCATCCTCTCCATGTGCTCGAGGGTGATGATGTCGCAGTTGCCGGTGGTGGTGACGTAGATGTCGGCTGTTCCGAGTGTGTCCTCCACCGTCAGCACTCGGTAACCTTCCATGGCGGCCTGCAGAGCGCAGATGGGGTCAATCTCCGTCACAATGACCTGAGCTCCCAGACCTCGCAGAGCCTGGGCGCAGCCCTTGCCCACATCTCCGTAACCGCAGATGACGGCGACCTTGCCGGCGATCATCACGTCCGTGGCGCGCTTGATTCCGTCCGTCAGGCTTTCGCGGCACCCGTAGAGGTTGTCGAACTTGCTCTTGGTGACGGAGTCGTTCACATTGATGGCAGGGAAGAGCAGACGTCCATCGCGCTCCATCTGGTAGAGGCGGTGTACACCGGTGGTTGTCTCCTCGCTCACTCCCATGATCTCGGGTAACCAGCGGTGGAAAATCCCGGGTTGCTCGGTGCCGATACGCTTGAGCAGAGCCTTGATCACGCCTTCTTCCTCGCTGGTGGAGGGGGTGTTTACCCAGTTATCTCCATTCTCCATCTCATAGCCCTTGTGCAGCAGCAGCGTGGCATCGCCTCCGTCATCCACAATGAGCTGTGGTCCCTGTCCGTCTCGGTGGCTGAGTGCCCGCCAGGTGCAGTCCCAGTACTCTTCGAGGGTCTCGCCCTTCCAGGCGAAAACCGGCACTCCGGCTGCGGCAATGGCAGCTGCTGCATGATCTTGTGTGGAGAAGATGTTGCAGGAGGCCCAACGGACATCTGCACCGAGCGCGGTGAGGGTCTCGATGAGTATGGCGGTTTGGATAGTCATGTGCAAGGAACCGGTGATGCGTACTCCGGCAAGTGGTTGCTGCGGTCCGTATTTCTCGCGGCATGCCATGAGACCGGGCATCTCGTACTCGGATACCTGGATTTCCTTGCGACCCCACTCACGGAGGGAAATATCTGCTACCTTGTAGTCTGCTGTTGAGTTCATGTTGCGGAGATTGTACTCTTTCTTGCGTCATTCGTCAATTCTAAGTTGACGGGAGGTCTCAACTCCGAGTGTGCTGCATAATGAAGCAATCGTTCATATCTGTTATCGCCATCTGTTTTTCCCCGCTGGTATTGCAGGCTGATCCCTCTGCACCGGTGGATCGAGTGCCGGCTCCCCGCTCATTATGGGTGGTTCGAGGCTCAGGGAATCAACTACCGCCGCGAGGATGGCACCCCGGCTCATCAGGTGCAAAAAGACTAATTTGCCGTTGCAATTCCGGGGTGGGTGGGATATAATGCCGCCATGCACACGCTCCGATATACTCCCATTCCCTCATCGTTCTATGCTGAACGTCGTGACAGACTGGCAGCTCAACTACCCGCCGGCAGTCTGGTAATTGTCCATGCCAATGACATATATCCCACGAATGCCGATGGCACTCTGGCTCATCATCAGAATGCCAACCTGTTCTATCTGACCGGTATAGATCAGGAGGAAACCGTGCTGCTCATGCGTGTGCAGGAGGAGGGTGCTCATGAGGACACGCTGCTGCTGCGCGAGACGAATGAACATATCGTCATCTGGGAAGGTGCTCGCTTAACGAAGGAGGTTGCCACTCGGCTGAGTGCTATTGAGGATGTGCGCTGGACCTCGGAGTACCACACCCTGCTGGCAGAGTGGGTGCCTGCTGCCACCGAGCTTTGGCTGGAGCAGGACAATCACCCCCGCCGCAACACCTATGTGCAGACTCGCAATGCGCGCATGGAGGCTGCTCTTCATGCCTCCTATCCCGATGTGACTGTCAAATGTTTGTACGATATCCTGGCTGCCATGCGAATGTGCAAGAGCCCCGAGGAAATCGTGCAGTTGCGCGAGGCTTGCCGGATCACCGGCGAGGGATTCGTGGAGGTTCTCCGCAGTATAAAGCCCGGCATGGGAGAGTGGGAGATGGAGGGCTTGCTCAGCTCAGCCTACATTCGTCGCAGGGCTCGCAAATTCTCCTTTTTGCCCATTATTGCCTCCGGGGCAGATACCTGCGTGCTCCATTACATCAGCAATCACAAGCGCTGCGAGGATGGTGACCTCATCCTCTTTGACATAGGCGCGGAGTATGGCGGTTATGCCGGAGATATGACCCGTACCATTCCTGCCAATGGTAAGTACACCCCGCGGCAGAAGGCGGTGTATGAGGCCTGTCTGGCCGTGCATCGCTACGCCCGTGATATCATGCGCCCGGGGTTGAAGAAGAGTGAGTATGAGCGCTTGGTGCGAGTGCGTATGGCTGCTGAGCTCGTGAAGCTTGGTTTGCTCACGCAGGAGGAGGTGGATGCCGCGCCTGAGAACCCCCTTTGTGTGCGTAAGTATTTCATGCATGGCACATCCCACTCGTTGGGTATTGATGTACACGATGTAGGACCTCTGGATCCTGAATTTGCCGAGGGGCAGGTCTGGACCATCGAACCCGGTATTTACATCCCGGCAGAGAAGATCGGTATTCGTATTGAGACGGATGTCCTCATCCATGCGGACGGTACTGAGGATCTCATTCCCAACGCTCCGCTTGAGGTGGCCGATATTGAGGCGCTGATGGGCGGTGCTGAGGCCTGATCTGCCGGACAAGAGCGGATAATAGTGAGGGCTCCCGCTGCATATATTGCCGGGAGCCCTCACTTTCTGCAGAATCTTGCTGTAATCGGTATTCAGTGTTTTTTACGCAGCGTATGGAGGCGCTGTTCCATCTTGGGGCGAAGGAACTGTTCAATCCAGGCGTATGCCGCCTCCAGACCATCGGATTTGAAGATGCGCCCGATCTGAGCTTCTACTCCGGTGGCATTGCCTGTCAGGCGCAGGAAGTCATTGCTGGTGAACTCGATGAAAAGTTTTCCGTCTATCTGTCCCCGGAAGGAAAGGATCCACTCACGAACATAAAGGGCAAGGATGGCATCTCCCACCCAAGCTTGGGCGCGGGTCTTCGGGTCGAGATCAGGAGGAAGAGCTGACATAGTAAGGGGAAGTGGTCAGGCGGTGATGGAGTCCGGCAGATCTGTTGCTCCGGCCGGAAGTGTGGGGGCTATTGTAGGTTGCGGCTGAGTGGGGAAGAGCTCCTGAAGCCGCTGCTGCACCTCGGCCTCGGCATCGGAGTTCCAGTAACCGGAGTCCAGTTCGATGGCGATGCTGCTGTAGGGCAGGCGCGTGCTGGTGCGGATGTAGAGAATGCGGAAATCCTTTGCGGCTTGGGCGAGCTGCATGTCAATGACCCGGTTGCCAACGGTGTAGTGGAAGCGCCCTGCGAGTAATTTCTCCACCTCGCGGCGGTGTTGCGTGATCCCCGGTGCACGATCTTCCGGTACAAGGGAGAACTCGTGGCTTACCCAAATGCGGGGTACAACCGCTCCCTCGATTTCCAGCAAGTCAAGCACCTCGCGAAAGGTGTCGGGCGTGTTTGCCGGGACGGTGATGCTGACGATGCCGGTCCCGGCCGGCAAAGGCATGGCCGGATCCGCTATGACTACCCAGTTGCGCGCGCCGAGTTGGAGCAGGTTGGGGGCAATTTGAGAGCGTGTAAGGTCAACATCGCTCAGAACGTGCGGACCGATCTGGCGGCAGGATCCCAACAAAGCGACGGCTGCCGCCATCGCGGCTGCCGCCCTGATCAGGTAACTGGTGGTATGTATTTTCACACCGGCATGTTGCCATCAACCATCATCAACCGCGGGCGCGCGGCTCGCGCTCACCGGCAGTCATCACACCCGGTCTGGTGGTGAAGGGGCCACCGGCTGTCGGAGCCTTCTCCGTGAAGGCGACTCCGGGTAATTCCGTGGGCTTGCCCGCCACGGGAAAGTCCTTGCGCAGCGGGTGGTAGGGATATCCGTCCCACATCATGATGCGGCGCAGATCCGGGTGCCCGATGAACTCGATGCCCATCAGATCGTACTGCTCTCGCTCCAGCCAGTTGGCTGAGCGCCACAGCGGTACCAGGCTGGGGACGGCGCATGCGCTCTCGCTGACGGGGCAGCGTACCAGCAGGTTTGCGCCGGTCTCTGCCTGAGTGATGGTGTAGTTTACTTCGAAGCGCGGTTCCTCTCCCAGATTGTCCACGGAGGATACGCAGGTGAGCATGTCGAACCCGCAGGCCTCCTTGGCATACGTCATGGCCTCTACGAGTTCTTCCGGAGAAATGGTGAGGGTGATGTCGCCGCGGAATTCTCTGCGGGTTATTTTCGGGTAACGGGTGCAGATCCGGTCTGCTGCCTGGTTCTGAAGAAGGGTGAGATCAGCCATGGTGCGTGCTTGTCCTTTCGTTATCTCTCGGAAATGGGTGAAATCAGTCAGTTATGGGCATCTTGGCCGTGATGGTGTCGGCATTCTGTGCGGTACGGGGCTCATGAGTCTTGAAGAAGCCCTTGAGCGGGTGCTCAGTATCCATGATCTTCTCCTTGAGGGTCATGAGTCCCTGCAGGAGAGCCTCCGGGCGGGGAGGACAGCCGGAGATGTAAACGTCAACGGGGACGATCTTGTCCACACCCTGCAGCACGGAATAGGAGCGGAACATGCCGCCGGAGCAGGCGCAGGCACCGCAGGCTATGCACCATTTGGGTTCGGGCATCTGATCCCAAATGCGGCGTACCAGCATGGCCATCTTGTAGGTTATGGTACCGCAGATGAACATGAAGTCTGCTTGGTGGGGAGTGTAGCGGTTTACCTCGGAGCCAAAGCGGGAAATGTCATAGCGAGAGCAGGAGGTAGCCATGTACTCAATAGCGCAGCAGGAGGTACCCATGGGCATGGGCCACAGAGAGTGCTGCTGCACCCAGTTGATGGCAGCCTCTGCCGTGGTGTAGAGGAAGCCGCCGTCGGCGTCCGGATCGCACATGTAATTCTGCTCGAGTTCCTGAAGATTGTCACTTGCCATAACGTACATTGCAGGGGGGATATGGTACTACCCTGCTGGGGGTAGCATACTCTATTTTTGTTGTTCAGGCAAGCCAAATTTGTGTGCCGGATGAACATTTGTACGGATTCGCTGCCGGAGTTGCGGTGATGTTACAAAATAAATGCCCTAATAAATGCTTGACTCAGATGTGGCAGTTGGGTAAATTATGGGGGTATGAATGCACGCACTCTGAGTTGGTCAGCCACGCTGATGGCCATGGCTATGTCCGTTTCCGCGCCTGTTCAGGCACAGGAGTCCACGGGGGATCCTTTCCTTGATGCCATGCTGAGTGATCAGCAGGCTGCCGCCGAGGCAGAGGCTCAGCAAGCTGCTGTGGATGCCTCCATGCAGGGCGCGGCAGCTCAGGCGGAGTCGGGAGCGGCGGTTGAGGAAGCTGTTCCTGCCGCTGCTGCCAATCTGACCCGTCCGACGGCTGATTTGGAGGGTGTGAGCCAGGATGTGATGGACCGCGAGTTCGGTGACAGCACGGCTGTTTTTGCCAACGAACATATATACGATGGCAAGACGGTCAAGGCCGTCAACATCCGTTACATCTCCGGCAAGAAAGTGCTGCCTGACAGGCGCTTGCTGGATGTCGTGCAGACCCGCCCCGGCACAAAGTATAGTGCCACGAGGATCAATGACGATCTGGAGCGCCTCATTAAGAATGGATTTATCGACGGCGATGCTCGTGTAGCTGTTGAGCCGAGCGGTAGCGGAGTACGCGTGGTGTTCGAGGTTCGTCCTGCCAGCGTGATGGCCGGTGTGGGTTTCACGGGCAATACCCGTTTTGATGATGATGAGCTGCGCGAAGGTCTGCAGGAGAGCACCGGTGGGTTGAAGCCCTACACAGCCCCTGATTCTCTGCGCTCCGGTACGGCATTCAACGATCAGAGCCTGGCCGCAGCTCGCGCCCGCATCATCCAGATGTACCAAGAGGCCGGTTACCCGGACACCAAGGTGACTTGGCGCTATACGAGTACCGCACGCGAGGGCTACAGCGACGTTGTGTTCGATATTGTGGAAGGGCGGGAAGTTCGCATGCAGAACATCGAGTTTGAGGGCAATACCGCTTTCGATGACGTGCAGCTGCGACAGGTGATGAAGACCCGCGAGCGTGGGTTCTTCACTTGGATCACCAAGTCCGGTCGCGTCGATCGCGAACAGGTTGAGGATGACCTCGCTCAGATCATCCGCCTGTACCGCAACTATGGTTACCTGCGTGCCAAGGTCGCCAAGGTGGAGTACTTCGACACCGGCAAGCCTGACGGTCCCCAGAAACTCACCATGCGTGTGACGATCGATGAAGGCACCATGTACAAGGTTCGCAATGTCACCTTCTCGGGCAACAAAGTATACACCGCTGCGGAACTCATGCCCGGCATGAGCATGGTCGCCGGTGATGTATACTCCCTGCAGAAAGTTGCTGATGACTCCACCATGATCCGCCGCTACTACGGCGCCAAGGGCTATGCGGACGCTGCTGTTCGCCCCGACATCAATGAAGTGGGGGTGGACGCCGAAGGTCGTCGACTCGTGGACATCGACTACTCCGTGGATGAGGGTGGGTGCTACGCTGTAGGCAGCATCAATGTTCGAGGAAATACCAAGACCAAGCCCCACGTCATTCTCCGCGAACTGCCCCTCAAGCCCGGTCAGGCTCTCAACGCAGTTGACCTCGAGACTGCTCGTAAGCGTCTGCAGAATCTCAACTACTTCAGCGGGGTGGAGATATCCCAGACGGCTTCTGCCACAGCCGGCTACCGCGATATCAATGTCAATGTGCAGGAGAAGATGACCGGCAGCTTCAGCGTGGGTGTGGCCTTCTCCTCCATTGAGAGCGTGTACCTCTACACTTCCATTACTCAGTCGAACTTCGACCTGAGCGGCTTCACGACGGGGTCTTTCGTGGGTGGTGGGCAGCGCTTGTCAATATCCGGTCGTCTGGGTACGGAGACGACGAGCGCCTCGATCTACCTGCACGAGCCTTGGTTCTTTGATCGCAAGATCTCTCTGGGTAACGAGCTGTACTACTCCAAGTCCACTTACATGAGTGACTTCTACGAGCAGACAAACTATGGCTACGGACTCACTCTTCGCAAGGCCATCAATGACCTCAACAGCTTCAAGATCGAGTACAAGATCGAGCGCTATGAGCTCGAGGCCGAGCCCGGTGCTCCCAAGTTCTTCGAGGAGAACTGCGGTGACTTCACCCGCAGTAACATCCGCTTGGCTTACGAGTACGACTCGCGCGATGCCCAGATCACTCCGCGCAAGGGTGGTCACTTGGAGGTATATGGTTCCTGGTCCGGCCCCGGTAGCACGGTGGAGACACTCGGTGGCGGTATAGCCGGTTCGTACTACTACAACTCCTTCTGGGATTCCATCTTCAGCGTGAACTTCGGGATCGAGACGATAGATTCCCTCGACAGCGACAAGGAGGTACCGCTTTTCGAGCGTTGCTACCTTGGTGGTCCGAACAACCTGCGTGGCTTCCGTTATCGTGACGTTGGCATGATCGACGAGGCTCTGGCCGGCGATGAGTCCATGGGTGGTTGCAGCTCTGCATTCGTTCAGTTGGAGATGAGCCTGCCGCTGGTGGATTCCCTGCGCTTCGCCGTCTTTGCGGATGCCGGTTTCGTGAATGCCGACTCCTGCGATTTCTCGGCCTCGGATTACTCGGCTGACGTGGGTATTGGTCTGCGTCTGAACCTGCCGATGGGCCCCATCGCCGTGGATTATGCCATTCCGGTGAAGACGGGCAATGCCGTTGACCGCAGCGGGCAGTTCCAGTTCTATGTGGACTACAAGTACTGATGATTTTTAACCATGTCCCCCGGTTGCTCAGGCTGCCGGGGGATATTTTTTTATCGATGCGCAGGAGATCCAAAGTTATTCTGCTTGTTCTGGGCTGTTTTCTGAGCATGCACATTGCTCAGATAGTCCGTGGTATATGCCGCATGCAGGATGTTGCTGCCACGCCGACAGAGCAGTTGCTGAAAGGCCGAACGGCGGATGGTGAGCCGGTGGGGCTGATAATGTCGGCAGATGGTACCTTGCTGCTTGCTAATGTAGGGTACACGTATGATGTGCTGCCTCTCGGCGTGGCTACATATAATCAGATCACCGTGGTGTTGGCAGGCGGTTCCCGGCACACCTACACAGACCTGTGGTGGTTCGATTGTGATGACCGCTTTGGTTATCTGGGTACACCCCGTTTGTGCGGGGTTATGGCGATTCTGCATCTATGCACAGAGGGACCGACCGAGGTGTACCTGAATGGGCAGCGCTTGTATACAACCGCTTCACACACCGAGTATAGCCCGCAGCAATTGCCCGGGCTTTTGCAGGACTTTTTCGACTGATGTGAACGGGAAATTATGATTTCTCCCTTTCTGCTTTGCATTGCAGCAACAGGGCGCGCATGCGGGCGGTGAGTTCCGGTTGTTCCGGTGCGAGGTTGTGCTGCTCTTTCAGGTCGCTTGCAAGGTCGTACAAGTGCTCTTTTTTGCCGTCGCAGTAGTATTTATACTGTCCACAGCGCAGAGCAAGGGTTCTGCCGTTGTTGCTCTCGATGATATAGGGAGCTCCCGTTAGGTCGGTCCCCAGCAGGGCCGATAGCTGATTGCGACTGTCGGGAAGAGCCCCTGCCGGGATCTCGCATCCGACCAGTTCGACCAAAGTGCGAGCCAGATCGATCTGGCTGAACAGAGCTGCACTTGTCCCGGTAACTGTGTGACCGGGCCAGCTGACGATGAAGGGTACTCGCGTGCTGCCCTCCATGATCCCGTATTTGCCGCCGCTGAGCAGGCCGCTGTGCCACCTGCCGGCACTCATGGGGTGGACGGGGTTGTGCCCCTTGCAGTCACGGATGGAGCCATCGAAGTAGCCGTCATTGATGACCGGGCCATTGTCGCTGCTGAAGATGAACAGGCAGTCCCCATAGCCATGCTCGGTCAGGGCACGGCGCAGGCGCCCCAGGCAGTCGTCCATTTGTATGGTCACATCTCCGCGTATACCCATGCCGCTCTTGCCGATGAAGCGGTGGTGCGGATCGCGCGGAACGTGGATGTCGTTCGTGGCGAAATAGAGGAAGATAGGCTTGTCCATGGCGGCACTTTCGGCGATGAAGCGGATGGCTTCATCCGTCAGGCGGTCAGCCATGTCCTCGTCTTTCCAGAGAGCAGCCTGCCCTCCCTTCATATAACCTATGCGGGGTATGCCGTTGACAATGGCGCAGTTGTGCTGTGGTCCCTTGCTGTGTGCATGGGGCTTCAGGAGTTCGGGATGGGTACTGCCCAGCGGTTCGCCCTCGAAGGGGGTCTTGTAGCTTACGCTGATGGGGTCGTTCGGGTCGAGGTTCACGACCCTGCCATTCTCCAGGTACACACAGGGAACCCGGTCACCTGTTGCTGCCAGAATGAAGGAGTGATCGAACCCGACTTCTGCCGGTCCCGGGGAGATGGGGCGGTTCCAGTTTATTTGTTCCTGCCCGCGCCCCAGTCCGAGGTGCCACTTGCCGATGACGGCCGTTCGATAGCCGGCGCGGCGCATGAGGGAGGGAAGAGTGGCGCGCTCGTTTTCAGTCGGAAGGATCAACTTGGCATCTCCGGGGAGTATGCCGGTACCCCTGCGGCGCCAGGCGTATTCCCCTGTCAGCAGGGAATAGCGCGAGGGGGTGCAGACGGAGTGGGTGCTGTGAGCATCCGTAAAGAGCAGCCCTTCGTCTGCCAAACGATCGAGATTGGGGCAGGGGACGTTCTTGCAGCCATAGGTTGAGGTGTCGTGGTAGCCCAGATCATCGGTGTAGAAAATGACGACGGCTCTCGGTTTTTCAGCGGCCAACAGGGGCAGGGCCAGCGAGAGCAGGCAGAACAGTCGCGTAAGCATATCGCCAGTTTAACAGATTTCCCTCATTTGTCAACGTTCCCGTTCCCGAAAAAAAAATCTGCAAAGCAGAGCAAGAGTCCGCTTTGCAGATGGGGGAGTTGATGTACTTTGTCAGTCTTCCTTCTTGTCACTCTGCACGAGCTTGGTGCAGCAGACGATGAAGAGACCCCAGACGATGCCGCAGGAGAGCAGCATGGTGATGATACCTGCTATAGTCATATTAGGTCAGAAAAGGTGGGTTGAGGGTTAATCCGGTTTTTTACAGTTGCTGTGGAATTTGTTGGATGTGCGGATGACAAAGGCGAAGAACACCGCTACCAGCAGTACCCAGACCAAGGGAATGACGGCACCCGGGCGCAGCTCAAGGATGTTGGTGATGTAGTTGCAGGTCTTGCCGATGATGTTCTGGAAAAGCCAAGCCACGAAGATGGTGAGCATGATGAGCGGCGTCACCCAAGTGATGAGGACGGCAATGATGCGCGGCATCTTTATGCTCGAGCCATGACGAAGTTCTGCCATGCCCTTCTTTGTTCCCCAGACGATGGTGAAGAGGTAGAGGTACAGACCGGTGGTCACGTACAGACAGATGTTGCCGAACCAGAAGTCGAGTGTGTCGAGCGCCAAGAGGTCCGAGGTGAACCAGGCTACCAACAGGGTGCCGCAGGTGATGAGCAGCCCCAGCAGGGACACGCTCTGGATGCGGCGCAATCCCCAGAACTCCTCCAGGAAGGCCACACCGGGCTGCAACATGGAGATGGCGCTGGTGACAGCTGCTAAAAAGAGCAGCAGGAAGAAGAGGGTGCCGAAGAGCTGCCCACCGGGCATGCTGTTGAACACGTGGGGCAGAACATTGAAGCCCAGCCCAAAGGTATTGGCACCGGCTGCGGCTGCCACTCCCAGGAATCCCACAGCAGCCGGGATGATCGTCATGCCGGCCAGACCTACCTCGGTTGCAGCGTTGGCGGCATTGGCCGTCAGCGAGCTCAGTGCCACATCCTTGCTGCGACGTACATAGCTGGCATAGGTACAGACAGTACCGAACCCGACGGAGAGCGAGAAGAATACCTGCCCTGCGGCTGCCAGCCACAACTCAGGATTGAGCAGTCCCTTCAGCAGAGATATGCTGCGTTCTTCCACTTTCACGGTGGGATGAGCTGCCTGAATTTTGGCAATGAATGCAGACTTCTCTTCGGGAGTGGAATTGGCAGGCACCATGTCGAGTGTGGCTCCATTCGAGCTGTCCACCAGCACGATCTTATCGGGGTTCCACATGTAGCCCAGCCCCTGGCTGATGCTGCGCTCGGGATACTCCGCGTTCGGGGTTCCCATGGTGAGCACGCGCATGAGGATGAGCAGACAGGTGATGAGCAGTATAGGCATGCTCCACTTGCAGAACCATTCGATGCCGCGGCTGATGCCCCGGAATATCAGGTAAAAGTTGATGAGGAGGACAATCAGGAAGAAGAGCAGCGCACTGCTCTGTCCGGTGAAGATGTGCCCATCGCCGGTCAGTCCTACGAAGTTGACGAAGAAGTTGCCGAACTCTGCCGTACTGTTCAGATTGAGGTCTCCCGTGGCGGTGTGCCAGGCATAGCCCAGCGTCCATGCCTCCAAGTACAGGTAGTACATGGCAAGAGCAAGCGGAGCCAGTACGCCCATGATGCCCAGGTATTTCCAGGCGCGGGAGCCGGACAGTCTGTAGAAGATAGCCGGTGTGCTGTGACCGCCCAAGCTGCCACCGCGGCGACCGATACTCCACTCTACCCAGCTGATGGGGATGCCCAGCAGCAGGAAGGCGCAGAAATAGGCTATCATGAAGGCACCACCCCCGTACTGGGCAGCCAGTCCGGGGAAGCGCAGGAAATTACCGAATCCGATGGCGCTGCCGGCTACGGCCAGCATGACGCCCAGATTGGTGTTCCAAGTTTCAGTTTTGGTTTTCTGTGACACGATTTGTCAGATGGGGGTGATTTGTTTATGAGAAGGGCTCGCGATCGTAACGGGTCTCGAGATCCTTGTTTTTGTGGCGGAAACGGCGGGAGGTATGGGCCACCACGCAGAAGAAGATGGTGACGATGGCTACCCACAGCAGCGGCAGAATGGCGCCAATCCTGCACTCCAGCAGGTTGGTGATGTGATAGCTCTGCTGAACGAAGAGGTTCTGGTACAGCCAAGCCAGGAAGATGGCGATCATGATGGCCGGGGTAATCCAGTTGATGATGAAGGCTATGCCGCGCCCGATCGGCATGAGGGCGCCGCTGCGCAGCTCGGCAAGCCCCGATGGGGTGCCCCAGACAAAGCGGAAGACAATCAGGAACAGGGAAGAGCTCACATACAGGCTCATGGTGCCCAGCCAGAAGTCGAGCGTGTCGAGCGCCAGCAGACCATCCGTAAACCAGATGACGATGAGTGACCCTATACCCAGTAGCAAGGCAATCAGGCTCACGCTTTGAGTGCGGCTCAGGTTCCAGAACTCCTCAACAAAGGCAACAGCCGGTTGGGTGATGGAAATGGCACTGGTGATAGCGCCGATGAAGAGCAGTACGAAGAACAAAGTGCCGAAGAATTGACCGCCCGGCATACTGTTGAACACCTGCGGCAATACGTTGAAGCCCAGCCCGAAGGTGCTGGTGCCGGCAGCGGCTGCCACACCCAGCAGGGATACGGCCGCAGGTATAATCATCATGCCGGCCAGTCCGACTTCTGCTACCTCATTGGCGGCATTGGCCGTCAGTGAACCCAGGGCAATGTCTTTGCGGCGGCGTACATAACTGGCGTAAGTGCAGACGATGCCGAAGCCGATGGAAAGAGAGTAGAAAATCTGCCCGGCAGCCGTGATCCACAGCTCAGGGTTCATCAGCCCTTTGGCGAGGGTAACCTCATTCTTGGCGATGACGGCTTGCGGGTATTCCTGCTGCAGGCGGGCGATAAGGGCGGCCTCTTCCTCGGCTGTGGCACCGGCGGGTACCATGCCGATGGTCTTCTTCGTGGTGGTGTCCACCAGCATGATCTTGTCGGGGTTCCACATGTAGCCCAAGCCTTCGTTCACGTTGCGCTCGGGGTGGGTGGCATCGGGCGTACCCATGGTGAGCACGCGCGCCAGAATGATGAAAGCCGTGATCACCAGTATGGGCATGCTGACCTTGCTGAACCACTCGATGCCCTTGTTCACTCCGCGGAATATCAGGTAGAAATTGGCCCCGAGTGCCAGCAGGAAGAAGATAAGCAGACTGCTCTCACCCCCGGTGAATACAGCCCCGTTGGCACCGATGCCGGTGAACTTGGAGAAAAACTCACCATATTCAGCCGAGCTGATCAGCCTCAGATCACCCACGGCCGTGTGCCAGGCGTAACCGAGGGTCCAGCCCTCCAGTACGATGTAGTACATGCTGATGGCCAGCGGCACGATGACGCTCACAAGTCCCAGGTACTTCCAGCACTTTGTCTGTGCAATGAGGTAGAATATTGAGGCGGAACTGTGACCTCCGAGCCGACCGCCCTTGCGACCGATGGCCCATTCTACCCAGCTGAGCGGTATGCCCATCAGCAGGAAGGCGCAGAAATAGGCTATCATGAAAGCGCCACCACCATACTGGGCTGCCAGTCCGGGGAAGCGCAGGAAATTACCGAACCCGACGGCGCTGCCGGCTACTGCCAGAACAACTCCCAGGTTGCTGCTCCAATTCTCATTTTTGCTTTTTGTGCTCACGATATGCGCGACATTATACGCGTATGGATATGGGGTGTCAAGCAGATATGTTGGAGAATTAACTCATGTTTTTTTTGCCAACGATGTATTGGCTCCCATGCTGTACAGCAGAGGGCGGGGAGTAAGGGTGCTCCTCCTTCATGCACAGAAATTCCCCCGCAGCTCCGGGAAGCTGCGGGGGAATGTTAAGATAATGTGATGCCGGCTTAGATCTGACCGTAGAGGGTCTGGCCCTTGGAGAGCAGATCGTCAGCAGCAACCTGCAGACGCTCGCAGATGCCCTGCTCGCCCTTCTTCAGGTAAGAACGGGGATCATAGACCTTCTTGTTGCCCACCTCGCCATCGATCTTCAGCATGCCATCAATGTTCTGGCACATGTGCAGAACGATGGGCTTGGAGAAGGCGTACTGGGTGTCGGTGTCGATGTTCATCTTCACCACGCCGTAGGAGATAGCCTCGCGGATGTCGCAGAGGTCGGAGCCGGAACCGCCGTGGAATACCAGGCGCATGTCCTCACCGTGCTTCTCCTTCACAACGGCCTGACCATCGCGGAGGATGGTGGGCTTGAGCTTCACTGCACCCGGCTTGTACACGCCGTGTACGTTGCCGAAGGTGGCAGCCAGCATGAACTCGCCCACGCCATTGAGGGTCTCGTAGGTCTGGAGCATGTCAGCGGGGGAGGTGTAGAGCTTCTCGGCGGGAGCGCCGGAGGTGTCCACGCCGTCCTCTTCACCACCTACGACGCCGATCTCGATCTCGAGAACGATGCCCAGCTCGGCGCACTCGGCCAGAAGCTGCTTGGAGAGCTCGAGGTTCTGAGCCATGGGAAGGGCGGAGGCGTCGAGCATGTGGGAGTTGAACAGGGGGCCTTTGCCCTCGGCGATGCGCTTCTTGCTCTCGGCAAGCAGGGGGCGCAGGAAGCTGTCCACCTTGTCTGCCTGACAGTGGTCGGTGTGCAGGGCAACGAATACGTTGTACTGCTCGGCAAGGCGATGCACGGCCTCGGCCAGCACGATGGCGCCGATGGCGGAGTCTTTCACGGCAGTGCCGGAGGCGAACTGACCGCCGCCCAGGGAAATCTGGATGATGCCGTCGGACTTTGCTTCGGCAAAAGCCTTCAGAGCGCCGTTGATCACCTCGATGGTGGTCACATTGATGGCCGGGTAGGCATAGCCTTTAGCCTTGGCCGTATCAAGCATCTTGATGTACTGTTCTTGTGTAGGTACAGGCATGGTACTTATTTCGGTTAATCGTTTTATTGCAGCGGGTCAGACCCGCTTCTCACGCGCACATTTTACCCTGCGCCCCTCTTTCTGGCAAGCAAAAAGTGTAAAAAACGCTTATTTTGGGGTAGGTGGGAGGTGTTCCGTAAGGTGAGGGAGAGTTATTCTGTCCCGAATGAGGGGCTATGGTTATTCTGCGTAACATGTTTTGCCGGAGCTGTCATTGGATTATTCCGACTTTGCTTGACTTGCCGCCGGGAATGCGGTAGTATGCATGAGCTGCTGCAAACGTGAAGATTTTTTCAACGGAACATCAGCTCCGCATGTCCCATCCGATAGGGCTCATGGGATCGGGCGGATGATGGTCTCTGTCGCGAGCTTTCCTCCCGGCAGACCACAGCTTACTATATACACCACCTCACAAGAAATATGGCTTATCAGACAAACGACGGAGTTTTAGGCGCTTCTTCATCGGCTTTGCCGGTGGGAACCCGTTTGGGAAACTTCCTGATCCGCAAACTTCTGGGAGAAGGTGATATGGAAAAGACGTATCTCGCGGAAAATTGCAGTACCGGGGAGGCGGTGGTCATTAAGGAGAATTTCCCACGGAAATGTGCTGTGCGAGAGAGCCGGACAGGTCAGGTCAGGGCGGGCTCTCCCTCGCAGAGGCAGCTGTACGACTGGTTGTTGGATCGCTTTCTCAGAGAGACGAGAGTGCTCTCGGGAATTTCGCACCCGAATGTTGTGCCGATAAAGTCAGCCATTGTGGCGCTGGGGACGGCTTATTATGTCATGCCCTATGTACAGGGGCGTACATTGGCGGAGGTTGCTCCGGCTCCTTCTGCGATTGATGAGCGCTGGCTTCGTCCTGTGCTGCATGGGATCATGAATGGTCTGTCAGCCATGCATGAGCGGAAGGTGTTGCACCGTTGCTTGTCCCCATCTTCCATACTGCTGAAGAATGGCGATGTCCCGGTTGTCATAGGCTTCGGTTCATCACGGGGAAAGGGTATGGGCTCGGCGTGTACTCAGATCACACCCTATGTGGCTCCCGAACAGGTAGGCAGTGGAATGAAAAGAGGTCCCTGGACGGATGTGTACGCGCTGGGGGGAATTTGCTACCGTTTGCTGACGGGTAACTGCCCGCCCCGTTGCTCCGACAGAACGGACGACAAGCTCGATCGATATAAGCCGCTGAGCGGTGATAAGGAGCTTCGGCGCCGTTTCTCGGGAGCTTTCCTGCGCGCCGTTGACAAGGCCCTGAACATGAACCCGGATGAGCGCTGGCAGACCATGGAACTGTGGCGGGAGGCCATGGGTGAGGGACCTCGCCCGGCGAGTGTCTTGCCTGAGGGACGTTGGAAATGTTTTTCTGCCTGGGGGGTAGTGGTAAGTGTGGGGGTGCTGTTTTTCGGTGCTTGTCTGACGACTGCCGGAATCTACTGGTACAAACAGGAACAGGTGAAGAAACTTGCAGATGACACTACTCAGCTGATGCGGGATTTCGTGACGGCTCATCGAGGCACCTCTCTACCTTTTTACAAAGATGTGCTTCGTTTCGGTGAGCGTCTGTCAGCGGATCCGGAGCTGGCACGGGAGCTGGAAAATCGCGCGGCTCAGGGGGATTCCATGGCCATGTACGTGTGGTCCAATGTGCTATGCTATGGGGTGGGGCGATCGGTTGATATGGAGGAGGGTATGCGGTTGCTGCGCCGCGCTGCGGTACTGGATAATGTTCACGCCCAGCAGGCACTGAGCTTTCGCTTGTCGAGGGGGGAGGGCTGTCAGCTTGATTTCAACGAGAGTGTGGCCTGGTGCCGCAAGGCGGCCGAGAAGGGGCTTCCCATCGCTTATAACAACCTCTGCGTTGCTTACATGCACGGACAGGGGGTGTCGAAGGATAGGGCACTCGCTCTTCGCTACCTGAACCGGGCTGTTGAACTGGGATGTGCGAGATCTGTCTGCTGGATGGCAGATCTGTACCTCGAGGGTGATGGTGTACCCCGGGATGAGGCTCGGGCGGTGGAGATGTATCGTCGCGCGGCCGAAGGTGGGGATGATATTGCGCTGTATATGCTGGGGCTTTGCTACGAGAATGGAACCGGCGTGGCGGTTGATAAGGCTCTGGCCGAGGATTGGTACCGCCGTTATGCGGAGTTGCTGCAGGCCGGGGCTGATTGCGGAGATCCCTATTACCAGTATGCTTTGGGAGTGCTTTATCAGGATGGAAAGTCAGTGGGTAAAGATCTCAGCAAGGCCTTCAGCTGGCTTCTGAAGGCAGCTCAGCAGAACCGTCGGGAGGCACTTGTAGCTGTCGGAAGGTGTTACCAGTATGGTCAGGGGACAGTCAAGAACCTGCCCGAGGCCTTCAGGTGCTACAAGCAAGCAGCCGAGGCCGGGGATGTGGAGGGCTGCTACCGATTGGCTCTCTGCTACCAGAACTCCGTGGGAGTTCAGGAGGATCACAACCGGGCTTTCGAGTGGTTTTTCAAAGCCTCAGAGCGAGATCATGTGGAGGCTCTCATTAGTCTCGCTATCTGCTATGAGGGGGGGAAGGGTACAGATAAGGATGTTGACAAAGCGTATGCCTGTATCGTTCGTGCCGCAGAATCCAATGTCCCCAAGGCCCATTTCCTCATGGGGGTTTGCTACGAGCATGGGATTGGTACTGCCGAGAATAGGGGTGAGGCGGTGTTCTGGTACAGGAAAGCGGCCCGCAAGGGCTACGAGGATGCTCAAAAGCGCCTGCGCGAGCTCAAGGAGGAGTGGTGATATATTCCTCCTCTCTCCGGTCGGATGGGTGGTTGGAGTAAAATTATGTTGTTGTTTGTTAAGTATATGGGCAACGCTCATATATGTGGTGAGGTGGCTGAAACAGAGAAGGAGTTTGATTTGTAAGTTTCAGAATATAAATTGAGAAAGGGATTTATTTCCTGTCTTCTGTAAATCTCATGATATATTCGGTAAAGCAAGTTTTTTTGTAAAAAAAGCTTGCATGAAGGATTGGTTATGTTGTATACTGCAGATGTTCGGAATGAGTGATGTATGCGTATGCTAACATGATGATGTTGGCAAGTGCTGTTCTCGCGAAAAGTTCCGACGTGTTCGTAGTCAATATGTCATTGCCTGATCACAGATCTGTATGTGTTAGTGTTATTGTTCCTATCTACGGAGTGGAACGATATCTGCGGCAGTGTGTCGACTCTATTCTCAATCAAACATTAAGAGAGATTGAGGTGATTCTGGTGGATGATGGTTCCCCGGATGGTTGTCCGGCGATAGTGGACGAATATGCAGCGGTGGATTCGCGTGTGCGCGCGCTGCACTTGCAGAATGGTGGCTGCGGGCGCGCCGTCAATCAGGGGCTGGAGCATGCCGTGGGGGAATATGTTTCCATCGTGGAGCCGGATGACCACATTGAGCCTGCGATGTTGGCTGAGCTGTATGAACGGGCGGTGAGCAGCGGAGCAGATGTGGTGAAGGGTTGGTTCTATGACTTCTTGGATCTGCCCGGCGGGCAGACGATCCGACCGTATGTATTCCCGAGGGCAAATGAAGTGCCGAATGGGACTTTTCGGATCGGGCAATGCCCTGTTCTGCTGTACATGCACCCGAGTGTGTGGAGTTGCCTGTACAGACGGAGTTTTCTGGAGCAGCATGCCATCCGCATGACGGAGGCTCCCGGTGCCGGCTGGGTGGACAATCTTTTCCAAGTACAGACTCTTTGTCTGGCGGAGCGGATTGCCTTCGTGAACAAGCCTTATTATTACTGGCGCCGTACCCGGGAGGAAGAGGCTGATGACCTGCGTGATTACACGATTCCCTTCAAACGTACGGAGGAAATTCACAAATGGCTGGAGGAGAGCGGGCAGGCTACTCCGCAAGTGCTGGCCAATCTCTACGCCCGTGAGCTTAACTATGTGCTTCTGGTCTCTCGCTGCATGAATATCTCTGATATGTCAGATTGTTGTGCGCGAATCCGGCGTTTGTGCCGGGGGATGGATCCTGCTATTCTGGCACAGGCACCGCTCACCCGCAAGGCACGCAAGGCGTACCGCCTCTGCATGATATCCCCGGCGCTATTCATCTTTACCCGCCGCCTTCGTCGCAAACTCTGTGGGAAGGCTCAGACGTCATAAAATTCAACTATGGATCAACAGGTACAGCACCCGCTCATTTCTGTGATTGTTCCCGTGTACAACGCGGAACAATATGTGGAGCAGTGCCTGGAGAGTATTTGCAGCCAGACCTACCCTCACTTGGAGATCATTTGCATAGACGATGGCAGCACGGATTCCTCCGCGACCATTCTGCACCGTTATGCGGAGCGGGACAAGCGGGTGCAGGTGCTGACCCGAAAAAATCGCGGTCAGGCAGCTGCCCGCAATAAGGGCTTGGAAATAGCTCGTGGTGAGTGGGTGACCGGGGTGGATGCCGATGATTACCTGCGCCCCGGGGCGTATGAGTATGCCGTGGGGATGATTGCCCCCGGGGTGGATGTTGTGTGCTTTTCCTCTTCTGTGGCAGAGGGTTCTGCTGTAAACCTCCGGGAGGATGAGGTGGAGTACCTGTCCAATCGCTTGGATGGTGTAGTGAGTGATCCCGGGGAGGTGTTGCGCTCCACCAATGTTTATTTCTGGAATAAGCTCTGGCGCCGGAGCTTCCTGGAGGAGCATGGTCTGCGCTTCAACGAAGGAATGTGGTATGAGGACTCCGCCTTCGCTTACTGCGCTCTTCCGCTTGCTCGTGCCGTAGCCTACGGGAGCAGGGCGGTGCATTGCTACCGCATCCACGACCATTCTACCATGACCAGTACCTTTACCGGCAATCGGCGGGTGCTGGAGCATCTCGAACAGCTCGACCTTGTTCTGGATTTCTACCGCCGAAAAGGAGTGGATGTCACGCTGCCGGGGGCTGAGGCACTCGTCTTCCGCAATCTTTACAACTCTGCTATGTTTCATCTCTCGCCGCAGCTCAAACCTGAGGGGGTGCGGCGTGCAGCAGAAATTGCCCGGAAGTACGATCTTTACCGTAAGTTCCCTTACGAGGGCAGCATCAACTCTGCCCGAGTTCTGCCCTGGTACCTGCGCCCTTTTCTGCGCTTCTCACGCTCCGGGAAGATGTTCCGTTTCTTCTGGATTCCCGTTTTTTCCATTCGATTTTCGGAGAAGCTCATCAGCTGGAGCCTCTTCAACATCCGCCTGGCATCGCGGCGCCTCGCCCCGCCGCAGAATATTACATCATAACTTTTTAACTTATACCACAATATGAATAACAACAAGTACCTGATCTCAGTAATTGTTCCCGTTTATAACGCGGAGCAGTACTTGGTGCGCTGTCTGGACAGTATCGCCGGACAGACCTATTCCAATCTCGAGATTATTTGTGTGAACGATGGTTCTCAGGACAACTCGGGGAAGATACTTGATGAGTATGCTGAGCGCGACAAGCGTTTCCGCATCATTCATCAGGCGAATGCCGGTCAGGCGGCTGCCCGTAACATAGCCTTGGATTGTGCTACAGGCGACCTCATCGCCAACGTGGATTCGGATGACTACCTGGAGCTGCATGCCTACGAGCGAGTGATCGAACATTTTGATGACGATATCGATATGGTGTGGTTCGGCAACCATGTCGTGGGGGATCTGGATGAGAAACACATGAACAGGCAGCGTACCTTCTACCGCATTAAGCAGGAAGGGAAGATGAAGCTTGATAAGTTGCCTGTCTCTGATATGAGCGGAGCCGTATGGAACAAAGTGGTGCGCCGCGATATTCTGGAGAAGTACTACCTGCGCTATCCCCGTGGTGTGATATTTGAGGATCTCTGCTTCTTTGCCAAGCTGGTTCCCGTTCTGGGTAATGTCTACTTCCTGCCTGATAAGTTGTATTTCTACTGGCAGCGTGCGGATTCCACCATGGGTGTGGCTCGCTCCAAGTCCTCCGACAAATCCAAGGACGTTATTAAGATTATCCAGCCGACCTATGAGTTCTACTCTGCGCATAACCTGTTCAAGACCCATCGTGCTTTGTACGATACTTTCTTCGGCAAGTTCTATCGCCTGGCTCACCTTTTCCTGCCTAGTGAGCTGAAGACCGACCTGCTGCGCGAGGCCTATGAGCTGGTCCAGAAGTATGGCGGCGGTTCGCCGACAGATCGTAATCGACTGTTGGTCAAAACAATGAAGGTGCTTTACCCACCGCGTACACATGTGATTAAGTTCTTGGGTATCAAGTTGTTTCAGGATCAGCGCACTTGGAATCGAGTCATCCGTCGAGTGTTGGGTATTAAGGTTTACGAGCGTTTCATCACGCGCCAGGCCACCTATCGCAAGACCCTCTTCTGCAAGAATATGCCCAATCGCAAGGAGTACTGCTTCTTCGGCATTCCGATTTTCACTATTGTGAAGGATGCCACGAGGGCTCGCAAGCTCTTTGGCATTACCATCCGCAAGAAAAAGGTGGCTCCGGCACCGGTGATGACTGCCAAACTTACCTACAAGACGGCTGCCCGTCGTCTGGGGGGCAAGAAGATCATCGTGACCGGTGGCGGTCGCGGGCTTGGGTATGATATGGCAAAGAAGTTCGTAGCCGAAGGGGCTGATGTACTCATCGTTGGGCGCAATGCCGAACTCCTGGAGAAGAAGGCAGCCATTCTCGGCTGCAAGTACATGGCTTTGGACGTGCAGGATGTCGCCGGTTTCGACTCGTTCATGGAGAAGGCAGAAGAGATGCTTGGCGGGCTGGATTGCCTGGTGAACAATGCCGGTATCTCCAAGCATGAGCGTACTCTGCGCGATGTGACATCGGTGGGCTTCGATGCTCAGTTCAGCACCAACCTGCGCGGTTCCTACTTCCTTGCTCAGAGCTTCATCAAGCATGTGAAGAGCAAGGGGCGTACCAACTGCAATATCCTCTTCCTCTCGTCCGAGCGTGGTCTGTTTGTGGATGATATTCCCTATGGTCTGACCAAGGTGGCCATCAACAACTTGGTCAAGGGCTTGGCTACTCGCTTGCAGCCCATGGGCATCCGCGTGAATGGTATCGCTCCCGGCATTACGGCCTCGGAGATGACAGGCTACTCCACCGAGGGCAATCTCTACTGCGCCTACAATGCCAGCAAGCGCGTGTTTATGCCCGAGGAGGTGTCCGAGGCGGCTTGTTTCGCGCTGGAGGATAGCTCCGCCTGCATGACGGGGCAGATTATTGCCTGTGACCAGGGTCGCGCCATCCATCCTCACTGGCGCCGGGTATGATAAAACTTAAACCTTATTCATGACAAGACAATGACTGAACAACCTCCCATCATTAACTCCAGTGTTTCCTACATATCGGCGGAAAAACCTCTGGTTGGTAAGAAAATCCTCATAACCGGCTGTGATCATGAGCTCGGTCTTTCGCTGGCCGGAAAGTTTATCTCGGAAGGTGCAGAGGTGCTGATTTCCGGCAGCGATTGGTATTCCCTGAATGACAGTGCTGAGCAACTCGGATGTAAGTGCCGCACGGTTAACCTCAAAAATACTGCCTCGTTCCCGGGGTTCCTGGGTCATGTCGAAAAAGATCTCGGAGGGGTGAACTGTCTGGTGCATGCCGCTGATGTCGCCATGAAGGAGGCGGATATCCTGGAGGTCACTCCCGAAGGGTTCGATGCTCAACTCAATACCAATCTGCGCGGTGCTTATTTCCTGACACAGAGCTTCGTGAAGTTGATGGAGAGCAAGCGCCGGAAGGATTGCTCCGTGCTCTTTGTTTCCTCCCAACCGGTAGAGAATATATGCGATACGCCCTACGAGATGTTCCGCTACTCCCGGCTCAGTTATGTGCAGGGATCGGCTGTTCGCTTGCTGCGCTCCGAGATCCGCGTGAACGCCATTGAGCTGACCACGCCATTGCCTACTCACATGGTGACCAAAATGGTGAAGTCTGCACCGAAGAAAAGCGAGGATGCGGAAATCACCGAGACAGCCGAGCCGGTTGAGACGGAGGTGACGACAGAGGAGATCGCCCCCATTGCGCCGACGGAGCCCTCTCTCATGCAGGCAGCCTGTTTCCTGTTGGCTGATAGTGCCCGCTGCATAACCGGTCAGATCATTCAGTGCAAGGGTAGTACTCTCTGATATTCCATTCCTGATTTATTCCATTCCTGATTTAGATTTACAGATATGACAGACGAACCGAAATACTATACTACTGAAAAGGCTCAGCAGATGATCATTGCGCTGCTCAAGGCGCATAAGATCCGCAAGGTAGTGGCCTCGCCCGGCACGACGAATCTTACTCTGGTGGCCAGCATGCAGCAGGACCCCTGGTTTGAGATGTACTCATCCGTGGATGAGCGCTCTGCGGCATACATTGCCTGTGGTCTGGCAGCGGAGTCCGGTGAGCCGGTTGTGCTCAGCTGTACGGAGGCCACCGCCTCGCGCAACTACATGTCCGCTCTCACCGAGGCCTACTACCGCAAGCTGCCCATTCTGGCCATCACCTGCAACCACAGCGCTGATCGCGTGGGGCACCATGCTGCGCAGGTGATTGATCGCTCCACTCTCCCGAACGACATCGCCAAGGTCAGCGTGAATATCCCTGTAATTAAGGATAACGAGGGGATCTGGGCCTGCACGGTGAAGGTCAACAAGGCTATCCTCGAGTTGACCCGCCATGGCGGCGGTCCGGCTCACATCAACCTGTCCACCACGATGAGTCGTGATTACTCGGTGCAGAAGCTGCCGCCCGTTCGCGTGATCCATCGCTACACTCCCGGCGACAAACTTCCCCCGCTGCCCGAGGGGCGCATAGGTGTGTTTGTCGGCTCGCACAAGCGCTGGACGCCTGGGGAGACCGAGGCTCTCGATCGCTTCTGCGCGGCGAATGATGCCGTGGTGCTCTGCGACCACACGAGCGGCTACAAGGGCAAGTACCGCGTGCTCTTCTCGCTGGTGGCCTGTCAGGAGAAGTACGCCAGCCCTGTTCGCGCGCTCGACACCATCATCCATATCGGTGAGGTTTCCGGGGATTACTACAGTCTGAGTGTGGGCTACCGCAGCAAGCGGGTGTGGCGCGTGAGCGTGGATGGTGAACTGCGCGATACGACCCGCCACCTCACCGCCATCTTCGAGATGCGCGAGAGTACTTTCTTCAAGCTCTACACGAAGGAAGTGGCTGAGCCCAAGACTGCTCTGCTGGAGATTTATCGTGCCGAGTGTGAGCGTGCAAAGACGCACCTGCCCGAGCTGCCCTTCAGCAATGCCTGGATCGCCCGTCAGGTGGCACCCAAGCTGCCCGCCGGCTGTGCTGTACACCTCGGCATCCTGAACACGCTGCGCTCCTGGAACTTTGTGGAGGTACCGCCCACGGTTACCACCTTCTGCAATGTGGGTGGTTTCGGCATCGATGGTGATATCTCGGCCATGATCGGCGCCTCTCTGGTGAACAGGAAGAAGCTCTGCTACGCCGTCCTCGGTGATCTGGCCTTCTTCTACGACATGAATGTTCTGGGCAACCGCCATGTGGGGAACAACTGCCGCATTCTGCTCATCAACAATGGACGTGGTACTGAGTTCCGCAACTATGGTCACCCCGGCCACGACTTCGGTGAGGCGGCCGATGGCTACATCGCCGCAGCCGGTCATTATGGCAACCAGTCCCCGCAGCTCGTGCGCCATTATGCCGAGGATCTGGGCTACGAGTATCTCACGGCCTCTAACAAGGAGGAGTTCCTCGCAGCTTACGAGCGCTTCCTCACTCCTGAGATCACGGATAAGCCCATGGTCTTCGAGGTATTCACCTCCACGGAGGATGAGGATGAAGCTCTCTACAG
Source organism: Akkermansia sp. (assembly GCA_045545975.1). Classification (GTDB taxonomy): domain Bacteria; phylum Verrucomicrobiota; class Verrucomicrobiia; order Verrucomicrobiales; family Akkermansiaceae; genus Akkermansia. The sequence goes on from JAZQCA010000051.1 coordinate 33,199, forward strand.
ACTGCGCCAGTGTATACCCGCCGAGGAAATGCCCGACGATGCCAAGGCATGACCCGGCGGAAGCACCGGCTTAATGATTCCGCGTATGAAATCGCCCTCAAATGGTACGACAGACGAAGCGAAGTACTACACTGCCGAGAAAGCTCAGCAGATCATTATCGCGCTGCTCAAAGCGCATAAGATCCGCAAGGTAGTGGCTTCGCCCGGCACGACGAATCTCACTCTGGTGGCCAGCATGCAGCAGGACCCCTGGTTTGAGATGTACTCATCCGTGGACGAGCGTTCTGCCGCGTATATCGCTTGCGGTATGGCAGCGGAGTCCGGTGAGCCGGTCGTACTCAGTTGTACGGAGGCCACCGCCTCGCGCAACTACATGTCTGCTCTCACCGAAGCCTATTACCGCAAGCTGCCCATTCTGGCCATTACCTGCAACCACAGCGCTGATCGCGTGGGGCACCATGCTGCGCAGGTGATAGATCGCTCCACCCTCCCGAACGACATCGCCAAGGTCAGCGTGAATATCCCTGTAGTGAAGGATAACGAGGGGATCTGGGCCTGCACGGTGAAGGTCAACAAGGCTATCCTTGAGCTGACCCGCCATGGCGGCGGTCCGGCTCACATCAACCTGTCCACCGCAATGAGCCGCGATTATTCGGTGCAGAAGCTGCCGCCCGTTCGCGTGATCCGGCGCTACACTCCCGGCGATGAGCTTCCCCCTCTGCCTGAGGGGCGCATAGGTGTGTTTGTCGGTTCTCACAAGCCTTGGACGCCTGAGGAGACCGAGGCTCTCGATCGCTTCTGCGCGGCGAATGATGCCGTGGTGCTCTGCGATCACACGAGCGGCTACAAGGGTAAGTACCGCGTGCTCTTCTCGCTGGTGGCCTGTCAGGAGAAGTACGCCAGCCCTCTGCGCGCGCTCGACACCATCATCCACATCGGTGAAATCTCCGGCGATTACTACAGCTTGGGGGTGGGGTACCGCAGTAAGCGCACATGGCGTGTGAGTGTGGATGGTGAGCTGCGCGACACTACACGTCATCTCACCGCCATCTTTGAGATGCGCGAGAGCACCTTCTTCAAGCTCTACACAAAGGAGGTGGCTGAGCCCGGGACTACTCTGCTGGAGCTCTTCCGTGCCGAGTGTGAGCTGGCAGAGAAGTACAAGCCTGAGCTACCCTTCAGCAATGCCTGGATCGCCCGTCAGGTGGCACCCAAGCTGCCCGCCGGCTGTGCCGTACACCTCGGCATCCTGAACACGCTGCGCTCCTGGAACTTCGTGGAGGTGCCGCCTACTGTTGCCACCTTCTGCAATGTGGGTGGTTTCGGCATCGATGGTGATATTTCGGCCATGATCGGCGCTTCGCTGGCGAATAAAGAGAAGCTCTACTACGCCGTTCTCGGTGATCTGGCCTTCTTCTACGACATGAATGTTTTGGGCAATCGCCATGTGGGGAACAACTGCCGTATACTGCTCATCAACAATGGTCGCGGTATTGAATTCCGCAACTATGGACACCCCGGTCACGACTTCGGTGAGGCGGCTGATGGCTACATCGCTGCGGCCGGTCACTTCGGTAACAGATCCCCGCAGCTCGTGCGCCGCTATGCTGAAAATCTGGGCTACGAGTATCTCACGGCCTCCAACAAGAAGGAGTTCCTCGCAGCCTACGAGCGCTTCCTCTCTCCTGAGATCACGGACAAGCCCATGGTCTTCGAGGTATTCACCGCCACGGAGGATGAGGATGAGGCTCTCCGCAGGTTGCGCTACAGCATACGTTCCAAGGCAAGTGCGGAGGAAGTCAAGAAAAGGAAAGGCTTCTTCCGTCGTTTGTTCTCTCGAAAATAATCTTACACCTCAATTTACATACCCATGCAGAAAATAGGTATTTTGACATTCGTACGTCCCTGCAATTATGGGGCAGCTCTTCAGTGCTATGCTCTCAACAAGGTACTCTCCAATCTCGGGGCGGACCCGGTGACAATGGACTACTGGCCGGAATATTTCCGCTCCCGCTATTATCCTGTGCGGGAGCCCTTCACCTTCAAATGGAAGGAGTACAAGGAGAGACGCCGTCGCATGTGTGTGAAGAGCATCAAGGACAAGCGCAACAAGAAGTTTGAGAACTTCATAGAGAACAATGTAAAACTTGCCACTCCCACCGCCCGCACGGTGGAGGAGTTGCAGACCGCCATGAAGTCCACAGGTATCAGGAAATGGATAACGGGTAGTGATCAGGTATGGAGCGATACCTGCGCCCGCTTCGATCCCGCGTACTTCCTGGATTTGGAACTGCCCGAGGGATCGCTCAAGTACTCGTATGCTGCCAGCTTCGGCATGTCGCAGATCCCCTTGGAGCTCAAGGATGAGTACAAGCGCCGCCTGACGGGATACCGCCGTTATTCAGTGCGCGAGCAGTCAGGCGCAGGGATGATAAATGAGCTCTTCCCGGCAGAAGTCAACGTGCATTGTGACCCCACATTGCTTCTGACTGCCGATGAGTGGAAAAAGGTTGCTTCCGCACCGCGTAAGGATAAGTATATCCTCATCTATCATGTCATGAATCCGACCCGCTTGCTGAACAAAGCTGCTGAGCTCAGCAAGCAGACGGGGCTGAAGGTTGTGCTTTTTACTCCCTATTTCAATTATCTGTCTATCAAGGGTAAGAAAATTGAGGAGTACGGATACGAACCTGCCATGGACAGCTCCCCGCAGGATTTCGTTTCTCTTTTCCTCAATGCGGAATATGTGCTCACCAACTCATTCCATGGCACGGTGTTCAGCGTGCTCTTCCACAAGAAGTTCTGGTCTCAGACTCAGCTGATTGAAGGGAAGCCAAATACGCGCTCCATCAACCTGTTGGAAAAGCTCAGCATCAAAGGCCGCGACGTTTTCTTCAATAAACCGCTGGCTGATACCCCCGTCGATTGGGAGAAGGCAGATGCCGCACTCGCAGAGATGCGTGAGGAGGCAATCTCCTACCTGAAGGACGTCATCAGCGATCCCGTTTGATCGGCAGTCTTGCCCGTAAAATGATCGGAACCGCGCCCCCTTAACAGGTGGGCGCGGTTCTCTTTGCGGAAGGCCGGAGGCTGCGTGTCTTTTTATCCTTGTGGGGATGTCCAGGCGGTGACTTCGGGGAGGTTGAGGACCTGCTGGATGATGGGAGCCATGTCGTAGTAGCGGTATTCAGCGAGTCTGCCGCCGAAGATAACGTGAGGCTCAGCCGCAGCAAGGGCTCGGTAGCGATCTGCCAGGCGGGTATTCACCTCATCGTTGACAGGGTAGAAGGGTTCGCTGCCTTCGGTCCACTCGGAGGAGAACTCCCTGGAGATGATGGTGGTGGGGTTCTCGTAGACGGCCTCGCCGAAGCTCTCGAAGTGCTTGTGTTCGATGATCCGGGTGTAGGGAATCTGCCTCTCGGTGTAGTTGACGACGGCACAGCCCTGGTAGTTGGGTATGTTGAGTACCTCTTCCTCGAAGGTGACGGTGCGGTACTGAAGTTTGCCGTAGCGGTACTCGAAGTACTCATCAATCTTGCCGGTGAATACGATTTTGTCTGCCAGGCTTTCCCAGTATTGGCGCTTGGCGAAGAAGTCCTCATTCACGCGGCACTCCACCCCTTCGAGAAGTTTGTCCGTCAGGCGGTTGTAGCCACCAATGGGGATTCCCTGGTAGGAGTCGTTGAAGTAGTTGTTGTCGTAGATCAAGCGCACGGGCAGGCGCTTGATGATGAAGGCGGGCAGCTCATGGCAGGGGCGTCCCCATTGTTTCTCGGTATAGCCCTTGATGAGTTTTTCGTATATGTCGCGCCCCACGAGGCAGAGAGCTTGTTCTTCGAGGTTGCGGGGGGCTGCGATGTTGTGCCGCTGCATGTCGTCCTGGATTTCCCGTCGCTGTTCCTCGATTTTGGCAGCAGCCTGAGCCGGGGTGGTGGTTCCCCACATCTGATAAAAGGTGTTCATATTGAAGGGCAGGTTATAGAGCTTGCCCTTGTAGTTGGCGAGGGGGGAGTTCGTGTAGCGGTTGAAGGGAACAAGGGAGTTCACAAAGTCCCAGACTTTTTTATCCGATGTATGGAAGATGTGGGCTCCGTACTTGTGGACGTGGATGCCGTGCTGCTCCTCGCAGTAGATGTTGCCGCCGAGATGGGGACGTTTGTCGATGACCAAGCAGCGCTTGTCCGCCCGGTGCGCCAGGTGGGCGAATACAGCTCCGAAAAGTCCGCTGCCGACTATCAGATAATCATACTTGCTCATGTTGATGGATATTGGAGTGCCGGTCATCGCCGGTGCGCGCACCGGCTCGCAGAACGCTCCCGGGTTCTCTGTATGTTATACTCCACCCGTGCGGCTTTTGTCAAACTATTTCTGCCCACTACTGCAAGATGTGCCGGAAATCCGCTTTGGTGCGGTTGCCCGGTGCAAAAAAACGACCTTGCCGCAGCAAGGTCGTTTGGGGGAATAAGTTGTTGGTGGGTACCATCAGCGGAAGTTCAGACCCTTTACCTTGGCGGCGAGAGAATCCAGAACGGACTTGTGTGCGGCATCCACCTCGGCTGCGGTGAGGGTCTTCTTGGCATCCCGGTAGAGGAAGGTGTAGGTCATGGCCTTGCGGTCGGCGGCGAGTTTTTCGCCGGTGGGATCGCAGAACACGTCCTTCAGGCCGGTGCTTACCAGCAATTTCTGCTTGGCAGCCTCGACAGCCTTCACGATGTCGGCGTGGCGGGTGGCAGCGGGGACATCGAGGGAGGCGTCGCGCGAGGAGCCCGGGAACTGGGGCAGGTCAGCGGCCTTGTAGGGGGCGGTGGCTACCTGCTGGAGCTTGCGAAGGTCGAGCTCGGCGTAGTAGCTCTCCATGGGCAGACCGAGGGCGCGGCACTTGGCCAGGGACAGGCGTGCGAAGTAACCGCAGGTCTGATTGTTGATCTGAATGTCGGCACCCAGGGCAGCGTTCTCGCGCGCCTGTTTGGCGGGGACGAGGGTGATGGTGGCCTTGGGTACGAGGATGTCCAGCACGGCGCGGATGTGCTCGAAGGCGGCGCCTGCGGGCTTGGTGTCTGCCCAGCTGGCGGGCCCGACCTTACCGGCCATGAAGATGCCCAGCACTTCGTTCTCGATGTCCTTGCCCTTGCCGCCGCCGGTGTTGCGGAACACGCGGCCGCACTCGAAGAAGCGCAGTACCTCCTGACCTTGGTTGATGTTGCGGGCCGCCACGGAGATGAGACCGGGAGCCAGCGAGGGGCGCAGGGTGGAGTGATCCTCGGAGATGGGGAGGGACACGCGGATGATGTCGCCGTCCATCAGCGGTTTGATGGGCAGGGCATTCTCCGCGCTTGCGATGGTGGGATCTATGCTCTCGGCTGCGATGAGCTTGAAGGTCTGAGCCTCCCAGAACCCGGCGCCGGCGAGCTTGCGGCTCAAGGCCATGCGGTAGTCGCTGGCGCGGTCGTTGGCGCTTTCCTCCACATAGATGGCGGTGTTCGTAGCGGGGATGTTGTCGATCCCGTACACACGCACCACCTCTTCCAGCAGGTCGCAGCTGCGCTTGAGGTCCAGGCGCCAGGGCGGGCAGTCCCAAGTGCCGCGACCATCGATGTTACGCAGGCCGAGGTTCTTCAGGATGGTGGTGGCCTCGGTGTGGGGGATGGAGCCGTTGGTCATGACATCGAGCTCCTTCCAGTCGAGCTGCACCTGATCGAGTGCGTAGTAGATCTTTGCCTCGCTGCCCTGTTCGACTACGGTGGCGTTCGGGGCGTTCTCCTCGGGTACTAGGCAGGGAGCCTGCCCGCCTACGAGAACGGGCTCAGCGGCACCGCCTGCACACTCGAGGATGAGCTCGGTGGCACGGGCTGCGGCGCGCAGGACGTTCCAGGGAGAGGTGCCGCGCTCGAAGCGGTACGAGGAGTCCGAGCCAAGAGCGAGGCGGCGGCTGGTGAAGCGGATGTTGCTGCGGGCGAACCAGGCACTCTCGAGCACGATGTCGGTGGTCTGTTCCGTCACGCCGGAGTTCAGCCCGCCCATTACGCCACCCAGGGCGAGAGCGGCACCGGAGGCGTCGGATATGACTACATCGTCCTCCTTCAGCGTGTAGGTTTCGCCCATGAGACTCTCGAAGGACTCGCCCTCGTCGGCACGGCGGATGTTGAGCCCGCCGGTGAGTTTGGCGGCATCGAAGGCGTGCAGGGGGTGACCCAGCTCAAAGAGGCAGTAGTTTGTGATGTCCACCACGTTGTTGATGGGGCGCAGACCGATGGCAACCAGACGGTCTGCAAGCCACTCGGGGGAGGGACCGATCTTCACACCGCGGATGCGGGTGGCGGTGTAGAGCGGGCAGATATCCGGTGCAGAAAGGGTAATGAAGTCGCCGGCAGGGCGGGTTTCCACCGCGCCCATGGCGGCAGAGGCAGGATCGGCCTTCAACTTGCGACCGGTTATGCCGGCGAGCTCGCGGGCCATGCCCCAATGGCTCAGCAGATCCGGACGGTTCGGGGTGATCTCCAGCTCGAAGATGGTATCCGTCCCCACGAAACTCCGCACCGGGGTGCCGATCTCATAGTCGGCGGGCAGAATCCACAAGCCGTGCTCCTTGTCGGGCAGACCCAGCTCGGAGGCAGAACAGAGCATGCCGCGGCTCTCCACGCCGCGCAGCTTGCCTTCCTTGATCTCCCAGCCGCCGGGCAGTACTGCTCCGGGCAGGGCGCAGGGGACTTTGTCGCCCACTTTGTAGTTCTGAGCACCGCATACAATCTGGCGCAGGGAACCCTCGCCGGCATCTACCATGCAGACGTTGAGGTGGTCGCTGCCCTCCACGGGTGTTTTTTCCATGACCTGCGCTACCACTACCAAGTCGGTGGTGACGCCGCGCTCCTGGATGCCCTCCACCTCGATTCCGGCGAAGGTGAGCATGTCGGCCATCTGCTGGGTGCCGAGCCCCTCCAGATCTATGTAGCTTGCGAGCCAGTTAAGAGAAACGTTCATTGTATTTCAGGGAAAATGGGTTAGAGGGTTATTGGAACTGAGCGAGGAAGCGGACATCGTTCTCGATGAGCAGACGGATGTCGCGAATACCCCAGCGGATCATCGCCAGGCGCTCCAGTCCTATGCCGAAGGCGAAGCCTGTGCAACCGCTGTAGAGCGACTTGCCGGTGGCCTTGTCGATGTTCTCGAACACGGCGGGGTTCACCATGCCGCAACCGGCAATCTCGATCCAGCGCGGGGCCTGACCGGCGGCTTGCAGCAGCACGTCGATCTCGAAGCTCGGCTCCGTGAAGGGGAAGAAGTGCGGGCGGAACCGTACTGCGGTCTCGCTGCCGAAAAGAGCCTTCAGGAAGTACTCCAGCGTACCCTTCAGATCGCCCACGCTCACGTTCTTGTCCACATACAGCCCCTCGATTTGATTGAAGGCAGAGAGGTGGGTGGCATCTATCGCATCTCGACGGAAGGCAGAGCCGGGACAGATGATGCGCACGGGGGGAGCCTGTTTCTCCATCACCCGGGCCTGTACTGTGCTGGTCTGTGTGCGCAGCAGCTTGCCGCTGTCGAAATAGAAGGTATCCTTCTCATTGCGGGCGGGGTGATCATCCGGCGTGTTGAGTGCATCGAAACAGTGCCACTCATCTTCAATATCCGGACCATCAGCCAGCGTGAAACCCATGCGGCGCAGCACGCGCACCGCCTCATCCCTCACAATCGAGATTGGGTGCAGACCTCCGGCGGGCAGGGTGGCACCCGGCATGGTAAAGTCCACCCCGGCCACGGCTGCGGCATCCAGCTCAGCCTGAAGGGCCGTCTTGCGATCCTCCAGAGCAGCTGTGATGACGGCACGCGCCTCATTAAGCATGGCTCCCACGGCCGGCTTGTCTTCCTTGGGCACGTTTCGCATGCCCTGCTGCACCTGGGTCAGAGTTCCCTTCTTGCCAAGTATACCCACGCGGGCATCCTCCAGGCCTTTCATGTCGGTTATGCCGGCAATCCGGTCCAGAGCGGCGGCTTGTACGCTTGCTATCTGGTCTTTCATAATTTGTTCGACGGAGAATATACCCCCCTGTAGCCGCCTGGTCAAGCCAAAAGCCGCTCATAGCCTGCTCTCAGCGTGTCTTACTCGCCCCCTCGGCTCGTGCGCGGTTGCACGCGCTCCTCGCGCGAGAGTACGCGCCCCCGCACTCTTGCGCGTGCCACCTTTCTTTTCTCTCGACAAGATTTTTTTGCGTTTTTTTCATTTTTTTCGAAAATTGCGCTTGACGTGTCAGAAAAAAGGAGTATTATTGCCGCACCTCATCGTAACGAGGGAAACGATAGAAAGGAAAGCAAGCAAAATGATCAAGACAATCGCCATTCTTCTGGGTCTCACCGCTGTTACCGCCGCTGCCAACACGCTGCCCCCCACCCCGGAGGCTCCCGCAGTGGAGATGCGCTGAGTGCGCCCCCGTTACTCGTTCGTAGGCAGCATGTAAAAAGGCATGCTGTTACCGCGGGCGGAATATTCGCGGCCGGGCACTCGCCTGCCGATTCTGAAATCTGACAATCCGATAGCTCATTTCGCTATCGGCTTTTTGCTGCCCTGATTTCTCGGGCTTGCGGCCGCATGAGACTACCCCATATTGATGAATAACAATTAGTCAAACTTAGATATTATGATTACCATTCAAGGTCCATATGCGGCGGTCCGTGTCATGATTGATGAAATCGATGCCGATACGCGTCGCCGGATATACCACATACTTGCTGCCCCCGTGAGTGAGGGGAGCCGCAGCGCCATCGCCCCCGCCGTCGACCTCCACGAAGTCCTGCCCGAGATCTACAACCTGAAGGGCAGGTGAGGGGCAGACATCGGCACACCAAACTCAAAAAGCCACGGCACCCGCAGTCGTGGCTTTTTTGGGGTACGACCGACGCGATATGCGCACTGCGGTGAAAGTCCGCGCGGAGCCGCGATGATGCGGAATCCCAGACCTGAAGAACAACTGCGGGGAGGTAACGAACCGTGGAAAAGGAAGTTCGAGGGGAAATCCCGACTGTAC
>JAZQCA010000052.1:0-63403 GCA_045545975.1 Akkermansia sp.
ATAAGGCATTATCCTTTCCCGGCTACATAGCGAGAGAAACATGTTTTTGCGCAATGCTGCGGCCATAAAACATCGTACTGCACTCAGGCCGATGTTTTATTAGAAAATTGTAAATGGTAAATTGTACATTGTAAATAAAGAACTTACAAGGTTCGTTGCCTAATGCGTTTGCCCCCCTCAACGAAAGGGGCTACAAACCGAAGTCCCGACCCTTGCAGCAGGCTCGATTACCGAGCCGGCGTCCCCTCCACACAGCGGAGCAATTCTTCCGGAGAAAGGGTAAGAAGAAGTTTTTCCAATCCACCGGAGAGCAGCTGCTCTGCCATGGCACTCTTGCGGGTAAGCATGCGGTGGATATTCTCCTCGATGGTCCCCCGACAAACGAGGGGATGGATGAGGACGGGATTCTTCTGGCCCAGTCGGTAGGCGCGGTCGCTGGCCTGATTTTCCACGGCAGGGTTCCACCAGCGATCGAAGTGAATGACGTGGCGGGCTCGGGTGAGAGTGAGCCCGGTACCGGCTGCTTTCAGAGAGAGGACGAAGAAAGGAGGTCCCCCGGGCGCCTGGAACTCTGCCACCATTCGCTGCCGCTCTCCTATGGGAGTACCGCCGTGCAGGCAAAGCCCCGGAGTGCCGAAAATCTCCGCAAGGTACTCATGCAGCGGTTCGATCATACTGCGGTACTGAGTGAACACCAGACAGCAATCCCCCACAGCCGCAATTTGTCGCGCCAGATGTCCCAACCGCTCGAATTTTCCGCTTGCTGAAGGTTCAAACCAGCTCTCTCCCCGGTACTGAGCCGGATGGTTACAGATCTGCTTAAGTCGTCCCAGAATGGGAAGTACCAAGGTGAGCCGAGTTTGCGGATCCGGCTCGGCAATGACAGCCCGCAAGGTCTCGATCTCGTGGGCATAGAGACGAGTCTGCTCCGGGGTGAGCAGGCAATAGGCGGTTTTCTCCTCCTTTGGCGGCAGTTCCGGCAGCAGTGAGGGATCGCTTTTCATGCGCCTCAGCATAAATGGTCGCACCAGTCGGCGCAGCGGAGTATAATCGCTGCCCATGCTCTGCACCAGAGCATGGAATTCCTTTTCCGAGCCCAACAAGCCCGGATTGAGGAACTCGAAGAGACTGCGCAGCTCAGAGAGCGAATTCTCAACAGGAGTACCGGAGAGCGCCACACGTCGAGGACTGCTCAGACGGCGAATGGCGCGGGTGCGCTGAGAGTCGCTGTTCTTTATGGCCTGAGCCTCATCCAGCACCAGAGCCGGAAAGTCACAGCGAGTGAGCAGTTCATTGCGGGTAACCATCCCATAAGTTGTCAGCGCCACATGAGCCCTGCGTAACAACCAGTCAGGACGCGTCCTGAGGTAGTCGGTATCCGTACGAGAGAGGGCATAGGGATGAAGCACCTGCACCCGGAGATGGGGGGCAAAACGCTGCAGCTCCTGTTGCCAGTTGGTGAGCAGGGAGGTCGGAGCCACAATCAGGGCAGCCCCCTTCTCCTCCCCGAGCACTCCGGCCTGCTCCAGATGGCACAGCCAACTGATGACCTGGAGGGTTTTGCCCAAGCCCATATCATCCGCCAGGCAGGCACCGAAGCCGGCCTCGGTAACATTCAGCAGAAATCGCGCACCGTCCCACTGGTAGTGCCGCAGGGTACCGGCGAGAGGTGGCGGCAGCACCGGTTCCACCTGCCCGAAGCGCAGATTGGAGAGTGCCAGTGCCAATCGCTCACCGGCCACCAGGCGCACCTCCTCCTGCGCCGGCAGCTGCGGCAGCGCCTCACTCCGCTTTCCCAGCAAGTAGCGCAAGCCCGCCAGCAGCGGAATGCCCCCGGCCGCCATACGCGCAGCCTGTCGCCAGCTCTCCATCAAATGCTGCAACTTTTCCCGATCAAGTCTCACCCACTCGCCGCGGAACCGCACCAGCCCTTCCTCATCGCCTGCCAGCAATTCCTGCAGTTCATCATCCGTCAGATTATAGTCCCCAAGCACCACGCGTGGGTAAAAGCGCAACAGCGAGTTCACATTCACGGATGGTGCGGCATCCGGTTTGCTACTGCCGGGTTCTGCCATATCCATGCACACCTCCAACTCCACACGCGGGGGGAGAGTCTTCCACAGATTGACTATGCGTACTTCTATCCCCACCTCCTCCAACAAGGGAAGCTCCCGCAGGAAATCATACGCCTGTCGTGCGCACCAGCCACAGGGACGGTACACAGCCTGAGAATCGATGAGCTCTGCAAGAAATCGGCTCCTTTCCGCCGCCCGTCTGAGAGGACGCAGTAAGTCCAGCAGCGCTGCGGTATCCCCCGCCAGCAAACGGGCCGCCAGCCCGAGGGGAGCATGCCGAGCCCGCCCATCCTGCCCGACCTTGTGTACAAAGGTTGCCAGGAAGGCAAAGGGAGCGCTCTCGGCAGCCTCACCGGCATTCTCAGCCAGGTGAAAGCTGAGAACCCCCAGCTGAGCCCAGCCTTCGCCCAGGCGGCAGAGCCACTCCGAGGGAGTGCAGCACTCACGCCCTGCCAGCCACTCGAGAGCCGGCCACAGACTCTCCAACCACCGCTGAAGGTCTGTTGCACTCACGGGATCTCCCTGCACGGGCGGCAAACCTTCCAGAAGAGCCCCCGCCTCAGACAGACTGAGCACGGGCGGCAACTCCCCCCTCCGCAAAGCCCGCAGCGTAAGCACCATACGCTCCCGGGCAAGTTCGCGTAATCGCGACAGCACCGGGGCTGCGCCGACCGGCAATCCATAGCGCAACAGGTCGAGCATACCCCTCCCGGCAGATGCCGCAAAAGCCCGCTCCAGACGGGGCTGAACCCCCGATGGGGTGAGTACCAGGCACTCGCCATTCTTGCAGAGAGTTATTTCCACACCCCCATTCTACCGCTCCCACAACAGGAAGGCAAGCTCAAGGACTGACAATGTGCCGGGGAATGTGACACACTTCCTGCTTGCTTTGCCACCAGAATAGTCTACCATATATCAACGTCCTTTCATGTCAGCACTCTCCACATATCCGGCCATGGCGCTCAGCGGGCTCATACTGCTGAGCAACAGCATACTATGGGCTCAGACAAGTACTCCGGGGCAACCCGGTGTGGTGATGGCCGGACCGAGAGCTCAGCAGCCGCGCGACCCCGCGGAGGATCTTCTGGTAGCCTACGGCCTGCGCAACGATGCTGCCAAGGAAGCCGAACGGGGCAACTACAACCAAGCCCTCAGAAAAGCTCGACAGGCCGAAAAAATGATGGCTGTCATCGTACGCGATTTCCCGAACTGGAAGCCCAAAATGATGAGCTACCTGCGCGAGCAACTTGCCACTCATATCGCCCGCTACCAGGAGGAGGCAGCCAAGGCGCCCATCCCCACCGGCAGACAGCCCGGGCGCCCCGTACCGCAGGAGGTTGACCTCGCCCTGCCCGGCATCAACGAGAATATCGATTCCACAGAGGGCATATCCCCCTCCGGCGTGCCGGATTACGCTGCAACCGACAGCGAACTGCGCGAAGAACTTGCTCGTCTGCGCGCCGAGTGCAGCGAAATGGCCAAGAGCTTCCTGGCTCTTTCCGAAAAGTATAAGCAAACGCAGAAGGAACTCATCCTCGCCCGCCAAGAGCAGAAGGAGTACCGAGAGCGCTATGAGACACTTCTCCGCCAAGTCACAGAGGAACGCAAGCTCAACAACGAAGTAGTCGAGTCCTTCGCCCGCCGACTTGCCGATGCTGAGGAGAAACTGCGTGCCTCCGAGCGCGCCAGGGAGGAAGCCGAGGCCCGCGCCAATGAACTGGCAGCACAGCTCGCCCAGACCCAGGCCGAACTGGAACGAGTCACCCGCGAACGCGATCAGCTCAAGGCCGAAAACGAACAGCTGCGAGCCATCGTTGACCTCAACAGCCCGGAGAAAACCAAGGCCCTCCTCGACCAAAATCTCACCCTCGCTGAACAGCTGAAGGCAGCGCGGGCTCGAGTGGAAGCACTCGAGGCCCAAATTGCAGGCTCGTCCGATGAGCGCGACGTCCTCACCCAACAGCTCAGCGAAGCCCGCTCCGAGGTTGACCAGCTGCGCGAACAAATGGGGCTCATCTACGACGAAAACCGCGGCTACCGCCGCCGCATATCCGACCTCACTGAACGCCTCAACAATCTTGAAGCCGAGCTGGATGCCACCGCAAACCGCCCGGATGTAGACCCCGCCCTCGCTGAGGAAAACAGAATTCTGCGCGAAGTCATTGCCAAACAGCGACGAACCCTCGAAATGCAGGAACAGGGCCGGCGCCTCCTCATCGACACCTACAAGCAGCTCAAGAAGAGCGACAGCGAAATCTCCGCCGAACTCCAGCGGCTCGACGAGGAAAGCAGACTTGACCTGACCGAGGCCGAGCAGCGCCTCATCGACTCCATCCGCAGTGGCGAAAGCGGTGAACTTCAGGACGCCGATGGTTCAAACGCCGTCCGCCGCAGCCTGGAAATCCAGACACTCGCCAGCCTGGCAGACAAGGCATTCTCCAAAGCCCGCTACACCTCAGCTGAGCAGCTCTACCGCACCCTCTACGACTACCAGCCCGACCACGTTCCCGGCCTGGTCAACCTCGGCACCATCCTCCTCTACCGCAATAAATGCGAAGAAGCCGTGGAATACCTTGCCCGCGCCACCCGCCTGGCTCCGGAGCTCCCCATCGGCTACTACCTGGCGGGTATCTGCTACTATCGTCAGGATCGCATGCAGGAGGCCGAGGCCATGTTTGTACGGACCATCGAACTGGACCCCGGCAATGCCGAAGCATTCTTCTACCTTGCCAACATTGAAGGGATCAGCGGTCGCGCCGAGGAAGCACTCAAACATTTCGCAGCAGCCGTCAAGCTCAAACCCGGTCTGAACGATGCTCACTACAATATGGCTCGTCTCTATGCGGAAATCGGCAGCATACCCGATGCTGCGCGAGCCTACGACCGAGCCATCAAGAGCGGAGCGGAGCCCGACCCCGAGTTTGAAAACTACCTGCGCACCCATCCGGACAACGTGAAGAGCCCCGGCAAGGACCTGGTTGCAGAAATCCGCCCGGAAGATGAGGCCGCACGGCTCCGTGCTGAGGACGAGGAAGTCAACCGTCTGCTGGCTGACAATGCCACCCTCCCCACCGAGCCCTCGGAACCCGCATCCGCCCCCGAGAGCACAACTCCCGCAGAGGCACCGACCGAACCTTCTGCCGCAGACAACTACAGCACGGAGCAACAGGAAATCATCGCCGAGCGCGATAGGCTGCAGGCGCTCGGAATAACCGCTGCCCCCACCCCCTCTGCCGCCGGCAAGGGGCACAAGACAGATAAACGCCGCTTCTCTTCCGTGCGGGTTCGTACCAATGCCGGGGGATATCGACACCGGGTGCGCCTGCGCATGAAACGCCCCGAGCCCCAGCGCCTGCGCGAACGCGGCGGCGATTTCAAAGTCAAATCACGCAAGAAAAATCGCCGCAACGGCAGCAACTGATCTCATCAACATGTACATCCAGGACCAACTCCGGGAAATCCGTGACCAAATCGCCGCAGCGGAACAGCGCGCCGGCCGTCCATCCGGCAGTACAACCCTGCTGGCCGTCAGCAAGACCTTCCCTGTCAGCGACATCATGCACGCCTATCAGGACGGGCAAAGACTCTTCGGTGAAAACCGACTGCAGGAAGCCATGGAAAAAATCCCCGCCATGCCCGCTGATTGCACCTGGCACCTCATCGGTCCGCTCCAGCGCAATAAAGTCCGCAAGGCCCTCGAAACCGGGATCGCCCTCATCGAAGCCGTAGACAGCCGCAAGCTGGCCGAAACCATCTCGCGCATAGCCGGCGAGCTTGGAAAGATCGCCCCCATCCTGTTGGAAGTAAATGTGGATGGTGAGCTCAGCAAGCACGGATTCACCCCGGAAGGTTTGCTGGATGAATGGGAGCACCTCACTGCTCTTCCCCACCTCGACATCCGTGGGCTCATGTGCATACCCGCTCCCACGGAAGATCCGGAAGGAGCCCGCCCGGCCTTCATCACCCTGCGCCAACTGGCAGAAACACTCCGCACCCGCGGACCTCTTCCCCTGCCCGAACTCTCCATGGGAATGAGCCATGACTACCCCGTTGCCATCGAAGAAGGCGCCACCATCGTGCGCGTGGGATCTGCCATTTTCGGCAAGCGCTCCTACCCCGCAACCTGAGCCGTTTCTGATGGTTCCCCTCAGCAGCGCAGACATCCGCTGGCATCATTTTGCCTACGATGTATTTTTTGCTTGCGCTCAGGGGAGTCGGGTGGTAAATTCGTTGAGTCAAAATCTGCATTGAACATCATGAAGTACCAGACTCTTTCTCTGACGTTGGCAGCGCTGCTTGCCTTTGCCCCGGCGTATGCCCAGTCCTCCCGCGCCGCCCGTGGTGCAGCCGCTGCCGCAGCCGGTGAAGAGGCCGAGGCCCCCAAGACAGGCGTGCGCTTCGTCATCTGCGCCCCCGAAGGCGGCAAACTGCCCAGCCCCCTCTACTACCAGTCCGGGAAGAATGAATACAAGAAAGCCCGCATTTCCGGTCGCATTCCCACCCAGCGCATCAAGCCCATAGCCGGCACCATTGTTTTCTACGATCAGGATCCCACTCCCCCTGCCACCGATGGCAAAACCAAGGGCAGCGCCGATAAGGCAACCGCACCCAAGGAGGCTCCCAAGCCCTACCTCACCATCAATATCCCGAACACCATCGGCAGCAAGGCCGTCTGCATACTCATCCCCGGCGAAACACCTGCCAAGACCCAGGTATTCTTCCTCGATGAAGCCAAGTTCCCCTCCAAGGGCGTACACCTCATCAATCTCTCCCCCCGTCCCGTCACAATCAGCACATCAACCAAGGGCGACTTCTCCGATGCCAAATCCGTTAAGGTCGGTCCCTTCCGTCGTGATGAAGGGGTAAGCGACAAAAACTCCTGGCACTTCACCTCCGGCAATCATGGCGATCAGGTCGCCTTCCGCATCACTTACCGCCAGACCCGCAAGGTCAGTGGCAAAGAAAGTGCCATCGAAGCACCGCTCAAGATGGGCAAGTTCCTGGTATCGGACCGGCAATCCCAGATCAATGTTGTAGTCAAGACCGGTGCTGACACGCTTAAGCTCATGAGCATCCAGGTGGCGAACGACTAATCGCCACCTGCCCCCCTCCACGCGCTCTCTCACCCCATCCCGCCATGCCTACCAAACTGACTGAGGGGCCCCTCGCCAAACGTATAGCCCGCATAGGCGACCAATTCGCCATCAGCGGAGAATTCCTATACGGCGAGGAGCTGTGCAACGGCCACATCAACACCACCTACAGGGCCTGTTATCTCACCGAAGACGGTGCAAAGGATCGCTACATCCTGCAGCGCATCAATGACTATGTATTCAAGGATCCCGTCATGGTGATGAAGAATGTGGAGAAAGTAACCCGCCACATCCGCTGGAAGACCATGCGCCGCCGCAAGAACACGGCCGGTCAACCCCTCACCCTCTATCCAGCCCGTGGCGGGCGCAACTACATCAACCTCCCTGAAGAGGGCGGGATGTGGCGCTGCTACAACAACATCGAAGGCACTCACACCTACGATGTCGTTGAGAATACGCGCCAAGCCTACCAAGCAGGTTATGCCTTCGGCTCGTTCCAGGAGCTCATCTCCGATATGAACCCTGAGGATCTGCGAGAGTCCATCCCTGACTTCCACCATACCCCCAAGCGCTACCAAGCCCTGGTACATAGTGCCGAACTCAACGTTGCAGGACGTCTGCAAAACTGCGAGGCAGAACTCGCCATGTTCCGCAGCTGGGCGCCCATGTACAGTAGACTGGTCGATCTGCAGGCAGCAGGCAAGCTGCCCACCAGAATAACCCACAATGACACCAAGATCAACAACGTCATGCTCGATGAGGACTCCGATGAGGCCGTCTGCGTGATCGATCTGGATACCGTCATGCCCGGTCTCTCTCTCTACGACTTTGGCGACATGGTACGCACCGCCACCTGTACCGCAAGTGAAGACGAGGAGGATCTCACCAAGGTAATCATGCAGATGCCTTTCTTCGAATCGCTCGCAGAAGGATATCTCGATGCAGCTCACAGTTTCCTCTGCAATGAGGAAATCGAACAGCTTGCCTTCGCCGGCTGGCTCATCACGGCAGAAATCGGCATGCGATTCCTGACAGACTATCTGGATGGAGATAAGTACTTCCGCACCGAAAAACCCGAGCACAATCTCATCCGCGCTCGTAACCAGTTGGCCCTTGCGCGCAGCATCGAGAGCAATCTCCCCCGCATGGAGCGCTACATTCGGCGCCTGATGAAAGCCTATCGCAACAAATAAGCCTCCCCCATGACCCACCTGCAGCTCACAGGCTGGTTAGCGCTCGGGCAGACCATCGCCATGGTCTGCCCGGCGCAGCTGCAGGCCGTCACAACCTTGGATGAGCTCTCCGGGCAAATAGCCCCACTACACCGGGTAGACAGCACCCTCATCAGTCTGCAAACGGAGTCCTGCCGGGTGTTGGTCATCGGCAACAGGAGTGGTAAAATCGGTGCTCTGCTGCTGCACAGCAAGACCCGCAAGGACAAATTACAACCGACCATCACCAAGTTCACCGAGCTCATCACCCATTCCGGTAAACCGGAAATCATTTACTCACCGGACGAATACTCCGCCATTGTTCTCTACACCGACATCTGCCGCCGGGAATCTGAAGGGCGGCGCGACATCGTGGCAACAGACCGGCTGAGTTGCCTGTTCAACCTCCGACAGCATAACCGGTTGGTACCTCACCGCTGGCACGATGGGGGCGTAGCCATGCGCGGCTATTCGGATGACAGACTGACTTGCGAAGTTTGCCCCGATCTCAGCTCTCCTCAGGTGGAATATGTGGAAATCCGTCTGCCAAAGAGTGTGAAAAGCACCACCATTCCCGACCTGACAGCTCACGACTATGGTCTGCCCGGCCAACCGCGCGAACTGCGCAAACTCTCTGCCCAGCTCAACGGGGCCACCCCACTCTCCGTCCACCCGGACAATGGCACCTACCTCGTCCGCAGCAAAGATGTCTACAGCTTGGGAAAGCTCGCCCGCATACAGACAGCCGTCCGCCAGCGCCGCGACAAAGATCATTACATCTTCCCCGATATAACCATACGGAAAGATATAGCCACATTCCGCACCCCTGAACCACCCGCACCTGCTCAACAGCCCGTTGCACAGCCCTCTCCCCAACCGCTCACGCCTCCGGAAGCCCGGCGCAGCTACATCGAAACCCTGCGTAAATTATAAGTCCGGGCATACTGAGCCACACTCTGGTGTTGCAAGGGCGTGCAACTTGTGCTAAACTTGCTCCGCATAGTATGATAGAACCCACCATAGAGGGTACCGGAAATATCCCGGCAAGCCCCACGCTGGTCATCCCCAACAGGGTTGACCTCGCTACGCTGCGTGCCTTGGAAGAGGCGCTGGGCGGGCGCGATCGTGTGGCGTGGATGGTGGAAAACAGTCTGCGCCCCGATCCTGAGGTAATGATGTACCTCTCCCAGTCACGGGCGGCAGGTTTTCTCTGTGCCATTGATCGCTCCAATCCGGAAGATCTCGTGAACATGGTACGCGATCGTCTGGTGCAGGGACGCTTCGTTGTTCTGCTCTGTGGTCGCCCCGGCCAACAAGCAGCAGCCCTGACCGATGTGCCGGGTAAGTTACTCTCCTTTGCCGACAACAGCAAGCTCTCCGCCCTCCCGGTCTATATCGGCATGTTCAACCAATCCCTGACAGGCGGAATCACCACCCGGGCTCCCTACGACCGGGTAAACCTGCAATTCATGCCTGAGCTCAAGCCGGGTGCAGCCCTGGGTTCCCGGGTGAGAAGCGCCTGGATGGAAGCCGCCGCCGAACAGCTCAACCACCACCCCGCCCTGCAACAATCGTTACCCCAGGCTCTCATTCGGAGTATCATCGATCACCAAGAGGCACTCATCATTGATGGTGTGGATGACAGTCAACTGAGCTACCGCCGCTTGCTCATCTACGCGCTCATCATGGCTGAGAAGCTTCACAAGCGCGTGACTAACCGACGTCTGGGGATCATCCTGCCACCGGGCAAACTTGCCGCTGTGGCCAATCTGGCCTGTCTGCTCGCCGGCATCACCCCGGTCAACATCAACTATACTGCTGCGGCAGAAGATTTCCGCTACCAGACAGAGCTCTCGGGAATAAACCGCTTCATCACCGAAGTTCGCTTCACGCACAAATTGCAGCAATTCTCCTGGCCGGCACCGCGCGATCTCATCTACATCGACCGCGAACTGGCAGATATCTCCGCCGGCAGCGTCAAACTCCGCGAGCTGGCAATCCGATTCGGCAAGGTGGATCTGCTCACTCGTCACCTGCTGAACCATCAGCAGCCGAATGATGAGGCGGTACTTCTGTTCAGCACCGCCACCGGCGGCATCGCCAAGGGCTGTCCCTACACCCACCGCATGCTCCTCTCCGCCGTGCTTCAGCTCAGCAGCCGTCTGCCCCTGAGTGCCGGACAGCGTGCTCTGGGAGCCATGCCCCTGTACCTACCGGCCGGTCTGCTCTGCGGACTGTTGCTCCCGCTACTGCACGGGATGGATATCGTCACATACCCGGACACCCGCACCCCACGCCGCCTCTGTGAACTGGCTCATAACTACAGTACAGCTCTCACGGTGTTCACACCGGCGCAGACCCACGCCATCCTGCAAGTCGCCAAGCCGGCCCACTTTGCGGGCATGCGCTACTTCCTGACAGCCGGCGAAAAATTGTCCGGAGATCTGCTGAACCGCGCCGCCCGGGACTACAAGCTCACTCTGTACGAGTGCTACTCCCTGGCCGAGTGCGCCCTGCCCGTTGCCATCAACGCCCCCACCCCGGCAACAGCCCCGGGTACAGCCCACATCATCCCGGCCGGTCAGGTCGGCTCCGTTGGCGCCCCCATGCCCGGAATAGCCGTCAGAATCAGCGACCTGAACCGCCCCGAACAAAGCCTCCCCCCATCTACACCGGGTCTCATCTGGCTGAAAGGTTCCGCCGTCATCAGCTCCTACCTCAAGGATAAGCCGGATGCCGCAACCTGCATGCGAGGTAAGTGGTTCTGCACCGGCGATGTAGGTAAGCTCGATCACGAAGGATTGCTTACCATCAGCGGCAGAAAGTCCCGGTTCAGCAAGATCAATGATGACCTGGTACCACACGAGGCAGCGGAGGAGGCTCTTTGTCGCGTGCTGGGGGTAGATCCCAGCGATGGAGTGCGCAGACTGGCCATCGTAGGGGTGCCGAATCCCAAGAGCGGCAATGGTGAGATCCTGGTTCTGCTCTCCACACTGCACAAGACAGTGGTGCCGCAAGACCTCATCACAGCCCGCTATGGTCTGCTCAATGCTCGCTACCCCGCCAGCTGGGCTCCCAACCGCATACTGCCCGTCACGAGCATACCCGTACTTGCCAACGGCAAGCTCGATTACCCTCTCTGCTACCGTGGAGTTTGCCAACAGCTCGGGATCTCCCTGCACTAATCCACCTCTCTAACCATTGTTCACATGGCAGCCCCACCTCCTGAGCCGCTCACCAAACTACCGCCGGAGCAACGACCATGCCCGACCGAGGCTCTGCCGGATCTCTGCCCGGCTCCCAAGGAACTGCCGGCTGATTACATGCTCCATGGCTACCGAATCATCCGCCCGATCGGAGAAGGCGGCTTCGGGGTGACTTACCTGGCCTCTGATGAACTACTGAATCGACAGGTTGTCATAAAGGAGAGTTTCCCGGGCTACCTGTGCTCCCGACAAGCCGGCAGTCTCGACATTGAGCTCCTGCACGGTGCCGAACCGCAAACATACCGCACAGCATATAATAATTTCCTGCGCGAAGTCAGACTTCTTGCCAGTTTCGACCACCCTCACATCGTTAAGATTTATACATTCTTCGAGGCGCACAAGACAGCTTACTACGTCACGGAATACATTGATGGAATGAGCTTGGCAGATGTCGTGGCGGACTATCGCAAGTTCCTGAATCACTTACCGCAGGACTCCCTCTACTCCCTCATGGTGCGTGTGCTGGATGCGCTGGACTACCTGCACACTCGTAACATTCTGCACCTTGATATCAAACCGGACAACATTCTGGTGACCCGGGATGGGCGCCCGGTCGTCATCGACATGGGAGCCGCCTGTCACCTGCATGAATATGACCCCTCACTTGTGGTGGAAACCCCGGGGTTCAGCCCCCCCGAGCAGGGAAGTGACAGCTCTACAGTAGGTCCTTGGACGGATCTGTACGCCTTTGCTGCCACGCTCTACTACCTTCTCACCATGAACGCGCCCCCACCCGGCAAACAACGTGAGTACTACGACACGCTCGACCCGCTGACGTCCATTCCCACGCTCACCTCCCGCTATAACCTGCAGTTACTTGCCAGCATAGATCGAGCTTTATCCCCGAGCATAGCAAATCGCTACCGGAATGTTGCCGAGTGGATGAATGATCTCCGAGTACGTTGAACTATTAGGAGCTATACGCATAACAACTCTTGCAGAAACGCTGAGCATACGTCATTATATCTGCATGAACAGCCTGCACATGATCACCTTCCGTTGCAAGAATGAGCTCTTTGATCGTCTGGAGAACTTCGCCCTCTCCCGCAATCTTGATCGCACCTCGGTACTCAAACTGGCTCTGCACTTCTACCTCAATCGGTGCGGGTTCTGACGATCAGCCCGCAGCCTGATTACCGCCGGCAGCAAGCCAGAACTGATAAGCAATCATCACACGCAGCACCAAGGCAAAGAACATGCCCCAGGTTACGGCCAGGGTCAGCTTGCCCTTCGGAGTGAGTCGGGAGCTGCGACTCATCCAGAAGAACAAAATGGCCTGCAATGCTGCCGAAAGCAGGAATGCCGCGGAACTCCCGCACCCCAAAGCCCGCAGCAATACAGCCGGCGGCTCCAGGAAAGCAAAGGCGCACGAAAGCAGGTTATGCTCGTTCCCATAGAGCCATACCACTACGCCGCTGGGCAGCAGCACACACAAAAACAGCGTGAACCGGGCTACCTTGCTGTATCTCTCCTCCTGCGTGGGTATGTACATACTACAGCAGCATATTACCCCATGAGCCCGCTGCTGTCAAGCCACGCAGTCACCCCTTCGGCTATATGACGCAGGAACTCCTACTGCCCATCCCCGCCATTCTCCGTCAGGAACGATCCATCCTGAATCTGCCGGATCGCCTCCACCCACGGCACCCCATTAAGGTATAACTGTCGCACCATCAGCCCGTTCCTTCCACGACAGACCAACTCCACAGTACAGCGTATGCGATCGAAAGGGAAGGGATTGTCCGATCCGCAGTTGGTCCGGTACCAGGCACGGCGCACATCTCCCATGTTTTCCGGCACATAGTAGCGCATATTAACGCGCTTGAACTCCTCGCTCACACAGAGATAAAGCCGAACATTAGCTGCTGCCACAGGTTTACCATCCTTCTCCTCAATGGAATAAGTCAGCCATCCATTCAGGGCAGTACGGATCTCACCCTCGCGGGGAACATCGTCTGCCCCGCCGGAGTTTACTACCCGCACCAATTGAGCTACCCCCTTATCCGCAGGGAGCCAATAACCGATCAAACCATACAGGTTGTGATATTCTCCCCACTTCAGCTCAACAGACGCAGGATTGGTCGCCGGACGAGCAGGAATAGGCTGCACCTCCTGAGGAGTGAACTTGCGTACCTCCGCCTGTGAATGGTCAAAATATTCCACCTCATCATCAGGTCTCAGCTCCGGCCAGTGCAGCACATCCCGCAGTGCCGGATGAGTAATCGGATAGCTCATCCCGCAGTCAAAGCTCACATAGTCCCCACGGAAGAAATCGCGAGGGTCCAAGGCATCGCACTCAACAATCAGAGAAGGAGCTGTCGCCAGCTCCACCGAACGCGCGTGATAATTGTACCCCAGCCATGATAACTGACCGACAATTATTGCACAGAGCGCAAGACAGGAAAATTTCTTCTTCATGACATGACAGAATGTTGAGATTTCTTCACTGCTCCGACCAATCGGCGACGATTTTTCTCCAGCAACGTCCCCAGACCCAGCAACAACAGCCCAACCACCACAAGCACAAGCCCCGACAAGGTATAGCTGTCCAGAACATCCACAACCAGCGCAATGGCGGCATATGCAATCATGAGTGAGGATATGTTGATCCAACTCAGACGTCGCGCCCGTACCCCGCTGAACATCATCACCAAAGCCAGCACAAAGTAGATCCCGATTCCCGCCATGGTTGACATTTCCTGTCCCACATACTCGACATCAAGCCCGCCATGAGGGCTCTTTTCCGGGTACGTCCACTCGTGCAACTTGCTGAGCAACTGGAAAGATGGCACTATGAGGCTTGGTACCAAAATCTGTAACAACCAAAATCCCCACCTCACACCATGCGGCCTGAAAAGCAGCAATATCACAGGCACAAGCCCCATCAGAACCACGCATACCATATCGCAGTTGAAAGGCAAATAGGGCATGTACATCATCAACTGCCCCATAGTGACCGCCACAACCAACAGCACCGCTGATAAATAACCATAACTGCTCCACCTCCCATCTGCCACACGCCATCTCTCCGAGAGCCCCCACCACAACGACCACAGTACAGGAACGCCATAGAACAGGTACTCATCTCTCCAACCGGATATCCAATTCTTCATGCACAGGTACGAATCGTCCCCCCCCATTGCCAGGAACTGCACAAAGCTGACCGTCACCACAACACCGATCAGAAAACGCTGTCTGCTGACGAACGGCAGCAGCAGCACCCCGGCCAAGAACAAGGTACATCCCTCCACAAACGGGTTCTGCAACTGAAAAATTTGCCCATAGAGCGCTATGCAACCCAGCCACATCCCGGCTCCGCAGAACCCATACACCTCGGCCACCAGCGGCGTGCTCTCATGTTTGCAGTACCATAACACCCAGAATACCACCAGCAGCACCATGGCCAGCGCCATCTTTACCACCGGAGGGATGTTCTCCCAGTTTGCGGAAATCAGCATGATAATCCCCGCCACAATGAACCCGGCTGCCAGTACAGCCAGACATCCCAGTACCCATCGCCACCAACGGCTCTCACCCAAACGAAAATACTCCCTGATGGCACTTCCCTGCTCCGGACTGACAAGCCCGGCCGCCACCATCCGCTCTATGTCCTTCTGCGTCATTTCACCTCCTTTCCCTTACTGAAAATTGACCATCCCCGCCGCCTTCAGCACTTCCCAGCCACCTTCCAATACATAAATGGGAGCCTCCGTCAGCTCCAACGAACGCAGCTCACGCGCTATATCTTCCGATGAGGTACACTCATTCGTACAGAATACAACTATGCACTCGCCCTTCTCCCCGGCAGCCATCAAGCGCTCCACAGCGGCATCCAGAAGTTCCTGCCTTCGCGCCCCGGGTCGTATGGGAAACATACGGTTATCATTGAACATCAGATGATTAACCTCAAAATCACTCTCACTCCGAGCATCTACCCACACGACTTTATCACCGTATTCCATCCGTACTGTCTCCAGGCACACCCGTCCTTCCGACAACTCAGCCTGCACACAGGCAGGAAGACGCCGAGGTGCAAAAAAAGCGGAGTCAACCCAGTACAGGACCACCGCAACTGCCAGAATAACGAAACCAAGGCGGATCAGTTGGGTAAATGTATCTTTCATACCACAGCCTGTTTTACCACATCAACAATGACCTGTCAAATGCGTTTTTGGATTGAAATGCCGGTCGGTATGTGATAGATATAAGGTATGCAACGCCTGAACAACCGCGCACTCGACGAGATGCGCCCGCTCGAATTCGTCCTCGATGTGGCTCCGCATGCCACCGCCTCCGTACTTTCCTGCTTCGGTCAGACCCGCGTGATCTGCGCCGTTACCATCGAAGAAGATGTTCCCCGCTGGATGAAGGCACAAGGTGTGCCGGGCGGCTGGCTCACGGCTGAATATGCCATGCTCCCCTACTCCACCCTCGACCGCAAGCGCCGCGACAGCACGGCCGGCAAGGTTGATGGTCGTTCCGTGGAAATCCAACGTCTCATCGGTCGATCGCTCCGAGCGGTCATGGACTTGGAGGCACTGGGGCAGCGCACCATCTGGATAGACTGCGACGTACTTCAGGCAGATGGCGGCACCCGTACAGCCTCCATCACCGGGGCAGCCGTTGCTCTTGCCATCGCCCTCAATCGCACCATGGCCAAGGGACTGATCAGCACCAACCCCATGCGACAGCTCGTCTCCGCGGTCTCTGTCGGCAAGCTGCAGGGCACGCCCCTTCTTGACCTCTGCTATGTGGAGGATAAAGATGCTGAGGTTGATATGAATATCGTCATGACCGAGCAGGGGCAATACGTTGAGGTTCAGGGCAGCGGAGAAGAAGCCGTATTCACCGCCGCGGAGATGAACCAGATGCTCTCCCTCGCAGCCAAAGGCATAGCCGACATTACCGCTGCACAGAAGGCTGCTATCGCCCGTGCTGACCGACCTACTGCTGAAGATTTCAACTCCCTGCGCGATTTCTTCACCAGGTAATCTCACCTGTCTCGCCTCCGGTATGAAAAAGGAACTTCTCTCTCTCATTGTCCCCTGCTACAACGAAGAACAGAGCCTCAGCTCCTTTATCAGAGAGACTCTCACCGTCCTTCAGACGATAGAGAACCTCGAAGGAGAAATCATCTTCATCGATGACGGCAGTTCGGATGGAACGCTCCGCCTCATCCGCGAACTTCGTGAAAAGCACCCCTGTGTGCGCTACATATCTTTTTCCCGCAACTTTGGCAAAGAAAGTGCCATCCTCGCCGGCATGCAGGCTGCAAGGGGAGACTATGCCGCTGTGATGGATGCCGACCTGCAGGATCCGCCCGCTCTCCTGCCGGAAATGCTGAAAGCCATCCGGGAAGAAGGATACGACTGCGTAGGCACCCGCCGAACCACCCGCAAGGGAGAACCACCTGTCCGCTCCTTCCTGGCTTACTGCTTCTACCGCCTGATCAACCGCCTATCCGACACCAAGCTCATGGACGGAGCGCGAGACTACAAACTCCTCTCACGCAAAGCGCTCGATGCCCTGCTCTCCATGCCCGAGAACAACCGTTTCACCAAGGGACTTTACGAATGGATAGGCTTCCGTACCAAATGGCTGACCTATGAGAACATCGAACGCACAGCCGGCGAGAGCAAGTGGTCCCTCTGGCGACTCTTCAAATATTCTCTGGTAGGCATCATCTCCTTCACCAGCTTCCCCCTGCACCTCTCAGCACTACTGGGGATCCTCTTCATGGGAATATCCCTGCTCCTCATCCTCTCCCTTAGTATCCGCCAGATTATCTACCACAGTTCTGTAGACGGCTGGACATCGTTGGTTTGCATCATCCTTCTGCTGAGCGGAATTCAGCTTTTCAGCCTGGGGATCATCGGTCAATACCTCTCGCGCATGTTCACAGAAATCAAGCGCCGTCCCAGTTACATCATCAGCGAACAAAGTAACTAATAACAGCAGCATGACACCAAACAAAAAAGAATACATCATCTGGGTTCTCATCCCTCTCCTCTCCTTCCTCAGCATCAGCTCCCAGGGAATATGGATCGATGAAGCCATCCGCATCGCCTGTGCCTCCGTTACGATCGAAAACGGCTTTTTTGACCAGCAATGGGCGCTCATGCAGATGGGACTGGCTAACATCATGTACATCTGGGAAGTTATCTTCGGCAGGAGCGAGTTCGCCAGCCGCTGCATGAACATCCCTTTCCTGATGATAGCAGCCGTCTACCTTGTTCGTATACTTCGGCACTATAAACTCTCGGCTTTCTGGGTACTGCTCCTGTGCGTACACCCGATGATCAGCTACTACCTCAACGATGCCGGTCCCTACCTGGCTCTGCTGGCCTGCAGTTGCGGCATGTACTACCACAGTTTCTTCACAGACAAGCGCGGGACGTGGTCGAACAGCCTCTTTCTGATTGGTTGGTTCCTGCTCGGTTACAGCATTCACTTCATTTTCGGCTTCGCCGGAATCGTTTACCTTTTCTCCCTGATCCGGTGGTACAGGCAAATCCGCAGTCTGAAGACCATGCGCAGAGAGTTCATCATCGCCATCCTCAGCGCTCCTTTCTTCCTGTACATCACCTACATGTACCTGCAGTACATGCAACATGGAATAGACCGCGGATGGGAGACTCCGGGAATCCTCAACATCGGGGTCGTCATTTATTCCTTCCTCGGTCTCGCCGGACTGGGCCTTCCGCGAAATGACATGCGCTCCGGCGATTTGCAACTCATCACCCCTTTCATGATCACCGCTGTAAGTCTGAACCTCCTCATGCTGGGAATCATTGTTGCAGCGGGCTTCAAGCGCTTGGTCAACTACCTGAAATCCCCCATGGTTCTGTCCGCTCTGGCACTGGCAGTCGGCTTCTACGTTGCAGCCGCAAGCCGCAACTTCCAGTTCTGGGAGCGACACCTGATGTTCACCTTCCCTGCCTTTTTCCTCATTCTGGTCGTCCTTCTGCAAAACGCATGGAATGCGGCACGTTATCGTTGGCTCTTTCGGGGAGCGGTCATCATCTACACAGGGCTGCTCCTGTTCTCCTCTGCCCAGCTCAGGTGGAACTACGACTACCAGAAAGAAGACATCAAAGGGGTCTACAACTACCTCAACACTCACTCCATACTCCATTCAAATATCCCTGTACTCATGCAGGGAGGAAACTTCCTCCACTACTACTATGCGTGCACGGATCCCCGGAGAGAAGTCCCGACACCGGCCCGGAATATCGCACTGGTGGAAGCCATGCCTCAATCGGAGCTGATCCGTCTGATTGAACAAACATCCCCCGCCAATCCCACCATCTGTCTGGTGCTTTGCCGGAAAACACCTGCCACCCTCAAGCTTTACCAAAACGCCGAACAGTTCTTCTCCTCGCTCGGGTACTCTGTTGAGGCCAACAACTCGTTCAATGGCTATAAAATCCTTATCCTCCGCCGCAAAGCTTCCCCTTTCTCTCCTTTTGCACCATTCTGATCCCAATCTCAAACAGGGAAAAAACTACCGCCCGGCTCCGTAACAGGAAGCCGGGCGATTCTGTAAGTTTCAAAAACAGATAGTACCTTCGGGATCAGATCTCGAAAAGGTGAGTGACGGAGGCATTCTTGTGGATATTGAGAATCGCCTTGGCGAAGAGCGGGGCAATGCTCACGGTGTCCACACGGTCGCAACCGCTTGCCATAGGCACGGAATCGGAGGTCAGCAGACACTCCAACGGGCTGTTGCAGATTCTCTCACGGGACTTCTCATTGAGCACCGCATGAGACACACCGGCAAAAATACGAGCTGCACCATGAGCCTTCAGGATCTTGGCTGCTGCGCAGAGCGTACCACCGGACTCCGTCATATCGTCCACGAGCAGAACATCCTTGCCATCGACATTGCCGATGAGGGCGTGGGCATCCACCTCCGTGGCGGAAATGCGCTGCTTGGCCACAATGGCAAGCTCAGTACCGAGAATGTTGGCGTAGCTCTTGGCGGTCTTCACACCACCGATATCGGGGGAAACGACAACGAGGTTATTGATGTCCTTCACATAGTGCTCCTTGAGGTGCTTGATGAGCACCGGGAGAGAATACAGATGATCCACGGGGATCTCAAAGAAGCCCTGAATCTGAGCAGCGTGCAGATCCATGGTAAGCACGCGGTTCACACCGGCAGCGGTCAGAAGATTGGCAACGAGCTTGGAGGTGATGGGAACTCTGGGCTTGTCCTTGCGGTCCTGGCGTGCATAGCCATAGAAAGGCATGACAGCAGTTATACGGCTGGCGCTGGCGCGACGCACGGCATCAACCATGACCAGAAGCTCCATCAGATTATGATTGGTCGGCGGACAGGTAGGCTGTACGATGAATACGTCCTCTCCGCGAATGGACTCATTGATCTGGACGAAGCTCTCACCGTCGGGGAAGGTGTTGACTGTCGCATCGCAAAGGGGCAGACCCAACTCTGCTGCTATGTCACGGGCTAACTGGGGATGTGCTGTTCCGCTGATGATTTTCATGGATTCAAATGGTGATGAATGCACAACTATTCTTGACATTTTCGCAGAAATTGCAATACTAAAAGCACGAAAGACAGCATTTTTTTTGATCGGAAAATATGGATCCCACAGCAAAAAATAACACAAAACGTTTAGCCTCTGTAGATTATATATACATTAGCCTCTATCTGCTCATCGCGGCGGCTTTCCTCGTTTTTTATTACGGATTTGTGGAAGGACATGACTCGGCCATCAGCTGGCTCATCTCCGCTTGGAACCCGCAGACTGATTACGAGCACGGGTGGATGGTGCCGCTGCTCAGCGCATTCATGATCGTGCATGCCCTGCGGCACAAGAAAGACATCTGCCCCGAGCCTTCACTGAAGGGACTGGGATTCGTGATCGTGGGAGCCCTGCTCTGCACGGTATCGGCTCGCACGCAGCAACCGCGTCTGGCCATCGGCGCCATCCCCTTCCTGATCTCGGGAATGATATGGTGCTACTGGGGGATCCGAGCCGCCCTGGTAACAGCCTTCCCGGTGTTCTTCATCTGGATGGCCATCCCCCTGCCCGGCTTCCAGCAAGCGACTGTAGGCATGCAGCAGCTCTCAGCACAAATGGCCCACTGGGGCGCCGGTCTGTGCGGGGTGGAAACCATCCTCGAAGGCACCACCGTAGCCTCTGCCAACAGCAACTGGAGCAGCTTCAGCATAGCCGGCGGTTGCTCCGGCATGCGCTCTCTGATGGCACTGCTCATGATCTCAGTCGCCTGGGGCTACCTGGCAGACAAGCTTGCACTGTGGAAACGCCTGCTGCTGGCTGCAAGCGCGCTGCCACTTGCCATCGTGGCCAACGCCTTCCGCGTGGCAAGCATCTTCGTCTTTGCCGAGTATGTCAATCCCGCCTTTGCCGGCAAAACCTGGCACGACTGGTCGGGCCTGCTCTTTTTCTTCCCCGCCAGTCTGTTCGGTCTCATTGTTCTGCACAGCCTTCTTGCCGGTGAAATTCCCTTCCTGAAGAAACGCCGTACCATCACCCGGCGCCAGACCAACTCCACCGAGAAAGGAGCCCCCCAGTCATGATGATCCACCTGCGCCGCCTTCTTCCCCCCATCGTGCTGACCCTGCTGCTCAGCCCCATCTTCATCGTCCCGGACAATCCGGAGCTGCTCCCCTCGGCAGTCTCCCCCGACATGCCACTCGGCTCGGACATGGCGGGGTGGTATGGCACCAAAACCCAGGAGAGTGAGATGGAACGCGCCATCCTGTCCAACGACACCAAGTTCAGCAAGGCCATCTATCACCACGTCAACCCCTTCACCTACGCAAAGGAAGAGCCCTCCATCAACGTCTCCTTCGTCTACTCCGGCAGCGACCTCAACAACTCCATCCACCGCCCCGAGCGCTGTCTGCCGGCCCAGGGACATCTCGACCTCACCGGTCGGGATGAGCAAATAGAGCTTGCCAATGGTCGCACCCTCACCTTCCGGCGCTTGCACACCCGCACTCTCATCGACAACCAGCCCGGGCGCAGCCTTTACCACATCCACTACTATGTGTTCGTGGGGCGCAACACCATCTGCGCCTCTCACCTCACCCGCACCTTCCGCGACATCTACGACCGCATCATCACCGGCCGGGTACAGCGCTGGGCCTACATCCAGATGGGTGTCTGCTGGGGTACGGAAATCGGTATAACCGAAGAGCAGGCGGACTCCTACCTGCGCGCCCTCATCCGGGACCTCGTTCCAAAACAAATTGACTGGGAAATCATCGAAAACTGATGATAATCCCCGCAAGCCGTAATTTGAACTTGCAAGCAGTCGCTTGTCAGGCTAGAATAACCGCACGTTATGGGTGAGTCAGACATCAGTGCAAAAGTACAGGAAGCCAAGAACCGAAAATGGGATGATCGTACCCTTGCTCAGCGGGCAGCCGATATGGCGCAAGACCTGCACTTGTCCGCCATCCGTTGCCTGAAGTCGGACGAGCGCACCATACTTTCTGCCCTGAGTCGCCTGACCGCGGATGAGAAGAGTCGCGACTTCCTGCGTCGCTTCTGTGCCGAGGTTCTGCACGCCCCCCATGAGCAACAATCCGACAACCTGCGCCGCCTCATTGCCGAGGTCGGTGGCGTGCCCACCTTCTTCGGCACCATGGCCCGTCTGCGACTTCGCACCGCGGCTGCCGCAGCCCGCAGCATGCAGTCCACAGCCATGGCAGAAGTGCGCCGTGTGTTCCGCACCACCTTCGGTCAACTCAGTCTCCCCCTCCAGCCCGAAAAAGCACGCCGCTGCGTACAGGAGCTCCGGACAGAAAAGCTCTGCCCGATCCTGCGCCCCCTCACGCCTGCCGTGTTCGGCAACAAAGGTGCGGAACAATACCTCCGCAACCTCACGGGCATCCCAACGAACTACCCCGGAGCAGGTCTCGTTGTCGAAGCCGAGCGTTTATGCCCGGCACTCAGCCCCTACAGCCCCGGCACAAGCGCCCTGGCTCTCAGCGACAGACTGAGCACCCTGCTCACTCCCATCCGACAACTGCCGGAGCCCCCCGCCATCCTCATATCCGCCACAAGCTCAGCCCTGCTGCCCATCGTTTTCGAGGCCTGCAAACGCAGTCTCAACAACAAGGATTTCCACCAAGCCAACGTCATACTGGAGCTCCCGGCCTACCTGAATGCCGCCCCGGCACTCCTGCGAGATCTCACCGACTGGGCCAAAGCCCGAACCAAAAAGGGCGCAGCGCCCATGAAGGTCATGCTCACCAAGGGCTCCCACCTGAGCAGCGAGCGAGAGTGTGCCTTCCTGTACGGGCAGGACAGCGCAGCAGCTCCCAACAAGGCTGCCACCGAGGCTCGCTACAAACAACTGCTCCACCAGGCAATCTCCGCCAAGGGAGCCATCTGTCCCATCATAGCCACACACAATCCCTTCGACCTCGCCTACGCGCTGCTCGACTGGGGCCGCAGCGGTCGCGAAGGTCTGCCGGCCTTCATATTCCGTGCCGGTCTGGGCAACCACCTTGGTCGACTGCTCTCAGCCGCCGGTGCCGAAGTTCTGCTGACCATCGGCACATCTGACGATGAGAACGACATCTCAGGCTTCGAGTGCAACCTGCTCGAACTGGTCAACGAACTCTCCCGCCCGGATGGCTACCTCACCTACGGCTATGCCGTAGAACCCAGCGATATGGGCTGGGCTCGCATGCGCCAGCACTTCTTAGCCGCCCTCAGCGGACGTGAGGAGGCACCCTCCGACGGAGCAACTCCCGCCACGACCGATTTCGCTGCAGGCACACTTCACTGCACGGACCGCGCCGCGACAGATGCCTTCTACGCCGCAGCCACCGCTGAGCTGGAGCGCCACCAGGAGCCGCTCCCCCTCCTCATCGCAGGCCAACCCGTTGACAGTCCCCTCACCTGCATACACCGCTCCCTCATCACCCCCGGCCTGGAGGATTACAGGTTCACCGGCGCGGACTTCCGAACAGCCGGTGACGTGGCAGTACAAGCAGCCATAGCCGCCACTCACGACACCATCACCGAGGAAGAACGCCGCCGGCACCTCAGCCGCCTTGCCCGCAGCCTCAGCAAGCACCGCACAGAACTTCAAGCTCTTCTCGTGCGCGATGCCGGATTCACCTACGCCGATGCCGAGGAAGAACTCCGCAACGCGATCGATGCCGCCCGCTACTACGAACAAAGCTCCCTCGCAGACGGTTTGCGCGATGGCAGCATCCCCGAGCCGCTCGGTGCCGTCGTAGTCGCCCCCGGCTATGTCCACCCTCTTGCCGAGGCCGTAGCCGGAATAACTGCCGCTTGGGTCATGGGCAACAGCATCGTCTACAAACCCGCTGCCGGCACCACCCTGCTCGGACATCGGCTCACGGAACTGCTCCGCGACATCGGCATGACCGAGCCCCGCCTACAGCTACTCCCCGGCTTGGATAACGAGATCGCTCTCAAGCTCATGACCTCCCCGAGAGTGGACGGCATCATCACCGGTCTGAATCGCAGAATGGTTCGGCAGATAGCCGATGGCAACCCCACCGCCACCCTCAGCAGCAGCCCGCTGGGTACCTCCACCGTCTACATCTCTGCACAGGGCGACTGGCAGCAAGCCATCCGCGATCTTACCACGGCAGCCTTCCGCCGCTCCGGTCAATGCCCCACCGCACCACATATTCTGCTCGTACACGCAGCCGTGTACGACAATCACCATTTCATCAACTCCCTTGTCGATGCCGTCAGCAGCCTGCACGCCGCACCCGGCAACCGGGAAGAATCACGCCTGGGTACCCTGGCCTCCCCCCTTACCCCCGAGCAGCTCGATCTTCTTACCTATAAGGTCACTCCCGACAGCGAACTCAACTGGCTCGTACAGCCCCATCCCGCAGAAATCAATTCCCTCACCTGGTCCCCCGGCATACTGACCGGCATCACCCCCGGAAGCCCCCGGCTGAGCACCCTCACCACCTTACCCATCATCGCCCTCATCCGCGTGGAAAACACCACCGCCGCCACCACCATACAGCGCGAAATTTCTGCCGGACAGGCCGCAGCCATCTACTCGCCGGACTCCGCCGACATCGCAGCCTGGCAGCGAGCCCTCAGCGAGCTGGCTCATCTCTGTGTGAACTGCTGCCCCGCGTACCGCCCCGGTCTGCGCCCCTTCGGCACAGCCCGTCCGGCACTCTGCGGCACAGCCGTCCTTCCCGGCGGTCCGAACTTCATCACCGCGCTGGCCAACTGGCAGGAGAACGCACGACCTCAGCGCCGCGGCAAGCAGCGCAACATGCCCTTCACCCCTTGGGAAACCCTCTCCCCCAAACCCTCACCGGACGATTCCATGCGGCTCACCACCGCTGCGGATTCCATCTCCTACTGGTGGGAAAATGAGTTCGGCACCACCCGCCTGCTCAGCGACCACCCCGGAGAGCCCACAGAGCTCAGCTACAGCCCCCTTAATCTCTGCCTGCGCGCCGAAAAGGAAACCTCCGATACCGACCTCGCCATCGCCCTCATGGCAGCCCTGAAGGCCGGGTGTACCATCCAGATCAGCACCGCCACCCTCCGTCCTTGGATGCCCCGCACCCTTCAGGAACTCGGCGTACCTGCTCGCGTGGAGAACAGGGAGGAGTTTGAATATCGTTTCCCCTCCCTTGCGGCAGACGGCATCACCGTGCGCGATCCCGCCGCCGGCGACAGCGCCGTATCCATCGCAGTAGCCTGTGGTCTGCGGCTCTCCCGGGCCTCCATCCTGGCCAATGGGCGCCTGGAGCTCCTCCAGTGCCTGCGGGAGCGCACCCTCACCCGCCGTACCAATACCCGCTACACTCCGCTGTAACCGATCCTCCGGCGCATCTTCCGTCACCGGCACCTCATGCCCCTGCCCGGTACGCCACCCGCCAAGGCACAGTCATGACATATCCGAAGAAGCCGACAGGCGGTAGAGAAACATCTTGCCGCCGCGGCGCCAACGAACTACCGCAGGACGAGCTGCACGGAACACCGGGTCATCCGAGGTTCGTCCCATTGTATTGATCGTCAGCACACCGCAATTTTTCTGCACTCCGGCTATCCGGGAGGGATTCAGCTCCTCATCATAGCTGTACAGACGATAGCCGCACTTCTCATGGTCATGCCCACGGATGATGAAAGTGATGGCGCGACCGGTCAGGCAGTAGTGCAGACGTCGGTAGGTATTCACATCCTCCGTACCCATCCGGCTACCATGAAATCCGCGCTGCGGCTTGCAGTGCGACAGGCGATCCAGCAGACGGATCCAAGTAAAATCCTCTGCCCACTTCTCGCGCTCCTCCACCGGCACACTCTCAAAGAGCGGCTGTCCCGTCAGGGCACGAAAATCCGCCGCATGCAAAAGGGCAAACTCCTGTTGATCAACATGCGGCATCCCGGCATGCGCCAGCAAAATGGCAGCCTCCTGCGGTCCCACCCCCAGCTGTGAAATCTCAAGTACCACAGGTGAGATCCTGGCCAGAGCAATGGCAGCCCGCCCCACACTCTCAGCAGCTCCCGCCGGACCATTCGCACGGAGAGAATTGAGCGCATCCGACGTCTCCGCCGGGATCACCGAGGAATGAAAATTACCACGACGATCCTGGGACAAAGCCGCATCGTGGTTCCCACGCAGGCACAGCAGACTCACCCCATCCTGCCCACCACTCATCAGCATGTCCTCAATCATCCCCAAACAGGGAAAATCCCCCATGCCACGGTCAATCACATCGCCAAGCAGAACCACGCAGGCTCGCCGCCCGTCACGCTGCGCCTGCTCCCAAGCCAGAACCCACAGTTGCACCAGCACATCGAACGAGGCGTGCAAATCCCCGGCAAACCAGTAGTCCACCCCCTCCTCAGCAGACCACAGGAGCGATTCCCCGTCCGGTCGCCCCTCCGCCCACTCCTGAAAACGATCAGCAATCTCCACCAGAGTACCCAAGTTCATGTAGCGCTTGTACAGCGCCTGAGCCACAACCGCTCCATCCCCTTCGGCAGTCGCCGGCAGTTCCTCTGCAAGCTCCAGTCCCGGCCAAGGATATTGCAGAGACTCCTCCAGCGGTTGGCGGCAGAACTCCTCCCAATTCGAGGCAGAAAAAATAGCTCGGTCAGACCTGGCAGTAGAGAAAAAGGCTTTCATATATCGGGCTCCGGGTTGCCCACCCTTATAGCAATTTCCCACCCCACCGTCAAGTCAAGAAAAAGCCTCCTCCCCAAAGAGCCCCAAAATATGAAATGACGAAAATCTCATGACTTCATTCCCCGCCATCACCGCTCTCTCGCTTCTCATCCCTCTTGCCGCGCGGATGAAAGTGGCGGTGCAGGCTCACCAGGCGCTTTTTCTCCACATGGGTGTATATCTGCGTAGTTGCCAGATCAGCATGCCCGAGCATATCCTGGATGACACGCAGATCAGCCCCATTCTCCAACAAATGCGTAGCAAATGAATGGCGCATGATATGCGGGTAGACATTTTCCGACAAACCGGCCGCCAACGAACGCTCCTTGATGATCTGGCGTATACGTTCCCGAGTGAGAGCCCTCCCCCGGCAGGAAAGAAAGAGCACAGGCGAGCGCTGTCCCTCCCGCAGCAACTTGCTGCGGGCATGTCTCATATAGTAGCGGAGGGCCGTCATCGCCATTCCCCCCAGCGGCACATAGCGCACTTTCTGCCCCTTGCCCGTCACCCGCAGGAACATCTCGTCCCAGTCGACCTGCTCCGGGCGCAGACTCACCAGCTCGCTCACGCGCAATCCACTGCTGTAGAGCAGCTCCAACATCGCTCGATCGCGAGCCCCAAGCGGCACTTCATGCGGGTCTATACTCTCCAGCAACTGTCCCACCCGAGTGGCTGCCAAGGTCTCCGGCACCTTCATTCCCGGGCGCCCACCCTCCAGCAGCTCTGCCGGATTGGCCCCCACATACCCCCGGCTGCTCAGGTAACGAAAAAAACGGCGCAGATGCACCATCGCTATGCGACAGCTCGAGGCCTGCAAACCCACATCGTACAAATGACAGCGGTACTCGGCAAGAAGCGGCTCATCCACATCCTTCGCCTGCACCGAACGCTCATCACACCAAGCCCCGAACCGGCTCAGGCTGCGGCGCATCCCCTCGCGATAATTCAGGCTCAGCCCCCGTTCCGCCGCCAGGTACAACAGAAATAGCTCCGTGAGCGCACCCCAGTTCATAGGCATACCTCCAGCTGTCCGGGTTGCACCCCGGGTGAGCACCCAAGCTCAGTTCCCGGCAGAACCGGAAGGCTCGGGAAGATCCTCGTACTCCACCTCACCGACCGGGGCTGCACTCTCCCCATCGGGAGATTGACCATTCTCCAGAGCACGCTTGCGGCGCTCGAACTCATCCGACTTGCTGCCGGAATTCGTCCCAACTATCACAACCGTTCGACCGGTCTCCGTCGTCCGCACCCGCGGAACAGTTCCATCAGTCGGTGCAGCATCATCTATGGGCAACACCCCCTCCCCATCGGGCAAAAGCCCCTCACCGGGCAAGGGCAACAGCTCCGACGTCGCTACAAGAGAAACCGGATTCACCATGTCCGACTCGCGCAGGTACCCGCGCTTGCCGTCCTCCGACTCAACAAAATAATACGTTCCCTCGCAGGACAACACCCTCACCGTCGCCGTCGTCACCATGCGACCGGACGGATTCTCCGCAGCGAAATCCGGATTGCGGTCCAGCAGATAGGCTCTGCCCTGCTGCACCTCCGGAGTAGCCCCCACTTCGAACATCCCCTCCTTCACTCGCTCAGCACGCATCTTGGCGCGTGCATCCTCCATACCGGGAGGATCCAGCGGTGACGGCTCCGTCAGATAAAGCGGAGTATACTCCCCGCTTTCAAACAGTCCGCAGGAAGTCAGCAACAGGGCACTTGCTATCATCAGTATTGAGGGCTTCATACGCAGGTACATACTATACTTTCTCCTTCCATTTGACAAGATTTTACAACGTCATGCAGCCATGAGTGCCTCGCGATTGACAAAAAACACCGCTCCCAGCACACAGAGAAACGCCCACAGATAATCCCACTTCCACTGCTCTCCCATGTAAAACAACATGAAGGGAACAAACACCGACAACGTAATCACCTCCTGCATGATCTTCAGCTGCGCCAGGCTCAGCCCGGCCGAGCGACCAATATGGTTCCCCGGCACCAGAAAACAGTACTCAAAGAAAGCCACCCCCCAACTGAAGAGTATAAGCTTCCACCAACT
Organism: Akkermansia sp.; assembly: GCA_045545975.1. Classification (GTDB taxonomy): domain Bacteria; phylum Verrucomicrobiota; class Verrucomicrobiia; order Verrucomicrobiales; family Akkermansiaceae; genus Akkermansia. The sequence goes on from JAZQCA010000052.1 coordinate 28,888, forward strand.
ACTGTGGTCCACCTCAGCACCCGGCTTACGCAGCGAACCATACCAGGCGTACGTCATCACCATATTGCTGATAATCAGCAGAACAACTGTAAGAACAATCCGCATCTCCACTTATCGGGCTAAAAAGAATGAACCATACGGCGTCCCCTTCCCGGGAAGGTGAATCAGCACATGCCCCGTCAGAGCATCCATCCCCAACATGGAGCGATCATCACGACTGCAGAACACAGGAGACAACTTCCTGCTTACCACACCGGGTACAAGCTCCACATCCGCTGCCTTGCCACGCACTACCTTCAGGCGAGTCGCCTTGTCCACATTCCCCATGTGACCTATCGCCTCACCTCCGGCACCGGGTTTCCACTCATCGGCATACACACGGGTTATGCTGCTGCCCGTGTCCAGCAACAGCTCCAGCGGTCGCCCCTCACAATGCACACGCACCATCATGCGGCCATTCTCATCGCGCGTGCCGTAGAGCGGTTGCAGCACCAGCCCCTCCGGCACTCCCCAGTAGTACTTCTCCTGCTTCAGATCAAAAGTGAACGCCATCGCACCCAGCACATCCATCCCCAAGATCCCGTCCACAGGCTCCGCCATCATGCTCCGAACCGCCGCCAAGCTCACTACCAGAAAGGAATGTTGCGGCGCACTCACAGCCCCGACCTGCAGCGAACCCACCACTATCCGCGGCGTTTGCGCCGAATTCCCGCTGAACTTCATCCGGCTCGTGTCCGGCCACCTCGCTCCGACCAATCGTGCCGCGCTCTCATCGTGCAGAACCGTGTGCGTTGCACCTGTATCCAGCATCATCCTCATCGGCTGCCCATGCACCAAGCACGTCACCAGCACCTGACCACACCGGCTATCTCGCACCATCGTCGACAAATCAACCTCCACAATCGCCGCTCCCGCAGCAGTACCTGCCCCCGCAGCTGCAACCGACTCATCCGCACCCAGCACCACTCCCGCACTGCACATCGCCGCCGCCAGGCATACCACTCTTTTCTTCAATTCCTTCATGCGCTCATTCTAACGATTCTTCACCTGCTCGTCAACGCATTTTGAACAAAAAAACGACATCAACTCATCAGCACACTCTTTAGACTTGCCTTTTCATTTAAGAAAGCTAAAATAAGCGCATATGATGAAGCGTACCCTGATCGCCCTGAGCGGCACCCTGCCCGTGCTTGCCACAGAACTCCCCCCCGCAATCCCCGATGGTCCCGTCACCTACGAGGCCGTGAGCTTTGAGAGCCCGGATCCCTCCTTCGACCCATACTCCCAAGAATCCGCCGGCACCTTCATGCCCGACATTTCCGGCGACCCCATGAGTGCCCCCTCCGGTAGCGACTACTCCTTCAGCCCCACCGCACCCATCACCCCCTCCGTCAGCTCCGGCAACAACGGCTACATCTTCCTGAACGCCTACACCAGCAACTACAACGTCCGCGGTCTCGGCTTCGACAACAACCTCAGCCGCTACGGCTACTCCTCCATCTCTGCAAGTGGCACCCTACCCAACCGCAACCTCTTCGGATGTGGCATCTACCAGCGCATCAGCGGCTCCTACGGCTTCATCTACGGCGCAGGCGATGAACTGGGCGACACCCAAATGGCCGCTGCCGCCTACTGCCTCGGCAAGGAAATTTTTCCCAACCTCACCTTGGAAGTCGGCTACGCCCTCCACTACGGCGGCTTCGAAGGCTACATGGCCAAGCGCTACGACGGCGCCGCCCACAGGCTCTCCCAAGACTTCAACCTCACCCTCGCCTTCAACGACCACCAGAAAGGCATCTTCGGCAGCATGACCTGGGCCTGGGCCTTCCGCGGTCTCAACGGCATCTATGGTGACATCGAAATCGGCTATCGTTTCACCAACGTACTCAACGGAGCCCGTCTGGGAGCTGACCTCGAGCTCTCCTGCGGCATTGCCCCCTCCTTCAGCTACTGGTCCAACAGCGCCGACGGGATCGACGCCTACCGCCTCCGCGCTGCACTACCCCTCTTCACCCATAGCGGCTCCCTCGGGCGCGATGCCCGCATGCAGCTCATTCCCTGGGCCCAAGCCTCCTGGTCCGGCAGCAACGCCGCCAAAATCGACCGCGATACTCATGGCGCCGGCCCCATCGACCACTTCATCTTCACCATCGGACTCGATCTCGGCTGGAACTTCTGACATTTCTGCAAAAAAAGCTTGCCAGAGGGCATTTTATACGATAGAATGCTCTCGCCTTGCCGGATTAGCTCAGTGGTAGAGCACCCGATTTGTAATCGGACGGTCGTCAGTTCGACCCTGACATCCGGCTCTGGAAACATAAGCCGCTTAAAGCCTGTAAATTAAAGCTTTAAGCGGCTTTTTTATACTCAAAATTTTAATTCTTTACATTGTCACTTTTGTCTCTATAATCACACTTGTACACCGTTTGACTGAGACTAGACTGAGAGTAGACTTTACGCGCACAATCACACCATCATAGCCATTATCACGCGCGAAAGCAGCAACCTGCTGAGTGTCCACCGTCGAATCACCCTGCCCCATAGAAGGAACAGCAAAGACATCAGCCACAGCCCGATTGTTTGCAAAATAAGCAACTCCATACCCCCATTGATTAGAGGTAGAGAACACCTTAAAATCTCCGCGCGAAGTTCCACGATACACCACCAGCGGCTCGCCGTTCTCATCAACTACTTTGGAACAATTTTCTTCAATTTGCTTGACTCTCTGCCAGACACCAAGTAGTATACTCTTAGAAGCTCCTGACGTGCCGGTAACCACCCCGGTCTTGAACACGTCCAGGAGCTTCTCCTTTATTTGAACTTCATGAAGGTAAAGCCTGTGCGAGTCTCACCTTTCATTACAACCACTTCACACACATAAGCGGTATTGCCAATTTGCACAGGGGCTGCAATGACATAACTATCCTCACCACGCCCTTTCCAGTCAGGAGCAATCTCCACCAGCACGCCTCGCCATTCTCGTCTACGACTTTTGATGAATTTTCAAAATAAGTCTTGCTTAACCCCTTTATCCTTGCTACAATTTCCTTGCTCGATGGGTTGGGTTCTTTAGCGTACTTCGCTTTGTCCCGAAGCTTGCCATCGAGCCTTATTGTATCCATCAGTTCAAGATTGTAGACCTTGGTTTCGTTAGCATCCTGTCCTCCAAGGCTTCGCTTAGCCGTTATGAAAGCGTAGCACAAAGCACCATCATAACGGAACGGACTCACAAAACTTAGCAACTCTAAATCTTTATGACCAACGTCATCATTGTACGAACCACAGAAGGTAGCATGCTTGAACAACTCGCGTATATGCTGCGCCGCAACATAATGCTCAGTTGTAGAAAAACCATTGTTAGCGCTTATCCTGGCTTTAGCTGGACTCGATAATTCGTTACGTTGATCTCGATTCACATATCCGACTATTCCCTTTTCTATGTTTGTAAGAGCGACCCCCTTGAGTTGATGTAAGACGTTCTGAGTTTGTTTCCAACCTGTGTGAGTAGCTGCGAATGACAGTTCTGATTTCCTCTCCCAATCACCGAACCAGTCCTTGAACACCTTGGTGCGGACTTGGAGCCATTGTTTTTCGGTGAGCTTGGTGGGCTTGCCGTTGGGGCTTTCATGAAGGAACCATCCTTACGCGAAGCGGCTTTGATCTGCTCCATCTCGGGTGTGTAATCCGCCTTTGCCCTCATGGAGAAGGAGGCGGTCGTAGTTGTGGCTCTCCATGTGGCGTATGATTTCCACGGTGGTGGCTATACCTGCGCGTATTTTTTCGGCGCGGGTCTTGTCGGCAGCCCAAGTGTGGGTGTGCTTGCGGCCGATGTCAAATACTTTGACGTGGGTGTGGGAGAGTCCCATGTTGAGGTCGTGCCAGTAGCGGGCGAAGCCGCCTATTACCTCCATGGAGCCGTCTCGCATGCGGTGGGCGACACCTCCGACCTGTCCCATTCCGGCGCCCTTGGGGGATGTGACGGACTTGTATGCGGTGGGTGGAGGTGCGATGAGTTGGGCGTTTGTCGCACACAAAAAGCCGCTGCCCGGTCAGAGGCAACGGCTTTGTTTTCAATTCAATGAAAAAGACAATTTACTTGCGGCGACGACGTGCAGCCAGGCCAGCAAGAGCAAGCAGAGAAAGCGTGGCCGTGGTGGGCTCGGGGACAGTCTTCTCAGAGGTGATACTCATGTTGGAAACGCGCTGAATAGAATTACCATCGAGCGAGAAGACGAGTTTTTCTAATGTGCAGCCATCACCTATACCTATGTAGCCAACATTGGCAACCATTCCGTTATACTTTGTGGTGGTGTTTACGATAAATTGAGATTCCTGTTCATACCAGAAAACACTTGTGGTTATTGTGAACTCAGCGTTAGCGAGTGAACCGACAGTGGTTTTTAAGGGTTCTACATAAACGCCACCTGTGTTCGTTCCTTGCGTATTGTAGAAGACTCCATCTGTAATAGACGATGTACCAATCTGGAGTCCGCTCCTACCTTCATCGTTATATGAGCCATGACCTGCTGTAATTGCCAGCTGGTCGCTAATCAGCGTGCAGGTTAGAAGAGAATTATTGTCGCTAATGAAAAAATCGTAGCTAACGGAAAATCTGTCAGTAGGGTTTCTGAGAGTAATAGCTTCCGGCAATGTATAAATAGCATAACCGCGAGACCAGTCCGCATTGGAAAGGCACAGTGTGCCGTTATTAGTGTCAATGACAGGTTCTACGTTTTTCACGGCGTTCTCGTGACCGATAACCCAGTTTTCAGTTGAGTCAAGGGCGGTGATCGTGGTTAATATGGTAGTAGGTGAGTACTCAGCACCGAAAGCAGTACTGGCAAGAGCCATAAGAGCGATAATTGTCTTTTTCATATTAGTAATAATGTAGGTATGAGTTAGTAGGATAGGCAGCTCATGCAGGGATACCCATTCTCATACGCATCGGGAGGCTGAGAAACCTGCCCCGAGTTGATGAGAGTCAGTATACAGCATTTGGAATGCTGTACTTACGCATACTCATTGTGTGTCAATCCGGAGGATTGTTTTGTAACCTTGTGAGGAAGAAATAAATCGTTACAACTATTGTACCCAAACAACACTTTTTTAGTGTTTTATAATTTTTAGACTTGCTCCAGCATTCCAAATGCTGGATATCAGCCACCAATCATGCACCTATCACATTAAGTATAAATGCACAGTAAAACGGGACAACCATCGCGATCCGGCTACTGCGCCGGGCGCTGAGGCACGAAGCCACGTTTTATTCGGCGTAGTCACGCAGCCACTCAGCGAACAACTCGCGCGGAGCCAGAACCGACTCTCGCAGGAGATCAAAGTGTTTCTTGTGAGTAGCCGGGGTAATGGTTAATTGCCCGCCATGGCAAACCACCAGACCAGAGGGAGCCATGCCGTACACCTCTCCGGGGCATGTCACTCCGCCCCTCTCGCAAATAGCCCTGATCTCGCTGTCGCGCAGCTCATAATCTGTGCAATAGAGCAGCCCCAGCCAGTCCCCCTCCGGCAGGAGATGAATGCGGATGTCACTTCCCTGTGCATCATTCCATGCCAGAAAATGATGAGCCGGATCGTAGTTGGCGAGCTCGTCCTTCTCGGCCAGTTCCCGGAAATTGTCCAACATCTCCTCCCGGCTCAAAGAGAAAATGTCCGTAGCAGACTTGAGCTTTCGGGGTGGCAGAAGGGCCAATTGCCGGGCGTGGCGGAGCTTGCGCCAATCCTCCGCATGGTTGAGAACACACGCCGCCATGCAAATGCTCAGCACAGCACCCATCCCCCCCGCCAGAAATGCCGGAAATCCCTCCATGCAGAACCAGCCGACCACCACAACCACGCCTCCGGCCACAGACAAGCCCAGGCTGACGTGAAAGCGCCATTTCCCCAGATGCCTGAAAAGGATGAATTGGTACGCGAGGCAGATAACAAAGGTGAGGAGTATGTAGATCATGTAAACAAGTGGAAAGAGATACCCTCATTATACCGATGAGAGCCTCTTTGTCAACTCGCGTGACCTCCCCACCAGGGCAAACGCATTAGGCAACGAACCTTGTAAGTTCTTTATTTACAATGTACAATTTACCATTTACAATTTTCTAATAAAACATCGGTCTGAGTGCAGTACGATGTTTTATGGCCGCAGCATTGCGCAAAAACATGTTTCTCTCGCTATGTAGCCGGGAAAGGATAATGCCTTATGGTGGGCTTTCAGCTGATGAATATTTATATAAGAGCTTGTAAATTCAATAACTTTGTAAATTGAAAATGGTAAATTGTCATTCTGAAGAAAGTGTCATAATCCTAATGCGTTTGCCCTGTGATTTTTCAGTCAAACTATTGACAAGAGGTCACAATTGACTATAATAAAGCCATCAGAACATTGTGCGCTGATAAACAATTCTCCTGAAGTGCCTCCGACTTGTCACCGGGGGCATTTCTATTTTACCCCCTTGTGAACTTGTTGATAAGGAAGCCAAGCTGGTATTCAGGCGTCCCCTCGGGAATAAGGAGCGTCTTATGCCCTCGCTTCACCAGCTCCAAGTGGGCGCGCCCATTCTGCCAGAGTTGTGAAATCAAACTCGGGCTGATATGTAACGCCTTGGCTCTGCTGCTCCATGTTCATGGGTATCCGGCTGAATTGTCCGGTTTGGATTCGGTGCTTCCCCGCAGGAGGGCGGGTACTATGACCCCTGCTGACTCCCCTTGCTCCTTCCGTGCGCATCGCTGCGCTCCTAGCCGTCTGTTGCGGCAGAACAACGGGTCTCTCAGGATAAGGCACGCAGCTTTCACACAGTGCAAGCCGAATTTACCATGCGTACTCTTGACAGAGTATCGGGCGTGAGCATCTATGGCTGCCTCACCTCGTGCGCTTTGGCCTTCTATTCGGTTCTTGTTCATCCTGTCTGTGTTTCGCCTCCGGCTTCCTTCCCACCCCACATTACTGTGACGCAGTTGCCTTTGGCTATTTGATTCCGCCCTGTCAGCGGCTCATTGGGGACTTCCACCCCAGTTACGTGTCATGCCTGACGTACCAAAGAAAACCGGGGGCGTGTGCCCCCGGTGAATGAATGGAATCTTTGCGTTGGCTTAGAACGCGACCTGATAACCAATATTCGCATTCCACTCTGTCGAGTCGCTTCGAAGAATTGTTTCTCCGTGGCAGTAGACAGCGGACGTGTCATCCATTGGCATGTGCAGATTAAAGCCAAGGTTATACCCCAATCGGCCTCGCTTTGCTCCATATTGTGTATAAGCATGCTGCTGAGCTCCGGTAAAGTGAAGTTTTGTATCAACCGTGGTGTCACCAGCAGTGGCAGTTATACCACCTTGCAATGTGAGCGTAGCCTTTGGCGTAGCAAGACTTTCGAACATTTGGATATAACGCAACCCTAGCGTCATGTCGGTTGTCCAGGCATTCTGCTTATCCATCATCAGAGAGGCTGTTCCAAGCCCGTTTTCGCGGAATCCCTCGATGCTTCCAAAGCTGCTTTCCAATACACCGAATACTTGCAGACTGCTTTCCTCTGTCAGGCTCATAGCATAAGCACTCTCATGCATGAAGTTTACTGAGAAGCCTTCTGTTGTAGCCTCTGCTTGCATTCCCAGCACGTTACGCTTCAGCTTGTAGTCATGCATGCCAACACCTAACGAGAACTTGGCCGAGTAGCCGGTGTTTTGATCTCCATTGCTACGGTATGATGTATAGAAATCAACGTAGGCGTTGTCAATCGTTTGCTCGAGCGCGTTGTCCGGTGTTAGCTTGGTTCGGCTGGCTGCCACGGCTACACCGCTACTCATGTGTATGCACCCTATAAATTCCAAGGTGAACTGGCCACCAGTTTCGTTTCGCTTGTAGCCTCGACCATTCCCATCTGCATCAAGTTCGCTTTGCTGGCCGAACATTTCAATCATGGCGCGCGTATAGTTATTACCCACCAGCTGCCAGCCTTGTCCCATTTTGCTACGCAGATTCCGCATGTGACCCAGATTGCTATCAATCTGGCTGCTCATTAGTGTGGCATATTCACTACCACCCACGGCATCCAGCAGTTCGCGCAGTTCAGCTTCGTTGCGCGACCCGCTTATCAACTCCACCAGCTTACCCAGTTCGCCCTCCGGCTTTTCTCCTCCTGCCACGATATCCTTCACTGTATCGAAAACAATCTGCTGATTCCGATTCAGCTTCGGTGCAAACTCTGGCTTGGGAGTAGGCTCGGGCTTCACCTCTTCCTGTACTGCTACCAGGGTTAGGATACCTGTGGCCGTGTCGAAGTCGAGCTCCCAGTCGCCGACCAGACCGCTCAGCGTCAGGCTGTCATCCGCATAACCTCTGTTTGCAGCTCCGAAATCCGCCAGTATTGTACCATCGTTGGCAGATGCCCAGCCCGAGACATCGAGTGTCGTTTTCGTGCCTGCTTCGAATACAACATCTCCACTTACGGTCAGCTGACCACTCAGTGCCAGCGTTCCGCCACCCAGTGTCAGCGCTCCCGTATAGGTGGCACCTCTGGCTGCGACTGCCAGCGTACGCCCGCTGTTCAACGCATAGCCATCGCGGAAGCTTACATTTGAACCGCTGCCCAGCATAATGTACGAAGCACCATTGGCGTGGCTCAGCGTCGATGTGCCATTCATAAACACCTTGTTGGCAATCGTGCAGTCATTCAGGTCAAGCGCGGCTCCGTTCACTGTTACATCGCCGCTGCCCAAGGCATTGTTGTGCCCAGCCATCAGCGTGCCTCCGTTCACCTCCGTGCCACCTGTGTAGCTGTTATCTCCGCTCACTGTAATGGTGCCACCGGCAATTTCCAACGAAGTGGTACCTTTCAGCGCCGCTGCGATTTCTGCCGTATAGTCCCCGGCATCAGTGCTTACGGTCGCGTTATCGATGGAGCCTCCCAGCGTGGCGGTATCCGTCACGACAAGGCTGCCGCCCGTGGCCGACACGGTGATGCTCTGGTCCACCGTCAGCAGGCCGCTGTCCATGGTCACGCAATTCAGCTCAACCTGATTCCGGGTAGACACCTCCGCAATCTTGCTCACCTCGGCAGAATCACCACCAGTCAGGAAGAAGTGAGTATAATCCACCTCTGCCCCCGCACGGGCCACGCCATCCTCACCCAGCACCAGCTGCGTGCGGCTCAGGTAGTCCTTGTGGCTGATGCCTGCACCGGCATTCATCGTAGAGCCACCATCCACAATCAACACTGTGTACTCCACCCCCTGGCTGAAGCCGCTTTCCGTCAGCCCTACGCGCTCACCGCTGAGTGACAGGCGCCCAGCCTCCGTCTTGTTGAGTTGCAATGCACTGGCATCAATGCTGCCGCTCAGCGTCAGCTTGCCGGTGTTAGTGATAGCATCGCTCAGTGCCAGAGTCACACCATCAACGGTGAGCTTGCTCTCGCCAGTGGTTACGAGATCACCGGAGCCCAGAGCGTTGGCATTCGTAATTGTCAGAGAACCATCAGCAAGTGTGGTGACTCCGCTGTGGGAATTATTGCCACTCATGGACACAGCATTGGTGATAGTTACCGCAGTAATTCCGTCGAGTGATGCAGCAATGCAACCACCCTCAGCCGTAATACGGGCATCTGACACCTCACCGTAAAGAGTGGCGCCGGACAAGACTATTTCGCCACCTGTTGTTTTTACCGTTGTCTCATCATCTACGGTAAGCTGTCCTCCCTCTTGGCGCACACTTGCGCCAGCACCTGCTCCGGAATGTATCAGCAGAGTCGATACCTTGTCGCTGCCGGTCAGAAGATAGGTACTCCAATCAGTCTTACCCTCTGTACGGGCATAGCCATCCGTACCCAGAGTCAGGTCTATGGTACCATGCTTCACGGTCGCGCCGTTTATCGTCAGCTCGCCGCCGTTGATAAGCTGCACATAGCTGTCGCCATACTTCAGGAAACCGCTGTTGCCGCTATTGCCGGTCACGACATCAATGCGAGACTTCTCCGTTGTCACCAGACTCAGTTCATCGGCAATAAAGCTGCCGCTGATGCTCACTTCTCCGCTCACCTGCAGCACCTCGCTCAGGGCGTAATCGCTACCGATGAGGCTGCCACCACTGATGCTTGCATTCACGGTACCACTCGTCAGGGTGAGTGCGGTATTGGTCACGCTGCCATTCAGTGTACCGCCGTTCAGATTGATGGCACCACCGGTGGAGCTTACTGTAGCCGTGTCATCCACCGTCAGAGTACCATTGCTCAGGGTCACATCTGCCAGGGCGGATTGGGTATGGATAGCGCTGGTGCTTACGCTGCCATCATTCAAGTAGAACATACCCATGTCTACCTCACCACCGGCGGAGGCTGTACCATCGGTGTTAAGAGACAGGACTGTGTCGCCGTATTTAATCGTGGCGCCGGCATCGGCGGTTGTGCCGGTGGCTATCTCAACAGACTGGTACGCACTCTTAGCGAAACCGCTTGTTCCGCTCAGACCATCGAGCCCGATGTATGTAGCGGCTTCGTCTACTGTCAGCGCACTTACTGTGAAGCTGCCACTCAGGGTCAATGTGCCGCTGTTATTCAGCACGCCGTTCAGGGCGAAATCATCGCCAACCAAGGTATTGTTACCGCTCAGAGCAGCTGCCAAGGTACCGGCGGAGGCATGGATGGTGCTGCCGCTGATGGCTCCGCCCAGTTCCACATCCGTATTCAGCAGAATCTTGCCGCCTGTAGCCCTAAGGTCGGTGAATGAGCGATCTACCGTCAGCGCACCGCCGTTCATGCTGATAGCAGCATCTGCAGATGCATCTAGTACCGCGCCTACATTCACCTTGTCAGTTCCGGTCAGAAGATAGGTACTCCAATCGGTCTTACCCTCTGTACGGGCATAGCCGTCCGCACCCAGGGTCAGGTCTATAGTACCATGCTTCACGGTGGCGCCGTTTACCGTCAGCTCGCCGCCGTTGATAAGCTGCACATAGCTGTCGCCATACTTCAGGAACCCGCTGTTGCCGCTATTGCCGGTCACAACATCAATGCGAGACTTCTCCGTTGTCACCAGACTCAGTTCATCGGCAATAAAGCTGCCGCTTATGCTCACAGCTCCGCTCACCTGCAGCACCTCGCTCATGGCGTAATGGCTACCGATGAGGCTGCCACCGCTGATGCTCGCATTCACGGCACCACTCGTCAGGGTCAGTGCGGTATCGCTCACGATGCCGTTCAATGTACCACCATTCAGATTAATAGCGCCGCCGGTGGATGTTACAGTGGCAGTGTCATCCACCGTCAGAGTACCATTGCTCAGGGTCACATCTGCCAGGGCGGATTGGGTATGGATAGCACTTGTGCTTGCGCTGCCATCATTCAGGTAGAACATACCCATGTCTACCTCACCACCGGCGGAGGCTGTACCATCGGTGTTAAGAGACAGGACTGTGTCGCCATATTTAATCGTGGCGCCGGCATCGGCGGTTGTGCCTGTGGCTATCTCAACAGACTGGTACGCACTCTTAGCGAAACCGCTTGTTCCGCTCAGACCATCGAGCCCGATGTATGTAGCGGCTTCGTCTACTGTGAGAGTACTTACCGTGAAATTGCCGCTCAGGGTCAATGTGCCGCTGTTATTCAGCACGCCGCTCAGAGCAAAATCATCGCCAACCAAGGTATTGTTACCGCTCAGAGCAGCTGCCAAGGTACCGGCGGAGGCATGGATGGTGCTGCCGCTGATATTACCGCCCAGCTCCACATCCGTATTCAGCAGAATCTTGCCGCCTGTGGCCGTAAGGTCGGTGAATGAGCGATCCACCGTCAGCTCGCCGCCGTTCATGCTGATAGCAGCATCCGCAGAGGCATCCAGTACAGCGCCTACGTTCACCTTATCGGTACCGGTCAGAAGATAGGTACTCCAATCAGTCTTACCCTCTGTACGGGCATAGCCGTCCGCACCCAGGGTCAGGTCTATAGTACCATGCTTCACGGTCGCGCCGTTTACCGTCAGCTCGCCGCCGTTGATAAGCTGCACATAGCTGTCGCCATACTTCAGGAAACCGCTGTTGCCGCTATTGCTGGTCACGATATCCACACGGGACACGCCATCGGTAATCAACTGCAAAGACGACGCATTGAAGCTGCCGCTGATGCTCACTTCTCCGCTCACCTGCAGCACCTCGCTCAGGGCGAAATCGCTACCGATGAGGCTGCCACCACTGATGCTTGCATTCACGGTACCGCTCGTTAGGGTCAGTGCGGTATCGGTCACGCTGCCATTCAGTGTGCCGCCGTTCAAATTGATAGCACCGCCGGTGGAGGTCACGGTGGCAGTGTCATCTACCGTCAGAGTACCATTGCTCAGGGTCACATCTGCCGGGGCGGATTGGGTATGGATAGCGCTGGTGCTTGCGCTGCCATCATTCAGGTAGAACATACCCATGTCTACCTCACCACCGGCAGAGGCTGTACCATCGGTGTTAAGAGACAGGACAGTGTCGCCATATTTAATCGTGGCTCCGGCATCGGCGGTTGTGCCTGTGGCGATCTCCACAGACTGGTACGCACTTTTAGCGAAACCGCTTGTACCGCTCAGACCATCGAGCCCGATGTATGTAGCGGCTTCGTCTACTGTCAGCGCACTTACTGTGAAGCTGCCACTCAGGGTCAATGTGCCGCTGTTATTCAGCACGCCGCTCAGAGCAAAATCATCGCCAACCAAGGTATTGTTACCGCTCAGACCAGCTGCCAAGGTACCGGCAGAGGCTTGGATGGTGCTGCCGCTGATGGCTCCGCCCAGCTCCACATCCGTATTCAGCAGAATCTTGCCGCCTGTAGCCGTGAGTTCGGAGAACGAGAGGTCTACCGTCAGCTCGCCTCCGTTCATGCTGATAGCAGCATCTGCAGATGCATCCAGTACAGCGCCTACATTCACCTTGTCGGTTCCGGTCAGCAGATAGGTACTCCAATCAGTCTTACCCTCTGTACGGGCATAACCATCCGTACCCAGAGTCAGGTCTATGGTACCATGCTTCACGGTCGCGCCGTTTATCGTCAGCTCGCCGCCGTTGATAAGCTGCACATAGCTGTCGCCATACTTCAAGAAACCGCTGTTGCCGCTATTGCCGGTCACGACATCCACACGGGACACGCCATCGGTAATCAACTGCAGAGACGACGCATTGAAGCTGCCGCTGATGCTTACTTCTCCGCTCACCTGCAGCATACTGCTCAGCAGGTAATCCACACCCTCCACAGAGCCTCCGGAGATACTCACAGCCCCGAGAGAACCGTTTTTCAGCGTCAACGTTGTATCCGAAAGCGAGCCATTCAGTACGCCGCCATCCAGTACAACCTCGCCGCCCGTAGCAGTCACAGGTTTGGTTACGGCATCCACCGTCAGCGTACCTTTCTGCACAGTGATAGCGTTAAGAGCATCGCCGGCATCGGCAATAATGCCGCTCACACAGGCATTGTCGCTGATTCCGTTGAGCAGATAATGCGTATAATCCACCGTACCGCCATAGCTGGCCTTGCCGTTCGGTCCCAGCACCAGAGTGCCGGCGGCATCCTTGTGCGAAATCGTCACACCACCATCAATGGTACTGCCCGTTCCGCCGGCCAACTGAACTGACATCAGCGCAGACTGAGCAAAACCGCTCGTTCCGCTGTTGCCATTCACGTCTACGAATGTGGCGGCTTGCGACTCTACCAAGGCAAGAGCATCGGCCTTGATACTGCCGCTTAGCACCAGGATACCATCATTGACTATAGGTCCTGCTAACTCATAGTCATCTATGCCCTCCAGCGTATTATTACCGGTCAGCGTGGCCGCAATACTGCCACCCGAGGCCTTGATATCCACCCCGTTCACGGTGCTGCCAATGCCTATGCTGCCACCATCCTCCAGCAAGATGATACCATCCGTCGCAGAAAGCATATCCGAAACATCTGCATCCACCGTCAGCATACCACCCTGCATTCGGATACTTGCCAGTTCGGAGCCGGCAGCAGTCATGATATCCTGCACACCCGCCACACCGGTTCCGGTCAGCAGATATTCATTATAGTGAATCTCACCACCGCATGTAGCGCGGCCATCGCTACCCAGCACCAAGGAACCGGTAGCAGATTCGTGAGATACCGCGGCACCGGCATTCACTGTGGTGCCGCCATTGACAATCTGCACCCATTCGAGCGCATCCTTGGCAAAACCGCTGGCTCCACTGTTGCCGTTCACATCCACACGGGTAGCGGCCACCATATTCAGGTTACCCTGAGCTTCAATCGCGCCGCTGATGCTCAGTGTACCGCTATTGCTGATGGCCTGCCCCAGCGCTAATTTCACCCCGGAATCAATAACCAGACTGCTGATGCCGCTGGTAACCAGCTGGCCCGCTCCAAGAGCATTGGCATGCGCCAGCGTCAAGTTGCCACCACTCAGCATCACGCCACCGGTATGGCTGTTATTGCCACTCAGGGTCACCGTACCGCTCGCTACCACACCGGTGCTTCCGCTCAATGTAGCCGCAATTTCGCCTGCCTGCGCCAGCAGCATACCTCCACTCATGGTGCCGCCAAGCTCCACATCACGCGTCACCGTCACTGTGCCTGCCGATGCTGAAAGCGCATCGGTCGCGGCATCCACCAGCAGAGTACCGCCGCTCATCTCAATGCAGGAGAGCGTACTATCTGTGGGCACATCCTTCAGTATCTCACTCACCGATACGGCGTGACTTCCCGCCACCACATATTTTGTGAAATCCGTGGCAGCACCGGCCATAGCAAGCCCATTCTCCCCCAGCACTAGGGTAAGCCCCGTGGGCAGATCGCTGTGCACCAGCTCTGCTCCGCTGCCCAGCACCTTGCCACCCTGCACCACCTGCAGGGTATAGCCTTCGGCACGGGTAAAGCCGCTTTCCCCGGCGTTGCCGTTCACATCGATTAGCGTGGCATCAAGCTTCGTCAGCGCACCGATGCCGCTCACATCCACCTTACCACTCAGCGTCAGGGTGCCGTTCACCGCATTGGTGATGACCCCGCTCAACTTCAGCGAACCGTCATCCTTCACCACGATGCTGCTCACCCCCGCTGTCGTCAGTACATTCGCAAAATTCTCTGCGATGATTTCCAGCCCGGCATTATTCAGGCTCACCACTCCGCTGCCCAGTGCCGTGGCCGTGCCCGCTACCACCTTGCCACCCAGAATCTGCGTACCGCCCGTGTAATCATTCTCCGTGTTGATGGTCAGCTTGCCCTCGCCTTTCTTCGTGAGAGTCATGTCGCCGGTCAACTTACCGCCCTCCGTCTCATCCGCATTCCAGGTATAGTCCTCAGCGCTGTCCACCAGCACGCTCGAGGGAGCAATATTGCCCACCAGCGTCACCGTGCCGGCTCCCTCATCACCAAACACCACCTGTACGTCATCCACATAGGCATAATCCACCTCATCCTGTTCCCAGTTCAGTGAGGTGCTATTCCACATGCCATCCTGTGCTTCGTTCGTCCACGTCGCAATCAACAGCGAGGGCGGCGTGGTGCTGCCGCTGCCACCTGTTCCCGGTGTCCCATCGTAGTTCAGGTAGAGTGTATTATCTTTCCACTCCAAGTCATCAAAGGTGACCACATAGCCATCCAGACCATTCACCGTCACGTTGCTCGATGTCCAGAGAGATTCATCGGTAATGGAGGTCACCGTCATCAGCTTGTACAGACCTGCCTCGGCTGTCTCATCATTAAAGGCGATGTTCAATGTCAATGCGCCTTCCTGCGCAAAAGCGGCTTGCAACATCAATTGTGAAGCATAAGTATTTCCAGAAGAAACATGGAATGTTATGCTACTCTCTGTATCCATCGACAAAGTTTGAGCTTTTACTCCATTAGTCCCGTGCAATTCAATATTTGTTCCCTTCTGAAATTCCATTGATGCCGTGAACATCATCGATGAATCTTTAAGGAGAAGTGTTGGCGTTGAATTAGTGGACGTATAAGCGGTAAACTTTGTGCCATTATACCTTGTACCATCGATGATATAATTATTTTCAACTCTCAATCTTCCGTCATGCAACTCTATACCTCTAACTTCGGCTAGACGAGAAATGCTTGTGTCCTGATTTACAATCGGTTGTTTGATTGCTTCTGACAAATAAGCATTAACGTAACCTCCATCAAATAAAATATCACCTGTCTGTATATATTTTACATTTTCCGCATCATAATAGGCCCCATTTAATACAAGAATAGAAAAACAATTAAGAGCTTCCCTGAACTCGATAATACCTTGCTCTGGTGCGCTAAAACGAAAATCTGTATCCGCAGTATTAGACGAAATAGCTCTTAAGCGGCCTAGACCTGAGCTTCCCGTCACGTAATTATTGTCGAATATTACTCTTTTATTATTTTGAATAAATAAATCACCCTTAGTTATATGCAAAGCACTTGTATTAATGCTTACATTATTGGCAAATTCTACAAAATCGTTATCACGAATATAAACTCCAGCGTCGCCACCACTAATATATATTGGGCCACAAGCGTAAGAACTTGTATTTAAGTTATCCACGAAACGAACAGAAGTATTACCTTCTATAATAAGTCTATTGGCAGAAATACACGAATAACCATATCCGGATGTATTTCCGGAAAACTGCACATATCCATTATTGCTAAAGTTTACCGTTGCCGTAGAAGCAATGGCAGCGCTTATATCTTGAAAATAACTTCCATTTGAATAACTTCTGGAATTATTTAAAAATTCAACCCGCTCAAAATCGCATATGGTCAAATTCTGTTCTGCATAAATTGCCCCACCGCCTTCTCTTGTTGAGTTTCCTTTGAAAGAAATAGTACTATTTTTACCACCTTTTAACACAGTATCAGATCTAAGATACAATGCCCCTCCCCGGACAGCCTCATTATATTCGAATACCGAAGCCTTATTATTCTCTATTTCAAATTTAGCAGAGTCAGTCACAAATAATGCTCCACCCTCATATGCTTTATTGTACCCAAAATAAAGAGATTCATTATCGCGCATATTAACGATTGATCTAACTCCAGCATAAATCGCCCCACCTCGGGAGATTGATGTTGAAGTATTCGTGTAATCTGAATAACCACATTCATTAAAGATGACCGACTTATTATCGGTAAGCAATACAGAACTGTCAGTACCTGCATAGACGGCGCCATTTACAGCACCAACACCATCAAATTCCACCTCATTCAGTCCACAAAAAGTCAAACTTTCGTTACGTATAAAGTAAAACGCATCTTCTATAAATTTGATAGAAGCAGGATCGTTAATATTTTGACTTGTAAATAAAAAAGATGAAATAACAGTACTGTTACTAGAACTGCTGTTATCTATAAGTCTATAATAAGAATCATACACTATAGGAGAATCCAATTTATCAAGATTGAAGGCAAATGCGCCTTCGGCATTTCTTTTAGCTAAGATTACATCAAGTGTTCGAACATTTTCTATAATTGTATAATCCTCTATTAAATCCTCTATTGCTGCAGCATTACCATGACAACAAAGAGGTATGGCTACCATCAACGCGATGATAGCACGGAACAGGCGAACAGGGAGGTGGAGTTTCATGGTTGAAAAAGTTTAATTTATAATGATTTCAAAATCTGCTGATATACAGTTCCATTGATAACAGGTGACAACTGGCATATAACTTGAGTGTCGGACTGACAGGGGGAATTATAAATATGTCCGCGTTTATAATCGAGATAAAGCGCATATGGTGCTCCCTGTTTGTCTGCTCTGTGTAACCGGTACACATCGAATGCTTCAACAAGAACCACCGCAGGAGCGCACTAAACATAACGTGCTCCATCGATGAGGCAATCGAATATGAACGGCACAGAGCCTAAAGCCTGAAGTTTATCCACGGTGATATTCATCCAACAACGATGTGCATAGGTGGGTGTGTTCGGCTTTTTAGCATCTGTTTTTGAAATAGCAATGTTAGCATCCTTGTATTGCTTAAATTCGGGGAAAGGTTGCATAGGATTAAAGGATTAGGAATTTACGATATTGTCAAAAGCGACCACAAAACCGTCCGGGCCAGCATTCTTACAAATTTCTCCTTTTCGGTAATTGATATAGAGCTCATACCTTGGAGTTCCGTTGTTATTGATGGAAACCTTATGTACCGAGCACGCACGTTGCAAAGCATAGGCCGAAATGGCAAAGGCTCGTGTGCTGCTGCCGGATACATGAACAAACAGGAAAGTGGCACCGGATTTAACAGCTGCTTTCAACCGCGCCACGCCCACATCCGCCCGAAAATATCCGGTCTTATTTTTATCGGAGGCTGCGCTCCCGATAACTTCCAACGCAAAAGTTCCCCATGCGGCAATGTTCACAGAAGCTCTTTTTCCCGCAACGGAGCGAGCAGGTGAATCCTCGCATTTGAGTAACGAACAGGCAGCGGGAGAAGTCGTTTTATCTCCGGCTTTTTCCTCACAAGCAAACTCACTTGCCCAACCTACACGCACAATCTCTTGCCACACGACGGGGTGAAAGGTAATCTGCTCCCCATCTCTGCAAAAATATTGCCCGTACTCCTTATTGTCTTCAGAAAAGGTCTGAGCCACTCGATTTTCCCACTTCTGTTCACTGTCACCATACTTTTGAGCGAGATGCTCAATTAACAGTGAACGACTGATACCGACCCAATTAGTACAACCAAGTTCTATTGCCGCACTCACGATTTTGTGAATTTTCAACTGTGGTTTATTATATTGATCAGCAATTTTTCGGGATGCTCTTGAAGTATTCATAAATTACAGGATAACTCTTGCTCTAGCATACGCTTTCGGAAACCGTAAGAGAGCTTAACTTGTCCGGTTAGTGTAAGCGAGTTAAAAATCAACACAATAGCGTGTTACACTCACGGCGTTCCTTGTAAATTATTTTGAATTAATGCCAATTTTATGTTTGACTTACGGTTTCCGAAAGGGGTACAAGCATGAACGAAATAACATCACAGGAACGGGCTGCGCTGGCAATATTGAAGAGCACGAAAGTAGACATATTGGAAGCCGCGTTGGTGGCAAAAGAAGCTCTGGCGGCGGGGCGGGGACGAGTGAAGAGGGCGCGGAAGTGCATTGCCGCCGGTGCGGAGTCGTTGCAGAAGCAAGAGAAAACGGTGACATTTGAAAAAGCGGTGGAGGACGCTCTGGAGGCTCGCCAAGACAGGCGGGCTCGGACAATATGGGACTTCCGCTATTTCTGCAAGCGCTTCATGAAACGCTGCAAGGGATTAGCACAGAGACGCGTGCGAGCCATTACATCTGCGGAATGTGCGGGGTATATCGATGAGGCATTCGACACGCCACGCCAGCGACAGAAGGCGCGCATGGTGCTGAGCGGTGTGTTCAGTACGGCGATGAAACGCGGGTGGTGCGATGAGAACCCGGTGGCCCGTGTGGAGGTACCGCGGGTGGTGGAGAAGAGAATCGATATCTTACAGCCGCAGGAAATTGAGCGGCTGGTGGAAGCTGCACGCCAATACCTTGGCGGCAGATGTCTGGCTGCGGTGGGCATGATGCTCTACGCCGGTATTCGCCCGCACGAGGTGGCTCGCCTGAGCTGGGAGCAGGTGGATATTGAGGGTGGCAGTATCGCCATCCTTCCTCAACACAGCAAAACCGGTGGGGCGAGGTCGGTAACCATTCATCCCCCGTTGCGGCGATTATTGGCCGGCTGTGCAGTCGTTGGCGGACGCATCTGCCCGCCTCAGTGGCAGCGGCACTGGCGCATGTTGCGTCGCCGGGCCGGATTCACACGCTGGGTCCCGGACGTGCTGCGCCACACCTTTGCCAGTTACCACCTGCGGCATTTTCACAGCTACAGCGAGTTGCAATACGAAACCGGACATCGCGACAGTTCGCTGCTGCGCACGCGCTACGTCAGCATGTCGCGGGCTCAGAATGCCGCAGTCTTCTGGTCATGATGAAGTTCTAGTTACGAGGTACAAAGGACTAAGTGTAAAGTTCCGCGGCTTACGCCGCAAGGTTGCAGGGGGCTTCGCGTCTCGCTTTGCTCACTTGCTACGCCCACCCGGGGGGGCGTAGCCATGGCGACTGCCCGCGCTTTAAGGCGCGGGCGGGAACGGTGGAATAGGCTACGCATATTTGCGGGTGAAAGCCCGCCTGTTTTATCACCTAGTATAGAGTTCGGCAATTAGGCAGACCTGCAATTTTGAAGATAGCCCCGCCTTGCGGGCTCTGAAATTTGGCTAGTGTAAACTTCTTTCTGTAAAATCAAATGAGCACTATGTTTTCATCTACAGCCCCCATCCTGCGCAGGATGGGACGCCGGCTCGGTAATCGAGCCTGCTGCAGGGTCGGGACTTCGGTTTGTAGCCCCTTTCGTTGAGGGGGGGCACTTGACATAAGTTGGCGTGTTGAATATAATTTCCGCATGGTTAAAGCAAAATTCTACATTGCCATGCCCGGTGGTAGGACGGAAGGACCTTTCAGTATGGAGGAATTGATGGAACGTGTGAAAACGGGGCAGTTGGTCCCGGAATACATGTGTTGCCCGGAGGGCGGGAGGAAGTGGATCTCCATCCGTGAGATCTTGCGCTTCGACAGATTGCGGGATGGTTCGTTGATGGGAGTGGTGCGCAAGCCTCGGACCTATGTGACATCGGCAATCTGTGTGTTGGTACTGGCGGTAGTATTCCCGCTGTTCCGCATGGTGTCGCCTCTGTTGCTGCTGTTGGCGGTGCCGTGTCTTATTTTTTCGTTGATGGCGGGCTCAGCCTGGAATCGCGGTGATGTGAACCTGTGTCTGAAGCGGCGCGGTGTGGCGAGGGTGTTCGTGGTCATCATCAATGTGCTGATTTTTCTGTGGCTGGCTTTCATCTTGCTCCTGTGGGGGATGCGCTAAGTTGTACCCGAAGCCGATGAGCTGATCAGCGGTCAACAAAAACAACTGCCTCTGCCGTTGTTCAAACGATAGGGGCAGTTTGGTAGTCAGAGGTGGATTATTCCGCGAGCTGTGCGTCTTTTTTCTGTTTTTCGAGCTCAGCGATGCGGAGTAGGGCGGCATCGATATTCTCGCAGATGTTCTCGGCATGCAGCCGGCGCATGAAAGGACTATCACGGCGGATGACCTTGTGGGGCTGGGGCTGCACGCCGCAGAGCAGCAGGGTCACCCGGTGGCGTTGGCAGTATGCGAGGAAGTCCTCCAGAACGTGTAGCCCCGAGGCATCCAGCGCCGGTACCAGGCGCATGCGCAGCAGGACGTATTCCACCTTGTCTTCCATGGTGCGGAACACGCTGTCCTTGAACTTTTCAACAGCTCCGAAGAAGAAGGGCCCTTGCACGTCGAACACTTCCACATTTTCCGGGATGTGGCGCAGGTAGCGGGAGCGAGAGGGTTGTTCTTCGGGATCTTCGCCCTCGATTTCGCGGGAGATGGACTCGACATTGCTGATCTTGGCCATGCGACCTATGAAGAGGAGGGCAGCCAGTACCACGCCGACTTCCACAGCAACCACGAGGTCGATGAGCACGGTCAGGATGAAGGTGATGATGAGTACTGCCGCATCTTGCCGCGGTCCTTTGAGTAGGTGGCTGAAGGTACTCACTTCCGCCATGTTCCAGCACACCAGCACGAGAATGCCGGCCAGCGCGGGCAGTGGTACGATGGCTGCGTATTGCCCGGCCAGCATGAGGATGAGCAGCAGGGTGACGGCATGGATGAGACCGGCGACCGGGGTCTTGGCTCCGGCGCGGATGTTCGTGGCTGTACGGGCAATGGCACCGGTGGCGGGTATACCGCCGAAGAGAGCGCTGGCTATGTTGCCTACACCCTGCCCGATGAGTTCGGTGTTCGGGTGGTGGCGTGAGCCGGTCATACCATCGGCCACACTTGCACTGAGAAGGGACTCAATGGCGGCCAGCAGCGCGATGACGAAGGCCGGCTTGATGAGGGCGGGCAGCTGCTCCCAGTTGAACGTGGGGAACTCCGGCATGGGGAGCCCCTGCGGAAGCTCCCCGAAGCGGCTGCCGATCGTTTCTACCGGCAGCTTGAAGAGGGCACAGACCAATGTGCTGACCAGCATACCTACGAGCATGAAGGGGGCTTTGGGCAGCAGGCGCTTGGTGATGAGGATGACGGCTACGGTCAGTAGCGATATCCCCAGCGCCCAGTAGTTCATCGTGTCAAAATAGCGGAAGTAGCAGGCCCACTTCTCCACGAATTCAGCCGGTACGGCCCCGGGAATGTTGAGGCCGAGGAGGTCTTTTATCTGGGTACAGAAGATGGTGACGGCTATACCGGAGGTGAAGCCGGTGGTGACGGGATAGGGGATGAACTTGATGAGCGCTCCCATTCGGAAAATGCCGAAGAGGATGAGGAAAAGCCCGGCCAGCAGGGTACAGAGGATGAGCCCTGCCATGCCGAAACTTCCGGCCACTCCGGCAATGAGCACGACAAAGGCACCCGTTGGACCCCCGATCTGGAATTTGCTGCCTCCCAGAAGGGAGATCATGAACCCGGCCACTACAGCGGTGATCAAACCGGTGGAGGGGGTGATGTCCTGTATGCCGCAGGCTATGGCGAAGGCCATCGCCAGGGGTAGGGCTACCACACCTACTGTTAAGCCGGCTGTCAAGTCGGCAAAAAATGTTTTTCTGTCGTACGTTTTGAGCGATTTGATGAGACTTGGTGCGTGCATATCCGATATAGCTCTCAGCCTGAACTATACTCCTGCTGACTGATCTTGTAAAGTCTCAAGTGGATTTTTTAACCGCGAAAAACAGAAAAAGTCGGTGGGCAGTATGGGTTCAATCACCGGCTGCCAGATGTCGGATGGTGCGGGCAAGTGCGCGGGTGATGCGAGCCATGTTGCCGTAGTTGAGCGTGGTTGGCAGGTCAGAGGAGGCGTGGTAGTGGGGGTTGCGCAGCATGGCGGTATCTGTCACCATGATGGCAGGTATGTTCCGTGGGGCGTAGTTGCGGTGATCGCTGAGGTAGAGGTCAGTGCCGTGGGCGAAGGGGATGTTGAGGCGGAGTGTGGGGAGCTCGCGCCGGAGCTCAGCGTAGGTGCTCCGGGCCAGGCTGAGCGCTTTCCAATCCCCTACGATGGCGATGAAGTTCCCGACTGTGGGCAGCAACAGGCTGTACCCGGGAAAAAGCATCGGCTGACTGCCGGGCTCCTCGCTGAAGTACCCCAGCATTTCCAGGCAGATCACGCCTCGGATTTGCTCGGGGGCGAGCCCGGTGGCATGGTGGGCGCTACCCATGTCGGAGCTGTCGAAATAGGGTGGTTCTTCACAGTCCCAGGCAACGAGTTCTATGGTGTGGTTGAGGGAGGTGGCGGGGAGCCGACGGGCCAGTTCGAGCAGTACGGCAACGGCGCTGGCGTTGTCATCGGCTCCGGGGTTGGTGGTGCCGGTATCGCAGGCATCGTAATGAGCACCTATGATGTAGCGCTGCGGGGAGGCTCCTGCGCGCAGTGCTGAGATATTGCAGTGGGTGCAGCCGTCCTCAGTAGTGAACTCCTGTAGGCTGACTTGCCAGCCGGCGGCTCGAAGTTGCTCCTCTATGTACAACCGGGCATGTCGGGCATGTTCTCCGTGACGGGGATGTTCACAGAGGGTTTCAACGTGCCGGCGAAGTCTGTGAGCGAGTGCCGGGGGAGGTGGGGCGCCTGTTGAGGAGCTGGTGCTCAGGCTGGTGGCAAGGACGATCAGTAGCACCACGCTTGCGATGAGGAACAGGAGGGCGGCGCCGATCAGTACCTGGCGGAGATGCCTTGGCATGCTATGGGGGGGGATTTTGTTCAGCGGCGGCGGTTACGGCGCCGGGGGGTACGGCGAGGTGCCGGTTTTTTCCCGGTGGAGGGCTTGGCTTTCGGCTTGGCCTTGGGTTTGGCCGGGACCGGGGCAGCGGTTGGTGTGGGAGCCGGGGGGGTGGGCTCCGCGGCAGGCACGGAGGGTTTGAGGGTGGCGTCCGGGTTGATGGCGCGGGCGAAGGTGCCTATACCATCGGCCATGGCTGTAGCAAGCCGGGTACGGTACTCCGCCGTTGCGAGCTTGGTGCCTTCATCCTTGTTCGTGGCGTAGCCGGCCAGTACCATGATGGCGGGGCAGTCGATGGAGTTCAGCAGATTGTACCGGGCTCGGCGGCATGCTCCATCCTGCGCCCCGGTAGCGGAGATGAGCGAGCTGTGTACGGCAAAGGCGAGTGCGGTGCTGGCGGCATCGTGATTATTTGCCGGACGGCGCTGTATGCCGGGGGTATCGGGAGTGGCTGTGTAGGTCTCTATCCCGCTGATGTCGCTGCGGCCGCTGTTGAGGTGAAGGGAGATGAAGATGGCGGCGTCTGCGCTGTTGGCGCAGAGCACACGCTGCTGGTCGGAGAGGTGGCGGCTTTGCTCGCGGGTGAGGATGACGGAGTACCCACGGCGGGTCAGGCAGTCGCGCAGCTCCATGGCTAGTTGAAGACAGAAGTCGGCTTCGTTCACATAGTCACTGGGGCTGCCGATGTCGTAGCCACCATGACCGGGGTCGATGACTACCGTGCGTACAACTCGGCGCTCGCTGATGTAGGTGGGCCGCAGGACGGGGTCGAAGAGCTTGACGTAGTCCGTCCGGGAGATGAGGAGGTCGCCGGTGCTGTCTTCACGGGTAGGATAGCTGAGCTGCCAGCGGTAGCCGCCTATGCTCAGTTCCCGTTTGCCGGGGCCGAAGGTGATGGTGGTACCGGAGTTGCCGACGGTGCGTGTGCCTTCTGTTCGTTCGCCGGGCAGGGGCATGAGCTTGTAGAAGCTGCGGAGCTGCTCCAAGGGAAGGTACTCGGGAGCCTGAGTCGGGGCAGTAGCGGAATCCCCGTAACCGGGCAGAGCCGTGAGCGGCAGCAGGAGGCTGATGGCAAGAGCGCGGAGAGTGGGGGAGATGGTCATGTCCGGTGTGAGGGCGAAGAGTGGGTGTTTATAGACGGGTGGTTCCGCTGTAATGGCTGCCACCATGTATGCTGGAGCCTCCGCGCCTACGGGTGGGGACAACTTTGTTGCCGCCATCGCGGGGCAGACCGCCAACGGTTTGACTGTAGTTCACCACTCCGTCGCAGATGCTGTCCGCGAGTTTATTTTGGTAACTGTCTGTAGTGATGAGGCGCCCTTCTTCGGGATTGCTCACGAAACCGCCTTCGAAGAGAATGGCCGGTCGACGGATGGTGCAGAGCACGGAGAAGCGTGCGCGCTGGATGCCGCGGTCAATGGCACGGGTGTTTTTGATGGCGCGGCTATGGATGGCGGTGGCGAGTGCTATGTTCTCGCTGTCCTGGTCGTTGCCGTCCAAGTCAGCATAGCGGCGGGAGCGGGCAAATGGGGAGGTCGTTCCTTGGGGGGCGAGGGTAAACGTCTCGATCCCGGAGGCAGCTCGGCGACCGGAGTTGTGGTGGATGCTGATGAAGATGCTGTCGGGGGTGCGGTTGGCAATTTCCACGCGCTGTTTGAGGGTGAGGAATACATCCGTACTGCGGGTCATGACCACGCGGAATCCCATTTTTTCGAGCCTGTTTTTTACTTTGAAGGCGAGCTGGAGGTTACAGTCCTTCTCTCTGGCCCATGGGCTGACTGCGCCGGCATCGTGCCCGCCGTGACCGGGATCCAACACTATGGTGCGCATGATTCCCGCTTTTTTGGAGTACTTGGGGCGCAGAACGGGATCCACGAGTTTCTTCATATCAATCGCGGAGATGAGCAATCCTCCGCTGTAGCGCCGGACGGGGTAGGAGAGGATGTAGCGGAAGTTATTCACATAGAAGTCCTGCTTTTCCGGGCGGACGGAGATGACTCTGTTGCCTGCTCCGTAGGATATGCAGCCGGGGCGCCCCTTCATGGGCTTGAAGTTGTAGAATTTCCATACGTCATCGAGGTTTACATACTTGACACCGCTGACGTCATAGATCTCCCACTTGTCGTTCTTGGCGTACACTCCGCCCGCCAGTAGCATGATCAGCCCCAGCGCTATGATGAATTGGCGGATGACATTCCTCATGCCCTGCATGGTATCATGTTGTACCGCGATGTGACAAGTCATAATTGAGTCAACATCCGGTTATGGTGACGATGGTTCGGGGGGCTTCCGGGCGAAGGAGATGGGTGATGAAGCGGTGCATGTGCTCCGGGGTGATGGCGGCCAGGCGCTGCGGCAGACTCTCGGAGTAGTCCGGGGGAAGCCCCAGCAGGGTGTCTACGGCCATGGCACTGCACAATTTGTGGGCAGATTGGGAGGCGAGCAGGCGCGAGGTGAGTACGGTGGCGCGTGCTCGTTCCAATGCCTCGGGCGGCATGCCCTCTGTGGCCAGGCTCTCCAGTAGTTCCATGAGGGCAGTGCGGGCTTCGGGCATGCTCGCGGGGGATGTGCCGAGGTAGAATATCATGCAGCCGACATCTGTCCCGGGCAGGGCGGTGGAGGCCGCATAGTAGGCCAATCCGCGGCGCTCGCGGATTTCGCTGAAGATGGGGCCTGACATATCGCGGCACCATTCGTCGAAGAGCAGTTGGCAGGGCAGCTCATCATCCGTAGCGGTCAGTCCGGGAACGGCGAGGGCGAGCACGGCTTGTTCCTTGTCGCAGTCGATTTTGATATCGGCAGGCTGCTGGGGCGGGGTAGCTACCAGCTCGGCCGATGAGCCGGCGGGGAGAGCTGCAAAGAGTTCTCCGGCTGCGCGGAGGATTTCCGGCGCGGAGAAGTCGCCGCTGATGGCCAGTACGGCATTGCGCCCGCACATCAGGCGGGAGTGATGGGCCAGCAGGTCGGCACGTGTGAGGGATTGTACGCTTTCGACGGTGCCGTCCGGGTGGTTGCCGTAGGAATGCGCGCCGAAACAGGCGCGGCGCAGGTGTATGAAGGCTAGTGAGGCAGGATCTTCCCTACTGTCCAGAATGTCTGCTACCATATCTTCCTTGGCCGTGGCGATGGCTTCATCGGGCATGATGGGGTGCAGCGCGGTATCTGCCAAGAGCTCGAGCATGGTGATGGCATCCTCGGCCAGCGCGCGTGTTTTCAGGCTGAGGGTATTGTTGCCGGCGGTGCAGGTGATGGAACCGCCGAGGTTTTCCACGGCATCTGCCAGTTGGGCAGCACTGCGAGTGGGAGTGCCTTTCAGCATGCATTCTGCCAGCAGAGTGCCTATGCCGGCAGTCTGCTCATTCTCCGTGCGGCAACCTGCACCTATGCTCAGTACTGTGCTGACCAGCGGTACTCGGTGATCTTCGCGGAGCACCACGCGCAACCCATTGGGTAGTACATGTACCTGCGGTGGGGCCAGTCGGGCTGTATTGGCGCCGGCGGTGGCTGTGGAGTTGGTGCCGGTGGGATCTACGCTTACTTCGGTCAACCGATCGGGGGTGAGGTAGGTGGCAACCACGCGTGCCAGGTCGGCGGGGGTGACTCGATTGAGAGCTGAGGCCCATTCCTCCCCGGCGGAGCAGTTGCGGGAGTGGTGCCAGCTGATACCCAGTAGGGAGGCTCTACCTTGGACCGTTGACAGAGCTTTCACGCGTTGGGCTCGCAGTTGGCGCAGGGCTCGCTGCACGCCTGCGCTGAAATCTGCCCGGGGCAGTTCTGCAATGTAAGCCAGCAGGGCATCCCTGAGCTCATCGCGGCGGGAGCGCTCGACATCGGCCTCGATGACAAAGGCACCTTCTCCTTCCTTGGCCGGAAGGAGGGAGGTGTTTACATCATGGGCAAGGGAGCGTTCGTCATGGAAGATCTTGTAGAGCCAGGCGGCTCGTCCGTCGCCCAGAACGGCTGAGAGGACGGAGAGAGCCGCGGTATCCTCGTGCTGGGTGTGGGGAATCCGCCAGGCAAGCATGAGGGTGCTGGTGGGTTGGGCAAACTCGCAGCGGTGCAGGCGCTCCCCCCACTGGCGAGGCTCAATCGCAGGGCGGAGATCTTCCACCGGACCGGGGGCTATGTCTGCGACTTCTTCTTCCAGAGCAGCGAAGAACTCAGTCGGATCCACATCGCCTACGATGCAGACGAACATATTGCCCGGCACATAGCGCCGATGGTGGTAGAGGAGCATGTCCTCATGGCTCAGGCGGTCGAAGAGTTTCTGCTCCCCGATGACGGGAAGACGCCGCGGGTGTACCTTGTAGAGAGTGGTTACGAGAGCCCGGTAGGCGGCATCTCGCGGGTCATCATTGTACATAGCCATCTCGCGACGTATGACTTCGCGCTCTTTCTCGTATTCCTCCACCGGGAAGGTCGGGTGGTAGACGAGGTGAGTAAGGATGTGCAGGAACGAGCGCCAGTGCTCAGAAGGACCATCAATGTGGTAGACGGTGCGATCTGTACTGGTGTAGGCATTCCACAGTCCGCCTAGTGCAGCCACATGTTCATTGAGCTGTTGAGCGCTGAGCTCATCCGTTCCCTTGAACACCATGTGCTCCAGAAGGTGGGATATGCCCGTGCCGCTGTGTGCGCCTTCGTTCTCGGAACCGGTGCGCACCCACACCTGTACACTGACTACAGGGAACGCTCCCTGGCGGTCAGCTATGGCGGTGAGCCCATTTCTGCATGTGTATACTTCTGCCTGCATGTCGGTTATCATACCTCTCTCGCTCCCCGTTGGCAAGTCGTAACAAGGAGAAATTACCTCCGTGAGTAGCGAACCCTCCCTTGCCGATGGTGTCGTCGCAGAGTTACAATCCTGAAAAAAAGTGATTGACTCGGAGCGGGGATTGACTTACATTCAGGTTATGAAGGTTGAGAAATCTGGAGTTTGGGGAGCAGGTAGCGCATTGTTGCTCATTATGGTGGGTGGAGTGTATGCTCAGGAGGCTACAGATGAAACGGTGGAGGGGGTTTTCGGCTATGGGGAGAAGACCGTGGAGGTTGAGACGGCGCAGGACTTGCTGGAGGCAGTTGACCAGAAGAATGATATCACCGTCTTGTTGAAGAGGGACATTCTGGTTACGGATAGTGAGCCGACGTTCACGGGAGTCGTCCACGATTCTCCCTGCTGGGGCGACTCCCATCTCTTCAATCTGAGCAACTATGTGTTCAGAACGAAGGTAGAGAAACTCATGTTGGATCTGACCTTTGCGCCGGCAGAGGGGGCAACTGTCGGCAAGGTGGTGCGGAACGGACGTGCTGAGTTCTGTAATCTGCAGAACCTGAGTTTCCGTGGTATTCACAATGTAACATCCGATATAACAGGCTCGTTTACACCATTTCAACCCGTTGGGGCTGACGAAATGGTGGCTGCTGCGAGTGATACGACCTCGTGCTACGGGTATGGCGGAGTGTTCAGCAGCGCCTTCGGAAATGTGAAGGGGGAATCCGGCGGTGTGTATATACGAGATAATGAGGGAGCCGTCAATTTCCTCAACATCTGTTATGATGGCAGTTCAATGGGCGATGTGAACTGCGGCATCAATCTGAAAGGCGGCGCCATATATGCCGATCCGGAGTGGAATGTGGAGATATGCAGCAACGGCCGCAGCGTGGGAGGAGGGGTGAACTTCGAAAATGTGAGCATAAAGCTGGATCGCAGTACCAAGTATGCTCATTCCTCGCAATGTTACTTCTATGCTTATGGTGGCGCCATTTATACCCGAGATCTGAAAATCGATGACAACTATGTAAATGTCAACTTCCGGAGCACCGGTATATACCAGACAGCTGTTCATAACGATGAGGGTTATGCCTACGGCGGAGCCCTGTACCTGAGCGGCAGTAGTTCCCTGAGCCGGAATATCGGCAGCGTGGCATTCCTTGATTGCGGGATTTCCGTGGCCAATACGGCCAAGGGCGGGGCCATATACCTGACGGATGGTGCTACACTCGTCATGGAACAGAACAAGGAAGATGTCGGCTTTTACGGGAATGTTGCAACGGCTGCCGCGATCAACGGCACGTTGAATGATGATGCCGTGGCGCAGGGCGGTGCAATTTACTTGGGCAAAAACAGCACATTGAGCATACGCAACAATGAGGGCAAAGTCGTATTCTCTCAGAATGCAGCGAACGCCTCCGCCACACAGGCGGCTGCCTCCGTAACGGCCGCCGGCGGTGCAATATGGGCAGCTACCGGCTCCACCATCGACATCAGCGGTAATCATTCCGTAGACATCACCGCCAACAGATCACCCATGGGCGGTGCTATCTATACCCAGGGTACGCTGAGCATCTGCAACAATGATTTTGTGCAGGTGTATGGCAATGAGGGCGATTTTGCCGTGTACCTCGAGGGGGCTTCTTCCGTTTTGCTACTGTCGGCAGCTGCCGGGCACAAAATCAGTTTTTGCGACTCCCTCTATGCCGGTGGAAAGGTTGATTTCAATGCAGATTATGAGGGAAACGCCCAGCAGGGAACCATCGAATTCATGGAGACAACCGCTGACTTTGACGGAAAAACCGACTTGCACAATGGTACACTAGCCATCAGAATGGGAAGTAGGCTGGAGCTGGAAAATCTGAGCCTTACGACCTCCTCCGCTACCTTGGCGGCAGAAGGAAAAGGAAACTCCATAACCGGTCATGTGGATCTGGCAGAAGGAAGCACCCTCGCTCTTACACTCAATGGCTACAACGCCACGACCGCAGTGCTGGTGCTCGATGGGCTGCTGAGCGTGAATGGGTATTATACCCTCGACATACATGTGAATGGAAGGCTCTCTCCTCAAACGGAATATATCCTGTTGGAATTGGAGCAGCTGCCTTATTCCGATAATGCTTGGAACGAGCAGAATGTACACGTCAGCGGCGATGTCGCTTTTGCCGATCTGGAGTGGCAGAATGATTACACAAAACTGGTCTACCGGGTACCGACTGTGCCGGAACCCACCACCGGCCTGCTCTGCCTGTCAGCCCTGGGCGTACTGATATCCCGCCGCCGCCGCAAGTGCGAAATGGCAGATTAACCGGATCGATCCCCGGCATGCTTTCCCTTTTAGCATACCGCATGAAAATATTTTGGGTGATTATAACACCCCGAATGAGTAACCGATGTTTAATCCCCCATTTCTAATATGAGCGGACGATGATCGGATAATGTAAGCCAGTTTGCAGATGTCTCTATGTAACAATCATGTATACGATCAGGAGAAACGAATGCGTAATCAATGTGATAGGGCTTATTGGCATGTCGGTGCAGGAAGAAAGTGGCCGTGCTTTCTTCTCCCTGAGCCTCTTTGTGTTGATGATGATACGCAGAGCACAATCCTACATTTGCCAGCATTTGAACCACTGAACTATGGTTCCGTTGAGCTCTGCCGGGTTTGCTATCCCACTGTTTGTTACTGTTAAAATCTCCCATCACCACCATTCCGGAATGATATTTAGCAGCGTGTAAATGGTGGTATATATAATACTCCTCAATGTAGCGGAACTTTGTCCACACCGCCAACAGATCGAACTTGTCGTTCACGCGAACACAGGCAAATTGTCTGAGGCAATAAGGCTCCCACTCATTGTCGGTAATATTCACATGAGGAGCAACAAATATCCCCAGCCCTCTATTCTTATTATCGCCCCACCACAGACCTCCCGAGGCGAACTGGCGGTACTCCTTGCTGCGGCAATGCCTAGGATCCTCACATTCTTGAATGATGTAGATATCGGCGACAAGCTTCCGTATTTCTGGAAACTTCTCGCGGAACTTCCCCTGGGCATTCCAGCTGATAATCTTCATCTTGATGCTTGCAGTATAGAGAAACCCGTAGCAAACGTCAAGCAGAAATAGAAACACCCCAGGGCAAATGCAAGTTGTAAAAGCGTGGCGCGGTACACTTTAAGCTTGCATGAAGAGCAAAAACTGCTAGACTAACAGTCAGATACGGATATTATTGATGCGCTCACACAATTGGCTTCTCGGCTGCCTCGACTGCGAGAAACAGTGCAGACTGAAGAGGCTACGAAAAACGCCTTAATTATGCCGGTGCTGCAAGCTCTGGGCTACAATGTATTTGACCCGTTTGAAGTCGTGCCCGAATATACTTCGGACGTAGGCACAAAGAAAGGGGAAAAGGTTGATTATGTAATTATGAAGGACGGAAAGCCTGCCATTTTGATAGAATGCAAGGCCATCAATTCCGTTTTGAATATCAACCATGCTTCTCAGCTTTACCGTTATTTTGCATGCACGGATGCTCGTTTTGCTATTTTAACAAACGGTGTGGAATACCAATTTTATACCGACATTGAGGCTCCGAATAAAATGGACGACCGCCCATTTTTTGAATTCTCTTTGGAGGATATGGACGTGCGCAAGGTGGCAGAAATTAAGAAATTCTCCAAGTCTATGTTTGATTTAGAGAATATTTTAAGCAACGCGTCAGAGTTGAAATACAAAAAGCAGATTCGGCATCTTTTCAGCAAGGAGCTGGAATCTCCATCTGAGGAGTTTGTGCGCCTCTTTGCCAAGCAAGTGTATGGTGGAGTTTTAACACCGGATAGGCGTGCACAGTTTACCACATTGGTGGGACAGGCATTCCGAGAGTGGCTGAATAATCGTATAAGTGAGCGCTTGCAGAATGCGTTGGACGGCGTAAATCCCGGCACGGCTATTGATGCACCGGTACCTTCCCAAGTTTCTGTTACCGCTACAGTAGAAACAGAGACAGCCACGGAGAAAGAGGACGATGGCATAGTGACTACTGACGAAGAAAGGGAGGCCTTCCATATTGTGCGAGCTATTTTGGCGCAAGTTGTTGACCCAAAACGGGTTTTCCTTAAAGATACGCGTAGCTACTGCGGCGTGCTTTTAGACTTTAATGTGCGCAAGCCTTTGTGCCGCTTCCTGTTCAATAATAAGCAAACAACGCTTATTTTAGTGGACAAAGAACGGAACGAAAAGAAGATACCGCTGGAAAACATTGTAGATATCTACAAACATGCAGCGGAGTTGATAGAGTACGCGAAAATCTATCTTTAATTTCCTCTCCCTAATCCCCCCCGCCCCGGCATCCCCGGGGCTTTTTTTTAGTCGGCAGGCGGCACCCCTTGACAAAGGGGCTTTGGCGGGTAAAATAAGCACCATGTGGGAGCGAAAAACGGCTAAAAGACAGAAAATAGGCTTGAGTGTTACGGTAACAAATGCTAGAATGTGCTTACGGTGGGGTGGAGCACAAGCGGTTCGACTTCACCGAAACTGTCTATAAAAGTGAAAGGAGATAAGCCATGTGCAAGGTAAACTACAATTTCTACTCAGTAGAAGCGGTGGCTAACTGTGTTCTGACTGTTGCAAGGGAGAAAAATATTGAGATTACGAATTTGAAGCTTCAAAAGCTGGTGTATTTTGTTCAGGGGTTCGCATTGGCTCTCTTGGAACATCCTCTTTTTCATGAGGAAATACAAGCATGGACTTATGGTCCTGTGATACCAACTTTGTACCATCGATTGAAATGTTATGGTGCGGGAGTTGTGAGTGGCACCTTGCAAGCAACAGATTCGCTTAATCAAGATGCAGAGGCTCTTGCCGTGGTTGAGTGTGTCATGGATAAGCTGGGCAATTTAACCGCTACGCACTTGGTAAGACTTTCACACATGGAGAAATCGCCATGGGATGCTGCGTGGAAATGTGGCAAATACTCAAAGATTCCGCTGTGGCAAATGGCTCTGTATTTCAAGGAAATGTTAACTCCACAACGTGCGTGAAAGGTAATGAGTGCTACAAAGTTGGATGAGACAATAGCCGCAACAGCGGAAGCCGCAGCAGAGGATGAAGAGATTGCAATCATGAAAGCGGATGAAAAGTTGGTTGCAGCCTCGATGAAATTTGATGAAAAAATTGCGGCAGCCGGCAAGCTTGATTCGTCCCAGATAGGAGGGATGTCGGAGCAGCAGCTTATTGAAAAGCAAGCAAAGGATGAGAAAGAGCTGGAGCAAAGCAAACGCGTGCATGTTCATTGGGCATGGGTTATTCTAGTATGGGGGCTTTGCATCAGTGTATTGGTTCTTAACATGGTTGTACTTTGGCATTATATTAGTCCTGAAAAGTGGCGTTGGCTTCCGGTAGAGGATGTAAAAACTCTGAGCACCGGAGCCGTATCCATAGCCATTGGTTTCATGCTGAGAAATATCCAAAAGTTTTTCTAAGGGTTAACTGTTCGCCATCCCCCCTTAATTCGCCCCGCCCCGGCATCCCCGGGGCTTTTTGTTTTGGTACGTCAGGCATGACACATAACTGGGGTGGAAGTCCCCAATGAGCCGCTGACAGGGCGGAATCAAATAGCCAAAGGCAACTGCGTCACAGTAATGTGGGGTGGGGAGGAAGCCGGAGGCGAAACACAGACAGGATGAACAAGAACCGAATAGAAGGCCAAAGCGCACGAGGTGAGGCAGCTATGGATGCTTACGCCCGATGCTCTGTCAAGAGTGCGCATGGTAAATTCGGCCTGCACTGTGTGAAAGCTGCGTGCCTTATCCTGAGAGACCCGTTGTTCTGCCGCAACAGACGGCTACGAGCGCAGCGATGCGCAAGGAAGGAGCAACGGGAGTCAGCAGAGGTCATAGTACCCGCCCTCCTGCGGGGAAGGACCGAATCCAAACCGGACAATTCA
>JAZQCA010000053.1:0-69424 GCA_045545975.1 Akkermansia sp.
CTGGGAGCCAAGCGTAAGTTATGGAGCGGAATAGTTGCAATGGGGACCCGGTGGTGGAGGATAGCTCGCTCGCAACCCGCTAATATCTGCATGGATAACGCATGGCTGCGAGCAGAGGGATATATCTCTTTTTATCAACTCAACTCCTCAAACGCTGATTGGAAACCGCCGTATGCCATAAATGGCACGTACGGTGGTGTGTGAGGGGGCGAAAGCCCCCTACACGATTAGAAAATTGTAAATGGTAAATTGTACATTGTAAATTATATGCGTTTGTCGCATTTTTGGCTTGTCTTCGCCGGAGCAGGGGAGTATGCTTGCCCCATGAGTACCAGGAACATCCTCCCGCTATTGGCTTCGCTCCTTCTTGTCTCTTGTGTGGGGCAGAAACAATTTACCATCCGCACCACTCCCGTTGATGGTGCTACTGTCCACATCAACGGCCAGCTCATCGAAGGTACCACCCCCGTCACCACCGAGATCCGCGAGGACAAAGACCTCGGAATCGTCGTTGAGAAGGAAGGCTACCAAGTCGGCTCTGCCACGGTTCACACCAAGACCAGCTGGTGGCGGGCTCTCCTCTGGACCGAGAACGACCCTCTCGCTCGCTACATTGAGGAGGATGAAGTCACCATCCCCTTGCAGCGGGTCGAGTCCGTCAGCTCCTACACCCCTACTGTCCTCCCCGCGTTCAATCCCCCGCCTCGCGCCATCCAGGCTGCACCCTCACTCAGCCCTCTGCCCGCCGGTCTGCGCTGAACTCATTTTCCCGATAAGTGGCTCCGATGAGCTCTTCTCCTACATCGTTTTGCACAGCAAAAATCCCAAAATTCTCCAAAGATGTAATTTTTTGTGATATTTTGCTTGCAAATTGACGGAAAGAGCGTATAGTGTGGCGCACGAAATTGCACCGCAGCGTATGCGGAGCATCCAACAACGAACAAACACACACAAGCAATATGGCTCGTCTTTTCGGTATCGAAATACCCAATGAGAAGCGTGTAGAGGCTTCCCTGTGCTACATCTACGGCATCGGGCCCTCCACCGCCAAGAAGGTGCTCGAGCAGGCCGGGATCTCCCCCGACCTTCGCACGGGTACTCTCTCTGACGCTCAGCTGACCAAGATCGTACAGGCTATCACCAGCAACAACATCCTCATCGAGGGTGACCTCCGTCGTGAGAAGCAGATGGCCCTCAAGCGTTTGACCAGCATCAACTGCCTGCGCGGTATCCGTCACCGCAAGGGGCTGCCCGTTCGCGGTCAGCGCACCCGCACCAACGCCCGCACCCGCAAGGGCCGCAAGAAGACTGTCGGCGCCAAGAAGTAATTAACCCCTTACATACAAGATACTGAAAATGGCTGAAGAAACCATCCAGGAAGTAGTAGAGACTGCCGCTCCCGCCGCAGAGGCTCCCGCCCCTGCCGTTGAGCAGAAGAAGCCCGAGGGTCGTCGCGATATCTTCGCTGAGCTCGGTCTGGTGGACGATGACGAGAAGGTCAAGATCCTCAAGGCCAAGGGCAGCAAGAATGTCACCACGGGTATCGTACACATCTCCTCCACCTTCAACAACACCGTCGTGAGCGTAACCGACCTCAAGGGTAACGTCATCGGCTGGTCCTCCGCCGGCAAGCTCAACTTCAAGGGCAGCCGCAAGAGCACCGCTTATGCCGGCCAGGTTGTCTGCCAGGACGCTTGCCGTCAGGCTATGGGCCACGGCCTCAAGGAGGTTGAAGTCCGCGTGAAGGGACCCGGTTCCGGCCGTGAGTCCGCCGTTCGTGCCGTGCAGACCATGGGGCTGGAGATCTCCTCCATCGCCGATGTGACCCCCATCCCCCACAACGGCTGCCGTCCTCCCAAGGCTCGTCGCGCCTAATAGTTTAATAACCCAGAAGAAAGATTACACAAGATTATGGCTCGTTATACAGGTCCTACCGCCAAGATCAGCCGTCGTTTCGGTGTTGAGCTCTTCGGTGCCAGCAAGGCTTTTGCCCGCCGCCCCTTCCCCCCGGGTCAGCACGGCGCTCGCGCAGGTCGCAAGAAGAAGTCCGACTACGGCATCATGCTCGCTGAGAAGCAGAAGCTCCGCTTCATGTACGGCGTGCTCGAAGGTCAGTTCCGCAAGTACTATGAGGAGGCTTCCCGTCGCTCCGGCGTGACCGGTGAGATCCTTCTCCAGCTTCTGGAGCTCCGTCTCGACAACATCATCTATCGCCTCAACTTCGCCAACACCCGTGCCGCTGCTCGTCAGATGGTCTCCCACGGTCACGTCACGGTCAACGGTCGCAAGGTCAACATCGCCTCCTACAGCTGCAAGCCCGGCGACGTCATCGCCGTTGCCGCCAAGGCTCGCTCCCAGGCTCTCGCCGGACGTGCCATGGAGCTGACCGCCTCTGCCGTCACCCCCGATTGGCTCGAGGTCGATGCCGCCAAGCTCTCCGCTAAGGTGGCCCGCATCCCCTCCATGGAGGAGATCGCTCCCATCGTCAACGTGCAGCTTATCGTGGAGTTCTACTCCCGCTAAAGTACTGCGTTCCGACGCTTTTTCCAACAAGCCGCATCCGTTCTCTCGGGTGCGGCTTGTTGGTTGTTTTATTTACTGAGATTGCGGGCTCTGGTCTGAATATGTCCAAAGCATGTGCTGTGTACCCCGCCGCTGCATGTATATTGACTTGTATGCAAAGACTCTGACTATGATTATTTTTTGTTAGGGGACAGAGTGAATCTCATTTCAAAGGAGATGACAAGCAAAATAGTTGGAGTAAACTGAAAAAACTGCACTTAAGCATATCATCTCTTTTCTGCCGGAAGAAGATTATCGCACGTTAATATGTTGCAACCCTTTAATCATCAACGCGGGCAGAGTTAATCTCCTTTGAAAAGAGTTATACTGCGCACGCAAATCTCTTCATATTATGAAACTTCATTTACCGAAATCACTACTGCTGGCAGCGATCGCTACTGTAGCTGTCGCTCCGGCTTTTGCTGCGGACTATACCGTAGGCACTATTACAGAAAAACAGTCATTCCCTAGCAATAGTGGAAATATTGTATCGTTTGATGGTTCCGCGGATGGAACGGATGATGGTGTCTTTACTCTTAGCGGTTCGGATTGGTTGGGTGCTAAAGATGGCAATGGTAACAAGCTCACATCATTCGGCACGATGACTTGGTCATATACCGGTTTTATCGGAATCGGTAAGTGGTCAAACACCTCAACGGGTACAGTTACGCAGAATGCTAAGTTCGAAAATCTCAGACTTGAAGGTTCTGCTCAAATCGTGCTCGGCGGTCAGTATAAGTGTACAAATGTTGTATTAGGTACAACCGCAGGGGACTATGCTGAATACGCTGGCATTATCGCGAATAAGGTAGAAGTGACAGACAATGCCACGATAACATCATACAACGCTCAGGTAGGCTCTTTAGTTGCTAAGGGAGGAACAGTAAAAATCCATACTTCGGCATATCAGGGGAATACCGGTATGCGTATAAATGGTGCTGTGGACTCGAAACAGGTGCAGATTCACAATCTCTTGAAGGTTAGTGGGACTGCCAATGTAAGCATCGGTGCAACTACGAAAGATGGTTCGCTGCTGGATGGGCATGTTGCAACAGCTTTCGGCTCATTCACCTACACGGGCGATCCGTCCATCGAGGAGGGGGATGAGTCGACGAATGTGGATGACTATGTCACTAACGTCACAGATTATAACATCCACAGTTCGCATATTGTTCAGGAGGATGGAACTCTCAATGTAGCCGGAAAGTCATTGTCCATCGGTGGTCTGAATATCGATCAGACAGGTGGTAAGATGTCGATTTCGACAGGGATCAATCGGCTGACGGAAGACGGAGTTATCAAGGCAGAGGTGCCTATGTGCCACTTCCTGGCTGATTATGGTGATAGTCAAATTGAACAGAATGGTGATGCTGATACAGTATTGAGCATAGGTTTGATTAAGGCTTACAATGTACACTATGATAATGTCGTAAAGAGCTTGAAAATGAACGGCATGGAAGTGGAAGACATCGATCCCATGATCGCTGTCACTCAGTATGGCGCCGGTACAATCAATCTGAATGGTGTCTATTTCTTCAATCAGGACACCGGGGCAGCCTCTGCGGACGTTAGTACCATTGTGCAGGCTGATCATGTTGATGAGGAGACCGGTACTACAACTGCTACGACCGGTACTATTAACCTTGCCGGAGCTTACGAGGGTGCCACTTTCGACATCACGCAGAGCGCTGCCGGCGGCACGATTTCGCTGAGCGGTACGATGAGCGCCGGGACGGTGAATCAGACGGCCGGCACTCTGTCCGTGAAGAGCTCGGGCGCGATGACGGTGGACTCCATGTCTGTGGGTGGTACTGTGACGAACGATGGCACCATTGAAGGACAGATCACGGTGAATGGCGGCACCTTGGTGAACAATGGGCTGATTGGGCAGGCACCGGTGAATCCCTCTTCCGAGGAGGGGGTTGATGTGGCTGCTCTGTCCACAACGGATGATATGCTGGTGACGATTGCCTCCGGCGAGGTGCAGAACTACGGTACCATCACGCAGGACATCAGCGTGAAAGGTGGCACCCTCACCTTGGAGCAGGGGGCTCAGGTGCTGGGCGTAGCACTCGAGGCAGGTAACATCAACGTGATCGGCAGCGATGTGACGACCGGAGCACTCACGCTGAACGGCGGCACCATCACCTTCATGGAGGGGGCCACGATCACCCTGGCGGATGGCGCCAACGTGACCATCGATGGTGCGACCATCGTGGTGAAAGTGAGCGATGCCGCTCTGGCAGATCTGAAGAATGGCGCTCAGTACACCCTGTTCAACACGACTTCCGATGTGACCGCTATCGAGGGCACCACGATGACCTTTGTGGCTACCGGTAGCGGCGAGCAGGTGGAGGCTGTTGTGAGCCATGAGGGTGCCGGTAATCTCTCGATCGCGACCATCGTCCCCGAGCCGACTACTGCCACGCTGAGCCTGTTGGTTTTGGCTGCTCTTGCTGCCCGCCGTCGCCGCAAGTGATTTACCTTGTACAATTTACGATCCTGTAAATTGAGCCGGGGCAATGCCCCGCAGGTGAAGCCCCGCTGTCTGTTAGGACGGCGGGGCTTTGCATGGGGGCAAAAATAGACTTAAAATCCAAGATTGCGCACTTTCCGCTTGAATATATGGAGGGAGCGTGTAGAATAGTGTTGCTATGCTAGATATCCGAGTTGTCAGGGAGAATCCTGAGTATGTGAAAGAGCGTGTCCGCCTGCGTGGCGGGGACCACTGGATGCTTGTGGACAAGGTGCTGGAGTGTGATGTGAAGCGCCGCAATGCCGAAACGGAGAAACAGGCGCTCTCCTCCGAGCGCAACAGCTCATCCAAGCTGATCGGTCAGATGATGAAAGAGGGCCGTCGTGAGGAGGCCGAGGAGCTCAAGAAACGCATGAGCGAGGTGGGTGAGAGGATCAAGGAGCTGGATGCCGTGGCCACCGCCGCAGCCGAGGAGCAGGAAAGTCTGCTGCTCAATATCCCCAACATGCCGCACGATGGCGCTCCCATCGGCTCCGATGAGACGGCCAATCCCGAGCTGCGCGTGTGGGGCAGCAAGCCGGAGATTGCCGAGCCGAAGGATCATGTGCAGATTGCCACAGCCTGCGGTCTGCTGAATTTCGAGGACGCCACGCGGGTGTCCGGCTCCGGTTTCATCGTCTACCGCGGATTGGGTGCCCGATTGGAGCGCGCACTCATCAACTTCCTGCTCGACACCCAGACCCTGGAGAACGGCTACCAGGAGGTGGGCGTACCCTTTATCGTGAAGCGAGAGTGCATGTACGGCACCGGTCAGCTGCCTAAGTTCGAGGAAGACATGTACGGACTGGAGGGCAACAGCATGTTCCTCGTGCCGACTGCCGAAGTTCCTGTGACCAATCTCTGCCGCGACCAGATCTTGAAGGAAGCCGACCTTCCCGTGAAGATGACGGCCTACACGCCCTGTTTCCGCCGCGAGGCAGGATCTGCCGGTCGCGAGAACAAGGGGATGATCCGTGTACACCAGTTCGACAAGGTGGAGCTGGTGGAGGTGTGCCGCCCTGAGGATGGATTCGCTGAGCTGGAGAAGCTCACAAGCCATGCCGAGTGCATATTGCAGAAGCTCGGGCTGCACTACCGCGTGATCGAGCTTTGCACGGGCGATGTGGGCTTCTCCTCCGCCAAGACCTACGACATCGAGGTATGGGCTCCGGGGCAGGGGAAGTACCTGGAGGTGTCGAGCTGCTCGTGTTTCACCGACTACCAGGCACGGCGCATGAAGCTGCGCTACAAGGATGCCACGGGGAAGATGCGGGTACCCTACACGTTGAATGGCTCGGGTACGGCGCTTCCACGGCTCTATGTGGCCTTGCTGGAGCAGTGCCAGCAGCCTGACGGCTCCGTCCGCATACCCGCCGCGCTCGTACCCTACTTCGGGGCGGAGGAAATCTCCCCGGTCAGATGATCTCAGCGGTGCAGCAGCTCAGCACAGGTAGGGCTGCTGCACCGGATTTTCCGATCTGCTTACTTACTTACTCACTCTCTACCGACAAACACTCAGCCTACACTCTCACCACTATGTTCGACATGATAGAAAGCATGGGACCGATCGCCTGGCTCATGGTATTCTGCGCCGGTGCAGCTCTCGCCGTTGTGGCAGAGCGCCTCTTCTACTTCCACCGGGTCAACATCAACTCCGAGGACTTTCTGCGCGGGCTCTCCTCGCTGCTGCGCAGCGGGCAGTATAACGAGGCGCTGCATGAGGTGCGCCTGCTGCCCGGTCCTATGGCGCGGGTGGTGGAGGCGGTGCTTTCCCGCCCTGCGCTCACACGCAACGAGCTGCGCGATATCGCGCTGGAGGCGGCTGAGCTGGAGGTGTTCCGCGTGGAGCGCTACATCCGCAGTCTGCTGGCCTGCACAACGGTTCTTCCCCTGCTGGGAATCCTCGGCACGGTGGTAGCCTTGGTAGAGTTCTACGAGCAACCCGGCATAACGGATGGTGCGGCCTCTGCCCCCGAAGTGGCGGAGACTCTCTCGCGGGCTCTCCTCATCTCGGCTATGGGAATAGCCCTTTCCATCCCCAGCTACCTCTTCTATACCTACCTTGTGGCTCGCGCTCGCAAGACGATCAACAACATCGAACGCGCCGGTCTGGAGTGCGTACACATCATTTGCGATGCTCGCGAGCGCGCCAATGAGGAGAAAACTGCCGCCACCCGCCGACCGACAGAAGGCTGCCGCTCCGGGATGTGCCGCGTGGAGAGTGCTCCCGCTGAGCCCCCCACAGCCGATGAGCCGACCGCCCCGGCGGAACCGGAGCCTCAGCCGTAAGCGAACGAACCAATACCGACTGCTGACATGCGACGAGTACGCTCCAAACTGCCGGATTCTGCGATATCTGTCGTGGTGCTTGCCGGGATCAACCTGCTGCTGCTGCTGTGTGCCTGTGTGCTGCTGAATACGCACCGATTGCCCAGGTACGGCATGAGTGTATGCCCGGCAGAGTCGCATTTTGTAATGCCTCGTTATGACCGCAGCTACACCCGGGTGATCACCATCACTCCCGGCGAACAGCCCCGGCTTTTTCTGGAAGGCAACGAGATCAAAGATGGGGTGGAAGGTCTGGATGAACTACTCGCCGCATGGGATGACGGACATCCCGGCCGGGTGTCTGTCATCCTGATGTGCGATGCCGCCGTTCCCGTAGGAATCGTGCAGCGGGTGGCGGACAAAGTCATGCTGCGCGGATTTAACTTCTCACTTTCGGCACGCCCCGCCACGGACTGATGAGCACACCGGAGGACAAGCTGGTTTATCACGCTAAGTACAGCCGCCCGCTGCGCGGCTGTATGGGGGTGTTTATCTTCCTGTCTGTCGTACTCATCACTGCCGCACTGTTCCTGGTGAAAGTGGTGCTGCCCGAGCCCCTGCCACCGGCCCGGGTGGGACGGGTGCAGTACCGCAATGACGGTCTGCTGCACCTGCAGGCCATCCTGCGCAGCCCGCTCCCCTTGCCCCTGCCGCCGCATGTAGATCCCGCCCGCCAGGAAGAGAATGCCGCCCAGGCTCTCCCTGCCGGTTTTGTCCCCGGGCTGCACAAGCTCCGGCCTGAGCCCATCTTCAGCACGGCGCATGACTCCGCCGTGCTTGAGGAAGGACAACTCCTCGCCTTGCCCCCGGAGAATCTTCAGGAGCCCCCGACCGAGGGGGATGGAGAGGAGGTGCAACCATGACGGATTGGCTGACCTTCACCACGTCTGAGTTTTTCTGTTTCTGTGCTCTCGCCGCATTTGCCCTGCTGATGTGCGTGGTTATCCCCGTGCAGCTCGCGGCCAAACTGCGGCGGCTGCGGCTTGCCCGGGTGCGGATAACCTGCCGCATCTGCGGATTCCGCTTTCTGCGTGCCGATCCCGAGGCCACATGCCCCCATTGCGAGGCTCGCAATCGGTAAGCCGCAACAGGCTTTTATGAAGAAAAAAAACGCACTCTCAGTCTACATCGACTTGCTGATAGCGGCGTTTCATATGTGAGTTTTGTCACCATTGCGGAAGCCCTTGCGTGTTCGAATCCCGCTGAGGGGGCAAAAGCAAAATGCTCAGCAGCGGTTGTTACCATTGCTGAGCATTTTAAGTTATCGGGCAAGCGGGATTGATTCGCCGCCACCCCATTGGCGGCTCACCCCCTTGCGGGGGCAAACGCTGCGCGTTTGTCTAAACAGCCTTACAGCCGTCGGCTGTTTTTCTACCCGCCCCCTGCGACCCTGTCGGGCTTCCCGCCGGGAGGTGTCCCGGCGGCGCAGGGTCGACTCGTGCCACTGGCACTCGTCGCCCACTCCCCCTACGGGGTCGTGTGTTCTAATCCCGCTGAGGGGGGGGCAAAAGCAAAATGCTCAGCAGCGGTTGTTACCATTGCTGAGCATTTTAAGTTATCGGGCAAGCGGGATTCGAACCCACGACCCCTTGCACCCCATGCAAGTGCGCTACCAGACTGCGCTACTGCCCGATGATGTATTTTGTTTTGTCTTGCGCCCTTGGGCGTGTTGACGAGGAAAGTATACATGAATTTTTACAGTTGTCAACACATTTTTTTCATGATATACTCATTTTTGTCATGAAAAAGGTAAAAATAGCCGTTGTCGGAGCCAGTGGGTACACGGGACAGGAGCTGTTACGCATCCTGCTGCGCCATCCCGGGGTTGAGTTGGTATGCGCGACGTCCCGCCAGTATGCAGGGCAGGAGCTGTGCGACCTTTTCCCGCGTTTTCGCCATGTGCCGGGAGCTGAACTGAAGTTTACGGATTCGGATGTTGCGGCGATTGCCGCCACGGGGGCAGAGGCAGCATTTCTGGCGCTGCCTCATGGGGTTTCGGCAGCGTATGGTCGCGGGCTGGTGGAGGCCGGTCTGCGCGTGATTGATTTGTCTGCAGATTTTCGTCTGAATGATCCTGCAGTGTACGAGGAGTTCTACGGCAAGGCACACCCGGATGTTGAGCTCATGCAGGAGGCCGTGTATGGCATGCCTGAGTGGCACCGGGAGGAGATTGAGCGGGCGCGAATAGTCGGTTCGCCGGGTTGCTACCCCACGAGCATCATTCTTCCGCTGGTGCCGTTACTGCGCGCGGGGTTGGTGCGACCGGAGGATATCGTGGTGAACAGCGGCAGCGGTGTGTCCGGCGCCGGTCGCAAGGCAGATGTGAGCCTGCTGTACTGTGAGTGCAATGAGAGCATGCGTGCCTACGGTGTGCCGCGCCATCGCCACCTTTCCGAAATTGAGCAGGAGCTTTCGCTGGCAGCAGGAGAGAAGGTGACCATCACCTTTACCCCGCACCTCATGCCGGTGAATACGGGAATCGTCACTACGACTGTGGCCAAGCTGGCTGATGGGGTGACGGGGGCTGATATAACTGCTTGCTTTGAGAAGGCATACGCCGGGGCTCCCTTCGTGCGCCTGTGCGGCGAGGGTAAGCCTGCCGATACCAAGAATGTCACGCGCAC
Organism: Akkermansia sp.; assembly: GCA_045545975.1. Lineage (GTDB taxonomy): Bacteria > Verrucomicrobiota > Verrucomicrobiia > Verrucomicrobiales > Akkermansiaceae > Akkermansia. The sequence continues at coordinate 10,030 of JAZQCA010000053.1, forward strand.
GAACTTTGTGGATATTGGTTGGGCGGTGGATTCCCGCACGAATCGCGTGGTGCTCATGAGCGCCGAGGACAACGTCATCAAGGGAGCCGGCGGGCAGGGGGTGCATGCCTTCAATATCATGTTCGGCTTCGATGAGACGGAGGGGCTGTGGCTGATATGATCTGTTTCTGAGGGTTGGTAGGGAGAGGGGCTATGTTACCGGTTCTGCTGATAGTCGATGACGAGAAGGCCACGCGCGATGCTTTGCGCCTGGCGTTGGAGGACGACTACGAGGTGTTTGCCGTCTCCAACGGCAAGGCTGCGCGCGGCATACTGGAAAGCGAGCCGGTGGATATCCTGCTGACGGATCTGCGCCTGGGTGGAGAGAGCGGTATGGAGCTCATCGACTACGCTCAGGAGATGCCGCACCCTCCTGCCTGCATCATGATGACGGCCTACGGCAGCGCGGATACCGCTGCCGAGGCTCGCCGCCATGGTGCCTATTATTTCCTGACCAAGCCGCTCAATCTGGATGAGGTGGAGCTGCTGCTGCGGCGCGCGGCTCATACCCGCTCGCTGGAGGTCAGCAATCGTGAGCTTACCACTCAGTTGCACCCGGTGGGCGGGCTGGATGCCATGCTGGGCAACAGCCCGCAGATGCAGCCTATCTTCAACCGAATACGCCAAGTGGCACCCACAACGGCAACGGTACTCATCGAGGGTGAGACCGGTACCGGCAAGGAGCTGGTGGCGCGCGCCATTCACAGCCTGTCGCTGCGCAGCAAGGCCAAGTTTGTAGCGGTGAATTGTGCCGCTCTTTCTCCACAACTGATGGAGAGTGAGTTGTTTGGGCATGAGAAGGGGGCTTTCACCGGGGCCATGCAGCGAAGAATCGGCCGTTTCGAAGAGGCGGACGGAGGTACTCTGTTCCTGGATGAGATCGGTGAGATTGACATCCCCACGCAGGTGAAATTGCTGCGTGTACTGGCTGAGCGCAGTATAGAGCGTGTGGGCAGCAATGAACCCATAGCCGTCAATGTGCGGGTGGTGGCTGCGACAAACCGCGATTTGCAGCAGATGGTGCAGGAGGGTACTTTTCGCCTGGATCTTTATCAGCGCTTGAATGTCATTTCTCTGCGTCTGCCGCCCCTGCGGGAGCGTGCGGGCGATGTGGTGCTGATGGCCAATGAATTCGTCCGTGAGCTGTGCCGGGAGAATAGCAAGGATCAGAAATCGCTGAGCCGAGCGGCGCTCGAACTGCTCCGCAGCTACTCCTGGCCCGGTAATGTGCGGCAGCTGCGCACAGCCATTGAGCATGGGGTGGTGATGAGCGACAGCTCCGAAATCACCGATCTGGATCTGCCGGAATATCTTCAGCAATCTTCCGGCAGTACCCGACAAAGTGCTCCGCAGGCTGTCCAAAGTCATACACATACGGATTTTGGACTTGATTTTACCCCCTCTTTTAATTTACAATACATCGAGCGGCAGGTTATCCTGCGGGCACTTCAGCACACCGGCGGAAACAAAACTGCTGCGGCTGAGCTGCTGGGGATCAATCGTCGCACCTTACAACGAAAGATGGCAGAGGCCCGGGAGGTGTTTCGGCAATACTTATAACTTATATATCATCAATAACGTATGGCAGAACTGAATGCTAGGGGGATCGTTCGCGATACCCGTGTGCTGCGCCTCATCACGATCGTGTTGCTGGTGGTCATGTGTGTGTTCAAACTATTCATCACATACCGCGGATTGGATCAGCCTGCTGCGATGGATCAAGCCCAGATTGCCCGTTCTGTAGCCAAAGGCGATGGTTTTGTGACGAAATTTTTCCGTCCGATCGAGGTGATGACGCACTCTCGCCAGGCAACTGCCGAAGAGCCGCTTTCCTACCAGGAGATGAGGGATACGACCCATGCTCCGCTCAACATTGTGGCTATGGCCGTGGGGCTCAAGATCTTCGGTTACGATAATTTCGAGAGCTGCCGTATGACGGGTGGGGGTTACATATATGCACCGGATCGAGTGATATCATCGGTGAGCATGCTGTTTTTCATTATCTCGGTATGTCTGACGTATGCATTGGTAAGCCGCCTGTTCGATGAAGTGGTGGCGTGCTCGACATCTGTTTTCCTCATATTGAGTGATTTGATGTTGCGATATTCGGTGAGCGGACTGCCGCAGCCGTTGATGCTTTGTTTCATGTTGGCGGCCTTGCACACCTTGCTTTCTGCCGTGCGGGCACACGCCCGAGGGGAGCATTACTGGACCCTCCTGTATGTGATCTTGACCTTCGTGAGCATGGGGCTGATGTGCCTGTCGGGCTGGATGGGGCTGTGGGTGGCAGGAGGGCTGCTGCTGTTCTGCTGTTTCCACTTCCGACCGGCGGGATCGTATGCCTTCGCCGCAGCACTCATTTTGCTGGTGCTGCTGATCGTACCGGCGGTGCGCAATTACCAGGTCACCGGAAGTGTGATGGGCAATGCCATGCTCGGGCTCTACAACGCCTTCGGCGGTGGTGAGAGTGCTGCATTGCGTGCTGCCGACCTGAGCAGCCAGCCTTTCAATGGGGCTGATGTTGTGCTGCGTTTCCTGGGTGCTACGTTCTCTCAGCTGCGCGGGCTCTATGTGAACATGGGCTCCATCCTGGTGACTCCCTTCTTCTTCCTGGCGATCTTCAACCGCTACAAGCGCTCGGATGTGCAGGCGATGAAGTGGGCTGTCTTCAGCATGTGGGCCATCAGCTGCGTGGGGATGGCGCTTTTCGGTGTGAATGTTCCGATGAACCCATCTCAGTTGGCCGTTCTCTTTGCCCCTCTGTTCGTGGCCTACGGCATATCGCTTGTGTTCAACATGCTGGCCCGTGGGCAGGTCCTGGGCTCCAACTTCAATCAGGCTCGGGGGCTGACCCTCTTCCTCATGATTCTCGTTTCGGCCGGTCCTTTCCTGGCCACGGTGCCGCGAGATCTGCACTTTGGTATATGGCTTGGTGAGCGTGGTCGCCCCATGTACCCGCCATATTATCCACCCTCGCTCAATTTGCAGCTGGCCGACATCACCTCTCCCCGACATGTCATTGTGACCGATCAACCCTGGGCTGTTGCTTGGTACGCTGACCGCAAGGCGATGTGGATCCCCCGGTCTGTGCCTGATTTGGTGGAGTTGCTGGAACCCACGCTGGAGAAGGGTGGGGTGAAGGTGCAGGGCTTCCTGATCACTCCCAGTTCGCACTCACCCGTCAGTCTGGATGGAACAGCCGTTACCGGCGGCGTGGGCGGTGTGATTGCCGATATGGGTGACTTTGCTCCTCTGGCATTGGAGGGTAAACTCTTGCAGATCACTCCGCAGCACAACTTGGCTCTGGCAGACCTCTTCGTCGATAACCCCGGCGGTAACAGGCGCACCGAAACCATGGGGCAGGTCGTCTCCTCGCGCGGTCGCTTCTCACGCCGAGTACCCCTGCTCGGGGCGGAGATTATGTACTACGGCACCAGTGAGCCGATTGAATAATCCTTCTATTCACCCTTTCCATTATGTCCCCGCGAACCAATAAGGATAAAGTCATGAACTTTGAGCAATCGATGGCGAGACTCGAGGAGATCGCCCATCGGCTCAACAGCCCCGAGACCGGACTGGAGGAGACGATTGCCCTCGTGGAGGAAGGGCGACGACTGGTCGCAACCTGTCGCGCTCTGCTGGAACAGGCCGAAAAACGCATCAAAACTCTCGAGAATCCCGCTGCTCCCTCTCCGGTGACCCCGAAACAGAAAGATGACGACAATGAATTCTCCCTCATTTGAATTGCCACCTTTGCTGGCGGGAATCCATTCCCCTGATGATATAAAGGCGCTTCGCCCGGAGCAGCTCCCGGAGCTGGCAGAAGAGGTGCGCCGGGTACTCGTACACACCCTTGCCGCCACAGGCGGTCACCTGGCGCCGAACCTGGGGGTGGTGGAACTTTGTATAGCGCTGCACCGCGTGTTCAGCACGCCGCGCGACAAGATTCTCTTCGACGTCTCGCACCAGTGCTATGTACACAAACTTTTCACGGGGCGTGCTGCGGAGCTGCACAGCATACGCCAGTTCGGCGGGATCTCCGGCTTCTGCAAACGCAGTGAGTCCGAACACGATGCCTATGGAGCCGGTCATGCCGGAACGGCGCTCTCCGCCGGTGTGGGTATGGCAGCTGCGCGTGATCTGCAAGGGCAGGACTTCAACGTCATTTCCATCGTTGGTGATGGGGCATTCACTTGCGGTACTACCCTGGAAGGGCTCAACAGCATATCGACCAACACCCGCAAGTTCATCCTCATTCTCAATGATAATGAGTGGAGTATCGACAAGAATGTCGGTGCGCTCTCCCGTTACTTCTCCTCCCTGCAAGAGACGGATACCTACACCTGGCTGCGCGATCATGCCAAGGCCTTCATCGAACGTCTGGCCGGTCGAGAGATCAAGGAGCAGGCCTCCAAGCTGCTCACCGCAGCACGGGGGCTGATCACTCCGCTGAGTTTTTTCCGCCAGCTCGGGCTTACATACTACGGCCCCATAGACGGGCATGATATTGAGCGCTTGGAGCGTGTGCTGCGCATAGCCTCCAAGCGAGATGAGCATATCATTCTGCACATCATCACCCAGAAGGGCAGGGGCTACGAGCCCGCTGCCCAGAACCCCACCAAGTTCCATGGTGTAGGTCGCTACGATGTAGAGAACGGCGCCACTCTCCCGTCGAGCCGAATTACCTATTCGGAGGCATTCGGTCGCTGTCTGACCCGCCTGGCGGAGAAGGATTCCTCCATTACGGCCATCACGGCGGCCATGCCCAGTGGCACCCGTCTGGACATTTTCCGGGAGAGCCATCCCGAGCGCTTCTATGATGTAGGCATAGCAGAGGAACACGCCGCCATCTTCGCCTGCGGGCAGGCTACCCGCGGTTTGAAACCCTATGTGGCCATCTATTCCACGTTCATGCAGCGCTGCGTGGACATGATCCAGCACGATGCCGCGCTGCAGAGTCTGCCTGTGCGTTTCTGCATGGACCGCGCGGGACTGTCGCCGGATGATGGTCCCACCCATCACGGGCTCTTCGATATCAGCATGCTGCGCTGCATACCCAATCTCATCATGATGCAGCCGCGCGATGAGGCTGAACTGTGCCACATGCTCGCCACCATGCAGCAGATTGACCACTGCCCCAGCGCCATCCGATATCCCCGTGGTACCGGTGAAGGTGTGGATATGCCTGAGGAGCCGCAGCCGCTACCCATCGGACAGGCTGAAGTGCTCGCCCCGGAGGGTGAGGTGCTTCTCTTTGCTCTGGGTAACATGAACAGTGTGGCTGCCCGGGTGCGCGAGCTCCTGGCAGAGCAATCAATCTCCTGCGCCCATGTGAATGCCCGCTTCATCAAGCCCCTTGATGGGAAATGCCTGTTGTCATACGCCGGGAGCAGCCGTCTGATCGTCACTCTGGAAGATCACTCCATCGTAGGAGGCTTCGGTAGTGCTGTGCAGGAGTTCCTGGGAGAGAGCTGCTGTGCCGTTCCTGTGCTGCGCGTTGGCTGGGGGGATGTTTTCGTCGAGCACGGCAGCTTGCAGCAGTTGCGCGCCAAACATGGCCTTTCTCCCGAGCAGATTGCCGAACGAATCGCCCTGAGACTTCAAAAAATATGAATATTCACTCATTTCGTCTGTTTCTTGCTGTTCCCACCCTGTCCCTGTTCATGAGCCAGGCCACGGGTTCCAACCTTCCCACGGGTACTCTTCCCTCCGGCTCGGGGACAGCCGTCCCCTCGTCTGAGGAAGAGCCGGTCGCCTCTTGGGTGCGCGAGCTTTCCAATCTTCCTTCAGAGCAGCGGGATGCCTATGCACGGGCCTTCCAAGCTGCCAAGAAGTGCTATGCTCAGGGGCGTCTGGCTGAGTGTGAGGGACACTTGAACACCTGCGAATTCTACACGCGCAGCAATCCGAACGTGTGGAACCTCCGTGCCAGTGTGCTCATCTCGCAGCAGCGCTTTGCCGAGGCTGAGCCTTTGTTGCAGGAGGTGCGCCGAGCCAATCCGCAGGACTCCGTAGCCCGCTTGTCTCTTTCCCTGCTTTATCTCGGTGCTCACGATTACGAAAAGTGCCTGCACGAGACGGATCAACTCATCGAGGATATCAAGTACAAGGACATGGAGCAGCTGACCCATAGCCTCACGTTCCGCAAGTTTCTGTGCCTGATCATGTTGGAGCGCATGGAGGAGGCTCGCGCGCTGGTTGCTAAGTGCTCACCGATGGATGACTCTCCGCTCTACTACTACAGCCAGGGGGTGTTCTTCCTGAGCAATGGCGATAAGCAGAGTGCGCTCAGGGACTTCAATGCGGCTGACTCCATCTATAGCAATACCGGTTATATCAGTGGCTACAAGCAGGCTCTGAGCTACTCCGGATTGGTCGAGAAATTGTCTGCCCCTGCGAGCGCCGGAGCTGCACAATGAAGCTGCAAGACGTAGGGTGCATCCTGAAACTCAGTCCCCTGGGCGACTATGGGCTCATCGTGACCTGGTGTACTCGTGAGCGGGGAATTCTGCGGACCGCCGCCCGCAACGCCCGCAAACCCGGCAGCGATTTTACCGGGCGGCTCGATCTCTTCCACGAGTGCGAGCTGCTCTTTTCTGTGCCATCCAAGGGCGACTTGGCAACTTTGCATGCTGCGGAACTGCTCCACCCCCGTCTGGGGCTGCGGCGTAGCCTGCTGCAGCTGCGGTTGTGCAGCTATATGGCGAATCTCCTGCTGGCAACCGTTGAGCCGGCAGCCCCGGGAGAAGAGTGGCACAAGCTTATGTCCGGGGCACTCGATTATGTGGCACAGTCTGTTCCGCGGCCCGCTGTCCTGGAGCATTTTGAGCGGCGTCTGGCTACTCTCCATGGGGTGTTTACTCCGACCATGTCAGCACATAGTGCCTTGCAGCAACATTTTCATCACCTCCCTGCCGGACGTCGCGAACTGATGGAGGCTCTCTCCGAGCAGTATTCCTGAATGAGCCGCAAAAAGCCCGCAGCTCCAATCCGGAACAGCGGGCTTTTTTTGAAGTCTGAATGAATGATCAGAAGTTCATGCGGACGGCTGTGGTGAACTCCCAGCCATTGTAGCAGTCTGAGCCGCCCTTGCGAGCGGTGGTGTACTCGGCTCCGAACATGAGCTTGGCGGCATGTTTATTCTTGGGAGAGGCGTAGAGATCCACGCCGAAGTAGAAGGTGTGGATGCTGTCTACCCAGCTCGGGGCAGTGGTCTGGGTGCAGATGTAGCGGTCGCCGCCCAGTTTGCAGGCACCATCGCCGGTCATGCCGACATAGCGGAACACGAGGTCCATCTGCGGGGTTACGGCATAGACGGGCTGCAGCTGCAGTCCGATGTTGTTGCTACCATGGCCGGTTTGCTGCTCGAAGGCAGCCACGAGGTTCGTGGTGAAGGTGAGCTTGTCCCTGCGGTACTCGTAGCCGAGGGAGAGCGCGTCCATGAACCCGGTGCCGTAGTTGTTTGCTCCGGGTTGCTTGCCGTGGTAGGCATTGTTGAAGTCATGCATGTACTCAGCCGAGAGCGCGTGGTAGCCATGTTCTGTCACGCCGAATTTGTGAGTGCCGCCGATGATGAGGAAGCACTTGTCCTCCCAGCCGAACTCGCCCTTGAAGCCCTTCCCATCGCCGTACACATCGCTGTGACCGATGTTCTTGCTTGCACTGGCGCGGTCGTTGGCAAAGAGCTGCACAAACATCACATCGTTCTTGTTTGGTTTGTACTCGAACTCAATACCCCAGTTTGTGTCCAACCCGAACTGATTGCAGATGAGCGAGCGCTCCACGCACTCGATCTCGGCGTTCGACTCGCGCAGATCGCTCGTGAACTTGTGGGCAAACTTACCCACGCGCATGCTCAGCCCCTCTACGGCGCTGAACTTCTGGCTCAGGTAGATATCGTACAGATCGGTGTAGGAGAAATTGCGCTTGGTGCGACCGCCGGAGTAGGTCTCACGGATGGGCAGACCGCCGAATCGCATGTAGGTGTGGAACCGGGTGCCGGTGGCGGTGTCGATGTTCACGCCCAGCCAGCTGCGACGGAACTCGCAGTTGTAGGGACTGGCTGCATCTTTCAGGTGTAGTCCGTTGCTGCCGTTGGGTTGTACAACGGCCATCTGCCACTGCTGGCGGAAGGCGAAGCTGACCTTCTGCACGAAGGTGTCCGGGTTGTCATAGACGACCAGTGCGCGCTTGACGGCATCCGTCCAGTCGCTGTTCGTCGGAGTGGCGGGAGCCATCGCAACTTGACCGGCAAGCGCTGGCATGGCAGCCAGGGCTGCCATGAAGAAAGTGTACGACTTCATTGGCTTGTCAGCGAAGTTTGGCGAAGAGGGTGGGCTGGTCGAGCACGCTCATGTACTCTGTGTGGTCGAGTCCGGCATCCAGCACATAGAGCGTGAGCAGCTTCTTCACGATAGCAAGGAGCTTTTCCTGCTGCCAAGGCTTCTCGATGTAGTTGTCGATGTGACCATCGTTGATGGCGTTGATGGTGTCGGCATGCGTAGCCTGACCGGTGAGCAGCACTTTGCGGGTTTTGGCAAAGCGACGATCGGCCGCTACCTTGGCGAGCAGATCCGTGCCACTGGCACCGGGCATGACCTGGTCGGAGATGACGATGGCGACAAGATCTCCGTCATCATCAATCTGTTCCATCAGGTTCAGGCAGTCCTCCACGCCGGAGGCTTCCTCCAGACGGATGAGGGGGGTGAGCGGGCGGAGATCTCTCATGACGGAATCCAGCACTTCCTGCTGGTCGTCTACGCAAATGATGTTAATCGTTTCCATGGATTTGAGTGGTGGGAAGGTTAATGGTGAAGGTTGTTTCTGTGTTGTTGCTGATGAGCTCGATGGTTCCGTTGTAGCTGTCAACGAGTCGACGTACAATGGAAAGTCCCAGTCCGAGCCCGAAGTCCAGTCCGAGTTTCTTGGTTGTGAAGTTCGGATGGAAGATTTTCTCGTGTATTTCCTCGGGGATGGGCGGTCCGTTGTTGGAGATGGACACGCGCACATATTCCGTGGGCAGCAGGTCGTTGAGAGCCTCTGCCCGGAAGGTGCCTGTGCCTATGCGTACGATGGGGGAGGGAGTACCCGCCTGTTGCATGGCATCGTAGGCGTTGTTGATGATGTTGGTCCAGATCTGCACCAGCTCGGTGAGGTCGGCGGTGATGGGTGGGCAGGGGTTCAGCTCGGTCTCAACTGTAATGTGCTTGAGCTTGTTGGTGAGCAGGTTCATGGCATCGTTCACGCTTTCGCGCACGTCCACTCCTTCCTGCCGGGTGGAGTTGCCGCCGCCCAGCAGTTTGACCGCACGGACGATCCCCGTTGCGTGCTTGGCTGCTACCTGGAGGTCGCGCATGTCGTGCCCCAGTTCCCAGAAGCTGTAGTTATTGCGGACGTGCTTGACGAAGTCCGGTCCGTATTTAACGAGGGTTTTGGTGTCGGGGATGATATGGGCGAGTACCTTGGCCGCAGGTTGGGGCAGGTTGAGCTCGCGCTCCCACTTGCGGGCGATGGTGCGTAGCTCGCTGGCCGCGGTGAATGAGGTGTCATCGTAGCCGAAGCGGAAGAGCTGAGAATTGTACTTGTTGTCCTCCGCGAGGAATTTCTCCAGGTGTTCGGCCACGAATTCTGTACGGCGGGTGATGACGCCAACGGCGTTGTTGAGCTCGTGGGCTATTCCCGCTGAGAGCTGACCGAGGGTGGCCGCCATTTCCGAACGGTGCAGGAGCCGCTGGGCTTCTTCTCTAGCGGCCGCATTGGTGAAGATCCGCATGTTTCGAGCTGCCAGCTCGTGTATGAGCACCGGGATGAACTGGTGCTCTAAGCTGCCGTATTTCTCCGGCTCCACGGCCGCAGTGGTATCATCCACATAGGCGAGCCGTGTGTCCTCCTGTGCTACGATTTCGTTCGAGCTGCGGAAGGCTCGCGAGAAGAATGCCTGCACGCAGACGTAGGAACCGGAACCCGCGCGGAACACTTCGTGCTTGCGCGCAGCCACTTCTGCCGGCAGCTCCGTGCCGGGGACACTCTCCGCCTGACGATAGGCTATGAGAGAGCCCTCCAGCACGAGGTAGAGCCGGTGGCACTCCTCGCCCTGCTCCACGATGACCTCGCCCGCGGAGAAGTCCACGGTTCTCCCGGCGTCGCTGAAGTAGATTCTGTTGATCCGCTCCAGTGGCTCGAGGACATGCTTGGGAAGTGGCAGTAGGACGCTCATGTGAGGAGGAGTGCTGATGGTCGATGGGTTAACCGAAGAAGCCGATGGCTCCCAGACCCACCATCATGAAGATGGTGATTACCAGACCCAGCAGGCAGAGGATGGTACCGGAGATGGCCATTCCCTTCTGCTCGATGTGGCCGGTGGCATAGGCCATGGCGTTCGGCGGGGTGGAGATGGGCAGAGCCATACCCAGGGAGGAGGCGAAGGCCACAGTCACCAGCAGGGCGACTGCTCCGGCGTTGTCCATGGACTGGGAGGCCAGCATGGCACCGGCCACACCACCCAGAATGGGCACCAGCAGAGCGGCCGTTGCAGTATGGCTCATGAAGGTGGCCATGAACAGGCAGATGCAGCTTGCTCCGATGAGCAGAGCGGTGGCGTTCCACTCGCCGAAGGGAATGGCGTTGATCATGTCCTTGGCCAGGTTCGTCTCGCTGAGGGCGACACCAAGGGCGAAACCACCGGCAACCAGCCAGAGCACGTCCCAGGCCATGCCATTGAGATCCTTCTTGGTGATGACACCCGTCACGGAGAATACCACGATGGGGATGATGGCGATGGAGTTCGAGTCGAGCCCGTGGTACTGCTTGGGGATCACCCACATGAGGATGGTCACAATGAAGGTGACATAGACGATGATGGCCTTGGGCGTGGTGAGGAACTTGCCCTTGAGTTCGCGGGAAAGATCCAGGCTCTTCTGGCTGATGGGGAACATCTTGATGAGGAGCACCCAGGCTACCAGCAGCATGATGATGACGAAGGGGATGCCGAACATCATCCATTTGCCGAAGGTTATATCCAGACCGAGATCCTGCATGTACTTCAGGGCAATGGCGTTCGGCGGGGTGCCGATCGGAGTGCCGATACCGCCCACGTTGGCGCCGATGGGGATGCAGAGGGCAAAGGCAGCGCGGCCTCGATCCTCAGGCTTGAAGAGAGCCAGCACGGGGGAGAGAAGGGCGAGCATCATGGCGGCGGTGGCCGTGTTGCTCATGAACATGGAGAAGATGGCCGTTACGGCCATCAAACCCAGCAGAACGAACTTGGGATCAGTGCCGAAGGGCTTGAGCAGCACGCGGGCCAGGTTGATATCCAGACGATATTTCGTGGCGGCATCGGCCAGGAAGAAACCACCGAGGAAGAGGATGATGATGGGATCGGCAAAGGTTCCGAAGATACTCTTTTGCTTGGCCACGCTGGTGAGTGAAAGTCCATTGATTTTCTCGCTCAGCGCGCCATCGTAGAGCTTACCGGCAGCGGCTTTGAGCTCGTTTTTAGCGGTTTCGTCCACCTTGTTGTCGAGCACGGGGGCGAGGATGGCGTTATTGATGGTGGTGCGGACGTAGGCAGGGCTGAGGGCTGTCTGTTTCTTGAGGTCAGCGATAACGGCATCCTGTGTGCTCTTCACGACATCGGCACTGGCTGCGGAGCCATAGGCCTCGGCCACGATGGCCTTCACCGCAGCGGCATCGAAGCGCTCGGTTTGCAGGAAATTGAGGGACTGATTGGACATTCCCAACAGGGTGAGGGTGATGACGAGCACCGAGGTGGTCCAGATCGGAATGACCTCCAGGATCCACATGAGGGCGGCGAAGATGAACAACGCAATCACACGGGTCTGTACGGTGTTAATAGGCACTCCCCATTCTTCGAACGGGAGCAGGAGCATGCTGCCACTGAGCAGCAGCACGATGAGCAACTTTATCAGAGTGATCTTTGCTGATTTGGTCATGGCTTGATTTGGTTAGCAACTGCACTCGCGCCTGCGTGCATGCGCGCGTTTTTTCGCAATTTCCGCAGAGCTTGTGCTACCCCTAGCATACTACAATCTGTCTGTTTTGGCAAGTGTAACTTGCAAAAAATAACGAGCAGTTATGCGGGGGGGCGTTGAATTGTATGCAAGAATGCCGGGGCTGAGACTCAGCGGGGAAAAATGCGGTGTCTCGAGCCGTAGGTTCAAGTTATTTGTACGAGTAGTTGAGCCAGTATGGTCATGAGGATGAGTGCAACCGGGTAGGCGGTGGAGTAGGCGATGACCGGGTCTTGGTTTTCCGTCTGGGCCGTGATGGCTCCGAGGGCAGGGGTGGAGGTCTGGGCGCCGCAGATGCAGCCCAGAGTTTCGGCAATTTCCATTTTCAGGAACCTGCGAGCAATGAAGTAGCCAATAAAGAGCGGTAGTACCGTAATGACAGCTCCCACCAACAGCATGGTAAGTCCGCTCTGTTGCAGGGTGGCTACCAGTTTTTCACCACCGCGTATACCGGCTCCGGCCAGGAATAACATGAGTCCCAACTCCATGACCAGCACTCGTGTGGGACGTGGCAGGTACCCCACTATTGGTCCCAGTTTGCCGATATGCCCCAGCAGCAGGGCTACCACCAGCGGACCGCCGGCCATGCCCAGTGAAAAACCATCGCCCTCACCCAGGCTGAAGTTGAGCTTGCCGAGCAGGATGCCCAGTGTCAGACCTCCCATGAGTGACAGTATGTCGGCTGTGTTGATGGCGCTGCTGCGGTGGCAACATTCGGTGCGGAAGGCTTTGATGGCATCGGGGGTACCGACGACTCGCAGCACGTCGTTGCGTATGAGTTCGGTGTCGGCCGTGGGGACGAAGGTATTGCCCAGTCGGGTGATGCGGGTGATGGTGATGCCGAAGTTGCCCAGCGGGTTGAGCTCTCGCAGGGTTTTGGTGTCCATCTGTGGGGAGAGCATGATGAGCTCAGCCGTTTCGTTCTGGGGTAGGCGCAGATCGCTTGCATTTCCCTCGATATGGCCCAGCAGACCTGCATCTCGCTCGAGGTGCTCGCGTTCGCCTATCATCAGGCAGATGTCGTTTTTGTTCAGTGTGTCCGAAGGGTGCAGCGGTTTGAGTTCGCCTTCGCGCTGCAAGCGGGGGATGCCGCAGTTCATGTGCCACTGCTGTGCTATTTCGACCGGGCTTTTGCCGAAACACTCCGGGTTTGTCACACAGACTTTGCGGGCTATGATTTTGTGTGGGTCGGGGGTGGCTGCGGATCCATTGTTGTTCAGATTGCAGTGCAGCAGGCGGGGCAGCAGCTGCACGAAGAGGACTATGCCGATGACTCCGAAGGGATAGGCTACACCGTAACCGATGTTGATGACGGACTCGTTCAATCCGGCGGCTTTGGCAGCCTCGAGAGCACCGGCCAGGGCAGGTGTGCTGGTGCAGGCGCCGGCGAAGAGCCCGGCGGCCACGCTCGACTCAATACCCAGCAAGGTACACAGAGCCCAGGCGGTCAGCCACCCGGCTCCCACGATGATGAATGCCAGCAGTACGAGCTTTTTGCCGCGGCTGCGAAGGGAGGAAAAGAAGCGGTTGCCCACGCCCAGACCTACGCAGTATACGAATAGCGCTGTACCCATGTCGGACACCCCGTCGGGAATGGTTAGTTTGTAATGCCCGGCCAGCAGGGCTACGAAGAGTACTCCTGAGCTGCCCAGGGCTATTCCTTTGACGGAGACATTACCCAGTGCCAGCCCCAGAAAGAGGATGGCAAAGAGTACGAAGGTGGAATTTTGCAGAATAACTTCCATCGCCTCGTTGAGTTGGTTGAAGGTTACATGTTCATGGCGTCCGGATTGTCGAGCAGCCCTGATTTCTCCAGGTAGTAATCGTAGCCGCCGGCATAGGGGGTGACGGTGCCGTGGGAGATGTGCAGGGTTTTCTCTGCCAGAGCGCGGATGAAGTGTACATCGTGTGAGATGAATACCAGCGTACCCTCATAGCGCTTGAGGGCTTGTGAAAGAGCCTCCACGCTCATGATGTCCAGGTGCGTGGTCGGCTCGTCCATGAGCAGCAGGTTGGGCGGGTTCACCAGGAACTTCACCAGGCTGAGGCGCGATTTTTCACCGCCACTAAGCACTTCCACTCTTTTCTCACAGTCCAGCTTGCGGAACATGAAAGAACCGAGTACTGCACGGGCTTCTTCTTCGCGCAGCTCGGGGTCGGCGTTCATGATTTCCTCGAGTACTGTAAAGTTGGGAGTAAGGTTTTCGGAGCGCATCTGGGAGAAGTAGCCGATGCGGGTTGTGGTTCCCAGGGTGCGCTTTCCTTCATCGATGGGGACTACTCCGGCCAGAATTTTGAGTAGGGTGGATTTGCCTGCGCCGTTCGGTCCGACCAGAACGATGCGATCCCCTCGCTCAATAAGCAGGTCGAGGTTCTTGTAGATCCGTTTGTCGCCATAGCTTTGCCCGACTTTCTCCAGCTCGAGCACGCGCTGCATGGCGCGGGGCGGCTGCGGGAAGATGAACTTGAAGACGCGGCGTGCCTGACGCGGTTTTTCGATGCGGCGGATTTTCTCCAGCTGTTTGATGCGGCTTTGTACCTGTGCGGCCTTGGAGGCCACGGAGCGGAAGCGCTCGATAAAGAATTCCATGTGAGCAATCTCGCGCTGTTGGTTGCGCCAGGCAGCCAGGAGTAGTTCATAGCGCTGTTCTTTCAGCTCCAGGAACTTGCTGTAGTTGCCGGTATAGCGCACGAGCTCTTGGTTTTCGATGTCGTACACGGTTTCCACCAGCTCATCCATGAAATCCCGGTCGTGGGAAATCATGAAGATAGCACCCGGGTAGTTCATCAGGTAGCGGCGCAGCCACAGCAGGCTCATGAGGTCGAGGTGGTTGGTGGGCTCATCGAGCATGAGCAAATCCGGCTCGGCTACCAGTAGCTGGGCCAGGTGGGCACGCATGACCCATCCGCCGCTCATCTCGCGGGCGGGGCGGTGGAAGTCCTCGTCCTTGAAGGCCAGTCCCTTTAGTATACGCTTGGCCTTGGGCTCGAGTTGGTAGCCATTGTTGGCAATGAAAATGTCCATGGCGTGGGCGTAGTCATCGCTGGTGTTGTCGCCCTTGGCGTCACAGAGCTGGATGGTGCGGATGGCCTGTCCCATCTCAGGGGTGATGCTCATGGCGATTTCCAGCACAGTACGATCGCTCGGGTCGCCGGCTTCCTGCGGCAGATACCCCACCACGCCATACTCATCCATTATAATCTGACCCTCGTCCGGTGTGTCTTCTCCCAGTATCATGCGGAACAGCGTGGATTTGCCCGCGCCGTTCGGCCCTACCAGTGCTATGCGCTCGCCCCAGTTTACGATGAGTTCCGTCTCGTAGAACAGGGTGCGTCCCGCATGTGCCTTCGTCAGTTTTTTAATGGTAAGCATGCGCGCGTAGTATACACGATATCTCGTAAATTGCAATCTTTTTGAGTCTAAAAGCAGCAAAACAAAAACGCCGCAGCTTTTTGACAGGCTGCGGCATTGCTGATTTATCAGAAAGCTGTTACTTCCTGCGGCGGCGCGCCGCAAACCCCACCAGCGCCAGCAGGGAAAGGGCAGCAACGGCAGGCTCGGGAGCCTCGTTGTCTGTGCGCATACCGGCGGCATAGCGTATGATGGAGCCGCATTGCAAAAAGCCGCTGCCCGATCAGGGGCAACGGCTTGAATTTACATTTACCGAAAATTATCTTACTTGCGGCCTGTCTGGGCGAATCAACGAGAAGCCCGACGGCGGCTTGTCTCGCCAATTTATCACGCCGAAGCTTCAGCGCAGGCGGAAGCTTTAGCGACGGCGGCGACGTGCTGCCAGACCAGCCAATGCCAGCAGAGAAAGCGTGGCCGTGGTGGGCTCGGGGATGCTGCCTGTTACCACAGAACCATTGCTGAAAGAAACAGCCGCTTCCTTTTCTGCACCGGTAGCATCTACAAACGTTACGGTGAGTTCATCCAATCCGCTCACATTACTCGTGTTTTTGAAGAGAGTTTTACCTTCAATGTTGTCGAGTGAATCCACATTCAGGGTGATTGCAACGTTGTCCCCCAGTATCAAATCTTCATTGCCAAGGTCGATGACATAATCACCATCAAAATTAAGCGTGCCACCATTGAGAGTAAGCGCACCTACCTCAACATCACTCAGAATATTGATAAGGCCACCATCCATTGTAACAGATGTGTCACCCAAAGCTACATCTTCAAGAGATAATGTGCCGCTTTCAACTTTGATTTCTCTTGCAGAAACAGTATTACCCGTGTATGTGGTACCGTTAATTTCAAATTCACCGCCTATCTGTATTGAAGAACCGTTGATACGAACTGTGTCCGCTGTGAAGTCTGTATCCTTTATCGAGCTTATCGAGCCCGTGCCCTCCAACAAAATAACATTGGCTTGGATTGATGCACCTCCTCTCGTGTTTGCTTTTTCTTGTATCGTTACTTGATTCGTTGCAATTACTTGTGCTCCATCCCATACACCCGTACTTCCCGCCAGAGTTACATTCGCGGCTTCCAACGTGGAGCTCGATTGTAATCTTACAGCTGTACCGTCAAAAATAACATTGTTGCCCTTAACTGTAGAATTCTTAAACTGTATGGGATAGACATTAGATGTTACAGTAAAGGTTCCGTAGTCCGTTGTATCAACCGTTGAATTATTGATTACCACAGTTGTCGCATCCGCTCTGTTGGTGTAACTGAGCGTTGACTTATCCGATGCAGCTTCGCGTATGAGAGGATCAGTGCCACTGTATGTATAGGAAGCACCTTCCGGGGTTGTAGCGGCAAAGGATTGGTATGTTGCACAGCACAATGCAGCAAACAAAATAGTGTGAGAGATTTTCATAATGTACCTTTTTGAGTTACGCCGCAAGTGTACAGCATTTCAAATGCTGTAGTTGTGAGAAAAATTGAAACATGAATACGTTAGAATAACGCAACGCTCTCAGAACTGGCTTTTTTTTAACATCATTCATCTCCTTAAGTGAATAATTTTTAATGATTTTTCAACTTTTCGCTTGCATCAGCATTTGAAATGCTGATGCACTACCCTCATTTTGACAAACTTTCTCAGGTATGGACATCTTTATCAATACAGACAAGAGCCCGACATTGGTGCAGGCTAAGGCTACAGGCTCCCCGCTTAGCTCTTTCAAGGTGAAACGCGGAGCCGTGGTTCCGCTGAGTGTCACGATTCTGGACAGTTCCTCCGCTTCCGGGCTTCGCATGGGCATCAAGGCTACTCAAAATCTCGGTACTGCGTTGTGATGGAATATCGGAGCCATAAGGATGCTCATGCGTAACCGCCCACCGGGAGAAGCGGCTCAGCGCAGCAGAATCCTCAAGTATCAAATAATATGCAAGAGAAAGAAGCTGACGGTAGGTTTCAGGAAAACAGCGTTTCAGGTCGGAGGTTAAACCGGTCTTCTCTGCTATGGCATCCAGCAGATATGTAGCACCGAAAAAGTATCGTCTAGTATTCGTTATCAATTTTTCCAATAAGTACTCGTTTGCTACGCGGCTGCTTTTTCTTCTTATCCCAATAGGAAGAAGATTCATACACGTAGACGATATTGGTACGCTTGTCGAGTCTTTTAAGAATTGCCATTGTAGTGCGGATATTACAACGCCGCACTATGTTAAAGTTAAGCCTGAAATGATGTTTATTTTGCTTTATATCAAATTTTTAGCTACACATATACATAGTGCTGTCTTGGACTCTTTGCGGGAATGTACGGTGTATATCTTTATGGAGAAAAAGTAAGTTAAAAAATACAGTTTTTTGACTTTTGCTACACCCCAAATAGAGAAAGTAGAGCATAAAAGCAAATTGAGTGAAAGTTTTTTGATGTGTCGAATGTGACACAATCTGTGTGGCTTTTGATTCACAGTAGGATGCTTGAATAAAAATAAAAAATGCCGTTTAATAAACATGTCGACCGCAACAGGTGACATCTAATTAACAAAATACAATATGAATACGAATACCATTCTGGCGCTGGCTCTGACAGTAGGAGCCGCTTCTGTAATACAAGCTGCTGATTTCGATCTTGGCGCACACATGAAGGATGCGTTCAAGGTGTTTGATGCCGCGCGAGATAACGCAGAAAATCCTTATTTGCAGGAATTCTCCATCAAAATGCGTGGTCAGTACCAATGGGGGTATCTCGACCCCGCCGGCGGCGATGAGCGACTTAAGGGCAATCGCAATGATAATAATGAGTGGAGGCGTTTTCGTCTCGGGGTACAGGCAAAGGTGCTCAACGAATACACTCTGAAGGGAATATGGAATATTGGCGGTTTGAACGCCCGCAATAAGTTCAGTAATGGTGAGTGGGGGCGCTCACAAACTGAGGGAACGCTGGATGAACTGACCATTTCCACAACCTGGGACCCGGTTATGGTGACTTTGGGTAAACATAAGCCGGCCTACATGGCTGAATACCGAACCTCAAGTGCCAAGCTGATTACCATGGAACGTTCGTTGTTGGTGAACCAGCTTAAAGCGGAAAAGCTTTATGGGGTATCTGTGTCAAATGCTGATAAGAAGGCAGAATGGGGCTGGAATGCCGGTCTTTGGGTGAATGGTCAGAGAGATAATACCTGGTTGGAACCATCTTTCAACAGTGAGGATAACGTCACTCTGGGTATGTCTGTCTCACGCGCAACCGGTGGCAATGGTCGGATACAGTTTGACTACATGCACAGTTTCCACAAGGATGGCGAAACAAATGATGGCTCCGAATATGCCGGTCCCGGCGCTCAGGATGTGATTGCTCTGAGTTGGGAGGGCAAGCAGGAAAAGCTGTCCTTTCTCGCCGAAGCCATTGCCGGTTTTAATGTGTACGACGGTGCGCAGGGAGCAGAGAATGTGTACGGTCTGGTATTGATGCCCAGCTATCGGTTTACACCGAATTGGGAGGGCGTGGTAAGATATCAGCTGGCAAGCGGGAGCAATGCCGTTAAGAGCGATAGTCGCTACTATACAACCAACTCCACTTACTCCGGTACGAGTGATTTGGTACAAGGTTTGTATATCGGAGCTAACTATTATGTCTGCCCGTCCAATCCGCACATGCTCAAATTAATGGTTGGTGCTGAATACCTTAATTCCGAGGGCACGGATGCCAAGGGGAATAAGGGCTTCACCGGCTGGCAGTTCTCTTCTGCTGTGCGTTTCGATTTTTAACCTCTGACTTTAACCAAATAGAATGATACTTATATGTTTAAGACTCTGTTCATAGCCGCTGTGGGCCTGAGCGCTTTTGTTCAGGCTGAAGAAATGACGATAACGGGTGCCGGTGCATCGTTCCCCGCACCTGTATACCAGAAATGGACTTACACTTATTCTCGGAACAATCCCGAGACTCAGGTGACCTATCAAAGTATGGGCTCAGGGGCCGGGCTTAATCAGATCAAAGCCGGAACCATCGACTTCGCCGGTTCTGATAACCCGCTGACTTTAGCGCAGCAGGAAGAAGCTGGCCTTGTGCAATATCCCATGCTTACAGGCGGTGTGGTGGTCATTGTGAACCTGCCGGGGGTGAAGAATAACCAGCTTAGGTTGAGCCGGGATGTCCTCGCCCGAATTTTCCTCGGTGAAATCACCAGCTGGAATGACCCCGCCATCAAGGCGCTTAATCCGAAGGTGCGTTTGCCGAAGTTGAAAATTACGGTGGTTCGTCGTTCGGATTCCAGCGGTACTTCTTTCATCTTCACCAATTACCTTTCTAAGATTTCAGAAACCTGGAAGAAGAAGGTGGGGCAAGGCTCCTCGGTGAAGTGGCCGGTGGGTATC
Source organism: Akkermansia sp. (assembly GCA_045545975.1). Lineage (GTDB taxonomy): Bacteria > Verrucomicrobiota > Verrucomicrobiia > Verrucomicrobiales > Akkermansiaceae > Akkermansia. Next base: position 29,879 of record JAZQCA010000053.1, read on the forward strand.
GGTGGGCAGAAGAACCCCGGTGTCTGCAACAACGTAGCGCGTATTCGCGGAGCTATTGGTTATACGGAATACACTTATGCGGTGGAAGCTAATCTGGCATGTGCCATGCTGGAAAATGCAAGCGGCAATTATGTGGCACCCTCGCAAGCCAGTTTCTCCACATCTGCAGCAGCGGCTGACTGGAAAAATGCTCCCGGTTTCTATATGGAACTCACCAATGTGCCGGGTGCAACAAGCTGGCCTATCACGGGTGTAACCTATATCCTTTTCCGCAAGGACACCCCTGCTGAAAAGAAAGCCGCTCTGCGTGCCTACTTCATGTGGTGCTATACGCAGGGGGCTCCTACAGCCACTCAGCTTAATTATGTCCCATTGCCGGAGCCGGTTGTTGAGATTATAAAGCAGCAGCTATAAAACACTCCGTTGGCTCCATAGCGAAATCCCCTGTTGGTCATGAACCAACAGGGGATTTTTGAATGCTTTTTTTGAGCTCCGACTTGCGCTTGCTGAGTGATATTGTGCAGCGAGGAGAAAAGCATCAGCCCATATGTCGGGTAATGAAGCCGGTGCGCAAATAAATAATATGCTGACAAATATCTGTTGACAAATCAGCGATTCGCTCTAAATCCCGAGCCAGACCTATGCAGTCGAGGTAGTATTCGGCAGCAAGCGGATTGGAAATGATAGCTGCCTTTGCACGGCAGCGGTACTTGTTGCGCATGGCATCGACGGCCTCATCTTGTTCGATTACCTTGTGAGCCAGTATAAAATCACCTGTATCAACAATATTCAATGTGTTGTGAAGCATATCCCGAACAAGGGAGGCCATAGGGGTAAAGTCAAACAGCTCTTTTTCTGATTGCTGAGAATGATGGGTAATGTTAATGGCACGCTCCGCTATGTGGCAGGCGAAGTCAGCCATTCGTTCCAGTGATGTGTTGATTTTAATGTATGAGATGACGGTACGCAAATCGCCTGCTACCGGTTGGTAGAGCGCCAGAGTTTTGAGACATTCTTCCTCAATGCGGATTTCTTCGATGTCAATGGCTTTATCCTGCTCAATGACTTGTTGTGCGCGTTCAGAATCGCCTGTGCTGAATGATTGTATGGCATGCTCAATGGCCTTTTGAACATTTGCGCCCTGCAAGCAGAGCCGGTCTCGCAGGTTACTGAGCTCCTTAATGAAATGATTTTGCATAGTATGTGATTGGTGTTAGGTTTTTAACCGAAACGGCCTGTTATATAGTCTTCTGTTTGTTTGTTGACCGGATTGGTGAATATTTTTGTTGTGTCGTCTACTTCCACAATACGTCCCTTGTAAAAGAATGCCGTGCGATCGGATATGCGGGAAGCTTGTTGCATATTGTGGGTTACGATGACAATGGTGTATTGTTGTTTCAAATCCAGTACCAGTTCCTCAATACGCGAGGTTGCTACCGGGTCTATGGCGCTGGTCGGTTCGTCCATAAGAAGAACCTCCGGCTCTGCCGCCAGAGCTCGGGCTATACACAGACGTTGTTGCTGCCCGCCGGAAAGAGCCATGCCGTCGGATTTGAGCTTGTCTTTAACTTCGTCCCAGAGCGCAGCTCCGCGCAGTGCCTGTTCTACCCGATCTGCTATTTCGCTGCGGTTGAGTTTATAGTGCAAGCGAAGCGGATATGCCACATTGTCGGCAATACTCATGGGGAAGGGGGTGGGTTTCTGGAAAATCATGCCCACGCGGTGGCGCAATTGGAGTAGGTCAGTATTCGGCTCAAGAATATTCTTGCCGTCCAGCATAACCTCACCCGTAGCCTTTTGATTGCGGTAAAGTTCGAATATGCGGTTGTAAACTCGCAGGTGCGTGGATTTACCGCAGCCACTAGGGCCGATGACTGCCGTGATTTTATTGGCGTAGATATCCAGGTTGTTGTCAAACAGAGCCTGGCTGTTTCCGTAGAAGAAGTTGAGATTACGGACGGATATTTTAATGTTTGTTTTCATGGAAGATGAAGCGGGTTACAATGTTAACGATAAGGATGAAACCGGTTATGAGCAATGCGGCACCCCAGCCCATGCTGTGCATGCTTTCAAAGGGTGAATTGGTCGTATATTCTGTGATAAGCACCGGGGCGCTTGCAGTCGGTTTGCTGAAAAATGAATCGGGCCAGGTATCTGCAAATAAGGCGGTGAATAACAGCGGCGCGGTTTCTCCGCTGACTCGGGCGAGTGCCAGTAAGGTACCCGTAGCAAGACCGTTCCGAGCGCTGCGCATCACGATGTGCAGGGTGGTGCGCATGCGGCTCATTCCCAATGCCAAGGCCGACTCGCGCAAGGTATTCTGTACCATAAGCAGCATATCCTCTGTAGTCCGCATGATAACCGGGAACATGATGATTGCCAGTGCTATGGTGCCGGCCATGCCCGAGAAATTACCTGTAGGTATAACTATGAGAGCATAGACGAACAGACCTACCAGAATGGAGGGAACGCCCATCATGACATCTGCACAGAAACGCAGAATGTCGGCAAAACGGCTTTCTTTACCGAACTCTGACAAATAGATACCACCCGCCAGTGCCGGAGGAACCGCCAGAATGGTGGCGCCCATTGTCATCAGCAAGGTACCGATAAGCGCATTGGCCACACCGGCTCCGGGTTCTCCATAGGGTTTGGACGGCGATGTGAGAAACTCAAGGTTGATAACTGTTCCTCCATTGCAGATGACAGTGTAGAGAATCCACCCCATGCCGCCCAAGGCTATACTGATGGAGGCCAACGCAAGTAAAGTGAGGAGTAGGTTCGCAAACTTTCGTAAAATAACAGATCGGGTTTTCATGAGTCCGCTGATTTAGGATTTTTTCCCCTGCATAGATGTGGAGATACTCAGATAATAGCGAGTTACAAGTTGAATGCCAAAGCTCATGAGTAGTAAAACCAGGCCGAGCGCGAACAGGGCACTCTGCTGTAACCCTGTGGCCTCTGCAAAGTTATTGGCCAGAGTCGCAGCAATGGTGGTACCGCAAGAGAATAGTCCGGCAGGACTTTCCATCAGGTTTCCTATGACAAAGAGAACAGCCATGGTTTCTCCCATTGCTCTTCCCATGCCGATAAAAATGCCACCTATGATACCGCGGATTCCATAGCGCACCACCACATCTCGTGTTACTTCCAAACGGGTGCAGCCTAAACCGTAGGCCGATTCTTTCAGCATAGGGGGTGTCATGCGGAACACATCTCGCATGACGGCGCACATGTACGGTAGCACCATGAGCGCCAGAATCACTCCGGCTGTCAGGAACCCGAATCCGCTGCCATAGCCCTCTTCGCCAAGCAGCCATGAACCGCCCGGCAGATGCACCAGCCCCAGCGTCTCCGACAGGAAGGGCTGAATATCTTCCTGCATGATGGGTACCAGAACAAAGAGTCCCCACATGCCATAGATAACAGACGGAATAGCTGCCAGCAGGTCTATACAATGACTCAGAGGGCGGTTGAGCCAATCCGGGGCTTCGGTAATCAGTAACGCTACCGCAAATGATAGCGGTATGGCCAGCAGCAGGGATAGAGTTGTGGTAAGTAGCGTACCCAGAATGTGAGGTAACGCTCCATACTCATCGAGGGAGGGATCCCAGTTTGTGTTCCACAGGAAAGGCAGACCAAAGTGCTGCCAGGCGTCCGCGGAATGAATGCAGAGCTGCCCGAGTATGCCTGCAACGAGCAGCAAAGACAAAGCAGCACCGGTCATACAGCTTGTGCGGAATATGGTATCAGTGTGTTGCATGATGTGTGTTGCTTATATAAAAACACACATGTGCCGGATTGTGCAAGTATAGTTATGTGAATTAACTGCTACACGTTATTTGTCAAAAAAATCACATGGAGGTAGTGTTCTGATAATGGCGGTGTAGGCGCTATTTCTTGAAAGAAAAAAGCCCTGCTGATGCAGGGCTTTTCAAGCGGAGCGGGGGGGATTCGAACCCCCGGTACGAGTTAGTGCTCGTACGACCATTTAGCAAACGGTTGCTTTCAGCCTCTCAGCCACCGCTCCGTGTGCGGGAGAAGTATAGCGGAACTTTGAGTGTTCGTCAACCCGAAAATGATAAAATGACTAAAAAAATGCGTAATCTGCTTCTGTAGTCATGAGGAACTGCCGCCGATGGCGGTGGAAATCCTTGGATGGGTAGTTGGACAAGCGGTTAATTTTCGGAGGGAAGCGGGCTGAGTTCGATCCGAGTCTGGGTGACCCTGCGCCCATCGGTACCGGTGACGGTGAAGAGGTAGTCGCGGATGCGGATTTGCTCGTTGAGCTCGGGGAGGTGTCCCAAGCAGTCGGTGATATGTCCGCCGATGGTGGACATGCCGCTTTCACTTTCAATTTCACCGAGGGCGGGGAGCGCCTCCTCGAGATCGAAGAGCGCCATGGCGCCGCTGGCGATGTACTGGTCGGGACCGATTGCCAGGAAGTCCTGCGGTTCTTCCTGTTCGAACTCGTCCTGAATGTCGTTGCCGACGATTTCTTCAATCACATCGTCCAGATAGACGAGACCGGTGACGATGCCGTGCTCGTCTACAACGAGGGCAGAGTGAGTCTTTTCCTTGGTGAAGAAGTTGAGCAGGTTGTCGAGCTTCATAGTTTCCGGGACAACCTTGATCGTGCGCTTGACACTCATGATGTCCTTGCTGCCGCTGCGCAGAAGTTTCATGATGTCCTTCACATGTACCCAGCCCTTCACATCGTCCAAGTGACCATCCACGAGGGTGAAGCGGCTGTGGCGGCTGTTGGTGACGATATCAACGTTGATTTCAAAACTGTCGTTGATGTCGAGAACTTCCACTTCGTTGCGGGGAACGAGGATATCTCGGACGGCACGGTCATTGAGCTCGAGGGCGTTTGTGGAGATTTCTGCCTCGGTGGCGGTCACTTCATGGCTGCGTCCGCTTTCCTCTACGATGTGGGCGATTTCCTCGGCGCTGTGATGGGAGTCCGGGGAGTAGTTCGGATCCACCCCGAAGATGTGGTGGGCTATTCCATTGGCCGTGTTGTTGAAGAGCTTGATGATCAGAGAGGTCCATTTGGCAAAACGAGTCATCCACAGGGAGGTACCCATCGCGACTTCAAGCGGCTTGCGGATGGCTAGGCTCTTGGGTACCAGTTCGCCCAGTACAACGTGGGCAAAGGTGAACAGGGCATAGGCCAGAGTGTAGGAGATGACACTGACTATCGCCGGTCGAAGGTGCAGATAGTAGCTCAGAAAGGGCTCGATGAGGCTTTTGATGAAGGGCTCACCCAAGGCACCAAGTGCTAGTGAGGCGAGGGTGATTCCCACTTGGTTGGCCGAGAGGTAGGAGTCCAGATGGTTGACGATGTGGAGAGCTTTGGCGCGTTTGTGAGCCCGGGACTTTGTATCGTCCAGATTTTCGCGCAGCTGGCTGGGGCGTACACGAGCGCTGGCGAACTCATTGGCAACGAAAAAGGCATTCAGGAAGAGGAAGAAGCTGATGCCGACGATGAAGAGAAAGATCGAAAGGGAGCTGGGATAGACCCATTGCACCTTGGCGGCTTCATCAGGGGGAAGAAAGAAGAAATTCAGAATCTGGTCAATCATTGCAGGGTGTAAGTGTGGGCCGGTCAGAGTTTTTCGTAGACGCCCTGGTCACGCTTCTGCATGACGGTGAAGCCGGCTTTCTTGGCGTCGGTTATAGAGATAGGAGCAAGTATCTTCGGCACATTGACTACGCCGATTTTTTTGCGGATGGGGTTTTTGCAGTACAGGCAGTGGGTGAGAGGTGTACGATCCACCGGTCGCATCAGTTCAAATCCTTTGCGACAGAACCGACAGGATTTGGTAGGATCCTCGGGATTCTCGGATATGTACTCGTATATCGGCATAGGCAAGCGCGGGCTATCCGTAGAATAGCCCGCGCTATAAAGATTGTCAAGTACAAACCGTGGCTTACCAGCTGGACTTGGTCACACCGGGAATCATGCCGGCGTTGGCAAGCTCGCGGAAAGCGATACGGGAGAGGTGGAAGCGACGCAGGAATGCGTGGCGACGACCGGTGAGCTCGCAGCGGTTCACCAGGCGAACGGGGGAAGCATTGCGGGGAAGCATCGTCAGACCGATGTAATCGCCCTCAGCCTTCAGCTTGGCGCGGAGGTCTGCGTAGCGAGCCGCGACAGCTGCCTTCTTCTTGTTTCTTTCGATCCAGCTTTTCTTAGCCATAACTTTGTGGGGGCGGATTTTACACTACTAATTCGAATTGTCAAGCAGAATTTGTATTTTTTGCATTTTTCAATGCTTATTTCACGATTTTTCGGGAAAATCGCTGAGGAGGAGAGCGCTGGAAGAGAGGGGGAAATCCAAATCCAGCATATATCAAACACTTCCTTGCCTGTGACAGTCCATGCTCAGGTATGGACATGCAGATTGCAAACGATCGATGGAGCGGGGAACCGGTCGCTACAGAGCCCGGTGCTGCCGAAGAACAGGCGCCACTCAACCGGATGTGCTCGCTTTATTACGAAAGCTCGCTCTGCGAGGATGTGGCTGCGAATGAACCGGTCCTGGTGCCGCTCAGTTCCTGCCCCGCTTTGTCCGAACCCGAAGAAGATACATGCTATGAATAAGACGAGACAATCAGACGGAACGCCCCGTCGGGCGGCAAATGCCGCAACGCTGGGCGTATTCACCCTGGCCATGATCAATGTGGCTGCCATAGTGAGCCTGCGAGGGCTGCCGGCGGAGAGTACCTACGGGCTCAGCTCCGTGTTTTATTACATTTTTGCAGCGGTGTTCTTCCTGATACCGGTTTCGCTGGTAGCAGCGGAGCTGACGACGGGTTGGCCGCAGAAGGGCGGCGTGTTCCGCTGGGTGGGGGAGGCCTTTGGTACACGACTGGGCTTTCTGGCGATATGGCTGCAATGGATCCAGACTACGATTTGGTTTCCCACGGTGCTGACCTTTGCTGCCGTGAGTATTGCTTTCATCGGTCCGGATTATCAGTGGGACTCCGCCTTGGCTGCCAACAGTCACTATGTGCTGATCATCGTGCTGTTGGTGTACTGGCTTGCCACTTTGTTCAACCTGCGTGGCATGGGGACGAGCGGCGCCATTACCAAGTGGGGTGGGTTGCTGGGTACGGTTGTTCCGGCGGCACTTCTGGTGCTGATGGGGATGGTATATTGGGGGATGGGCAATCCGATCGATCTGTCGATGAAGCCATCCGACTTTTTCCCGGATCTGAGCCGGTTCAGCAACATTGTACTTGCAGCCAGCATCTTCCTCTTTTACGCCGGCATGGAGATGAGTGCCGTACATGTGAAGGATGTCCGCAGTCCGGGGCGGGACTACCCGCTTGCCATTGCGGTGGCCGCCATTGTGACGGTCTGCATATTTGTGTTCGGCACACTGGCCATTGGGTTCATCATTCCTGAGAAGGATATCAATCTCGTGCAGAGCCTGCTGGTGGCTTTTGATCGCTTGTTTGCCTATTTTGAGGTACCATGGTTGGGGAATGTACTGGCGGTGTTTCTGGCCTTTGGGGTGCTGGCGCAGGTGGTTGCTTGGGTGGGTGGTCCTTCCAAGGGGTTGTTGCAAGTGGGAACAGCCGGTTATCTGCCGCGGTTCATGCAGCGCACGAACCGCCACGGGGTGCAGGTGGGGATTCTGCTGTTGCAGGGCGGGATTGTGACTCTGCTTTCCATTCTGTTCGTGGTGCTTCCCAGCGTGCAGACGGCATATCAGGTTATCTCTCAGCTTACCATCATTCTCTACCTCATCATGTACATTCTCATGTTCTCCGCTGCTATTTATCTGCGTTACAAGGAGCCGGATGTCAAGCGATCCTTCCGTGTGCCCGGTGGGAATTTCGGTATGTGGTGCGTGGGTGGTCTGGGCTTGCTGAGCAGTCTGTTGGCTTTCATCTTCAGCTTCATTCCCCCATCGCAGATTCCCGTGGGAAGCCCCGCTGTGTATGTTGGGCTGTTGATCATGGGTACGGTGATCTTCGCCGGAATCCCGCTGCTCATCTATTCCATGCGGCGCCCCGATTGGGCCGATCCCGCTGCGCTGGCTGAGTTCGAGCCTTTCGGCTGGGAGAAATCCCGCAACGGAAAGACGCAGCGATAATCTCTTCCATCTCCGCCTGATTCCGCTTCCTCGGAATCGGGCGGATTTTTTTGCATCATTTTTCTTGACTAAAAGTTCGGCTGCTGTTATGTTCACCCCACGGACACAGACGCCGAACCTTCGTATATTGCCATGTCAACAGAACTTCCCAGCCGCTCCAGGTCGCTGCTTAGTGCAGCGCGTGTCACTATTGTCGCCTCCACTTATAATGAGAAATATACAACGGCTCTGCTGGAGAACTGTCTGGCAGAGTTGCGGGAGTGTGGTGATCGCATCACGGTGGATGTGGTGCGTGTACCCGGTGCATTTGAAGTTCCGGTGACGGTCAAGCGAGCCATTGTGAAGGCCGGTCACAACGCAGAGCCTGATGTGGTCATTGCCCTGGGGGTAATTCTGCGTGGCAGTACGGCGCATGCCGACCTTATCGGAACCGCCATTACAAACCAGTTGCTCTCCATTTCCTGTGAGCATGTCACGCCCGTCATTCATGAGGTGTTGTTGTTGGACGATGAGCAGCAGGCATTTGCCCGCTGCATAGCCTCCACTCTCAACCGCGGGCGCGAGGCTGCCCGGGCCGCAGTTGCCATGCTCAACATGCTGGAGGAGCAGGCTGATCTCCATAGCCAGGTCCGTCGTGCCGCTTCGGTGAGCCGCGTGGGCTCCATTATGCGCTGAACCCTTTACCATTCCCCCTGTTTTTTATGATGAACAAAAGTAAAGTTCGCCAGTCTGCCCTCAATCTCATATATGCCGTGGAGGAAAGCGGTGGCGTGCCGGAGAAGGTGGATTTTGACCTTTTCTGGAGGATCTCTCTGGAGAAGGAGACCGACCACTATCGTACGGCGCTCTTCAAGGCTATCGTGCATGTTGCGCGCAAATCAGCCGATACGTCGCGCTTGCTGACTACTCGTGTACAGGCAGCGGTGGATGCTCTGCGGGGGGATCTGACTGCCCGCAGATTGGTGGAGGATATTGAGCGAGTGCAAAAGCGCTCTGCTGAGTTCGAGTCTGCCATGGCTGCTCTGCGCTACTGTGCGAAGGACAAGCGCCAGGATACGACCGACCAGCTTGCCCTCTGTTGCCGCGATGTTCTCAATCTGGCCGTTGCCGTGGAGGGGCTGGGGCGTGATGTCATGCCTGCGCTGGATGATTTTCCCGCTTACCGAGGGGTGCTGGAGCCTCTCCGCTCGGCTCTGCTCCGTCACGGTCGACTGATGGCTGAGGTGGCTGCTCTGAATACTCCGCTCGCTCTTCGGAACCAGCAGGAATTCGCCGGTCTGGTACGTTGGGCGCGTCTGTTGCAGGATCTTCGTCCCGCGGCGGAGTCGCTTGCTTTGGCGGTGCTGGCTCGCAGGGAACTTCTGGAGGCTCGCCTGACGGAGCTGCTTGAGAATTACTCCCTTGCTCGTCTGGATGTTGTGGATCGCTGTATTCTTTACCTTGCTCTCTATGAGATGGAGGTGAACAAGCTCGATATCCCCATCATTGTCTCGGAGGCGAATGCCCTTGCAGATGCCTACTCAGGCAGCAAGAGTGCTCCCTTCATTCACGGCATCATCTCGGCGGCAGCCAGGGGCTGATCTCACTACCCACACTGCTCGGATATGGCTAATTTCTTCACACGACTGGTTGATAAGTTCCTCGGAGAACCCCAGATTGATTGGGACGAGCTGGAGGCGGACCTCATCTCGGCTGATATAGGTGCCAAACGGGTGATTCCCATGGTGGAGGAACTGCGTGAGCGCGATGAACAGGATGCCTGCGACATCGCAGACTTCATCAAGGCTCAGCTGCGCGCTGCTTTCCCGGAGGCTCTCCCCGCTCTTCCCGTGCCGCAGGAGGGGCGCCCCTGCGTGATCATGATGGTCGGTGTGAATGGTGCCGGCAAGACGACTACCAGCGCCAAGCTGGCCTATCGTCTGCAGAAGGAGGGGCACAAGGTTCTGCTGGCAGCGGCAGATACCTTCCGCGCAGCTGCTGTGGAGCAGTTGCAGAGCTGGGCCGATCGGCTGACTATTCCTCTTTACAAGGGCAATCCGAACCAGGATCCCGCTTCCGTCTGCTACGAGGCTCATTCCAAGGCCTTGCAGGATGGTACCGAGTACCTCATCTGCGACACGGCCGGACGTCTGCACACGCGCCACAATCTCATGGAGGAGCTCTCCAAGATCCGACGTTCCATCGGCAAACAGGACTCTTCTGCACCGCATGCCTGCTACTTGGTGGTGGATGCCACTACGGGTGGCAATGCGCTCATGCAGGCCCGAGAGTTCCACAAAGCCACTCCGCTGGATGCCGTGGTCATTACCAAGATGGATGGTTCCGGCAAGGGGGGGGTGGCAGTAGCCATCCAAGATGAGCTTGGAGTGTCGCCACTTATGCTGGGCGTGGGCGAAGGGAAGGATGATCTGCTCCCCTTCCGTCCGGCAGAGTATGTGGACAAACTCATGTAAGTTTCCGCCATGGACAAGCCCTGTCTGCTCGAGTACACACGCGAGGCGCTGGTCGGACTGATGGTCGGACTGGGGCAGAAGCCCTTCCGGGCTGCTCAGTTGCAGGAGTGGGTGTGGAAGCACCGAGCTACTTCTTTCGAGCAGATGACAAATCTGCCACCGGCTCTCCGCGCTCAGCTTGATGAGCGCTACGTTCTACGCCCTCTCCGAGTGGAGGAAGTCAGCCGGAGCTCCGGCAGTGGTACGCGCAAATTTCTATCCCGAATGCTTGATGGTCATCTTGTGGAGTCCGTCATCATTCCGGCAGCAGTCGGGCAGGGGGGAGCGCATAGTGACCGCATCACGCTGTGTGTGTCCTCCCAGGTCGGCTGTGCTTTCGGCTGCAAGTTTTGTGCGAGTGGGCTGTTGGGGCTTACGCGCAACCTGACAGCTTCAGAGATTCTGGGGCAGATTATTGCTGCAGAGGAAATCAGCGGTACCCGGGTGGATAATCTGGTGTTCATGGGTATGGGGGAACCTCTGGCTAATATCGACAATCTTCTGTTGGCCCTCACGCAGATCATGGATCCGCACGCGCTCAACATCGGCGCCCGACATATCACTATTTCCACATCCGGCAATGTACCCGGGCTGCGCCGCTTGGCAGAGTTCGGCAAGCCGCTTCGCCTGGCGGTCTCTCTTCATGGTGCGAGTGATGAAGTGCGCTCGCAGGTCATGCCGGTCAACCGCAAGTGGCCGCTGGGGCAGCTATTGCCTGCTCTGGAAGAGTGGACCCGCACCAGCAAGCACAAGATCACTTTCGAGTATATTCTCATTGAGGGGGTGAATGCCATGCTGCCCGAGGCTGCCAAACTCGCGCACATCTCCCGTCGATTGAACGCCAAGGTCAATCTCATCCCCTACAATACGGTTGAGGGACTTCCCTGGGTGCGCCCCTCCGAGCAACATTGTCGTGCCTTCTGCAAGGCACTCATTGCGGCCGGCATACCTGTGACCATGCGCTACGAGAAGGGGCATGATATCAATGCAGCCTGTGGTCAGCTGCGCTTGCGCAGGAAAGTCGCTGAAGAACAGCAATGAAAAAGCAGGCTTGCAGCCTGCTTTTTCAGGATGATCCGGTATTTTCTTACTCCCAGTCAATCACGATCTCAGCGCGTAGCTCACCTTCGCTCATGATGTTGTGCTGAGTTTGTTTGTCGGCTACCCGGTGCTGAATGCTGATGGCTGCGCCGGCGAATGTTTCGCGCTTGAAGTTGATGCGGAAACGGCGTGGAGCTGCACTCGGCTGCATATTTTCGGGCAGGGTTTCGAGAGCCCAGATGAGGTAGGAACCATTGTTGATATGCCCATTGAAGTCAACGTCCCTGCGGGGGGCGACCATCTCTGTTGTCTCAGTAGCGCTGAACTCCGTGGCGACCCGAAGAGGCTCAGAGATGATGGCAGGGCATTCATCAGGCATCTGAGCCATGGCGCGCTTGAGGGGGATGGGGCGGCGGCTGTTCACATCGATGAGCACCCACATGAGGTCTGCGCGGGCGATGACCTTGCCTTTCAGGTCGCTCATTTCCACGAATCGGCGAGCTTGGAGCGCGCTTGCCTTACCGGTGTTCGAGCGCAGACGTACGACCTCCTTCCATGAGGGGCGGCGTACGAACTCGAAATCTCCCTGTACCTCCACCCAGATCATGCCATTGCTTATGCTCCACTCGTAGCCCAGATTGTTGTCCGAGGCGTGGCTCTCGGCTACCTCTTGACAGAAATGCATGAAACTCGCCGGTTTCAGTAGGTGGTCGGCTCCGCATTCGTAGCTGGTGATGCTGTGGGTGGTGTTGAGATCCTTCATAGAGGTAACTCTATCATTTTGCTTTCTATCCGTCAAGTCTAACATTCGGTAGGTGCTTGTCTTTCTTTCGCAAGCAAATAAGGTCCCAAATCGGCTTGTTGAAGCTTAGTTCTGCGAAACCGCAAAGCTCAGACCTTGCAGCGTAGCTTGTTCCATGTTGAGCCCGCGCACCAGTGCTCGCAGCAGGATTAGAGAGCCGGCGGCGTCGAACAAGGCATCGTGCCAACTTTTGCCGGGTACCAGCGTGCTGACCTCGGGGGAAATGCCCAGCGCATGGCACACCGTGCCAAGGGAGTGGTCCGACAGGGTGGGCAGGGCCTTGCGGGCGAGAGCCAGAGTGTCCAGCCAGGGACCGAACCCATGACCGGGGAAGGCGCTCAGAAAACGCTGTTCGGTGGAAGGGTTGTGCCCCACGACTACGCAGCCTCTGAGCAGGCGGTGCAGATCGCTCCACAATGCGCTGAAATGTGGGGCTTTTCGCAGCATGTCGGTGGTGATTCCGTGTACTTTGGCAGCACTCCAGCGCACGGGGCGGTTGCAGGCTATGTAGGATGAGTAGCACTCTTCGGCTCCGAAAAGAGTACTCACTCGCACGATTCCTATCTGTACGGGGTGATCCGTCTCGCCGGGGGCTGCTCCGGCAGACTCGAAATCAATGGCGGCTATGGGCAGCTGCGCCAGCGGGCAATCCATCAGCTGCGAACCCATGCTCGTGCTTGTTGAATTTCGGCAGAGAGAGCCTCGAAATCGCAGGTCAGGAACTTGCCGTCGCGGTAGAGTTCTCTGCCATCGACCACGGTCAGCTTGTTCTCGGCCCCCGTGGCGGCGTACACGATATTTGAGATGATGTTGTGAACCGGCTGCATGTTGGGAGTGCTGAGATCCAGCGCGATGAAATCGGCTTTCATGCCGGGTTCGAGTGTGCCGATGTGTGGGTCGTGCAGGGCTGCTGAGCCACCTCTGGTTGCCATATCGAGTGCAGCTTGTGCGGGGCAGGCGGTGGGGTCGAGCTTACTGACTTTGTGCAGTAGACTGGCCACATACATCTCGCGCAGCATGTTCTGGGCATTGTTGCTGGCGGGACCATCTGTACCCAGAGCTACGGGGATGCGGTGCTTCTGCAGGGCTCCTACAGGAGCTACACCGCTGGCCAGTTTCATGTTGGACGAGGGGTTGTGTACCACGGCACAGCGACCCTCCGTCAGCAGCGCCAGATCCTCGGCGTCTGCATGCACGACGTGGAAGAATGTACTGCCCGGCTGCAGGAGTCCCAGGCTTTGGCAGTAGGGGATGGGGCGCATGCCGAACTCCTTCAGGCAGGTCTGAGTCTCATTTTCCGTTTCGGCCAAGTGCATGCCGAAAAGGGCGCCGTTTTCCTCGGCAAGCGAGTAGCATTCACGCAGGAGCTCAGGACTGGTGGTGTAGGGCGCATGGGGAACGATGGCTTGGCGTATGCGCGGATGGTTGCGCCAAGCCTCTGCCTGGGCGCGTACCAGCTCGAAGTAGGCGTCCTTGTCCTTGCAGGACAGGCTGGGGAAGTACCGGGTGGTGCTTTCGCCCAGCACAGCACGCATGCCCATGGAATCTGCCGCCCGGAACACGGCATCCTCTATCATGTACATGTCGTAGAAGGCCGTGGTGCCGCTGCGAATCATCTCTGCCAGGCTGAAGCGGGCTCCGAGTTCCACCAGCTCGGGGGTGAGTTTTGCCTCCTGCGGGAAGATATCCTTTGTGAGCCAGTCCATCAGTGCCTTGTCATCCGAGTAGCCGCGCAGCAGGCTCATGGGAACGTGGGTATGGGCATTGATCAGCCCCGGCATGAGCACGGCATTGCCCAGATCTACTCGACGGGCATCCGGGTAGAGAATCTCGAGAATGTCGGTGTGACCGACGCAGAGGATGCGGTTGCCCCCGACGGCGATGGCGCCGTTCTCGATGATGTCGCGCCCATCGTTCTGGGTGACGACATAGGCGGCGGTATAAAGAGAGTCGCAGATATTCGCGCTGTTCATGGACGGATGGAAAGGGGGGCTGAGATCAGAACCAGAAGAAGGAGCACACCAGCACGGCTGCACCATAGACCAGCCCGAAGATGTTGCTGTATTTATACAGAAGCGGACTGGCTACATAGCGCTTTGTCCAATCGCGGAAGAGGTAGGGTTTGCCCACCCAGAACATGGCCACGGTCAGCACCGGGTACCACCAGATCGGGATGAGCAGACGAGTGACGGGATCTTTCAGGAAGGCTGCGGTGAGCGGTACAATCGCCATCAGCAGCAGGAAAAGCCCCAGCGCCCGGGGGAATACAAGTGCTTTCGTCTGTCCGTACATGATGAACCACACCAAGGGACAGAGAATGATGAGAAGGGGACGGAAGGGATTGAAATCAAAGAGGTTCATTCGCAGAGGATTCCAACTCGCGTCCAGCAGCAGCAGGAATATCCACACGAAGTCGATGGTCAGCAGCAGTCTGCCGGCCTTGTCGTTCTCCGCGGCCCGACTCAGGGCTGCCTTTGCTGCCTCGGGGCGGAATAGTGCGAAACCATGCAGGCACAGCAGGGCAAGCCCCATGAGCAGTCCGGCCATGCCGAGCGAGAGTTTTTCGTATGCGTGGAGATATTGGTCGTACATATCTGCCGGATATAGTAACCGCTCCTCGCGCGCAAGGCAAGCGCAAACTCAGCCATCCGGCGCTTTAGCACCGATATGGGCAAGCACCGGCTCGGGCAAGCGGAAATCATTGTCCGTCACTCAGTCCGACTGCTTGCTGAGAAAATCCTCGATTCCGTAGGTGGGGTAGAGAAGGGTATTGCGGCGGAAGGTTCGCAGATCGCGGAGGGCACGCTTGCGGGTACCGAAGATCTGCTCCGGGCTCAGTCGCTCATCTTCCGGGAGCTCCAATTTGTTCTGCAGAACGAAGATCAGGGTCCGGAGGGCCGGGACGTGGTTGCGGGGATCGGCAAAGAGCCTGAGCCCCAGCGCCAGAGCCTCGCGTTCCGCTCCGCGTATGCGACAGAGATTGTAGAACCGCAGCCGTTCGTAAATAGGCGGAGCCCCCAGCTCTACTGCCCGGGCATAGGCCTCCGCTGCTTTCCCGAACCGGGGGCGGCGGTACAGGTCGCTGTACAGATCCCCCAGGCGGGCGTGGAGTAGGGGACTGTCAGGATTGTTCGCTATGCCCTGTAGCAGGTACTGTTCTCCCCTGTCGATATAGTGCCTGGAGCGGAGGGCTCGCTCGTGACTGTCGAGCCGCTCGTTGCTGAGGATGTCACCTGCGGCATTGGTCGCCATTTCCCGTGAGGCTGTGGCCCAGTAGTTTACGCGGCGGGGAGCCAGCGTAGTGACGGTACTCCAGCGGGCATCTGCACGTTCCCAGTCGCGTTTTATCCAGGCATTTGTGGCATCCAGCGCGGTGATTTCTGCTGCCAGAGAGCGCAGACCGCCAAGTGTGAAGAAGGCGATTTGCTGAGAAAAGGCATCGCGCTTGCTGATGCGGGGAGGAGGTAGCCGAAGCCCTTGCCGATTCTGATTTTGCAGGGTCGTTTGTACCAGCGGTTGCATGAGCCATCCGCCCGTCATCAGCATGAGACCGGCGAGCAACAGACGTCCTCCGCTGTGAATGTGAACCGATAGGCGCATGAATGGCGAGTGATCAGGAGTGGGAGCTGCACTCATCGAGGCGCGCGCGGATGTCAGCGCAGAGGCGGGTCCATTCCGGCACCGGCGCCTGGACCTCCCGGGCGCGGGCAAGGGTGGTACCCCAGATGGCCTCGTACTCTACGGGGCGGTGGCGGTTGTAGTCCACAGCGCTGCTGGGGATGAAGTCGCCCATCTTTGAGGTGCGCTCCATCTGCTCGCGGACGATCTCCAAGGGCAGGGGGTAACCTCGCATTTCCGCGGTGCGGCACACTTCGTTCATGATCGCCCTGGCTCTTTCTACCTGCTCGGGCATGCAGAAGAGCTGACGTATGCTGATGCCGCCCAGTGCCAGGCAAAGACCGTTGAAGGGAATGTTCCAAGAGAGCTTGGTCCAGAGGATTTGCTCGGCATGACGAGCCGTGCGGGTTTCGACCGGGGTGCCGGCAAAGAGAGCCGCCAGTTCTTCCGCCTGAGCCACTCCGGAATCGGTGGGCTGCATGGGGGCAAACTGGATGGTGCCGCCCTCCAGATGATTGATGATTCCCGGCTCGTCCATCATGGCACAGACGAAACAGAGACCGATGAACACTTGCTCCGCTGCCACGATTTCGGCAATGGCCTCCGCATTGCCCATGCCATTCTGGAAACTCAGTACCCTCGTTCCTTCCTTCAACAGCGGGGGGAGGGCTGTGGCAAGATGTGAATTACAGATCGTCTTCCAGCACACGATTACCAGATCCACCGGCCCACACTCTTCCGGGCTCCGGGCAATCCGGGGAGCAGGCAGGAAAATGTCGCCGTACACACTATTCACGCGCAGTCCTTTTTCCTTCACCGTTTCGTAGGCCGAGCGTAGGATAAAGGTCACATCGTGTCCGGCTTCTGCCAGCCGTGCACCATAGTAACAACCGAGTGCTCCGGCGCCCAATATCGCTATCTTCATGCCCGAATGGTACCACAGAACCCATTTTTTTGCAATAAAAATTGCATTTTATGGCAGGCACACACACTTTTACCTTGCTTTCTTGTGTAGAAAGCGTTATTAACTGTTGCGTATCTCATCAATATCGGGCAGATGTCTGCCCTACAAACACCTATACAGAACCATGGGTCAACAGCATCGTAAGGAAACGAAGCGCCGCCGCCGCAGCGCCTACATCAAGCGCCAGAAGGAAATCGCCAAGAACAGCAAGAGCACGACCCCCGTGCAGCTTGCTACCAAGGTAGTGAAGGCAGAGGATGCCGCTCCTGCCAAGAAGGCTCCCGCCAAGAAAGCCTGATGGTCAGCTTGCTATTGTAGTCTCTCACGAGAACGTCTTATTGTCTGAGACCCGGTTGCGTCTGTCGGCGCTTCCGGGTTTCTCTCATTCCGGGATCTCCTTCTTTCTTTGTTTTTTGGGTGCAGAGCCGGATTTTTTTACATGGTCCACAAAAAATAATTGTTGAAAAGTGTTGACAAAATGTTAAAAAGCCGCTAAAAGATGCGCCGTTGACACGAACCTCCAATAATTAGTAACATAAGCTGATGAAAAGTCTTTCTGTCATATCGTTCCTGATGGTGAGCCTGGCTGTGCTGGGGATCACCTCCTGTTCTCAGATTTCACCTGAGCTCCGTGCCCGCATTCATTCGGCTGAGGACGCCCTTGAGGCTGCTCCTGCTCCCGAGCCGCTTCCCTATGCTGAGGGCTCGTATGAACATTTTATCTGCAGCAATGGTTATCCCACAACGATGGAAATTTACCGCGATGAGGCTCTTTTGCAGAAGGCCGGGCGCCGTAGTTCCGTGCATATTTGTCTGCAGCAACAGCGCGGGCGCTTGTATGTGGATGGTAAGGTGGCGGCTGACTGGCCGGTTTCCACCGGTGTGTCCGGGCGCGAAACTCCCACCGGTACCTATTCCGTCATAGAGAAGAAGAAGAGCTATGCCTCCAATCTTTATGGCAATATCAAGGATGCCAATGGCAAAACCGTCAAGTACAATGCAGATATGAGCAAGGACGTTGTACCTGAGGGCGGTACCTTCATCGGATCTCCCATGCCGAACTGGATGCGCCTGACTTGGGATGGACTTGGTATGCACACCGGTAAGGTGAAGGCGGGACAGCGTCTCTCTCATGGTTGCATACGCACCCCCGGCTCTATGGCCAGCGAGCTCTTCACCATCACCGGTATGGGGACTCGGGTCTATGTGGTGGATGAGTTGGAAGACTGTTACCCCCTGCGGGATCTGCTGCCTTTCAGTGCTCAGTACCAAGCTGTCCTCAAGACGCACACGGATGCTCAGCGCCATCTCAATGACCTGCGCAAACAGGCTGCAGATGAGATTGCCGCGCGCAAAAAAGCCGCTGCCGAGGGGGATAATGTACCCGGTTAAGCATTTTGTTGGCTGAAAAGCCGCTAAATGGATTGACATATCGCTTTGATAGTGGTACAGTTCTGGGACGGAACTGTACCATTTTTGGTGTCATAGCTCTGCATGAATCGAGTTAAGTTCAGTTTGTGTGTGATCGCCCTGCTGGCGTTGTCATCCTGTCGGGGGGGAATTTCGCGTGCTCTCCTGCCGGAGGATGCACGCAAAATCGCGGCTCTGGAAGCACAGATTGATGCCATACCGGAAATCGAGCAGTCCTCGCTCTATCCGACCGGAACCTATGAACATTTCGTCAGCCATCGTTATTATCT
The DNA here is from genome assembly GCA_045545975.1 of Akkermansia sp. Classification (GTDB taxonomy): domain Bacteria; phylum Verrucomicrobiota; class Verrucomicrobiia; order Verrucomicrobiales; family Akkermansiaceae; genus Akkermansia. The sequence continues at coordinate 48,607 of JAZQCA010000053.1, forward strand.
GGACACGATGGTCGTCTATCGCGACAAAGCGCTTCTGGCACAGGCTGATGCCTCCTCGCCCATCTACATCTGTCTTTCTCAGCAGCGCGGGCGATTGTATGTGAAGGGGCAGGTAGCGATGGATTGGCCGGTATCCACCGGTACGGAGGAAAAACCCACATCCAGGGGACACTTCGTCATTCTGGAGAAGAAGAAAGAACATTTTTCCGGGCGCTTCGGTTCCATTCGTGCAGCTGATGGTTCTGTTCTTGTGGCAGATGCCGACTCCCGCAAGCACACCGTCCCCCCCGGCGGTAAATGGGAAGGGGCTCCCATGCCGAACTGGATGCGCCTGACGGATTCCGGGATTGGTATGCATACCGGTACCGTTGTTCCGGGAATGCGCCTTTCCCATGGTTGCATTCGCATGCCGCATGAAATTTCCTCCATCGTCTTTGATATTGTTAAATTGGGCAGTCCCGTATATGTGATGGAGGGGGTGGAATCTCATTTCCCCTGTCGCCAAGCCCTGAGTTCCGGGGATGCTCTTCGTGCAAGTGCCAGAGCTCGCAAAGTATTGGAGGAACAACTGGCAACTCTCAGGATTGAGGCCGATGAGCGTGCTGTTGTCTATGCTGAGACGATAGAACGAGAGCGCAGCACTCGCGAGGAACAGGAACGTGCCGCTGAGGAAGCCCGCGAACGTGCAGAGGAGGAGGCTGAAGCCCGTGCCAAAGCCGAGCGTCGTGCCGCTCGCGAGGCAGCCCGTGCCGAACGCGCCCGCCGCAAGGCAGAGGAGCGTGCCGCTGAGGAAGCCCGCGAACGCGCAGAGGAGGAGGCTGAGGCTCGTCGTGAAGCCGAGGAACGCGCCCGTGAACAGGCAGAGGAGGAAGCCGAAGCTCGTGCCAAAGCCGAGCGCCGTGCTGCCCGCGAGGCAGCCCGTGCCGAACGCGCCCGCCGCAAGGCAGAGGAGCGTGCTGCCGAGGAAGCCCGCGAACAGGCAGAGGAGGAAGCCGAAGCCCGTGCTAAAGCCGAGCGCCGTGCTGCTCGCGAGGCCGCCCGTGCTGCCCGAGCTCGTCTCAAGGCTGAGTGGCGTGCTGCGGAAGAAGCTCGTGAACGCGCAGAGGCGGAAGCAAAAGCCAGATATCGTGCGGAGCGTGCACGTATTCGCGCACAACGCGAGGCGGCAGAAGAAGCTCGTCAGCAGGCCGAGCGGGAACTTCGCGGGGCTGACGAGGGGAGTTGGCGCTCAGGATGGCTCAGGTACCTGGGATTCTGAAGCAATAGCGCGGAAAGATGAGAGCCGGCGTGATGAATGGCTCCCCCAGCTGATTTTCTCCGAAGAAACGCAGCTCCATTTTGACCGGTTGCCGTGTGAAGTGTTGGCAGCCGCTGTATGAGAATACGGCGCCGGGAGCCAGAATAGGATCCTGGTTGAACACATGCGCCGCCTCGATGATACGGGTTTCGCCCGAATGATCCTGTAGCAGCCATTTTCTGCCTTTCAGGCGAATGCTGGAATCGCCTGCGTTGTTCATGCGCAGACGAAAGAACACCTCGTAGAGCGGGGTAGGGTAGCGCGTGACCCTCATTCCCGCCACGGATATCCCCATGTCGAGAACATCGGATATGGGGAGTAAGAGCCTGTCAGTGCTCATATCCCTTGCCAACGGAAATCGTGGAGAGCTGCCCAACCTTGTCGAGCAGGAGCTGTACCTTCTCGAGAACCGGGAGCTCCCCTTCCTGCAGGGTCATCAGTACTACCATCTCCTGAAGAAGTGCAATCATTTTGTCCGCATTGATCTTCTTGGCTGTGCGCGGAGAGAGCCCTTGGAGAATCTCGCTGAAATACTCGGGAGCATCGGGGTAGAAAATCACCTTTGCTTTCTCCGCATCAAACCGTTCACTCAGTGCTGCCGCAGAGGCCTCCAGCGCGCGAACCCATCCCCCCAGTGCAATGAGGTGGGAAAGTTCCGGATCCATCAGCGCGGTGAGCTCCGCATTCACATCACTCTGGGTGGAAGCCAGTATGCGCTTGAACTCCTCCATCTGTCCCTTCTCAGCGTGCTCCAGAAGACCGGCAGAGTGGGAGTTCATACGATCGCCTACTCCCAAGGCATTGCCGTAGCGAGTGAGATCCAAGGCTATGGGCTTGATGTCGTTCATGTGACCACTGCGTACAGCGATGAACCCATCTGCCAGCAGATAGCCCATCTCCAGCGCAAGCTGACCGGCATTGGTTGATAACTTCTCCGGACGAGCTCGCAGAACATATTCCTCCGGAATGGCCGGCAGGTTGTCCAGCTGGTCAAAAATCTTGGTGATGGAGGGTGCCGTATACACATTGATTCCCAACTCCTGATTAGAGCGGTTCTCATCTAGCAGGGAGTCATCCCGGAACATGGCCGGTACTTCGCCGGGACGGCGCTCGGGCTCATCCTCCTCCACATAGTCAGGAGTACCGTCCACGACGATATCCGACGGAATATCAGCGATTTCTTCGCTCTGTTGAGCATTTGCAATCGGGGCATAAAGGAAAATGACCGGTACCATCAGATGGTAAAATCTTGTTTTCATGACTGTTGGAAATCTCCGTTGATGAGATTGTTGTTTTAGACTTGACTCCTGCTCAAATATACATTACTATCTTCGCGCGTCAAGTTTATCTTTGCCGCTGACGTAGAAAATTGTCAGCGCGAGAGCTTCGACTTGTTCTTTAAGTTATTCATTAACAAGCAGATTTTATAATGCATCCGGAAATGACAGAGACGGCTCAATACTGGTTCAATTTCATCTGGCTGATTGCGTACTTCCTGGTACTCATCGGGATGTCGGGATATGGGTTCCACCGACTGATGATGGTTGTACTCTACCTGATCCATCGGAAGGATGTACCGCAGCCCCGTGGTCAGTGGGAGGAGTGGCCGCTTGTGACGGTGCAGCTGCCCATGTTCAATGAGAAGTTCGTGGTGGAGGGTCTGCTCCGTAAGGTGACTGCCATTGATTACCCCAAGGACAAACTCGAGATCCAGATTCTTGATGACTCCACGGACGATACTTGGGAACTGTGCAAGCAACAGGTGGAGTACTACCGCGCTCAGGGGTTCGATATTAAGTGTCTGCACCGCGTTGATCGCACCGGGTTCAAGGCAGGTGCTCTCGAGGCGGCAGATGCCGTTGCCAAGGGTGAATTCCTGCTTATTCTGGATGCCGACTTCCGTCCCGAGCCCGACATCCTGAAGACAATCATGCCCTACTTCACGGATCCCGAAATCGCGCTTGTCCAGACCCGTTGGGGGCACATCAATCGCAACAAGAACCTCCTTACCCGCCTTCAAAGTATTTTCCTGGATGGTCACTTCGCCCTCGAACAGACAGTACGTAACCGCTCCGGGCGCTTCTTCACCTTCAATGGTACAGCCGGTGTGTGGCGCAAGTGCGCTATCACGGATGCCGGTGGCTGGGAGCACGACACCATCACCGAGGATATGGACCTCTCCTACCGCGTACAGATGAAGGGCTGGCGCTTTGTCTACCTCAACGATTATGTGACACCTGCTGAACTTCCCGAGGATATGGACGGGTTCAAGGCTCAACAGCACCGCTGGACCAAGGGCTGCATACAGGTCTGCCAGAAGATGCTCTGGACCATTCTCCGCTCCCAATCCCCTCTCAAGGCAAAGATTGAGGCTACCACTCACCTTACCTGTAACTATTCCTACCTGGCACTCATACTTCTGTGCCTGCTGGTCATGCCCATTTGCACGAACCTGATTGCCCCGACCGGTGACTGGCACTGGCAATCCCCGCGCATGATTCTGCTGACCATGACACTTTTCTTCTTTGCCACGGTATCGGTGTGCATCTTCTACGTCACTGCTGAGGCGATAGTTCGTCCGCGGCGCTGGTGGATGGTGTTCTTCCTGCTCATTCCGCTACTGGCGCTCGGTGTAGGTATGGCAGTGAACAATGCCAAGGCCGTGCTGGAGGCCATGTTCGGCAAGCCCAGCGAGTTCGTGCGTACTCCCAAGTTCGGTGAGTCCAAGGAGGGCGAGCTCTCCATTGAAAAGCGTTCCAAGGATTACAAGGCACTCAAATCAGTACTTGTTCCGAGCATTGAATTGATTTTCGGACTCTTTTTCGGGGCAATCGAGATTGTGTACCTGATAGGAGCCTTCACGGGCTATCCGAGCATGCTGCTCAATGTGCTGCTCATGAGCCCCTTCTTGGGATTCTTCTACACGAGTTTCTGCTCTTTCCGGCGCCTGTGGGATGGCATGTGCCAGCGAAGAGCTGCCGCCCGTAAGGCGGCCTGACAGTTCTCTCATAATCGTATATACAACCTGATCGTAAATGATAAAACCGACCAGACTACTCCTGCCGCTTCTTATGGCGGTGGCGTCGTTGCAGGTGGCCTGTAAGCACAGAGCCTCCGGCATCAGTGAGTACACGGCCGGTCCTGATACCCCACCCCGGGCGGTTATTAAGGACGGCGTGGCCATCACTTTGAGGGACCAGAAATTGACCGTTATTCGAGACGGAAAGAAGGTCAAGGACTACGATATCAGTACATCCAAGTTTGGCATAGGTGCTACGAATGGTAGCCATCGCACCCCCACGGGGGTACACGCTGTTACCCGCAAGGTGGGCGAAGGTCAGCCGCGGGGGATGGTGTTCAAGGGTTGCCGCCCGACCGGAGAAGTCGTGGGGGTGAACGCTCCCGGGCGCGATCCCATCGTGACCCGAGTCATCCAGCTGGCCGGTCTGGAGAGTGGTAATCGCAATTCGCACAGCCGTCGCATTTACATTCATGGTACTCCTGAGGAGCGCAATATCGGGCGACCTGCGTCCTATGGCTGTATTCGCATGCGCAGTACGGATGTGATGGATCTTTACCCCCGTGTACATCGGGGCATGCCGGTAGTCATTGAGCGCTGCTCTCAGGACATGTACCTGCGCTCGGAGAACAATGCCTCCTTCCCCCGCTTTAAGATATCGCCGGATGCGGTGGCCGCTCTTCCTACGGAGTCTTCCGGTCGTACCGTTGCCAAGAGGTCGTATGCCCGCGGCAAGAAGTCGTTGCGCTCATCGCGCCGTGCTATGGCCTACCAGAAAAAACGCGCCGTGAGCAAGAAGCTTAAGCGGACAACTCGCCGGAAAGAACTTCGCCGTTCTCTCCGCAAGAGAGGTTAAGCCGCCGAACGGATTTTACAGGCAGCCCCCATCGGAATGATATCCGGCGGGGGCTGAAGTGTGTACGACCTGCTGAGGAGGGGAGCAGCTATGGTGTTGCTTTATTTCTCAGAGGGTTATTCCCAGCTGCTCAGGCAGTGCTATGCGGGGACGCTCTGTGAGGATTTCTCCGCAGTGAGAGCCGACAGCAACCATGTGTTCAAAGTGTGCGGACCAAGAGCCGTCTGCTGTTACGGCTGTCCAGTCGTCATCCAGTACTTTGACTCGGAAAGTCCCTAGTGTGATCATCGGCTCAATGGCAAGAATCATTCCGCGCTTGAGGCGGGGTAGGGGGTATTTGGGGCGATAGTTGGGGATCTGTGGTTCCTCGTGCAGCTTGCGTCCCACTCCATGTCCTACATAGTCCCGAACGATCCCGAAGCCGTACGGCTTTACAAAATCCTCGATGGCTCCGCAGACTTCTGCCAAGGAGTTGCCCTGTTTCGCCTCGGCTATGGCTCGGAAGAGGCTTTCCTCCGTTACTGCCAGCAGACGACGGGCTTCCTCGCTTACCTTGCCTACGGGGACGGTCATGGCATTGTCGCCATACCATCCGTCAACGATGGCTCCGGCATCCAGTGATACGATATCGCCATCCTGAATGACCCTCGAACCGCCTATGCCGTGTACGATTTCCTCATTGACGGAGATGCAGAGCTGCCCGGGGTAGCCGCAGTAACCCAAGAAGGCATTGCCGCATTTTTCCCGCCGGAAGAGTTCGGCTGCGTAGTCATTGATTTCGCGGGTGGTAATACCCGGAGTGATGATGGGCATGAGATCCATGAGAATCCGCGCGGAGACTTCTCCGGCCTTGCGGAGCTTGCTGATTTCATTCGGATTGCGTACAGGTATGCGTTCTGCCATGGGATATGATTTGTTGCCGATGATTATACCACAATCCACGAGGAATGCAAGACCCGGGGCGAATATTAAGCGCTCCGGGGAGGAGCCGGCGGCAGGGTGATGCAGAAGCGCGTACTTTCTCCCGGCTGACTGGTGGCGGAAATTGTGCCTCCATGGACATCAACGGCATGTTTAACGATGGCTAGCCCCAGTCCCGTGCCTTTTATCCTGCCTGTGCTGTCGGCTCGATAAAAGCGATTGAAAATGTAGGGGAGAGTCTCCGGCGCTATTCCTGTTCCGTTGTCTTCCACGCAGATGTGGCGAGTACCATCGTCATCGGCGTGGGCCTGCAACCTGAGCTTCAATCCGGGGGTCGGATTGTTCTTCAGGGCATTCTCCAAAAGGTTGAACAGCACTTGAGACCAGTAGAAACTTTCGCCGCGCATGGGGAAGGGGGTGGGGGTGATGTCCACTTCCATCTCTGCCTTTTGTTGAGTGATGACGGGCTCGAGGCGTTGGATGACTTCTGCTGCCGACTGCGCGAGATCAAAATCTTCTTGCCGGATGAGAGTCGGATCTGCCGTCTCCACCCGCGAGAGCAAGAGCATGTCCGTCACTAGGCGCGCCATGCGGTCTGCGTGTCTCTTCATCGTGGTGAGTGCGCGCAGCCTCATGTCGGGGCTCTGCTCCGGATCATCCATGAGTGTTTCCAGATATCCCAGAATGATGGTGAGGGGGGAGCGTAGTTCGTGTGAGGCGTTGGCAACAAAGTCCCTGCGGATGATCTGGGTGCGGTGCTCCTCGGTGATGTCCGAGAACACCACGCCGATATAGTGCTCACGGGTGTTGAGCGGGGTGGCTGTTACGTTGTAGGTTCGCTCCCCTCTCGGCTGGTAAATCTGAAGGGTTGCCTGAACCTTCTCTTCATGTCTGATGGATTTCGTCAGCAGAGAATGCAGCTTTGAATCTTCGGGGAGCAGCCGCAGCAGGTTATTCTGGGGCAGGGGATCAATCTCGAACAGTTCGGCCGCCTCCCGGTTCGCCATCACCACTCGCCCCGAGGGGCGCATGAGCAGAAAGGGGACTCCCATGGCCTCCAGTATGAGCGATTGATCTCGCTTTACCCTATCATCCAGTTCTGCAAGCAGGTAGCGCAGTTGCCTGAGTTCCTGCTGCGAGGCGTGTGCCCGACGTCTGAAATCGGTCATTTTGCTACTCAGGAAAACGAAGGGCAGGGAAAGAGCAATGATTATCAGTCCCAGCACAATGTCCCAACTGACCATATCGTTTTTTTTTGTGAGTGTGAAGTTACACGAGTGCCTCCGGCGAGAATAAATAACCTTCTCCTCGTTCCGTTACTATGCAGTCAGCGCAGGCTCCCAGTTTCTGCCGCAGGCGTTTGATGTGAGTGTCGAGCGCACGGGTCTGGGTCGTGTCTGCATGTCCCAGTACCCTGTGCTGCAATTCGTAGCGGTCCTGTGCCTTTCCGGGGCGTTCCATCAGGTAGACCAAGAGCTTGAATTCACTGCCGGTCAGTTCCAGCGGCTTGCCATGAAGTGTGGCTTGATGGGTTATCTTGTCGAGTAGCAGCCCCTTGTGGCGTAGTACCAGTTGTGAGCTATTTGTTTTCACTCGGTTGAGAATGTTTTTCACGCGAAGAACGAGCTCTTTGCAGCTGAAAGGTTTGGTTATGTAGTCATCCGCTCCCAGGCTCAGCCCTGCCAGCCTGTCATCCAGTTCTGCCCTGGCCGTCAGGAAGAGGGCGGGAATGTCCCGAGTGGATGTCTGAGATTTCATCTCGCGGAAGATTTCCAGACCGTTCATGCCGGGCAACATCATGTCCAGAATCACACAATCCGGCAACTCCCTGCGTATGAAATCCCAACCGGCTGTTCCATGGTGAATGAGGGTGCATTTCCAGCCTTCGCGCTCGAGGTTGTAGGCTACCAGAGCGGCAATGTCTTCATCGTCTTCCACGATGGTGATATGAGTGGCCATTTGTATGTGGGGGATGCTTGGGGGCAGTATGCCACATTTGCCGATAAATTCAAGTAATTTTCCCGCCAGTATGAGTTAATCTCGTGTTCTCCGAAGGGGCTGTTACAGAGTTGTAACACTAAACCTCATTTTTCTGCTCGATTCGCCCGAAAATTGTGATAGACTACGTCTTGTAAGAAGAATTTTAACCCCAATACAAATCATGGCAATACACATACAAATGAGCGAGGAGGCCGAGGCGCTGCTCCGCAAGGAGGCGCTGAAGAATAAGCTCTCCTCCGTGCTGGCCTGTTTGCTCTTCATGGGCATGGGCTTTGGTATACTGTACTTCACGGCAGTATTCATCGTGGGCGATACTCCGGTGTCCTTCCTGGCTTACACTCCTCCTGCCGAGGATGGACCTCCCACCAACAATCCTCAACCCCGTGAGCTCACCTCGCGCTCGCAGCCTGCCTCCTCTTCCGTGGCTCCCTCCGTCATCGTGACAACGAGCGCGGCTTCCGTCACCATGGCTCCCGTGGAGATCGATATGTCCGATGGTCTGTCCCTCGACAGTACGCTTGATATAGGCTTGGGCGATACCGACTTGGGCGAAGGTCTGGGCAGCGGTGGTAGTGGTCTGGGTTCCGGTCAGGGCGGCGGTTCTACTCTGGAAGGTACCTTCTACGACCTCAAGCAAACCGGTAAGGGGCGAGCTCGTCGTCTCTCCAAACTTGCCAAGAAGAAGCCCGATGGCTTGATCGAATACGATAAACAGGCCTTTTACGAGGTGATTGCCGACTTCGTGAACAAAGGGTGGAACACAGGCGTACTGGCTCGTTATTTTGAGTCCGAAACCAAGCTGTACGCCTCCAATTTCTACCTCCCCTCTGCCAAGGCTCGCTATGCTCCCATTGCATACCAGCTGGGCGATCCCAAGAAGCCGGAGGCACAATGGGTATGCCAGCCTTCCGGTTGGTGCGTGGTCTATCGCGGCAAAGTAAGAGCTCCCAAGACCGGTAAGTTCCGCTTCATTGGCACCGGTGACGACTACATCGGTGTGCGTTTCAATCGCCAGGTGGTGTTGTCGGCCGGTTATCGCTTGTTCACTCATTACGATGCAAAATCGAAGGGTGGACCCAAATTTGCCGTTAGTGATAAAGCAAAGCGCGACGCTTTCCTGAAGGATGTTAAGTCCGGTCGCGACAACAACCACAAGGGTTACGAGCTCATTTCCACTGTGGCCGGTTGCGGGCGATGGAATAATGAAATTGGTGGTTTGATGGCAGGTGAAGAGTTCTCTGTGAAGGAGGGTCAGGAATATCCCATCGAGATCATCGTTGCTGAAGAAGGCGGTTATTTCGGGTTCGTACTGTTCATCGAGGATGTGACCGATGGAAAGAACTCCAAGGCGAAGCAGTATGATCTGTTCCGTACAAACTTCTCTGCTCCGGACGCCAAGGAAGTGGGTAAGCTGCTGCAGGAGGCTTCGAGCTTCGACGGCGATCCTGACAAGGCTGTCAGTATCCCCTATAACGAGGACTCCCTCATCTGGACGGCTGTCCCCTAATGTTGTTTCATAACAGGTGAATTGTTGGAAAAAGCCGCGGTTGTAACTGCGGCTTTTTCTGTTTCGGAAGATGGAGTAGAACAGACTCTGTGTGGTTCATTCGTGTTGAATCGGAGGGGGGGTGCCGAGTTTTTTTGCTTGTCATGTCACACGAATTATGCTAAACAGTATGGAACCCATCGGTCGTGGGTTTAACAAAACTGATAGCCATGAATGCAAAATATATACTCCCACTGATAGCGCTTGGTCTGGCCTCGGCTCATGCCGGCGAACGTGAGACATTTGATTTCGGCTGGAAATTCAAATACTTCGGAGGCTTTGATCCGGCAGATGCCGGTTCGCCAACCTGGTGTGATGGTTACCAGGGCGGACACCCTGCCTCTAATGCCGTAGATGGCAATATGGATACCCGCTGGTGTGCTCCGGATTCTGAGAATGGACATATCTTAGCAGTTGCACCCGGTTTTGAGGATCCTGTGAAGCTTTTCCTGATATACTGGGAGTTTCCCTGCGACTTTGATGTTCATATCAAGGTTGTGTGTTATGACGAGAGCAAGAATTTTGAGCTTTCGTTCAACCAAGGCGGGCAGGCTGCCAGTTTCGTGCAGATGGAGGAACCGGCGGCGATTCGTTATGTCATCGTGACTGTGCCCAAGGGGGCTCACAGTCGTCAGTGGATGAGCGTGCGCGAGATCCTGTTCACCGGGGCAGATAACAAGCCGTTGAAGGTGAAGAGAGGTCCCAACGCTATGGTACACTCTGCTGTAGGAGCCAGTGAAGTCGGTTACAAGAACGTGCAGTTGCCGCACGACTGGGCCATTGAGAGCCCATTCCTCGAGGCAGAGCCGAACGAGACGGGTAAACTTCCTTGGAATGGCTGGGGGTGGTACCGCAAGCATTTCGATGTTCCTGCCGATTTTGACTCCTCCAAGGATCGCTGGTACTTGGATTTTGATGGCGTGATGTCTCGTCCGCAGATTTATGTGAATGGTCAGAAAGCCGGTGAGTGGGTCTATGGCTACAACTCCTTCCGGGTGGACATCACTCCTTATCTCAAGCCCGGTGAGGATAACCTGGTGGCCGTGATGGCCAGTAATCTTCCTCTTTCCACGCGCTGGTATCCCGGTGCAGGTATTTACCGCCATGTCTGGTTGGAAAAGACCGGTCCCGTTCATCTTACCCAATGGCCGACCTACGTCACCACTCCCGAGATCACAAAGGACTACGCCGTTGTGAAAGTGCAGACAACGGTGAGCAATACCGGTAATGAAACTGCTGAGATTTCTGTGCAGCAGACTGTTGAAGGGGCCTTTGCAGCTCCTGCGCATATTACGCTTGCTCCCGGAACGGAAGGTGTGGTGGAGCAGGAGCTCCGCATCCCCTCTCCACGGCTCTGGAGCTGTGAGTCACCCGAGCTATACAAGTTGCAGACTCGCGTGATCATGAATGGTGCTCAGATTGACTCCCGTGAAACCACTTTCGGCGTGCGCTCCATCGAGTGGAAGAAGGATGGGTTCTACCTCAATGGCGAGCGGGTGCGGCTGAAGGGTGTGTGTGAGCACCACGATCTCGGCGCATTGGGTGCCGCCTTCCACACTCGTGCCTACGAGCGCAAGATCGAGATCCTGAAAGAGATGGGGTGCAACTCCATTCGCATGACCCACAATCCTCCCGCTCCCGAGGTGCTGGAGCTTTGCGACAAGCATGGTATACTCGTTATTGATGAGCTTTTCGACATCTGGAAGCGCCAGAAATATGAGAAGGTGAACGGCTACCACATCTACTGGGATGCCTGGTGGAAGAAGGACGTTCGGAACTTCATGCTGCGTGATCGCAATCACCCCTGCATCATAGCTTGGAGCGGTGGCAATGAGATCATGGAGCAGACCATGTATGATCTGGACTCCATCCGTGCCAACCGGGCCAAATACTCCTCCGAAGAGAAGTTCCGCAGTTCGCTGCGTGATGCCGAGGCATGGAATGCCATGAACCTTCGCATCGGCCATTCCCTGCGCGATGAGATCCGCAAGTACGATGTCACTCGTCCCTATACGGTGGGCTGCAATGATCAGAACGCCTGGAAGCATGACTTCATTGGCACGATGGACATCTACGGCTTTAACTACAAGCCGCATTTGTATGCTGATTTCCGTCTGAGGCATCCTGATATGCCTTACTATGGTTCCGAAACCTGTTCTTGCGTAGGCACGCGCGATACATACAACTTCCCGCTGGACTGGAGCGTGGTCGGTGGTTATTTCAAACCCGGAGCCGTCCCGCACCAGGTGAGCGCGTATGCCCTCGCCAGTACGCACTGGGGAAGTTGTCCGGATATCGAGCTGCACGCTCAGACCAAGGCTCCCGATATCGCCGGTGAGTATGTGTGGACCGGGTTCGACTATATCGGCGAGCCCACCCCCTATAACCAGGATGCCTCCATTGAGAACAACATCAAGCACTTGCCCAAGGCTGATCGTGAGGCCATCATGCGCGAGTACGAGGCCATGGGCAATCATGCGGTGAGCCGCAGCTCCTACTTCGGACTGATTGACTTGGCCGGCTTCCCCAAGGATATCTATTACCTCTACCAGAGCCAGTGGAACCCTGACAAGGCCCAGGCTCATATCCTGCCCCACTGGAATTGGAAGGGGCATGAGGGTCGCACGACCCCGGTCATGGTATTCACCAGCGGTGATGAGGCTGAGCTTTTCGTCAATGGTAAGAGCCAGGGTGTGCGCCGTCGTGGCGAGGGACCTACCTTCAGCCAGAAGGATAAATCACTGGTTGTCAGTAAGAATCAGTATCGATTCACTTGGGAGGACGTTGTCTATGAACCCGGTGTCGTTGAGGTCGTGGTCAAGAAGGATGGCAAGCCGTGGGCTACCGCCAAGCGCGTGACTGCGGGAGATACCGCTGCCGTGACTGCTAAGGTGGATCGGTCCGAGATCGCCGGTGACGGTCGCGACCTGGCCTTCATCGAGCTCGCACTGACGGATGATCAGGGCAATGTCGTTCCGATTGACAGCCGCCGGGTGAGCTTCTCCATTGATGGTCCTGCCGAATTGGTGGGCTTCTGCAATGGCGATCCGACGGATTGGACCTGCATGCAGGATCTCAACCAGCGTTTCTTCAATGGCCGTCTGTTGGCGGTGGTGCGGGGTAAGCGCGGCGAGAGCGGTACTGCTACGGTAACTGTGCGGGCATCGGGGCTGAAGGAGATCAGCGTACCCGTGCAGATCAAGTCTGCCCGGTAAGTACCAACTACGCAACTTGTAAGTGATCTCCCTCCTGTGTGACAGCATGGGAGGGAGATTTTCACTAACTCCTTGACGGGCGAAAAATGTTTGATTAAAATGTCGGTCATGCAGAAGCGGATGAGTACAGTTAAGTTCTGGTCCAGAGTGATGTTGGTGGGGGGATTGTTGCTGTTGTCGGGCTGCTCGGCTCCCCTGGTGCCGGAACCGCGAGTCAGCAGAATCTCCCGCCTCAAAGAGCCGGATGATATGCTCATGGAGCAGATGCGCGAGAAATGGTTCGCTTTGCAACGCTCCGGTATATCCTCTGCGGAGTATAGCCGACTTGTGCATGATTATAATCGCTGTCTCCTGCTCATGATGCGCCGCTTCCGCGCCGACATGATGAAGGAATTCCGCGAGGGGAACAAGGACTACGATTTGTCGCAGGTAGTCTTCGTCCACGAGAAAAACTCTCCCAATATCCGCCTACGCGACATTTTTGATGATATCGTACCTTCCTGCGATGTGAGCATTCACGCGCTCAATGACCATTACACCGTGACCGGTCTGGGGGTGCCGATGGTTGGTATCATCCCCGCTGAGAATGTGAATAAAACGGATAAAAAGTTCATCATCAGAACACGAGGTACTACTGCTAATCTTACTGCCATCATAGAGTTCCCCAAGGATCATAAGAGCAAGCCCCGTCTCCGGCTCATCCCTCGCAACAGGACGGACTTCATCACACTCGGGCGTTACAAACACGCGCTTGCTGCCGACTTTTCCGCCCCCATTGAGATATACTGGAACCTCACCCGCGTGAAGGAGGATCGGCTTCTGGGGTTGTTACGCCCACAGAAGCTGCGTGATGTGAGCGGTCTTTCCTGCATAGAGTCCTATGATCCGAACAAGATTCCCGTTATCCTGACCCATGGTCTGCTTTCCAGCGCGGGGACTTTCGATAACCTGGTCAATCGCTTGCTCTGCGATCCCGTCATCCGCCAGAATTACCAGTTCTGGTACTTCAATTATCCCACAGGGGTGACCTGGACCATCTCCGCTGCCCAGTACAGAGCCTCTCTTGCCGAGGTAAGAAGGCAGCTCGACCCACAGCGCAAGAACCGCAATTGGGATAACATGGTGCTGGTCGGGCACTCGATGGGGGGGCTTATTACCCACTACAGTCAGTGCGTGGAGCCTTGGCAATTGCTCCGTGATCGTCCCGGGGTACGCCGCTTCCTGCATGCCCGCTATGTGAAGGAAAAGCTGCCGTTGGAGGGGGGCGATGAGCTCCGCAAGGCTTTCTTCTTCCACCCGGTGAAGGCAGGAATGGTCGTATACATGGCTACTCCTCATCAAGGCGCGCCGCTGGCACGCTACCGGCTTGTCACCGCCTTCATGAAGTTGGTGCAGCTCCCGCAGAACATCATAAGCGAGGCCTTTAATATCGCCACCTTGCAGGAAGATACAATCCTGCTCAATCCCGGCAAACTGACGGAGGCCTTCACTAGTGTGAACCAACTTTCTCCCGACAGCTACTCCATTAAGGGGCTGCAAGGTCTCCAAGTTCTCGATGTTCCCACACACTCCATCATCGGTGATCAGGGCGAGGGGGATTCCCCGCTCAGCTCCGACGGGGTTGTGCCTTACTGGTCCAGCCATATCTCTTGGGGAACGGAGACGATTGTACCCGCCGATCACTCCGTGCAGGATATCTCCGAGACAGCCTCCGACTTTGCCCGTGTGCTCACCGAGCATCTTCATCGTTGTAATCGATTGTAATGTTGCAAATTCTCATTGACAAGCATCCTCATATAGTATATAACGCGCGCACACCTCAACCACGTTAAGATATTATGGCGATGCGTAAACACACGACCATCAGACGAAAGGTCAAGAACTGGACCGCAGCAGACTCAGCTGAACTCTACGGCGTGGATGCCTGGAGTAACGGATATTTTGGCGTGTCGCGCAATGGTGAGGTGACGGTTAATCTCATAGATACTGATGGTGAGAAACGCCCCATCAGCCTGCATACCATCATGAGGGGGCTCAGTGAGCGAGGTACGGCAGCTCCGGTGCTGTTGCGCTTCCGCGACCTCCTGAGAGCCCGCATCGATGAGCTCAATATCAGCTTTGCCAAGGCAATCAAAGAGGCTGAATATCAGGGGAATTACAGGGGCGTCTACCCCGTCAAGGTGAACCAACAGCGCGAAATCGTGGAGGAAATCGTCTCCTATGGCGCTCGTTATCACTATGGATTGGAGGCCGGCAGTAAGCCTGAGCTTATTGCCGCCATGGCGCAGATGAAAGACCCCGAGGCCTTCCTCATGTGCAATGGCTACAAGGACGATGAATTCATAGATCTCGCACTCATGGCTCAGCGCATGGGGATCAATATCTGCCTCATCCTGGAGATGCCTAATGAACTTCCCGCCATTCTGGAGCGTGCGAGAGTGCTGGGGATAGACCCCAACCTTGGTGTGCGCGTGCGCTTGGCGGCCAAGGGTGCCGGGCATTGGAGTGAGTCGGCGGGGGATCGTTCGGTATTCGGTCTGAATACGGCCCAAGTTATTGAAGTGGTGGATACTCTGAAGGCTGCCGACAAGTTACATTGCCTGAAATTGTTGCACTACCATCAGGGCTCACAGATTCCCAACATTTCCGTTGTTCGTGAGGGTCTTACCGAGGCTTGTCGTATGTACATTGATCTCGTGCGCGAAGGCGCTCCCATGGGGACTCTCGACATGGGTGGCGGACTTGCCGTGGACTATGATGGCTCCCAGACCAATTTCCACTCTTCCTGCAACTATACCATGGAGGAGTATGCCCGAGATATCGTGGAAGTCGTAGGTGAGCTGTGCAGTAAATGCGGAGTACCTCACCCGACCTTGGTAACGGAGAGCGGGCGCGCGATTGCTGCCTATCATTCCGTGCTTGTGTTCAATATTCTGGATGTAGCCAGTGCTCCCGGGCAGGATGCTCAGCCCCCTGAGTTGCCGGAGAATCCCAGCGAAATCCTGAAAGCCCTCGATGAAACTCACCGCATGCTCTCCCGTAAGAATATTCAGGAGTGCTATAATGATGCCAATTACTACCGCGACCAGCTGCGCATGCAGTTCTTCTATGGCAATGCCAGCCTACGCGAGCGGGGAGTTGGCGAGGCGATATACTGGTACATCATGGGGCTCATTTCTCGCCGGATTGCTGAGATGAGCGAGATGCCCGAGGACCTCAAGGAACTCTCGGACAATATGGTGGATTTTTATTACGGCAACTTTTCACTCTTCCAGAGCATGCCCGATTCCTGGGCCATTGACCAGCTCTTCCCGGTTATGCCCATTCAGCGACTTTGCGAGCGCCCCACTCAGAAAACCGTACTGGTTGACATTACCTGTGATTGTGATGGTAAGGTGGATAACTTCATCGATCGTGAGGATGTGGCGCACTCTCTTCCCTTGCACGAGTTCGATGGCTCTGAGCATTATTATGTGGCAGTGTTCCTGATCGGAGCTTACCAGGAGACTTTGGGTGATATCCATAACCTGCTGGGGGATACAAACGTGGTGAGTGTGCACCTTGAGAATGGTCGCCCGGTTTATACGGATGAGGAGGAGGGCGACAGCGTGGCAGATGTGCTCAGCTATATGAAGTATGAGAGCCGTGATCTTGTGGCGCAATTCCGCTCACTTGCTGAGCGGGCTGTGGAGGAGGGGCTCATTACCCCCCGCCAGCGACGGGATGCCCTCGAGGCCTACCGGTCCGGCCTCAATGGGTATACCTATTATGAACTCTGAGAGTACTCATCCTGCGTGCAAATGTCAGCTCAGGATGAGTTTTATAAGCCGTTCCATATCATTTGCCGTACAGCTCTGGTCCAGCGGTAGGGGTAAAAGGGTGCGGGCAAGTCGGTTTTCCACGGCTTCGGCCGGGGTTGCGGCTATTACTTCCGGCCAGTAGAGGGGAAGTAGTATGCCTGCCTCGATGAGCTCATCTCGTAGTCCCGGTATGCCACTGACGAGAGGGTAGCACATGGGCGCGGTGGTTGGCTTTTCCGGAAGTTGCAAGCGGTTGATGGGCGCCAAGGCTGCGTGCAGCCGCGCGTAGTTACCCAGTCGCAGCCGGGCGGCACTTGTCCAATCCGTGGCGGTTATCAGTCGCCGGGTGAGCGGTGCCATGCGCCGAGCCGGGACTGATAGGCTTGCCTCTGCCTGTTCCGTGGCGGAAGCTGCTGCAAGCGGTCCTTGTTCCGCTCGCTGCAGCAGGGCTTGCATGCGCTCAGCCGCCAGATCTTCCTCTGCCGGCAACAGGACGTTGAAGGGCGCACAGGCGATTCCTCCATCACTCAGACCGGCAAACTTTCGCGGGCTGTAAAAAGTTGGTATGCCGGGCTGTGGTGCAGAGTAAAGCGCTGTCGTGGCATCCACCACCACGGGACCGGGGTGGCGCAGAGCTGCTGCCCGCACGACCTCATCCGTAAGACCGAAGTAGTTGATGAGCACAAGCAGATCTCCGGCATTTACATTTGCCGGAGGGCAGGGATGCAGCTGCTCGGTGACGGAGTATCGCTCAACGGGGATTCCAAGTCGATGCAGTGGCTCCAAGAGGGTGTCGCAGGCAAAACGGGGGACCAATACCCGTGACGGGCGTGGCATGCTGCGCAGCAGGCACTCGAAGGCAGCACGACCACTGTGTACCCACGCACATCCCGCTCCCTCCGGGTAGGGAAAATTTTGGTAGTCCGGGAGTTGCAGCAGGGGACCGGCACCTATTATTGTTTTTGCCGTGAGGTCAGGCATGGGGCGATGTGTAGTTCAGGTCATCGTATGGATCATCAGGCCTGTCCGGCTCCAATGGTGCCAACGGAGTTTGTGGGGTGGTTGGCTGGATGATGAGAGTATTGTGCTCCCCCATATCGTTGAAGAGACCGCCGAACATGCGTAGTATGGTGTAGCGTGCCGGGTGAAGAGCTGCACCATATCGCTGGCAGTCAGCTCGGTATGCTCGGTCAATCTCCCATCGGTTGAGAGGAGCGCCTTCTTTGAGCGCGTGGTAAAGTACATCGTGCCGCAGGCTGGGCATGAGGTCTGCGGGGGTGGTTGTTCCCACGCTGTTACCATCCCACACATAGCGGCGGTGCAGGATGAGTGTGTGACCTCTGGCCTCTATCAGAACTCTGTGTGGAGCCTGTGGGTGCAACCCTCGCCAGTAGCCCAAGTTGATGTTTTTATCTTTCCAGATGATGGCCCTGCGCGTCCGTAGGCAGAACCCCGGTGAGCGATGGGGAAGATAACTGTACCAACAGCTCTCCTGCTGAGCCTGCTGCTGTACCTCCGGCGCCATGCGCTTGTGCAGTACAACGTCCAGCAGACCGGCACAGCCGCTCAGAGGGACTAAGCTCAGGAGCAGAATAATGGTGGTTAGCGACCTCATGTCCGGCTTTCTCCGATGGGCACTTGTCAGCAGTTGCTGTATCGCCCCCCGGGCAGGGGAGTGATGGCACGCTCGATCTGCAAGCGCATGAGCTGTGGCGTGAGTTCACCGGCACCTTTGCCCAGTGCCGTGCAGAGAGCGTCCAGCGTGTCATGTCCGGCTGCTATGGCTGAGATGATGTCCTCACGATCATCGCAGGCAGTCGGGCGGGGCTGGAAGGGTACCCCCTCTTCTTCGGGCGTCTGGATGTCGAGATTGAGCTGGCGGGGCTCCCCTGTCCAGTGCATGTCGCGGAGCAGTTCCTGCGGAGTGGTGCAGAGGATGGCTCCGTCTCGGATGAGCGCATGGCAGCCAACCGAGGAGGGGCTGTCAGCCGGACCGGGGAGCGCGAACACGCTGTTGCCGTAATACTCCGCCGAGATGGCGGCTGTGTGCAGGGAACCGCTACGGTTGGGAGCCTCGACCACTAGTGTGGCTCTGCTCCAGGCCGCTACTACTCGGTTACGCTGCGGGAAGGTTGTGCGCGCCGGTCGGAGGGTCATCGGGAACTCGCTGACCAGGGCACCATGGCCGCGGCAGATCTGCTCGCACAGTTCGGCATTTTCTTCCGGGTAGATGCCTGCAAGCCCGTAACCCAATACGGCGATGGTGCGCCCCCCGGCATCCAGCGCGCCCCAGTGGGCTGCGGTGTCGATCCCGCGGGCAAGACCCGAGATGATGGTGCAGCCTGCATCCGCCAGCTCGCGTCCGAAGCGTCGGGCGTGGGTCATGCCGTAGGGGGTGGCAGCGCGGGAGCCTACGATGGAGACGCTGCGTTCTCCGTCTGTCTGCTTCCATTCACCTCGTACATAGAGCACGATGGGCGGGTCGCCCATGCGCCGCAGGATATCGGGATATTCGGCATCGAGGATGGTGATCACGCGCACGTTGTGGTCCTCGGCGCAGGCCAGCTCGGCTTGTACGTTGGTGCAATCGCGCCAGCTTGCTATGGCTCTGGCCAGTTTGTTGCCTATGCGGGGTACCTGCGCCAGCATGGACAGCGGGGCGGCAAGTGCCAGCTCCGCTGTCCCGAAGTGACTCAGCAGGGATTGTATGCGTACGGAACCCAACCCCGGGATGAGGTTGAGTGTAATGAGGGATTCACGGGGTGTCAGGGTCATGTGGTTTTTTTTCTTATCTTTCGACGGTGAAGTCCAACCCAAGGTCCATAGACGGAACGGAGTGGGTCAGACAACCAAAGCTCATGTAGTCCACGCCGCTTTCTGCCGCAGCAGGTGCGGTTTCCAGGGTCAGACCACCACTTGCCTCGAAGTAGGGTTTTTTGTTTTTGCCGCGCATTTCCACGGCACGGGCCATATCAGCCGGGCTCATGTTGTCCAGCAGGATGTAGTCCACTCCTGTCAGCTTGAGGAAGGCTTCTACCTGAATGAGGTTATCTGCCTCCAGCTCGACCTCCACGCCGGGCTTGTCACTCTTCAGCTTATCTATGCAGGACTGCAGGTGGGCGGTGTCGCCATCCGTCATCAGATGATTATCTTTCACCATGGCACGGTCATAGAGCCCCAAGCGGTGGTTGTTGCCTCCGCCATGGACTACGGCCGCTTTTTCCAGTAGTCGATAGCCGGGGGTGGTCTTGCGAGTATCGAGCAGCTTGCAGTTGGTATGGGCTATAGCCTTCATGTATTTGTTGGTCATGGTAGCCACGCCGGAGAGGCGTTGAATGAAATTCAGCGCGGTTCTCTCGGCCCCCAGAATGGAGCGGGCTGATCCCTCAATCATCATCACGATAGCACCGGGGGATACGGCTTCGCCATCGTGCAGGTAGACCTCTACCTTCAGGCTGGGATCGACAGCGCGGAATACAGCCTCGGCCACCTTTACTCCGGAGAGAACACCCTGTGTGCGCGGGCGCATCAAGGCGCGCGCTTGCAAGCCCTCGGGTACAAAGTAGGTGGAGGTTACATCCCCATCGCCGAAATCTTCATCAAGCGCCAGCTTGATGAGCTCTTCCATGTTGTCCGATACGTTCATCGTGCTCATGCCTCTACTATAGTGTACATGTTGCAGATTGTAAAGGCGGAAATGCAGCAGAAATGGGGGATGATGACGCATGACATCGCGAGAGAGGGGGCAATAGTTCTTCAGAGTGAAGTGCCGTCTGTTCCCGATGGGAGCTTGCAGGGCAATGCGGCAAAGCTTCCGTCGTCTTTTACCTTTTTTCGAACGAAATGCAGCTATTTGCAGAGTGAATTAAAAAAATGTTGTTGAAAAAATGTCGATTTTTCAATGGGTTTCATTTTTTGTTGTAAAAAAAATGCAAAAATTTTGAAAAATGAGCTTGACGTGCCGCAAAGTTTAGTGTATACTTCTCGGCACACCGACACGGTGCAGCCCGAAAGAGCTGAGCGAGACGCTGAAACAAGCGCCGCCAAGCAACGGCCGGGCAAGGCAATTTTTCATTTACGGACTTTCTGAGGCACCAAGGCTGAGCAGAGATGCTCGCCACCGGATACAACCTTCCGGGAGGGGTGCCGGAGAGGATAAAGAG
>JAZQCA010000054.1:0-29833 GCA_045545975.1 Akkermansia sp.
CCTGTTCCATGGCTGCGAGGGAACCCATCCCCCTGTAGGACTTGAACTTACGTCCATTCAGGATGATGGTTTCGCCCGGAGATTCCTCGGTGCCCGCGAAGAGCGAACCCGCCATGATGGTGGAGGCGCCTGCGGCGAGAGCCTTGACGATATCGCCCGAATAGCGGATACCACCGTCGGCGATGACCGGCACGCCGGTACCCTTGAGGGCTTCCGCGGCCATCATCACAGCCGTCAGCTGCGGCATACCCACGCCGGCGATGATGCGGGTGGTGCAGATGGAACCGGGACCCACACCCACCTTAATGGCACTGGCACCGGCCGAGATAAGATCACGAGCACCATCCTGAGTGACCACGTTACCGGCTACCACCGGTTTGCCGAGCTCACGCAACTTCTCGATGACATGCAGCACACGGCTGGTATGTCCCGTGGCGGCATCAATGAAAAGGGCATCCGCCCCGGCATCCACCACAGCCTGAGCACGAGCCAGGAACTCAGGTCCCGGACCAACGGCTGCACCACAGCACAGGCGCCCCAACTCGTCCTTGGTGGACTCCTGGAAAGCCTCGCGCTTGCGGATGTCGGTATCGGTAATCAAGCCGACGAGTCGTCCCTCCTCATCGATAAGTGGGAGCTTCTCAATGCGGTTTGAGTAAAGAATCTTGCGAGCCTCCTCCTGGGTTGTGGTAGGAGTACCGGTGATGAGGCGGCTCATGGGGGTCATCACATCAGCCACGGTGAGCTTGTCAAGATCATGACCATCCACCACCACGCGCATGTCACGCCCGGTGATGATGCCTACCAGCAGTCCGCCCTCAGCAACAACGGGCAGACCGGAGAAGCCATGCTCAAGCATGATCCCCTTCACACGGCTCAGGC
Source organism: Akkermansia sp. (assembly GCA_045545975.1). Classification (GTDB taxonomy): domain Bacteria; phylum Verrucomicrobiota; class Verrucomicrobiia; order Verrucomicrobiales; family Akkermansiaceae; genus Akkermansia. The sequence continues at coordinate 883 of JAZQCA010000054.1, forward strand.
TCATGTCGCTGGTAACAGTGAGAGGCTTGGTGATCACGGCATTCTCGAATCTCTTGACCTTGGCCACCATGGCAGCCTGGTCATCGATGCGGTTATTACGATGAATCACACCCAGACCACCCTCACGAGCCATGGCAATGGCCATGTCAACCTCCGTCACCGTATCCATCGGAGCAGAGAGAATGGGCAGGCGGAGGGGAAAACCGGGGCACAGTTGAGAAGTCGGATCGGCCTCGCCGGGAAGAATGGTGCTCAGGCAAGGAAGCAGGAGCACGTCGTCAAATGTAAGTCCAAGCTGAATTTCTGCCATAGCGGAGGATATAATGCCCCGCCCTGAATTGCAAGCCTAATCTGCCAAAAAAATGTATTTTTCTGCAATTTTGGTGTCTTCGGGTGATAGGAATACGTCATTTTGGCTTGTTGGAGCGAGCGGAACTGTTGACGCAGGAGGCAATTTCGTGTAGACTAATCGTATGAGCACGACCTACACCGCCCCGGCAAAAATCAATCTCTCCCTGCGGGTTCAGAGCAAGCGCGAGGATGGCTACCACAATGTAGACATCCTGATGGCTCGGCTGGATCTGGCGGATGAGCTGGATTTCCACAACTCCCGCACGACAACCCTGCTGTGCGAGACCCCCGGAGTGCCGACAGATGAAAGTAACCTGGTCATGAAGGCCGTGCGCGAGTTCGAGAAGGCGTATGGCCGCAAGGCCAAACAGCGCATAACCCTTACCAAGAATATCCCACATGGTGCCGGGCTCGGCGGCGGCTCGGCCGATGCCGCCATCACACTCAAAGCCTGCAACGAACTCATCGGTACCGGTTACACGAATGAAGAGCTCTCTGCCATGGCTGCCGCCCTCGGCAGCGATGTTCCCTTCTTCCTGAACCCGGTCATCAGCCGCTGCACCGGCCGCGGTGAAATCGTCACCCCGGTTCCCGAACTTTCCGGTTGGAGCAGTCCCATCGTCCTTCTCAAGCCGCAGTTTGCCGTGTCCACCCCCAGTGCTTACAAAATGCTGCGGGGAGCGCACCGCATCAAGGGCGTAAACTACGGCACCCAGATCGTTGATGACATCAAGCTCGTCAACGAGCTCGAGCGTGCCGTCTTCACCAAGTTCCCCATCCTCGGGTTCACTAAGATGTGGATGCTCGCTCAGCCGGGTGTGCGCGCAGCGCTCATGTGCGGCAGTGGCTCCACCCTCTTTGCCCTTACCGAGACCCCCGAACATGCCCGGGCTCTGGCAGAAGCCGCCCGCGCCGAGATCGATCCCACCCTCTGGAGCTACTGCGGCACCGTCAACCCGCAGACCAACTGAGGCCGTGCGCGTGCTCTCCATAGACCCCGCCATCCGCAACACCGGGTTTGCCGTGCTCGATGGTGATCATCGGCGTGCGGCGGCACTCGACTATGGCACCCTGTCCCTTCCTGCCAGGCTTCCGCAAAGCCGCTGTCTGCTTGCCATACATGAAAAAGTGTGTTCCCTCATCGAGCAATGGCAGCCCGGGGAACTGGCCATTGAGGGTATCATCTACGTCCAGTCACACCGCACCGCCATTACCATGGGCTCCGCTCGCGCTGCCACAGTACTGGCGGCGGCTCGCTACGAACTCCCCATCATGGAGTACCCCCCTTCCTGCGTAAAACTGGCTACCGTGGGGCGGGGGAGTGCCGGCAAGCACCAAGTCGCTTTCATGATGCGAGCCCTTCTCCAACTCACCGAAACCCCGCCTCCCGATGCAGCTGATGCTCTGGCCATCGGCTTCACCCACCTCGCTGCAACCGATCCGCTTAAATCTCACCTCTTCCGCGATCGCAAGTACATCTGATCGACTCCGCCCCCCGCAGCCCACACGCCGGGCAACAGACGGATGAAAAATTACATCTTGCGGAGCAGAATGCCGCGTGATATACTCCCATCAGTTACAACATGTGTGCACGCTACAAATCGGACTCCGACACCCCCTCAACCCACACGCCGGGAGGAGGGACGGGGCGGTATGCCCAAGCCTCACCCCGCAGGAGAACACCCTCCATACAGCACGAAAGCGATTTGAGCGCCCCGCTGCCGCAGGACCAAGCCATGCCGCAGCAGCTGAACGCCCACAGAGTCAATATACCCCCTGCGGAACGTAACCGCCGTATAAGCAGTCCGGCTCCCATGCCCGGCTATGTGGACCAATCCGATCCGCTGCTTGCCCAAGCCGACCCGGAAGGTCGGCGCCTACTGCACTCGGATGATCAGCCGGATCCCTCCAGCGCCTTCGGCACTCCGGGTAGGCGCCGCGAATACCGCAAGTACACACCCACTCCGGCGACGGATGATGTCCCCAGCCCTTGGCAGGAGCTGAAGACCCCGCCCAAAAAGGGAACCAGCCTGTGGCAGGGAATCAGCACCTGGATCTTTTTCCCCTTCCGGATGATCGCCTTCGTCACGCGCAAACTGCCTAAATTCCTGCGCTGGGTACTGCGCCTGCTCATCAGCGGAGCCTTTGTGGGCAGCATACTGGTGCTCTTCCTCGTCCTTTTCTACGCTATCAAATCCGGTCGCTACGACCTCACGCAAGTCACCCGCATGCCGGAGCGCACCATCGTCCTCGACCGCAAGGGAAATGAGATCGGCACCCTTCATGGCGAGAACCGCCGCAGTATATCCGACCTGAAAAGCGAAGTCCCCCAGTACTTCATCGATGCCCTCATCATGCAGGAGGACCGCTCGTTCTGGACCCATGGAGGGATCGACCCGCGCGGCATGCTGCGCGCCGTAGCCCAGGTATTCAAGCATGGGCGCACCACCCAGGGTGGCTCCACCCTGACCATGCAGCTCGCCAAGAATACCTACAACCACCGCGTGCGCGACTTCCATGCCAAGTTCACGGAAATGGCGCTGGCACGCCGCATCGAGGCCACCTACGACAAGCAGACTATCCTCACCTGCTACATCAACCGCGTGTTCTGGGGGCATACCTTCCTGGGGCTCAAACAGGCTGCTCATGGTTACTTCAGCAAAGAACCGCGCGACCTCACCATCGGCGAGGCAGCCATGCTCGCCGGCATCGTCTGCAGCCCCAATGAATTCTCCCCCTATCGCAGCCCCTCCTCTGCCAAGATACAGCGCGACAAGGTTCTCAAACTCCTCGTTGAGCACGACAAAATCACCCGCAACCAGTACGAGGCAGCTCTCGCCGAGGAAATCATCACCAACAAACCCGAGCGACGCGGGATCGACAACTACGCGCTCGATCTCATCCGCAGCGAAGTTGACCACATCCTCGAGATGCTCGACACCCGCGAAGAGCGACTGAAGGAAGAAGCCGTTTTCGCCGGCGGTCTGGTGGTGCGCACAACCCTGGATGTTGACTTGCAGGACGCCGTGATGAAGGAAATCGACAGCCGGTTGGTGAGCATGCTCGAAAGTCGGCGTCACTACCCGCACCAGACCCGCGCCCAATACCGCGAGATGGTCAGCAAACTCGCCCCCGGGGAGATCAGACCGGCACCGAAATATGTGCAGGCAGCCTGCGTGATGATCGACAACGCCACGGGCGCTCTGCTCTCCGTCGTGGGCGGGCGCGACAGCACGGAATCCCCCCTCAACCGCGCACTTCAAAGCCGTCGCCAGGTCGGCTCCCTCTTCAAGCCCATCGTCTACTCCACCTTCTTCGAGCTCGGTGGCAGCCCCAACAGCCAGATCTCCGACGGTCGCCTGCAACCCGGCGAAATCCCCGGAGCCAAGCGCTGGAGCCCCCGCAACTCCGACAACAGGTTCACCGGCCTGCACCCCGCCGGATGGGGACTGCTCAAGAGCCGCAATACCATGTCCGTGCGCGTGGGTGCCCGAGCCGGACTGCAGAACGTGGTGAACACCGCACTCATGAGCGGGTTCACCCAGCCGCCACGCACCCTCGGCCCCACCATCTACCTGGGTACCTGGGAGGCCTCCCCCCTCGAAGTAGCCGGAGCCTATACCCCCTTCGCCAACGGCGGTGTACGCCCCACGCCCTACATCATCCAGAGCATCACAGACTCCGCCGGACGCCTCATCTGGCACAACCCGAACACCATCCGGCGCATCTACACCCAGAAGACCGCCAACGCCACCTCCAACATCCTCCAGCAAATCACCAAGCCGGGAGGAACGGCGGGCAGCATGCAGCGCTTGGGATTCAAGGCACCGGCCGGCGGCAAAACCGGTACCACCAATGCCTACCGCAATGCCTGGTTCTGCGGTTTCACCTCCGACATCACCGCTGCCGTATGGGTCGGCTTCGATCGCCCCGTTACCATCGCGGACAAAGGTTACGGCGGCACCCTCGCCCTCCCCATCTGGGTAGGCGCCATGCAACAGGCTCAGAACCTCGGCTACCACATGGGCCCCATACGGCTGACTGCTGCCGGCATGCGCAACAAGGGTATGCGCCTTTGCCGCGAAAGCGGCGGAATAGCCCACTCCGGCTGCGAGTACAAGCACACCGCCTACACAGAGACAATGGCCGATTTCAACAAACCCCGCGCCTTCTGCACCAAGCATGCCGCCCTCAAGACTCCCGTAGGCGATGATGATCTGGCCGAGGACCCGGATGATATGGAACTGCAGGAGGACGACATCGCCGTAGATCCGGAGTCCGAGACCCCACTCTTCACGGATGATGATATCGCAGAAGAAGTCTGAGCGACCATGACACCCCGAAAATAGGCTTGCCAGCCGGGAGCAGAGAGATTATACTGAGCCCATGCCGATATCTGAAGAGCTGTTTGAACGTGCGTGCCGTGTCATCCCCGGAGGGGTGAATTCTCCCGTGAGAGCCTTCCGCCGCTTGGGAAGAGCACCATTTTTCGTCACCCGTGCAGCGGGAGCCCACCTGTGGGACGAGGATGGTCGGCAGTACATCGACTACATCGGTACTTGGGGACCGGCCATTCTGGGGCATGCCCCCGGGAGCGTCATTCAAGCCGTTCAGGCAGCAGTACCCTCCGGATTGGGCTATGGCATCCCCACCCGGGTGGAAGTCGATATGGCAGAAACCATCTGCCGCATGATCCCCAGCGTGCAGAAAGTCCGTATGACCAACAGCGGAACAGAGGCAACCATGAGCGCCGTCCGCTTGGCACGCGGCTACACCGGTCGCAAGTACATCATCAAGTTCACAGGCTGCTACCATGGCCATGTGGACAGCCTGCTTGTGGCAGCCGGCAGCGGAGCACTCACCCATGGAGAACCGGACAGTGCCGGAGTACCGCAGGAGTTTGCCTCCCTCACCCTGGCTCTTCCCTACAATGATCGCCCGGCCGTCAGTCAGGCATTCGCCCGCTACCCGGGACAAATTGCGGCCATAATCGTGGAGCCCTACCCGGGCAATGCCGGCTTCTACCTGCCGGAGCCCGGGTACTTGAAGTTCCTGCGCGAGATCACGGCTCGCGAGGGCGCTCTGCTCATCTTCGATGAAGTAATGACCGGCTTCCGCATATCGCCCGCCGGCGTGCAGGGCAAGCACGGCATCACCCCCGACCTGACGACCATGGGCAAGATCATCGGTGGCGGTCTGCCCGTGGGCGCATTCGGAGGCAGAGCCGACATCATGGACTGTGTGAGCCCCCTCGGCCCCGTCTACCAGGCAGGTACCCTCAGCGGCAACCCCGTCGCCATGGCCGCCGGACTGGCCCAGCTGAGAGAGTTGGAGGCAACGGACGCCTACACACACCTGGAGAAACTCGGCGCAAGACTGGAGGAAGGAGTGCGGGCAGCACTGGCAGACTGCGGGCGGGACTACTGCTTCAAGCGCAGCGGGTCCATGTTCTGCCTGTTCTTTACCTCCCGAGATGTGAAGAATGTGGATGATGCAATGACCGGCGACTTCGACAGCTGGCGCCGCTTCTTCCTCGCCATGCTTGAACAGGGCGTCTACATCGCCCCCTCCCCCTACGAGACCGGCTTCATCTCCACGGCTCATACCGAGGCGGATATCGATGCCACCATCGCCGCCATCCGCCGTAGCCTACAGCAGCTCTGATCCCCCCACCCCGGCACAGCCCCTCAATATCCATGGTCCGGCTCCCAAAGCGAATCTTTTTCTACCTCTGCGGCTCCGCGCTGGGAGGATTGGGGCTGATGTTCGCCGTAACGATCGGTTCCTTCATCACTCCCGCACACATCGACTTCTATATAACGGACGGGCCCATCATGAGCTTCCTTGTCGGCACGTCCCTGCTGTGGGCCGCAACGGCTATTTTCAACGGAGTGTGGAGTAATCACCATGGTCACCCCATCACTCCCATCAACTCCTGCGCCACAGCCGCCCTGCTTTTCTGCATGATCGTGGCACTCACCTCCGGGCTCTGCACCTATCTGACAAATGGGTACGATGCGGAGTACATGATGATGCACTCCGATGCCTCTTCCATGATCATCGCCATGGACTTCTGCGCCGTGGCCCTCGGAGTCATCCTCTTCATCCGTGCGGTCCATTCCCGCCGAAAGAACTGAGCTCCCCCATCCCATCCCCCCCTCAGAACAAGAGAGCGCTTTGTTTGCCCGCTTTTTTTTACTTTTTTTATTGCATTTCTCGCTTGTGCGGTATATGATGAGTATTGCAGAAAGGTGCATACTTGGCACCATGACTGCAAGAAACAACCAAACCATAGAAGGAGGTATCAACCATGCAGACATCAAATGTTGACACAAACGTTGTCGTGACCGGCCGTCATGTAGATGTGACGGATGCTATTCGTGATTTCGCCACGAAGAAAATTCAGTCTATCCATATCGATTACCCCAAAATTGTGGAGGCTCGTGTAGTGGTGGACGTGCAGAAGGACCGCCAGATGGCGGAAATTGTACTATTCTGTGCAGACCACATCACCATCCAGGCATCCACGGTTGGACCTGACCTCTATGCAGCAATCGATGAGACGGTGACCAAGATCATGCGCCGCATGCGCAAGCACAAGACCCGCCTCATGAAGCACTTCCGTCCGCACCGCTCCAAGAGCATCCGTACCTTCGAAGAGAAAGTGTACGAGGAGGATATCCTCGATTACGAGGACTTCGATGCACCGGAAGATCCCAAGCCCGTACGCATCTCCCGCGAGGGTTATGAGCTCAAGACCATGTACAAGGAGGACGCGATCCTGGAGCTGGAAATCTCCGGCAAGCCCTTCGTGCTCTACCGCAATGCCCGCCGCAACGTACTGCAGATCGTCTACCGTCTGCGCCCCGGCGAGTACTCGATCATCGAGTTGGGTACCGAGCTCAAGGCCTGATCAAATCATATCCTCAGACTTCTGCAAAAGCCCATCCCCCGGTCGGGGATGGGCTTTTTGTCGCCGAAAACTACCCGAAAAGCCCTCAGAATCCCATCTTTTCCAACAAATAAAGGCAACACATGAAATTTAGTTTGCAAAAAAGGAGGAAGTCTGCTACACTCGCCGCGCGCAACGGGGATATACTGCTGCGCTCGTCTCTCTACATTCCTCGCCCGGTGCACTATGAGCATACCATTTTTCAGCAGACTTCGTCAGAAAAAAGCCCACATGAAGCTCGTTCAGAACGAGCTTCAGAAGGTGCGCGATGAAATTGCCCGACAGACGGAAGATTTTGAGCCCTACGTCCGAGAGTACATGCAGCAGATCTGTCGTGGTCAAGGCAAGATGCTGCGCCCCGGACTGGTACTGCTGACAGCTGCGGCTACCGGCGGCATACGCCGGGAGCACATCACCTTTGCCGCCCTGCTGGAGATGATCCACATGGCCTCGCTCATCCATGATGATGTGCTGGACAAGGCAGACACCCGCCGCGACCAACCTACACCCAATTCACTGTGGGGCAATGAGCTTGCCGTTCTGCTGGGCGACACCATGCTGGCTCAGGCCATCGTCATGGGTACGGAAATCGGCGGCAGCAAGTTCTGCCGGAAAATGGCCATAGCCATGCGAGATCTGTGCCAGGGCGAAGTGGAGCAATCCACCCGCCTGTGGGATGCTGAGATGAGCCGCGCCGATTACTACGAGCTCATCCGCAAGAAAACAGCAACCCTCTTTGCCGTAGCCATGAGCGGCGCCGCCTACCTGCAGGAACTGGATGAGGAGATGATCGAGCAGCTCAACCGCATGGGTACCCTGCTGGGAATATCCTACCAGATTTATGATGACTGCCTGGACCTCACCGGAACGGATGAGAGCGCCGGTAAGACACTCGGGACAGATGCCGAGAAAGGCAAGCTCACCCTGCCCGTATTCTTCCTCATGGAGAGCAGCTGTGAAGACGTGGCCGCTCAGGTGCGTGCGGCCATCGAACGTCACGAGGAGATTGACTACTCCGCGCTCCGTCACACCGAGGCCTTCCGCGAGGCAATTCGCCTGTCCGTGGATGAAGGACTGAACCGCAATGAGGAGGCACGCGAGGTACTCTGGCTGCTGCCCGACACCCCGGCCCGCAAGGCATTGGCCGAGATGACCTACCGACTGGACGACATGCTGCGCGACTGCTGCAATTGATGAAATAAACGCCCCGCACATCCCCCCATGATCAGGCCGGAGAAGATGGTACCCACCGAGAGTGGACTGGCAACCAAGGTATGGACCAAGCTGTACTCAGCCGCTGAAAACGCCGCCGAGTGCGAGCCCAAGCTGCTGGGCATGCTCGATGACGTCGTCCTGAGCCGCACTTCACTGGGCAATGCCGTAGCCGTCCGCCTGGCGCGCAAACTCTCCCGCCGCGACATGAACCGGGATGAGCTGGAACCTCTCATCCGCACCCTACTGAAGCTCAATCCGATGGTTGTGGACTGCATGGCCGCCGACCTGCTGGCCGTAGTGGAGCGCGATGCCGCCTGTCACAACGTACTGGAGCCCCTGCTGTTCTTCAAGGGCTTCCATGCTCTCGCGACATACCGCGTAGCCCATGTGCTGTGGCAGGAAGGTCGTCACCTGCTGGCCCTTCTCTTCCAGAGCGTAAGCAGCGAAGTCTTCGGGGTGGATATTCACCCGGCAGCCCGGATAGGCTGCGGAATACTGCTTGACCATGGCACCGGGTTCGTAGTTGGCGAGACGGCCATCATCGAGAACAATGTCTCCATGCTCCACGAAGTCACCCTCGGCGGTACCGGCAAGGAAAAAGGCGGGGCTCGTCACCCCATCGTCCGCAGTGGCGTGCTCATCGGCGCCGGTGCCAAAATACTCGGTCGCGTGGAAATCGGCGAATGGGCCAAGATTGCGGCTTCATCGGTGGTACTTGAGGACGTAGCCCCCCGCACGACCGTAGCAGGTGTACCTGCCGTACAAGTCGCGGTGAACTCCTCCTGCTGCGATGCTCCCGCCCTCGGCATGAAACAATGCATCGACAGTCAGGCATGATCACTGAGATCGACATCCACCTCCCCCTCCGCAAAGCACTCAAGGAACAGGCCCGCCGCAAGGCCGTAGCCCAGCAACTGCAAATTTCCCCCCACCGCGTGTGCGGCATGCGACTCATCAAAGACAGCATAGATGCCCGCCGCCGCCCCATCTGCCGACAGCTCCGCCTGCTCGTAGCTATCGACGAGCCCCTTCCGCCCCACGAGCTACCCCGGCGCGACTACAAGCCGGTTCCGGCAGAAGCGCGCACCATCATCATCGTTGGCAGCGGTCCCGGCGGACTCTTTGCAGCCCTGCGCTGCCTGGAGCTCGGCATGCGCCCCATAGTGCTGGAGCGCGGCAAGGATGTCTTTGCCCGCAGTCTCGACCTGGAGCCCCTCCACTGTGGCGGACCAATCGTGGAGGACTCCAACTACTGCTTCGGTGAGGGTGGAGCCGGCACCTTCTCCGATGGCAAGCTCTTCACCCGAGCCACCAAACGAGGTCCCGTCATGGAAGTGTACGAGACTTTCGTTGCCCATGGAGCCTCCCCGGATATCCTGACCGATGCCCAGCCACACCTTGGCTCAGACAAGCTGCCCGACATCATCAGCGCCATGCGCCGCAGCATCATCACCGCCGGCGGCGAGGTTCACTTCCGCACGAGGGTAAATGCCCTATTGCGCTCGGCAGATGGTAAGCGACTGCTCGGTGTGCGCTCCTCGGATGGTCGCGAGTGGACAGGACAAGCAGTTATCCTTGCCACCGGTCACAGCGCCCGAGATGTCTACCGCATGCTCCATGATGAAGGGCTCACCCTTGAGCAGAAAACCTTTGCCGTTGGCGTACGGATCGAGCACCCTCAAGCACTCATCGATGCCGCTCAGTACCACCTGCGCCCCGGTGAGCTCCGCCCCGAGGGACTGCCGGCAGCCCGCTATACCCTCGCTACCAACATCGATGATCGAGGTGTACACTCCTTCTGCATGTGCCCCGGCGGTCACATCGTCCCCGCCGCCACCGAGAATGATGAAGTCGTTGTCAACGGCATGTCCCTCTCTGCTCGCGACTCCTACTGGGCGAACTCCGGATTCGTCGTAACCGTCAAGCCGGAAGACACCGCTGCCTGTGCCGCAGAGCACGGCGTACTGGCCGGTCTGGTCTGGCAGAAACAGCTCGAAATCGCCACAGCTCAGGCAGGTGGAGGGCAACAGAAAGCCCCCGCCCAACGCGCTGTGGATTTCCTGGCCGGACGAGTGAGCACCGAACTTCCGGAGAGCAGCTACCGCCCCGGGCTCAACCCTTGGGACTTGCAGGCTCTGCTCCCGGTCGGCATCAGCCGCCGCATGAAAGAGGGGCTGATCTTCTTCAACCGCAAGCTCCGGGGATTTGCCGGCGAGGAAGCCCTGCTCATCGGCTGCGAGACCCGCACCAGCTCCCCTCTGCGCATACCTCGCGACCCTGCCACCCTGCACCATGTGGATCTGCCGGGGCTTATTCCCTGCGGTGAAGGTGCCGGCTATGCAGGCGGAATCGTCTCGGCGGCACTGGATGGTCGCCGCTGTGCCGAGGCCGCCGCGCAGAACTGACCCGCGCCGCTGTCCCCATCATTCATCAGGCGTATTGACGCGGTACCGAAAATCGCCATTATTGAAATTCCCTGATTATTTTTGTGTAATTAACTGTTTTAGCTTGCAAGGGGAGAGAAAATATGTTATAGGGGAAGAGCTATGAAAAAGTTCCTTTCCATTGCAACTCTGCTGGGCATGCTTTCGGGTGCAGCCTCTGCCGCACCGTATGTACTGCCTTCTCACCAGCCCGGGGCACTCACGCCCTACGATGTACAGCCGGTCTATTCCGTAGAAGGTCTGTACGCCATTGCTGATGATTCCGGTGACCCGGACACCTATGGTGCCCGTCTGCGCCTGAACATCTACAGCAACGGAACTGACATCACCCGCCACCAGTTCAGTCTGAACGTGGCCGGGATGTGGGGCAGCGATGACTACAAGTCAGGCGACTGCTGCGGGGATTATGATGTATTCATGCTTCCCGTAACAGTAGGTTACGAGCTCAATATCGAGCTCAGCGACAGCGCTCTCCTCTACATGGGCGGCAAGGTCGGTTATTCTTGGATGAATATTGACACCCCCGTTGTGGACGCGAACACAGGCGGCTTCACCTTCTCCGTCGGAGGCGGTCTGAAGTTCCAGTGCTCGGACGCTGTGTATGTGAATGTTGGTTATGAGTTCGCCAGGACATATCTTGACGATAGCGATGTTGATTACAACTTCGGCCAGCATGTGATCTCCGTCGGCATCGGTTGCCAGTTCTGATAACATTAACAGAAGTTCCGAATCAATACTACGATCATTCATCAGGCGGCAGCACTCATCCCCGGCGGGAGGGTGCTGCCGTTCTTCAAGCCCCGGCGGCTCCCTGCGACCGGGCTCTCACCAAAGTGATGACCGCCACCGAGCGCACTCCGGGCAAGCTGCGGAGGGCACGAGCACAAGCACGGGAAGTCGCGCCCGTGGTATACACATCATCCACCAGTACCACCTGCTCAGGTAACTTCCGACGCCCATTCTCGTACATCGGATGAGCGCAGAAGGCGTGCAGCGCGTTGGAATATCGCCGCCCTGCTCCCAGGCGTGTCTGGCTGTCCGCGGTGGTCTCCGTCCGCCGGAGTGCCTCAACCATGGGCAGTCCGCGCATGCGAGCCAGAAAGCGCGCCAGCTCGGCGGCCTGGTTGTAACCGCGCCGGCAAAGGTGGCGGCGAGTCATCGGTACAGGTACCAGCACCGTCCTGTCATAGTCTGCCAGCTCAGGCGTACTCTCCCAGAGCTCCCGGAGAGCCAGCGCCAATCCTCGCGCCAGATAAGCTGCATGCCCGTACTTCAGCCGGTAGAGCATGTCCAGGTTTTTCTCATCGCCATAGAGCGCAGAACGGGCGAAGTCATACACCCTGGGAAGTCCGCGACAGCTCTTGCAGCACTCCGTACTCTCGGGGGTGCCATCCAACGGGGCACCGCAATACAGGCAGATGGGGCGCGGTACTCGCGCCAGCTCGGCCAGGCATTCCGCACACAACGTGTGCTCCGCAGGCTCACCACACAGCTCGCAGTTAATGGGAAAGAGCCAGCGGAGCATGACGGGGGAGCGGCGGGACGAACCCGTGAGGGGATAGTTCAGCGATGGCGGCTCAGGAACTCCTTGGCAGCGTTCTGGTATGCGAGAGAAGCCTGCCCATAGGGATCGTGCTCAATGACCGTCTTGCCGAAACTGGGAGCCTCTGCCACACGGACAGAGCGGGGAATAACGGTGCTGTACATCTTGTTGGGGAGCACCTCCTGCACCTGAGCGATGACCTGATTGGCAAGGTTAGTGTTGCTGTACATCGTCATCAGCACACCTTCGTGCCGGAGATCGGGGTTCGCTCCGCTCTCCCGGATCTGCTCCACGACATAAAGAATCTTGGAGAGACCATCCAGGCTCAGGAACTCACACTGCATGGGAGTGAGCACCTCATCACAGGCACAGAGCGAGGAGGTCATGAGCACGCCCAGAGAAGGCGGAGTGTCGAGAAAAACGTAGTCGTAATAATTACTGCAGCGCAGACCTTCCATGGCATCGCGCATGCAGGAGATGTGAGTGCCGTTCTGGGTGAGCTCCACCTCCACACCGGAGAGGTCCATGTGGGCAGGGATAATGGAAAGATTACGGCGATTGGCAGGACGGATGAGATCCTCCATAAGCTTATTGCCGATGAGAGCCTGATAGAGACTCTGCTCACTCGTAGCCTCGATACCAAGCGCCGAGGAGGCATTCGCCTGCGAGTCCACATCGATGAGCAGCACCCTGCGGCCGCGTTTGGCAAGGGCGGCTGAGAGATTAACGGCGGTGGTGGTTTTGCCCACACCGCCCTTCTGGTTGGCAATAGCTATGACTTTCACGCGCGCCATTGTAGCTTATCCTCCCCGCGATATCAAGCGATAATTGTTGCCACAACCTCTCCATTGTGCTAAACTCATGTCATGCACACAGAACAGGTCATCGCCGCCGCACGTCAGCTCTGCAGCGAAATGGAAGCCCTCCGGTTCTCCTCTCCCGTTGCCTACACCTACAACCCCCTCACCTATGCTTGGGCCGGTCACGAGGCCTACATCCGCCGCTTTGCCACCGGTCCGCGCGATGTACTCTACCTCGGGATGAACCCCGGTCCATTCGGCATGGCCCAGACGGGGGTCCCCTTCGGAGAGGTCGCAGCTGTCACGCTGTGGATGGGGATAACAGCCCCGATCGGGCAACCTCCCGCGACCCATCCCAAGCGCCCGGTTCAAGGCTTCAACTGCCCCCGTTCGGAGGTGAGCGGACGGCGCTTGTGGGGACTGTTCGAAGAAATGTACGGCACGGCGGACAATTTCTTCCGGCATTCCTATGTAGCCAACTACTGCCCTCTGATCTGGATGAGCGAGAGCGGGGCAAACATTACCCCCACCCAGCTGCCCCGAGACCAGGTCGCCATGATCGATGCCGCCTGCCAGCGCCACCTCGTCAGCCTCATCCGCACCCTCTCCCCCCGTTACCTCATCGGCATAGGCGGCTATGCCCTCAAACAGCTCGAAATCGCAGCTGCCACCTGCTCCGACATGAACTTCACCCTCGGTACCATCCTTCATCCCAGCCCTGCCAGCCCCACTGCCAACAAATGCTGGCCCGAGCGTCCCCGGCAGCAGCTCAGGGATATTCTCGGCTGCTGAAGCGAGCCCCCGCAACCTCCCCCTGACGGGGGATTAAATGAAGATTCCGTAGTACATTCAGCGTTTTCTGCTTGCATTTCCGGGCAGAAAGAGTATACTTGTGCGCGTATTATCATTTTCATCGTATAAAGGCAATGAACACGGTACGCACATTCACGACAGGTACAGGCGCAGAGGGCAAGTTCTACTCACTGCCGGCATTGGCAGAACAAGGCTTCGGGAACATCCGCCGCATGCCTGTCTCCCTCCGCATCGTCCTGGAGAGCCTGCTGCGCAACTGCGATGGGCTGAAAGTAACCGAACAGGACGTGAAAAACCTGGCCTCCTGGCATGCACCTTCCCCCGGCAATTACGAGATTCCCTTCACCGTAGCCCGCATCATCCTGCAGGATCTGACGGGAGTCCCCCTGCTGGTGGATCTGGCTGCCATGCGAGCCGCCGTGCAGGATCTTGGGGCAGATCCCGCCCGCATGGAGCCGCTTGTTCCTGTTGACTTGGTCGTTGACCACTCCGTGCAGGTAGATTGGGCCGGTTTCCCCGCAGCCTACCAGAAGAACCTTACCCGCGAGTTCGAGCGCAATGTCGAGCGCTACGAGTTCCTCAAGTGGGGACAGCAGGCCTTCAAAACCTTCTCCGTCGTCCCCCCCAGCACAGGGATCGTCCACCAGGTCAACCTGGAGCACCTCGCACATGGCGTGATGGAGAATGACGGCGTGTACTACCCGGACACCCTGGTCGGCACCGACTCGCACACAACCATGATCAACGGACTGGGCATCGTCGCCTGGGGTGTGGGTGGAATCGAGGCAGAGGCCGGCATGCTCGGTCAGCCTGTCACCTTCCTGGTACCCGAGGTCGTAGGTGTACACCTGACAGGTAAACTACGGGAAGGAGTGACGGCCACAGACCTGGCGCTGCACGTCACGCAGATGCTGCGCCGTCATGGTGTGGTAGGCAAGTTCGTGGAGTTCTTCGGTGAAGGCGCTGCCAGCCTGTCACTGCCCGATCGAGCCACCGTGGCCAACATGGCCCCCGAATACGGCGCCACCATGGGCTTCTTCCCCATCGACTCCACCAGCTCTGCCTACCTGCGCGCCACAGGTCGCAGCGAGGAGCACGTTGCCACCTACGAGGCCTACTACAAGGCACAGGGCCTGTTCGGCATGCCCATGGTCGGCGACATCGACTACAGCGTGGAGCTGGAGCTCGACCTCACCACCATCGTCCCCGCCGTAGCCGGTCCCAAGCGCCCGCAAGATCGCATACCCCTCACGGATCTCAAGCAGAGTTTTGCCACCATCTGCGAGAGTACCTACGGCCACCCGCAGCGCAATGGTTCCATACCTGTCACCATGAAGGGAGATGCCGGCAACCCGGATGCCGACACCACCCACGACATCGAACTGACGGACGGCTCCATCCTCGTGGCTGCCATCACCAGCTGTACGAACACCAGCAATGACAGCCTCATGCTCGCAGCCGGCCTGCTTGCCAAAAAAGCCGCAGCCCTCGGTATGAAGGTACCTGCCTGGGTAAAGACCAGCATAGCCCCCGGCAGCAGGATCGCAGCCCGTTATTTTGCCAACAACGATCTCACTGCCGCCCTGGACGCCATCGGCTTCTCCATCGTCGGCTACGGCTGCACTACCTGCATCGGCAACTCCGGTCCCCTCAACAGTGCCATCGAACAAGCCGTGAGCGAGCACGACCTCGTCTCCTGCTCCGTTCTCTCCGGCAATCGCAACTTCGAGGCTCGCATCCACTCCCATGTGAAGGCGAACTTCCTCATGTCCCCGCCGCTCGTCATCGCCTTTGCTCTGGCCGGGCGAGTAGACATCGACATGGAGAAAGAGCCCATCGGCTCAGCAGCGGATGGTACCCCTGTTTACCTGAAGGACATCTGGCCCACGGGCGAGGAAATTGCAACGGCGCAAGCCTGTGCAGCCACCCCGGAGGACTATGCCGCCTGCTATTCTAACGTAGTTCCCGAGTGGGGACGTGTGAGTGCGCCTGAGGGTGCCACCTTCGCCTGGAACCCGGAGAGCACCTACATCCATCGTCCGCCCTTCTTCGAGGGGTTTGACGGCAGCAAGGGAGACATCTGTGACATCCTGCACGCCCGCCCGCTGGGTATATTCGGCGACTGCGTGACCACCGACCACATCTCCCCTGCCGGAGCTATCAAGCCCACAGGACCTGCCGGTCAGTTCCTCGCGGCAAACGGCGTAGAAAAGCGCGATTTCAACACCTTCGGCTCCCGCCGTGGCAATGATCTCGTGATGGCACGAGGTACCTTCGCCAATGTCCGCATAAAGAACCTGCTGACGGAAGGGATCGAAGGCGGCTATACACTCTACTTCGGAGATCGCAACGTGAGTGCCCCGGACACCACCATCACCGCCCCCTGCGGCACACCGACCTTCATTTATGATGCCGGCATGGCATACAAGGCCGACGGGGTACCAACCATCATCATCGGCGGTGAGGACTACGGCATGGGTTCCAGCCGCGACTGGGCAGCCAAGGGTACCAACCTGCTGGGGGTACGCGCCGTGGTCACCAAGAGTTTCGAGCGCATACACCGCAGCAACCTCATCGGTATGGGCGTGCTGCCGCTCAACTTTGCCGATCCCGCAGATTACGACCGAGTGAAGGACCTCAAAGATGTCACCTTCTCCATCACCGGGCTGAGCAATGAACTGCAGCCCCGCGACCGCGCCACTCTTGTAGTGGAACCCGCCGGGCAAGAGCCCTTCGAGCTGCCGCTCGTTGTCCGCATCGACACACCCATTGAGAAGGAATACTTCCGTGCCGGCGGCATTCTCCAGTACGTTCTCACTCGTTACTGCAAGTAACCCGCAGCCACCCCGTCACCATGACTCCCATCAACTTCACCGAACTGCAGCAGAACCCGGCTGAGCTCATCGGCAAGCAGTGGATGCTCATCACGGCAGGCACCCCCGAGGCCTTCAACACCATGACCGCCAGCTGGGGCGGGCTGGGCTTCCTCTGGAACCGCCCTGTCGCCTTTGTCTTCGTACGTCCCAATCGCCACACCCGCGGCTATCTGGACGCTCAATCGTCCTTCACCCTCTCCTTCATGCCGGAGAAGTACCGCAACGATCTCCTCTTTTGCGGTCGCAACTCAGGTAGGGATGTGGACAAGATGGCAGCGACCTCGCTCTGCCCGATGACCACCCCGAACGGTCTCGTAGCCATGGAGGATGCAGATCTCGTGCTCGAATGCCGCAAGATGGCCGTGGCTCACATGCGCGAAGAGGACTTCACCGACTTCTCGGAAGTTGCTCCCAAGTGGTACGATGCGACCAACCCGCTCCATCTCGTCTATATCTGCGAGATTGCAGCCACCTACGTCCGCTGAGGTTCGCAACGGTTCATTCAACAGGCGCCTTCCGCTCCGGCAGAAGGCGCTCTTTCTTATCGTACGGCATTCGGCAACAGATCGGACAGACATTCCCGCATGGCGGCCCAGTCCGTCCCGCGCAACAGCTCCGTCAGATTGCCATACCAGAAATCATGGTGCCCATACTCCTCGCGCCGGAACTCGGCCTCTGCCTGCTCAATCGTCCAATTCTGGCAGACGATCCGGTACGCCGCCACGACTATGCCCGTACGATCACTCCCATGCCAGCAATGTACCAGCACCGGTCCCTCAGCCCCCAGCAACAGGCGCAGACAGCTCTCGATATCCTGCTCCGTGACGGAACCGGCAGCCATCGGGTAGCGCAGAAGTTTCAGATCCGTCTGACCGGCTTCCGAATCATCACTATGGTACTCGCGCAGGTTAAGCACAGTACGAATCCCCAGTCGGCGCAGGGCAGCAAATCCCTCAGCCGATGGCTGTGCCGAGCGGTAAAGGCGCTCACTCACACGGTACTCCGGGCAGGGAAAGTACCCGGGCAGCCTGTGCCGGAACAGCAAGCTGCGGTGCAGGTGGCTCAGGTGCCGCTGCGCAGCTTACAAGCAGCGGCAGCACCAGAGAGGAGCCGACCATGGACAATTTCATCCCCTGCTCCTTTCCTGCAAGCGTTCCCTCATGGCGGTCCAATCTGTCCCGCGCAGCAGTACGACCAGATTGCCATACCAGAAATCATGGTGCCCATACTCCTCGCGCCGGAACTCAGCCTCTGCCTGAGCCACCGTCCAATTCTCGTATATGATGCGGTACGCCGCCACGATGATCCCTGTGCGGTCACTTCCGTGCCAGCAGTGTACGAGGATGGGTCTCTGAGCATCTGCCATCATCCGCAGGCAGTTTTCCACATCCTTTTCCGTCACCTCGCCGGTGGAAACCGGGTACTCCAGCAGACGGAGCGGAGTATGGCGAACCTTGCGCCCATCCCTGTGGTACTCACGCATGTTCAGAATAGTGCGTACTCCCATTTCCCACAGCTTGCCGAAACCATGTGGTGTGGGTTGGCCGGAACGATAAAGATCGTCATTGATCTTGTAGAGATTCTGCACACCCTCCACCTCGCATTTTTCCGCGACTGCGGGTGCCTCCTCCGTGGTGGCCGGGGGTGAACTACGCGTGTAGCGGGACGGCAGCAGAGTAACCGCTGCTGCCGCACAAAATTTTCTGAGAAGGGGAGGCATCATATCTGCACCATCTCTTACTGCAGACCCAAGGCCTCATTGGCGAGAATTTGGCAACCGCGCAGATCCATCTTACCGGTGGGAAGGACGGGAATTGTCTCCACCGGAATAATCTCTCGCGGGCACCACAGACGCGGCAATCCCTTCTCCACCATATAGCTACGCATGGCATCCAGCGCCTGCGGCAGGTGGGCACTATGCAAGCAGGACAGCAGTACCAGCGCCTCACCCTTCTGGGAATCCGGCACACCGACAACTGCCACCGCTCGCCCGGTAAAGCCCTCCGGCTTCTCCACGAACTCCTCCAGCGCATCCTCCACAACCTCGTGGGGAACCATCTCACCGGCAACCTTGGAGAATCGGGAACGGCGCCCCCCCAGGGTCAGGAACCCATTGAGATCCACCTTGCCGAGATCGCCGGTCTTGAACCAGCCATCGCGGAAGATTTCAGCGTTCAGATCCTCGCGCCCGATGTAGCCCTTGAAGACGTTAGCTCCCTTGAACCAGATCATACCCTGCTCGCAGAGCGGCAGACTCACGTTATCATCATCAGGGTCTGTCAGGCGAACAGCCAGACCGGGCAGCAGCGGTCCCACAGAGCCGAAACGACGGCCCGGAACAAAGTAGGGCTGCTGCTCCGTGGAGCAGGCATCATCCAGATTCACCGAGCAGACAGGCGCAGTCTCCGTAAGCCCATAACCCTCCAGCACCGTCAGACCGCACTTGTTGGCGAACTCATCAGCCACAACCTTCTGCAACTTTTCAGCGCCAACCACAAAGTACTTGACGGTCTTGTAAGTACCTGCCGAAGCACGGCGCAGCATACTGCGGGCGAAGGTGGGGGTGGAGACCACAAGAGCAATCTGATGCTCCTCGATAAGCTCATTGAGTTTCTTGGCCTCGAGAGGGGAGGGATAGGTAACCATACCAAAGCCGTAGAAAGCAGGCAGCAGAGTACTGATGGTCAACCCGAAGCTGTGGAAAATCGGTAGACTGCACAGGAACTTGTTGCCGGGCTCCAGGTAAACCTTGCTGAGCAACTGGGTGACATTCGCCACAACCATGCTGTGCGTGAGTGCCACACCCTTGGGCTCTCCGCTCGAACCGGAGGTGAAGAGCAGTGCAGCCTCGTCATCGCCCCGGTAGGCATCCAGATTGAAGCGGGCATTGATGAGCGGCAGAGGAGCCATGCGGGCAAAGGCAACCCAACCGGCAATCTTGGCCATGCCGATTCCCTTGAGGGTCTTGTCGAGGTGAATGATGGCATCCCCCTTGGGCCAGGGGAACTGCGGCAGCTTGCTCATGAAGGCACGCGCGGAGATGAAGCGGGTGATGCCGCTCTGGCGCACGATGCTCTCGAAAGCCGGCTCCGAAGAAGTGTAATTGATGTTGACAGGGACGATACCGGCGAGTATACAGGCATAGTTGGCGATCACCCCAGCCTTGCCGGGCGGCAGCAATATGCCCAGTCGTCGGTCCGTCACCTTCTTCCGAAGTTCCTTTGCCAGCGCCATCGCAACGCCCAACACCTTGTAGAAGGGCAGACGAGAGCCATCCATACCATCGATGAGCTCCGTGCGGGCATTGCGGCGCATGCCCTCCACTAACAGGCGGGCTACAGAGTACTGCATGATCGGACGAGCGGCGAACTCCTCAGCCGAGGCCGCCAGCCACGCCTCCATCACACGCTCACCGGTCAGAGGACCGGGATCGAGCTTGGGCAGGACGGAGATGACGGTGGCTTCTGCCGTCTTGTCCGTGCAGAAGGTGCGCCAGATATCATCGCGGTACATGCCGACGAACACCGGTACGGGCGAGATGTGAAGAGCGGCCAGCTGCATCATGAACGGCATGGGCACATCGGATATACAGCCCATGGTGCTGTTCGGTTTGCCCGGAACAAAGATCACATCGCGCCCCTGCTGCATGAGATCGAGCAGCTGTTCGCGCAGTACCTTTACGTTTGCCTTGCGGAAGTTGAAATTGAGCACTCGGCGGCGCTTCAGCATCCGGGCCACCTCGGCCTCGGGCACCAGCACATCCTCCACCATATAAGCCACGCTATCCTTGCCACCCAAAGCCTGCTCGATCTCCCTCAGTACCGCTGCATTCACCCGGTTGGGCAGGTACAGGGAAGGAGCCGATGTCATATTCTCTTTGCCTTTGAAGTACACTCTAGCCATGAGGGCATTCTACTTCATCATCTTCCTACTGTCAATGTAAAATTACATTTTACGGGTACAAATGAGAGTGGCAAAATGAAAAAGCTTGCCAATGGCTGAGAATATGTTAGTCTGATATTGGTGGCCAAGGTGGCGTTCCGCGTGTGCAGCAGTCAACTATCAAACCATCGCAGATTATGACCGGACAAGACATTAAGGATAAATTGTTAAACCAGAATAACAACCACCAGGAAAAGACCTGGCTCCGGCAGGAAAGCGTTGACCTGCTGGACGCTGCGCTCAACTCCGGCGAAGCGGACATCCCAACATTGGGAATGATCCTCCGCAACGCGAAACATCAGGAACTCTCATCGGCACAGAGACGTCAGCGCAGTTTCATCCAGATCTCCTTTGTCGTCACAACAACGGACGGACGAATGCTGATTATCCACCGCGATTCCCGCCCCAAGGATCGACTTCTGCAGGAAAACGCGAATGAACGATATGCGAACCTGAAGAAAGGCAGTAATCTTGTTTCGTACTCGCCCATGGCTGTTCCGACACCGGGTACCTTTGCAGATCTGGTACACGGTCTCTATCAAAAAATACCGCCCAGTGCTCTGCTCAACAATCCCGTCCGAGATGTCAATTTTCTCGGGATAGCGAAAAACACCCGCACCGATGAGCACACGGGCGAAACGCTCATAAGCTACTATTTCTACATTTTTGAACTGAATCTGGAGCTGCGCGATCCCGATGGTTTCAAGAAGGGGATAGAGACGGATGGTGTAAAGGACCTGGATGATTTCAAGGATCTGGCGTTCTTTTACATCGATAAACTCATCTTTGACGTGACAGCCAGCAACTTTCTTGCCGAGAGAGCCGCCACACTCCTGTTGCTGAGGCACCGGGGGTACCCCGAGGAGCTCCTTCAGAACCTGCAAGCCGGCAAGAAAGTAGCCCCCTATCGTCCGGCAGACAACGCCAATCCTTTCGATGCTTCCGCCGGGTCGCTCTTCGTCTCACACGCCAGACTGAATTACGACTCTCATCGCATTCGAGACTTCGTGGAGACACTCCGCCGATTCGGAAAGAAATGCTGGGTGCAGCATACAGATGCTCAGCAGGCCGAACCCTGGGAGGTGGCCAACAAAGCACTCATTCCGATCTGCAAGAACTTCATCTGCTTCGAAACCCCGGAAGCCCGGCGCAAAAAGACCGTTCTGGAAGAAATCGACCTGGCTATGCGGACCAACCTCAAATACCCCGACTACAGAGTATTCCGCTTCCGAAGTGGCGATTTCTACTCATCGCCGGATGAAAAAGACGAGAAGAAAAAATTCACGGAAGAAGATTTCCGCCGGGAATTGATAGCCGTAACAGGCGATGAAATGCTCGTGAATAAATATCTGGGTCTGTCAGTCATCGTAAAGGAAATACATGAACTGGAGAAGCCCGATATCTGGCAGGAAGTCATTGAAACACTGAAGCTGTGAGTCAACATACCTGCCAGAGCTCCGTCATTTCACCTGCAGGTAGATGATATAGTTTCTGTACCTGGGATCCGGGGAATCGGTCGTGATGATCAGCCTGTTGAGCAGGCGCCGAGCCGTTGACTTCGGCGTGACAATGACGTGGAACTCCCTCGGGTTGCTTCCCTTGCGAGGGTCGTAATCGAAATCGGAGCCGGAGAGGGAGGCCTCCGTCACCCGGGTAATGGGGGAGCCGGCGGGAATGGTAAGCCGCAGGGTTGCGGGACTTGCCGCAGCCCCACGCTGCCAACGGAGAGTTTTCGTACTGAGAATGAGTGCCGGCGGCATGCGAAAACGCATGACAAGCCGCGTGGTACGACCATCGGCAGTAGTGGCATCGATGGTCTTCTCCACCTCACCATCGAAGCCCGAGGTATCCACCCTGACATCGAGCTGCTGCCCCTTGATCTCAACGGAGGTGCAGTCGCAGTTCGGGCGGGCGCGACGGATGGGACTGTCGGCGCGGAAACTGAGGGTGACCAGCTTCTGCCCGTAGTCGAGCGGGATGGTGCGCACCGGTTGCCGGAAGTCAGCGCAGGCAGTCAGTGCCGTCAGCAGAAAGAGAAGTCCGCGGAATATCATATCGGGGGTAGCGTGGCAGGTAGGCTCGGCGCCTTACTTATCCTTCCGGGGAGGCGCCATGAAAGAAGCGATGAGGAAGAGCGCCGCAGCTATGCACACACAGGAATCCGCCACATTGAACGAGGGCCAGTGGTAACCATTGGGGAAGGATTCCGTAGCGATCCAGGGGAAGGAGAAATCCAGGAAGTCTACAACATAGCCGCTGATGAGATTGGTGAAGAAGCTCTGGTTCTCAGCTCCGGGGAGGAAGAACCCCTGCAGGAGACGATCCGTCATATTGCCAAGCACCCCGGCCATGATGCAGGCCCAGGCTATCTTCAACGTGCGGTTGAAGAAGAAATTGCGGCGGTAAAGGATCGTGAGGGCGATGAGGGCCACCACCTGCACCCCGAGGAAGAGAAAGGGCGCCCAGGAGGTGCCGTTGCCCAGCCCGAAGGCCACCCCGGTGTTGTGTATGCGCAGGATGTTGAAATTCAGTATGGAGCTACCCGTAATGACCGGGGTATGATCGAGGTAGAAGGGGGTGGGTAGGTCGTAGTGGAGCACGATGTACCACTTGCTGGCCTGGTCAAGGATATAGAGCAGTACGATGAGAAGTATAAGATAAAGGGTGCTGCGCTTCATGTACGGTACGAAGGATGGAGATGGTGGGCAGGATGGTGAAAGCCCCCTGCCCGTCCTCGACCGGCAGGGGGCTGATGAATATCACATTTTATTTGCAAATGGTCGCGCAGCGCTCGCAAAGCCCGTCCTCGTTGGCGGCGGGCTCGTAACGGCGGCAGCGGGGACACATGCCGTGGGGGGTACGAGCAGCCGTGGCCTCCAGCTCAGCACCGCGCACGAGCGTAAGCTCGCTGACGATAAAGAAGGACTTGGCGAACTCGGCATCTTCCAGCAGAGCCACCACCTGCTCATTTTCATCGGCAGGAATGGTGAGGGTGACGACAGCCTCGTTATTCTTGTTGAAGGCCTTTGCCTTGATCTGCCCCTCGATGGCGATCTGGATGGCGCCTTTGATCTGGCGCAGGCGATCGAACGTGGCGCTCAGGCCGCGATCGTAAGCGGGATCGGCCTTGGGGAAGTTCTGCTCATGTACGGAGTCGGTATGCCCGGCGTGCTCCCAAGCCTCTTCAGCGGTGTAGACGAGGATGGGGGCCAGCAGGCGCACCAGCACATCAAACACGCGGCTGATGGCAAACTGACGGCTCAAACGGCGCTGGCTGTCAGCGGCATCGCAGTACAGACTGTCCTTGGTGATGTCGATGTAGAGCGCCGAGAGATCGTTGGTGCAGAACTGATTGATGGCCATGAACACCTTGCGGAATTCGTAAGCATCGTACGCGGCACACACCTCGTTGATGAGGGCATTGCTGCGCTCGAGGATCCAAGCATCCAGCGGATCAAGAGCAGTCGGCTGCTCACCCCGGTAGCCCTTGAGGTTAGCCAAGAGTATACGCAGCGTGTTGCGCAAGCGGCGGTAGGGATCCGTAATCTGCTTGAAGAGATCTTCACCGAAGGGAACTTCATTCTGCCAGTCTACGGAGCTCACCCACAGGCGCACGATATCGGCACCATACTTCTCGTAGAAGTACTTGGCATTCGTGGGTTTGGTGTAGGTACCCTGAGCGCTCTTGGAGAGCTTGGAGCGATCCTGGTTCACCACGAAGGCGTGCGTGAGTACTTTCTTGTAGGGGGCAGTACCGCGCCAGGCGCAGGAGAGCATGAGAGAGCTCTGGAACCAGCCGCGGTGCTGGTCCGTTGCCTCCAGGTAGACATCACAGGGAGCCTGCAGCTCGGGGTGGCGCTCCAGAACGGCTACATGGGAGCAGCCGGAGTCGATCCAGACGTCCAGGGTATCCTTGCCCTTCTTCAGATGGGTAGGCAGCCCGAGGCGCTCGCAAAGCTGCTCGTCCGTCAGCTCAAACCAGATGTTCGTGCCGTTTTCCGCGACGAGATCAGCCACTTTGTTGACGATCTCCGCCGTGAGGACAGGCTTGTCATTCTCATCGAAGAAGACAGGCAGCGGCACACCCCAGGTGCGCTGACGGGAGATGCACCAGTCGGGGCGGGCCTCCACCGTGCTGTAGATGCGGTTGCGACCCCAGGCGGGCAGCCACTCGGTCTTGTCGATCTGTTCGAGGGCCATGCCGCGCAGCTTCTCCATGCTGATGAAGAACTGCTTGACGGCGCGGAAGATGATGGGGGTCTTGGAGCGCCAGCAGTGCGGATATTGGTGGGTGAACTCCTCGCGACCCAACAGGCGGTTACCCTCCACCAGCAGAGAAATGATGTCCTCATTGCAGCGGAACACATGCTTGCCGACCAAGTGGGGCAGACCACACTCGGCCGTGTAGTTGCCGTCATCGTCCACAGGGGAGAGCACGGGCAACCCGTATGCCATGCCGGCAACATAGTCATCCGCACCATGACCGGGTGCAATGTGTACGGCACCGGTACCGGCATCCGTAGTGACGTAAGCGGCGTTGATGATGAGAGATTCGCGGTCGAGGAAGGGATGGCGGGCGCTGCGCTTCTCCAGCTCGCTGCCCTTGAAGGTACCGAGCTCCTCCGCAAGAGTCCAACCGGTCTTGCTCGTGAACATCTCGATGAGTTCGCGCACCACGATGAACCTACGCTCCGCACCATCCTTCGTGTAGCGACCGATGACGTAAGTGAAGTCGGGATTGAGCGCGATGGCCAGGTTGCTGGGGAGGGTCCAAGGCGTGGTGGTCCAGATGACCATCTCGCAGTCCTCTATCCCATTCACATCGCCCACCATGGGGAATCCGACGTAGATAGCCGTCGAGGTATCCTCCATGTACTCCACCTCAGCCTCAGCCAGTGCGGTATGGTGAGCATAGCTCCATTGGACGGGTTTCATCGACTGGTAGACAGCCCCACTCTCCACCAGCTTGGCAAACACGCGCAGGATGTCTGCCTCGTACTCAGGCTTCATGGTGATGTAGGGGTTGAACCAATCACCGAACACGCCGAGACGGCGGAAGGAAAGGCGCTGCTGGTCGATGTAGCCCAGGGCAAACTCCGTGCAGCGGCGGCGGATCTCAGCGGGCTCCAGCCCTTGGAATTCCTTGACCACCTTAGCCTCGATCGGCAGCCCGTGGCAGTCCCACCCCGGGATGAAAGGCGCATAGTACCCGGCCATGGTTTTGCTCTTAACGATGAGATCCTTAAGAACCTTGTTCAGTCCGGTTCCCATGTGAACATCGCCATTAGCAAAGGGAGGTCCATCGTGCAATATGAACACAGGCGCACCCTCAGCCTTCCGGCGATTGGTAATTCGCTCGTACAGCTTCTCATTTTCCCATTTCTCCAGACGAGCCGGCTCCTTGGTCGTGAGATCACCACGCATGGGGAACGTGGTGTCCGGCAGGAAGATGGTGTCCTTATAGCTCTTGGTGGGTGTGCTCATACGCGCGGAAGTGTACACCCTTCCGCGCTTTCTGTCAATCATATTATGATATATTTTGGAGCGGCCGACATGCCCGGCGCCACTTTTCGCACTCCCCACCCCGTCAGGTCGCAGCTTTTGCTTGACAATTCTGCGCTCTGCCTGATATGTTGATAACACAGTCTGAACCGTTCCGCACCTCACATTCCGCTGCTCGCAGCATCACATCATGAATCCTGAAGAAACATACCGGAACCCCTACATCCTCACACCGGGGCTCACACTCGGTCACTACAAGATCCTCTGCGCTCTCGGGCTAGGCGGTTTCAGCATCACTTATCTCGCGGAAGATACCAACAATTCCCGGCGAGTCGTTGTGAAGGAGTATCTCCCCCAAGCCTTCACCTTCCGCCATCAGGACACCAAGAGGGTCAGCCCAGCTTCCTCCGACACTACGCAAAACTATGAATGGGGCAAAAAACGCTTTCTCGATAGGGTCTGCACCCTCGCCCACCTGAACCATCCCAACATCGTGCGTGTCATCGCCGCCTTCGAAGCACTCGGCACCGCCTACTACGTCATGCCTTGGATCGAAGGTCAGGATCTGCACAGGGTAGCTCCTGCTGCAACAGACATAACCGAGGAATGGCTGCTGCCCATATTGCGGCAGTTGCTGGAAGCGCTGGAGTACCTGCACAGCAAAGACATACTGCACCGCGACATCAAGCCCGGCAATATCCTGCTGAGGGAGGATGGCACCCCCATCCTGATCGAATTCCTCACATCCGACAAAATCAACGATGAGTACGAAGGCCCTCCGATAGGCTTCCCACACTATTCCCCGCCGGAGCATTTCACCCACTGCGGCAGTTGCGGTCCGTGGACAGACCTCTACTCCCTGGGTGCCACCTGTTACCGGCTCATCACCGGCGAGAACCCGCCGGGTGCTCTCGATCGTTTCTTTAACGATCCGCTGCCGAAGCTCGCCGCCAACCATGAGTTTCGCAAGA
The DNA here is from genome assembly GCA_045545975.1 of Akkermansia sp. Classification (GTDB taxonomy): domain Bacteria; phylum Verrucomicrobiota; class Verrucomicrobiia; order Verrucomicrobiales; family Akkermansiaceae; genus Akkermansia. The sequence continues at coordinate 28,292 of JAZQCA010000054.1, forward strand.
GATTCAGCCGCAAGTTCCTGGAATCCATCGACCGCGCGCTCAAACTGAAACCAAAAGATCGCATGCAGAACGCAAGCGAATGGCTGGCAGCCCTGCCCCGATCAGCCCGGAAGCCGTATACCCGGAGGACAAGCCCTGCCAAAAAACTCGCACTCAGCGCAGTACTTCTTCTTGCTCTGGGGGGTACAGCCCTCGGTGCTTACCTCATCTGCCAAGCTCAACCACAGCAGCAGCTGAAGTCCCGGGGTATATTGCCCGGCTCATACAATACGGCACTCATCAACGCAGCCGCTGAAGGAGACGTTAACTGCCTGAAGCTCCTGCTGGCAGCCGGAGCCGATGCCAATACTCGCTCCCCCAACGGCAACACCCCACTGTACTTGGCCGCCTGGAGAGGGCATACCGAATGCCTCAGACTCCTGCTGACAACTCCGGGAATAAAGGTAAATACCATATCCGAGAACGACATTCCACCGCTTTGTGCCGCAACATACCAAAACCATTCTGAGTGTGTGCGACTCCTGTTGGCAGCGCCCGGCATCGATGTCAACGGCACGGATGAGCACGGTTACTCTGCGCTTCACTGGGCAGCCGATAAAGGAAATACCGAGTGCATGAGGCAACTATTGGCAGCACCGAAAATCCGGGTAAACGCAACCACCCGGGATGGCGTTACTCCCCTTCACCAGGCAGCGGAAGAAGGCAGAATTTCCTGCGTGCAACTCCTGTTGGCTGCACCGGGAATCAACGTTACCCCAATCTGCAATGGTAACACCCCCTACCAACTCGCCGTGAAGAAGGGCCACACCGCAATCGCTGAACTTCTCCGCGCTGCCGGTGGAAAATAACCGATCACATCCCAATTTCCTCATCATGCCCCCTGAAGATACAGAACACAATTTAATCGCCCTCAGCCCGGGAATCAAGCTCGGGCATTACAAAATCCTCCGCACTCTCGGGCTGGGTGGCTTCGGCATCACCTACCTCGCGGAAGATACGCAAAAAAGGGCGCAGGTGGTCATAAAAGAGAATCTCCCCCAGTCCTTCGCCCTCCGCCATCCAAGCACACACAGGGTCTGCTCCATTTCCTCCGAGATGACAGAGAGCTTTGACTGGGCCAAAAAACGCTTCCTCGATGAAGCCCGCACCCTCGCCCGCCTGAACCATCCCAACATCGTACAAGTGCTCGCAGCCTTCGAGGCGCTCGGCACCGCCTACTACGTCATGCCCTGGGTCGGTGGACAGGAGCTGCACAAGGTAGCACCGGCGCCGGCGGACATAACCGAAGAGTGGCTGCTGCCCATTCTCCGTCAACTGCTGGAGGCGCTGGACTACCTGCACGGCATGAATCTGCTGCACCGCGACATCAAGCCCGCCAACATCCTGCTGCACGAGGATGGCACCCCCATCCTCATCGACTTCGGCACCGCTCGCGAAATCGTCAGCGAGCACAGCGCCACCATGGTAGCCAGCGTAGGCTACACCCCGCTGGAGCAGATCAGCACCCACGGCAAGCGCGGACCATGGAGCGATATCTATTCT
>JAZQCA010000055.1:0-61458 GCA_045545975.1 Akkermansia sp.
CCGGCTCCACTATTGCGCACGTAGTCATCCTGAGCTCGCTGAGCCCGGTAGACCTGATACTCAGACAAGTCGCTTCTTTTATTTGTTACAGTACCTCTCTTGAGTTCCCGGTGTATGGTAGAACGATGTCGCTGTAGCAGAGTTGCAATCTCAGTAATACTTTTACCTTTGTTGCGCCAATACTCAATTTGCTGTCGTGCGGATTCATTTATATGCTTGCCTTTTCTGGAAGGTGCTATACAATCGCCTTGGGTGCTTTTCATCTGAGTTAAGTGTTGTTTGTATTTTGCTTCACTGGCATTATGTCACCTACAACACCGAAAAGCACCCTTTTTTTATTTCATCGCTTCCACAAGGGGGAAGGACTCATTGTCGTCCTTCCCCCTATCCCCCCCTCCTGCTAGGGCAGTTTGGGCTCCTATGGGGACTTTTTGGGCGGGCTTTCGGTGTCGCTTTTGATTTTACAACTTGCACATATTCTCCGTAGATGACATTTTCGCTTGACATCTGCCGATGAATCGGGCAATCTTTCCGCGCCATGAACAACACTGTACTCATAATCGGAGCTGGTGGTGTGGGCCATGTGGTGGCTCACAAGTGTGCTCAGATGTCTGATGTTTACAAGAACATCCATCTGGCCTCGCGTACCAAGAGCAAGTGCGACGCTATTGCCGCCGACGTGCTGGCGCGCAGCGGTGTGCAGATCACTACCCATGCGGTGGATGCTGACGATGTCGCCGCTACGGTAGCTCTCATAAAGAGCGTGCGCCCCGATCTCGTGCTCAATGTGGCACTGCCTTATCAGGACCTTCCCCTTATGGATGCCTGCTTGGAGGCCGGTGTGAATTACCTCGATACCGCAAACTACGAGCCGCGTGATGTGGCTAAGTTTGAGTACAGCTGGCAGTGGGCATATCAGGAAAAATTCGCACAGGCCGGGCTTTTTGCACTGCTGGGTTCCGGCTTCGACCCCGGTGTGACGAATGTCTACACAGCCTGGGCTCTTAAGCACCACTTTGACGAGATTGAGTACCTCGACATCATCGATGTCAATGGTGGTGATCATGGGCAAGCCTTTGCAACCAATTTTAACCCGGAAATCAACATCCGCGAGGTATCCGCCCCCTGCCGCCACTGGGAGAACGGGGATTTTCAGGAGACCGGCGCCATGAGCATGCACCAGCCCTTCACCTGCCCGAACGGCGTGGGTACCTACGAAATCTACCGCATGTACCACGAGGAGATGGAGTCGCTCGTCAAGCACATCCCCACCATTAAGCGTGCTCAGTTCTGGATGAGTTTCTCCCCGAACTACATCAACCACCTCACCGTACTGAAGAATGTGGGAATGACCCGCATAGATCCCGTGATGTACAACGGGGTGGAGATTGTCCCGCTGCAGTTCTTGAAGGCCGTTCTGCCGGATCCCGGCGACCTGGGCAAGACTACTCATGGCCGCACCTGCATCGGCTGTGTGATCCAGGGCAAGAAGGATGGCAAGTACAAGGCCGTATACATTTACAACATCTGCGATCACGAGGAGTGTTTCCGCGAAGTGGGGTCGCAGGCTATCTCCTACACTACCGGCGTGCCTGCAGCCATAGGAGGTCGGATGATTATGACCGGCACCTGGAGCGGGAAGGGGGTCTTCAACATGGAACAGAACGATCCCGATCCCTTCATGGAGGCTCTCAATCAGTACGGTCTGCCCTGGCAGTGCATAGAGCTCAGCGAGGATCAGGCTCGCGCTCTGCGCGTGACAGAGTAAAGAAACATCACCTGTCAGAAATACAGCAAACTGTTGCCCCTCATTCTTCGTCGAATGAGGGGCATAGCTGTGCCCCGATCGCCGGGTACACGAGGTGCTCTCCGTCAGTTCGTAATTTCGTTTTTTGTGACACACTGACTCCCGGAAGGAAATTTGTCTTGACAATCAGGTGGCAAAGAGTAGAATCCTTCCCACTTCGGCCCGCATGTACGCGCTGCCGATCGTAATCATTATCAAGCATCATTACTATGAACAGTTACCGTACACATTCGTGCGATGAGCTCCGCCTCTCTGATGTCGACAAGCAGGTGACGCTTGTGGGCTGGGTGGATACCGTTCGCGACCACGGTGGGGTGATCTTCATCGACCTCCGTGACCGCGCTGGCAAAACTCAGGTGGTTTTCCACCCCGAGAATAATGCCCAGCTTGCCAATGATGCCGAGAATCTTCGCGTGGAATCCGTCATCCAAGTGACCGGTAAGGTGGTGGCACGCCTGAAAACCGATGAGGTGGACGCCACGAACCCCGACCTCGCCACCGGCGAAATCGAAGTCGATGCCGCTGCCATGAACATTCTCAACCGGGCAGCCGTGCTTCCCTTCCAGCTCGACCGCAATATCGCTAACGAGGACATCCGCCTCAAGTACCGTTTCCTCGACCTGCGCCGCAGCCCCATGCAGCGCAACATGATCCTGCGCCACCGCATCACCAAGACCATGCGTGACTATTTGGATGAGCAGGGATTCCTCGAAATCGAGACCCCCATCCTCTCCAAAAGCACACCTGAGGGCGCCCGCGACTTCTTGGTCCCCAGTCGCCTGAACCCCGGCACCTTCTATGCTCTGCCCCAGGCCCCCCAGCAGTACAAGCAGCTGCTCATGGTTGCCGGCATGGAGAAGTACTTCCAGGTTGCCCGCTGCTTCCGCGATGAGGACCTGCGCGCTGACCGACAGCCCGAATTCACTCAGATCGATATCGAGGCATCCTTCATCACCCCGGAGGATATTTACGCTTGGATCGAAGCCATGCTCAAGCGCGTGTTCAAAGAATCCGTTGGTCGAGACATCGTCACACCCTTCCCCCGTATGACTTGGAAGGACGCCATGGATCAGTACGGCTCTGATAAGCCCGAGCGCCGATTCGAGATGAAGATCACCGACTGCTCCGACTTCCTCGCCAATTGCGAATTCCGCGTATTCTCCGGTGCTATCGCCAACGGCGGCGTGGTGAAAGCCATCAACGCCAAGGGCTTCAACCCCTCCGTGGGACAGATCGAGGCACTCACCCAGACTGCCATCGAGGCCGGCGGCAAGGGACTTGCCTACATCAAGGTGCGCGACGTACACAACGTGAAGGAATGGAAGAGCCCCTTCGCCAAGCGCCTCACCGAGCAGGAGCGAGCCACCCTTGTGGAGCGCTTGAACATCGAGAGCGGTGACTGCATCTTCTTCGCCGCCGGCGAGTGGGAGCAGAGCTGCACCATCCTCGGACGTGTGCGACTTGCCTGCGCCGATTATATGGAACTGCTCAAGGGCAACACCGACATCGACCTCTTCTGGGTCAACCGCTTCCCCCTCTTTGGATGGGACGCCGAGGAACAGCGCTACTGCGCCATCCACCACCCCTTCACCCGTCCCGTACCCGAGGACGTCGACAAGGTACTCAAGGGCGAAATCTCTACCGACATATGTGCAGAGGCTTACGACGTCATCTTCAACGGCAATGAGCTGGGCGGCGGATCCATCCGAATTCACGAGAAGGAACTCCAGGATGCCACCTTCCGCGCCCTCGGTCTGGACGATGCCACCATCGAAGAGCAGTTCGGGCACCTGCTGGCTGCATTCTCCTTCGGCGCACCGCCCCATGGTGGACTTGCCCTGGGTCTCGACCGCGTGGTCATGCTGATCGGGCAGTGCGACTCCATTCGAGAAGTCATCGCCTTCCCCAAGAATAACCGTGGCGCCGACCTCATGAGCGAATCTCCCGCTCCCGCTGAGCCCAACCAGCTGCGCGACATCCACATCCAAGTTAAACTGCCTGAGAAACTGCGCCTGAAACTCGAGGCGGAGAAGGCTGCTGCCACCCAGTCCGAGCAGTAACATTACTAACACATTTCAACTGAGTGGGACAGGTGCCATCGACTTGGTGCCTGTCCCTTTCTGCTTCCTCCCATCCAACATTTGCTGCTGCATTATTTTGAAGCAATGAACTACTTTCCGCTTGACCTCACCGAACAAAAGCGGTAGCATAACATCGTGACGAGGAGTGCAGCGACTTGTGCTCCATCGGACACGTCAGACATCATCATCTAAACCTGCACAAAGGCTATGTACAAATCCACCATCCTTCTTCTGGCTGTAGCGCTCGGGCTGTCCTCCTGCGCATGGGACTCCAGCTACGGCTCCGTATCTTCCAACAAGATCGGCGTAACCCAGCAGGTGCTGCCTGCCACCGTTGTTTCCGCCTACGAAGTTAAGGGCGAAACCTCCTCCACCGCCAAGAACCTTGGCACCGGAATAGGCGCTGTTCTTGGTGCCGGTGCCGGTCAGATGCTCGGAGGTGGTACCGGTCGAATCGTTTCCGCAGCTGGTTTCGGTGTTGCCGGTGCCCTTGCCGGTCGTTATCTTACCGACTCCATGGGCAACACCCGCTGCCAGCGTGTGACCGTGAAGGTCGATGGCAAGAAGGGCGCCACCTACTCCTTCGTACAGCCCGTCTACCAGGAGTTCGGTCCCCTCTCCCCCGGCATGCACGGCAACTACCACCACGGCGCCGATGCACACTTCACCCCCGATGGGTATTAATTTCCCATCATGATAAGCACGAATCGGGACAGAGAAGCTTTCTCTGTCCCGGTCTGTTTTACAAGCCCGGTTCCTATTCATACAAGCCCGGTTCCTATTCAGAAGAACTTTTGAGTTGGCTCGATGTCAATTCGTCGTAGAGAAAATTTGGGGGGCAGTCTGTACATACAGGCCTAGGTGAAATTAACGCAGCAAAGAGAACGAGCCATCCAGCTCCGATACTACTTTATATCAATATCATATAAAGTCATGGGCATCTTGTACAAAACACTTATATTTCTCTTCTGTTTTTTAATCGGAACAGCACAGGCGAATACAGAGCTACCGACCAAGTGGAACCTGCAAATAGTTGACTCTGCTAATGTGCTTACAGACACCATTACCACAACGCAGAAGAATTTTTGGTTCAACAAGGATAATTGTGAATTATCCTCGTACATGTTGGATTTTAAAATAGGAAGAATCGAACCTGGCGTATACTTTGCGACCCATCGGCTGCCGGTCCCATCCAATTCTAAAAACAATGGCATAGGTGTCATCGTAAACAATAATAAGAAAATCGGCATTCACAATAGCTCATCATTGGTAAGTGACTTGCTCTCAATTTCCGAAGACGACGTGCTTCGTTTTGCATACAACGCCGAAAGCCACAACGCCTATCTGTATAACGTTTCAAAAAACGATATCATTTCCATAACCCTACCGCAAGATATATCGGAATACCATTTTGAAACAGGCGGAAGAATTTCATATTTGGTTGAAGGTCTATCATACGCAAATCCCAACAGAGGTGGTGGAATAGAGGACAAAACAGTGGCAACCTACGGCGATATCTATGACATGAGTTGTTTGGCTGATAACGAACAAGCATTTCAATCATTTGTCCGAAGCCTCTCCGTACCTTCGATCCCGGAATCGACATCAACCCTGTTGAGCTTGTTCGCAATCTCCATACTTGTTACCCAACGAAGAAGAAAACCTTACTGAATTAGCAATTAAGACTTCGTGTTAAATTCGTATCGTTTTGAGTAATCCAGCAGCTACGTTGGCAGCATGGTATAGCGCTGTTTACCGCAAGGTTTGTCAGATTTCAGCCAAATTGACTATATGAGCACGATGTCGCAGGGTTGCAATTTGGGCAGACGTCCTCCTTTCTCCTCTCTCCTGCGTCTTCGTGTGCGTGAATAGTATCGAATAATGCTTTTAGATGACTTGTAACCAGTGAGTTCCATTAGTTGCTTCAGAAGTTAACCCTTAGCTTTTCGAGAGTATGCCTTCCGATACTTTGCTGCTTTTGAATCCAGTAACTCTAATGTTGCTTGTTTACTCATTTTGAGTGACATGTGTATATGTTGGTGCCTAATTTATGAGGCATCCAGCTTTTCACGTATCAGCCAAACTCGTGGGAAGTGTCAGTTCGGTGACTGGATTTTTGAGGCAATGCGAGTTCTTGGTAATGGGCTGCATGAATCAGAATTGGCTTGCTTATCTCTGAGCTTTGTATATAATTAAAAACGTGATAGATAACTCGCATTTCATACGCTCGGTTTCAGGCAAGCGTTGTAGAATTCAACGGAACTTTGTACGTGCGTGCAGAGTTCTCGCCAGAGTGTTTCCTGCCCGAATCCCAGCCAAAGAAAAGAGCGTTGGTGATTATAAGTGCCTGAGCATCAGTAAAAAATCTGCATTGGACATGGTAGAGGCGTCGTTGTACAGCCTGTATCGTAATTCCGAAGTTGTACCTTCTCGAGTTGTTATTGTGTCCGACGGTTCCTGGGAACCGGAATACGGTGTTTGTTATTTCCGAAAGCGGGGGCTGGAAGTGGAATGTCTGACATGGAAGCACTGTGCGGATTTTTACCGCTGCAGCTTACCCGAACTTACGACTTGGGCTGAAAAGCACATTTGGGGGAAGAAGATGGCTACCATTCTTTATCTTTCTGAGACAGATAAGGTGCTTTTCTCTGACCCTGATGTTTTGTGGTATGCAGATCCTCTGGATGCAAAAGAATGGAACACCACGATTTTTAAAATATCTATCGACTGTTGTCATAGCTATGACCCTCATTTTATTAAAGCCTCGGGTTCAGAGTACTTGTATGATACGCAAGAACCGATAAATTGTGGCGTTGTTTTCATTCATGGTGGCTTGAAAATGCTGAATGATAAAGCGCTCGAATGTATTCGCTATCAGGCTGAACATTGTGGGAACTTTGCAGAGCAAACTGTTTTGCTATCATGGACCGCCAGTATGATAACAGGTGGAGTCGTGAGGAAATCGTATCAGCTATTGATGATGTGGTGCAGCCGCTTTTTTCAAAAACAATCATGTATCCTAATACCATAGCGCGTCATTATCTCTGGCGCTTAAAATGGATATACTGTACTGAGTATTTTAAGATGAGCGTGTTATGAAATGTTAAAAATAAAGAATATGACTAATTCTCATTTGTCTGATTTGTATAATAAACAGGCGCTGTAATATAGTATTATTATTCCTGTATTTGATTTCCGCTGTTTTCTATTCCCTACATAATATGAACAAAAGGTTAGTAAATGACATGGATAAGTGTGTTAGTGTAATTGTGCCTGTGTTTAATGCAGCGAAATATTTAAAGCGTTGCCTAGAGTCAATTTTAGCTCAGTCATATAAAAACTGGGTAGCAATTTTAGTTAATGATGGTTCAACAGATTCCAGTCTGGATATTCTAAATTTCTATGCAAAAAAAGATAAACGCTTCAGAGTTATTAATAAGGGTAACGGAGGGGCTTCTTCTGCCCGTAATGCTGGGTTAGACGCTCTGCAGACTGAGTATTTCTGTTTTGTGGATGCGGATGATGAGATTGAACCGAAAATGTTGGAAACTCTCTATTCTGCTATGGTAACCTGTACGGTTGATATGGTAATATGCGGAATCAAACGTATAGTTTCCGATAGGAGCAGAATTAATTTGACTTCATACAATGATGGGTGTCATTATGCTAGACCAGAACACATATTTACTTGGTTTGCACCTGGACCTGTTGCAAAGTTATTTAATAGGAATATAATAGAACAATTTAATGTAAGATTTCCGTTGGGAGTTACTATCGGTGAAGATTATATATTTGTAGCTACATATTGGCAATACGTGAAAAAGGTATATGTAGTAAATGAGCCATTTTATTTGTATTATGACTCGCAAACTTCCGTTTGTCGTAAGTTCTCTGAGGGTAGGTTAGCTATGCAGATTTATGAGGCAACTTTAAAACTTCATTACGTAGTATATGAAATCGTGAAAAAAAATAATGGAGGTATTCATAGTGGCTTAGATTGGCAAAAAGCTCTTCTCCGTAATCATTTGCTCGAAGAAGCTTGGGCGATTGATGATGTAAAACATTCAAAGGACACAAAAGTTGAGTTGAAGCGTATATCTTCACTGTACTATGACAAGTTGGCTGAAGGCCTTTCAATATATGTTAGAATAAGAATTAAGTGTACTTATCGGTTTAGGCGTGTCTGGGGGCTAGCTAGACGTTATGCTGGGAGGATTAAAAGGTTGGTTATGCATCAGAAATAGTAAATTCATGATTTCTAAGTATGAGTTTGTTGGAGTGTGAAATATGTGCTAACATTCTCGTTGTTAATAATGTAATATATGAATAAAAAGGTTTTGCAACTTACTCATCCTGTCTCTGGTAATTATGGCGGACTTTTACAGTGTTACGCCCTCCAGCAGGCGTTATTTTCCATAGGAATAGATGTAACGTGTTATAGATATTCAGTGGGAGTTAGAAACTCACGCTTAGGAAGAATACGTCAATCGCTAGCCTCTTTGGTAAAATGGCTAATCCTTTTCTTGGGCGTAAAACATTTCTTCACGAACGTTCCTGCCTCTATAGCGCGTACAATTGGGGAAAAGTTTAGTCGTAAACACATATTGAGTAATAGCCGACCGATTGGGGATAATTTAGCATATGTTGTGGGAAGTGATCAGGTATGGCGTTTGCTGTATGCAAGAGCAATTAAGTCTCCTGATTTCTTTTTTCTTTCTTTTGCTTCATCTGAGCAACGACGAAAAAGTATAGCATATGCGGCCTCGTATGGTACAGATGAATGGGAAGGTTCTCCAGAAGAAACTGAGATTTGTAGACGGTGTCTCAGGGAATTTAAAGCTGTTTCAGTTAGAGAGCATAGCGGCGTGCAAATATGCAGAGACGTTTTTAATGTAACTGCAGTTCAGATGCCGGATCCAACTTTGTTATTACCGAGCTGTTTGTACGACTCTATTATTGAGAATGAGAGCACCGTTCCCCCAGCTAACCGAAGCTTGGCAGTGTATATCCTTGATGATACCGGTGAACAGAAGACGTGTTTGAGAGCTGTCTCAGAGGAGATGGGACTGATTCTGCTTCAGCTTATGCCCAATATTACGTCAAGAAAACGCAGATTGCGTTTTCCCATGAGCGTGCCTCAGTGGTTGCGTTATATTAGGGAATGTGACTATTTGGTGACGGATTCGTTTCATGGATGTGTTTTCTCTATTATCTTTAATAAACCCTTCGTATGTCTAGGAAATGAGGCACGAGGTCGTGCTCGCTTCGATACCTTGTTTGGTACGTTTGGATTGCGTAGTCGGCTTTTGATTCAGCCAACCCCTGAGGACATTTGTAGAGTATTAAAAACTCCCATTGATTGGGAATTTGTGAATCGCATACACGAATCAGAGCGTAAGAGGGGAATTGATTTTCTTACTAAAAATCTTGCAACTTAAATTATATAGCTGTGTCTGACTTAAAACATATTATACCTCCGGAAAATTGCTGTGGTTGTGGTTTATGCGCCAATGTATGTGCTCATAATGCCATTGAGATGGTATGGAATAGTGAAGGGTTTCTTATTCCTCGTGTGGATACTACAGCATGTGTTAAGTGCGGTTTATGTGTTAAAAAATGTATAGCTCAGGAAGAAAATGAAGCGTATACGGATGACATCTCAGCAGTGAAGGCCTTTGGTGGATGGAATAAAGATGCTGAGGTACATATAGCCAGCTCAAGCGGAGGTGTATTTTCGGCCCTTGCTGAACATGTTATTAAGCTAGGTGGTGTAGTATTTGGGGTCGTATGGAAGGATAAACTGACCGCTGCTTTTAGTAAGGCTAAGAGTCGAGAACAACTGATATCCATGCGAGGTTCTAAGTACACACCTGCTTTGCCAGAATATGTGTATCGGGATGTACAGAAGGAGTTAAAGCGTTCTCGCCAGGTCCTTTTTTCCGGGACCCCTTGTCAAGTACATGCATTGAGAAAATTTCTTCGTAAAGACTATGAGAATTTGCTGACAATAGATATTGTATGCCATGGCATGCCCTCTCATTTGTTGTTGGAGAAATATGTGGCAGAAAAGGAGGAAAAGACAGGTAAGCAGATTCATCATGTCTCATTCCGAGATAAGCCTGAGGGATGGCTTAATTTTCACGTCTCTTGCTATTTTGAAGATGATTCTAAAGAATCCGAGAGTTTGCAAAAGGATATGTATATGAGGCTTTTTCTGAGTGACAAGATTCTTAATAAGGTGTGCTATAATTGTCCGTATGCTCATTTCCCTCGTCAAGGGGATATTACACTGGGCGATTATTGGGGCGCTCAGTTAATTCATAATGAGTGGCCGATAGAAAAGGGTATCTCTGCTGTTTTAACTAATACGTTAAAAGGGGAAGAGCGTTTGTTGAACATAGGAAAATATGCTGAGTTGCATGAGAAGCCTGTGGATGATGTATATCGATTCCAAGCATCTGTTTATATTAAGCCTAAAAATGATATTCCTGGAACACGAGCTCATGTGCTTAAGAAAATAACTAGTGTACCGCTTCGCGAGCTTTTTACTATATTTGTTGAAACGTGGGGCATAGGGCCTTTACGTATAAGCAGGAAAAGTTTATTGTATAGAGGTGCTCGTAAGGTCATTAATAAGATGCGGCGGGGTGTTGTTAAAGTTAATACACTGTTGCGAATAAAGTAGTAAGTTAGTCTATGAAATTTTCTATTATTATACCGGTGTATAATCGGGAGAACACCATTACAACTTGTGTTGAAGGTGTGCTTAATACCGATTTTCAAGATTTTGAAGTTATTCTTATTAATGACGGTAGTAGTGATGACTCTCTGATTGTTTGTCAACAGCTTGCTGCTAAATATCCCCGGGTTCAAGTGATTACCCAGTCTAATGAAGGGGTGAGCGCCGCCAGAAATATTGGGATTTCGCATTCTAAAGGAGAATATCTTCTTTTTGTCGATTCGGATGATACTTATGTCCCGGGTGCGTTAGCTCGAATAGATGATCTTTTAGAGAACGAATACGATTTGATGATGTATGATATGACGTGTTGTCATTACAATGAGGTAACACATTTGCCCGAATGTAAAGAGGTTTTAAAAGATGAAATTTTCGATATAGTGGAAAATAAGCAAATTGTTGATTGGTTGTACACAGAGTATAATCCATACGAGAAGCCTTTATTTTCCTCTTGTTTGAAATTGTTTAAAAAGTCATTGCTTGATAAGTATAATATCTGGTTTCGTGAGGATTTGTCGCTGGGGGAGGATCAAGTATTTATAACCGAGTACTTAGCTCATGTGGAAACAATGCGATATGTTAGAAGAGCATTCTATTGTGTTCTTTCTTGGCCAATTGAATTGCGATCTGGTGGTTTGGCTGGTGTTTTACGAAATCCTCAGAACTTTCTATATAATCAGGTCGAGAACTATAAGGCGTTGATGGATTTGTATCATCATTCCGGGGTGCAGAGTGTGAAAATATTTGCTGTGAATTATATTTTAGATCGCCCTATTACCCGAATTGTTTATAGGCACCTAGATTTGTTTGCGCGCGGGCGCGTTGGAGTTAGCGAATTAAAGTATTTTATTGAAATGTCAATAAAGCCTGTCTTGACTAAGGAATACGAAAATATTTGCTTCCTTAGGGATAAAAGAATTGCTCGTTACGTTCAAATGGTAGTAAAAGGTGCAACGTGTCGCTTTTTGATGGAGGTATGCATCAGGCAAAATGTTCGCCCTATTTTAAAAACGCTTAGAAATAAAATGGTCCGTATGTTTAGTACTTGGCTATGTGAAAAGCATTCGTGATATGTCGCTAGTTCATAGTGCATGCCACCATAAGAATACTGAAAATTGCATGTTTTCTTCATTTTTATAAACCTAAAGTTCGAATAATGTGTTTTTTGATGCGATCCAAAAGCTTTCTAAAGGTTAAAGGACTCCCGCATCGCGTATACAATTGTAACCGTATAGGTATTCCCATTATCCTATACAGTTTGAGGCGTCTTCCCCGTGATATTGTTAATATTCCGCTCTGTTCATGTATAAAAAAATTACCTAGGCGAAACTTGTTCCCAAAATTTCCATATTTTTGAATAGTGCGGGAGAGTAATGCTCTAACATCTTTTCTCTGTTCCTCAGAAGTAATCCAAAAACGATTGAAACAAAATATCTTAAGTTTAGTATTCAAGTATTCTCGAGATTCAGAGAATAGAAAACTTCTCTTTTCATATTCTGAGTAGATAAAATCTAATATTTGCGTATAACGGAGCGCTTTTTGTATTTCATTAATTTTTTTGTCATTCATAATTGAGCCGCTGCGCTTCAAATATGCATAACCTGTAGTAAGACATACAGAAATATTTCGAATCAAGGGAGCTGCAATCCAATACATAGCCTCATCTTCGTGAACTAGCCCCACGGGGAATCGTAGTGATTGCTCTTCTATCAGACTTCTCCTCCATAGTTTAGTGCAAAAGCAGACATTCAATTGCCCTGCTAACTCAGGTGTCAAATGATATTCTCCGGCTTGAGGTAATTTTAAGTATGGGTCTTGTGGTAATTTATGTCCATGCTCATCTACTCGTTCAACTCCGAAGAACACGAGGTCTATACCATCCCGGCAGTGTGTCACTGCATTTTTATATATGTCGGGGTAGAGATAGTCATCCGAATCTACCCCGGTAACCCATTCTCCTGTAGCGTGTTCCAGCCCTGTATTTCGAGCCGCTGATAGGCCTGCATTTGCTTGTGTGAATAATTTTATGCGTGCGTCTTTTGCTGCATACTCTTCTAGAATTTCTGCCGAGTTATCGGTAGAGCCATCGTTAATACACAAAATTTCTAGATTGTGGTAGCTCTGCGAGCAAATGCTGTCTAAGCAGCGCCTTAGCCATGGAGCTGTATTGTAGACCGGTACGATGACACTTATAAGTGGTTTCTTCATTGTGGTATGATATTGAGTTTCTCCTTCAATTTCTTTAGGGCTTGCTTTAAAAGTATTATTGGATGCCACGTGGGTAGAATCCAGCGGATGGAATGTGGGTGGTATGGATACGCTAATAGACGTTTTATATTGAAATAAGCCTTGGAAATAAATGATGTAGGCCGTTTCTCCCTGCAACGTGCCTGATATTCATATTTTAATACCCATCCTAAAGAAGAGAGAATTGTTCTTCTATGTTGCGGGGCTCTTTGCAATAGAGATAAAACAATGTTTGTCTGACAATTAGTGAAAGCTCCTTCGTGTTTGCCATTGCTGTAACTGTTTAGTGCGCAAAACATTCTTACTAGTTTAATGTTTCTATTAAAAAGTGTTTCGAAGTCGTCTTTTTTTGAACGTTCCGTCCATGAACCTTTATGTTGAAAACGATAAACTGCCATTTTCTTCTCTAAATAAAAGACGTTGCCTTTTAATGCAGCAAAAATTTGTAAAGGGTAATCACCAACCCCGCAATATCTGGCATCATTTGGCATATCAGACTTAATATCAGAACGAGTAACTAATGTACATGTGTGTAGGAACCATCCTCCTCCTAGCGCAATTTGTTCAGCGGATAGATTCCCTGTACTGCAGGGCGTTTCCCAGCCCATGCTCTTAAAATCATCAGGTGAAAGGAATCCTTTTTCTGTCAGTACTTCCGCATTCGTGCAAGTCATTGTACACTCTGGATGTTTATCCATGTAATCTACCTGCTTTTGTAGTTTAAGTGGATCGATCCAATAGTCATCGCCTTCGCAATGGGCAATGTAAGGACTACGCCCTAGTGTGGCGGCATCCATGATGCGACCGAGTGAACCATCTCTTTTAGAATACTGATTCTCTGTTTCGTATATAGGCTCAATGATATCAGGATACTTTTCGGCGTATTCGCGGATAATAGATGCGCTGCCATCGGTGGAGCAGTCGTCGTGTACAACCGCTTTAAAGGGGAAGTTTGTTTTTTGCATAACAAAACCTTCCAAGCAGTCGCGGAGGTAAGGTTCGTGATTGTATACCAAGCATCGAATGATAACTTTCGGTTGAGTTGCGTTGTCGATGGCGGAGGCTTCTGCGGTCATGAGAAAAGTAGAAAAGTTTTATGCGTTATATGTTGTCTCTAATAAAAAAGCTAATGGCGTTTTTTAGTTTGCGTCCAGGCAGACGTCCTTGGACAATGAGTAAGGTGTCATTCAATGCTTGAGTTTTGAGAAAATAGAGCGTGAAAAAATAAAGGCTAAATGATACAAGTCCTCCTAGAATCAGTTGAAAAATAGGTAGAACAGGAAATTGGGTTATCAATATGGCTGGTCCCCATGTTGTCACTAGGGCTAATAAAAAAAGTGGGGTATAATCCATCAGCTGCTCTTTTATGCTAAGGTTAATGAGACCTTTTGTGAAGTGTGAATTGATGTAGAGGCAAATGTAGGAGCAAATCGTAGCGCCTATACACATGGCGACAACGCTGATGGTTGCGCAAGAAATCATGACGGAGAAAGTGAGAATCTTTTTTATGATTTCGAGTCGTAAAAATAAATCAGAGCGACCTAATACCTGTAAAAGATTGAGATTGATGACTTGTAAATGATAAATGCTGTATGTTAAGCATGTTAACTGGCAAAAAATAACCGCTGCTTCCCATTGAGTTCCATACATAACAGCTATTGCTGGCTTGGCGTAAGCCGCTAGGCAAAGGCAAAGCCACGTAATTGTTAATGTGAATAAACGCAGGTATTTGCGGTATATTTGGCGCAGCCGTTCTGGCTGGTCTTGTAAGGTGGCTAGGATGGGGAATGTTACTTGCCCCAGCATCCCGCAGACTGTGGTAGGGAATACCGCGGATAGGTGTCTTCCCCGATCGTAGTATGCTATATCTGCAGGGGTGTAGAATTTGCCGATAATCAGACTACGTATATTCATGAAGCCGGTGTCTAGTAAGCCGGAAAGTGCCAATTTTGAGCCATAGCCGAACATTTCTCGAAATGATTGTTTCGAAAACTCAAACTTTGGCTTCCATGGGGAGATTATCCAAATGACAATGAGTGTTGTGATACCACTGAAAATTCCCTGAGTCATGATAGCCCAAGAGCCCCATCCGGCGAATGCTAACCCAATACAGAGGGGCATTGATAAGATGGCTACACAGGTGTTAACGAGAGCTGGCGTTTTGAAGTCTCTGCGCGCAGAATATAGAGTGAAATGCACGCTGGCAAGAGAGTTGAGCGCCATCATGATGGCTGACGCCCTGGTCAACCATAGAAGGGCGGGTTGATTAAAGAAATCAACGAACAACGGCGCGCATAGGAAAATGACGCCTCCAAGCAGAAAGCTCATGCCCACATTGAACCAGAACATGGTGTTGATGTCTTGTTCGGTTCTATCTTGTTTGCGTATGAGCGCAGAGCCAAAACCGCAGCTGGCGAGTTGTCCGGCGATAGCAAAGAAAATCGCAGTTAGACCAAGTATTCCAATTTCCTCAGGTGTTACCAAACGTGCGAGAAACATGGAAAACACCAGCTGTAGCGGCTGCAGAGTACATTTCTGCAACAGCATCCACTTCATGCCGTGGAAGGTTTCTTTGGCAACGCGTCCCATGTGATATGTGCTCGGGAAGTATAGGGGAACAACAGGTCAAAGTCAAGTTATTTTGCTTGCTGTCTTGTTTTGCCGTTGCAATGCAGAATAATACTGTTACAATACCCTGAAATTCGGGTATGGAAAAGAGGAAGAAAAAAATTATGCTGTTGGGGGGGCTGCGTTATTTGCTGCCTGTTATAGAGTCTGCTCACCGATTGGGGCTTCACGTCATTACGTGCGACTATTTGCCGGATAATATAGCACACAGGTATTCGGACGAGTACCATAACGTCAGCATCATCGACAAGGAGACCGTGCTGAAGCTGGCTCGTGAGCTCGAGATAGACGGCATTATGTCCTTTGCGGTGGATCCCGGTGTCGTGACAGCTGCTTATGTTCAGGAGCAGATGGGATTGCCTTCTTTTGGCCCTTACGAATCTGTTTGTATTTTGCAGGACAAAGCCAGATTTCGTACTTTCCTTCGTGAGCATGGCTTTAATTGTCCTTGGTCATATGGATTTGATTCGGTTGAAGCCGCCATACATTCAACTGAAAAAATCACCTATCCTGCTATTGTTAAACCGACAGATGCCGCAGGCAGTAAGGGGGTAACACGTGTTGACTGTATTGATCAATTGCCGAGTGCTTTGCATTTTGCTATGCAGAATTCATTGAGTGGCACCATCATCGTGGAGGAGTTTATCGAGAAAGTAGGTGATGCTACCGGGTCCGATAGTTTTGTGGCTGATGGACGATTCGAGTTTTACTCATTCGATGATCAACACTTCGATCATGCATCGCCTAATCCATATACGCCCTCTGCCCATAGCTGGCCTTCTACTATGCAGCCTGATAAGCAAGAAGAACTGAAAAAGGAGTTGCAGCGTCTTGTGTCATTATTGGGAATGAGGAATGGAGTTTTTAATATTGAAGCCAGAGTGGGAGCTAACGGCAAGGTGTATATTATGGAGGTTTCTCCTCGCGGCGGAGGAAACAGGCTTTCAGAGGTTTTGTGCATGGCTACCGGTGTGGATCTCATTGGCAATGCGGTTCGGGCTTGTGTCGGATTGCCTCTCGATGGCGTGGAGCAGAAGCCATATGATGGAGCATGGGCGATTATCATGCTTCATTCGGAGAAAAATGGGGTTTTGGAGCAAATTGTGTATCATGAAGAGCTGGTGGATCACATTGTTGCATCCGATTTACTGGTACAACCCGGGGCGGCAGTACAGGCCTTTAAGGGAGCTAACGCAGCCATAGGTCATCTGATTGTGAGGTTTGATAATGTAGTTGAGTGTCGAAAGATGGTAAATAATATATCCGAATATGTTGATGTAGTTGTGAAGGAGAATACATGTGCGTTATGTGATTTTTCTTGACATTTCAGTTAGAAGAATGTAGACTCTCTCTCCGAGATGAAAAGGTCGGTTTTAGGTTTATATTATGAAGATTTTGAGATAGACGGAGAGATACATCATTCGCTTTCTAAAACAATATTTGAGAGTGATAACAATTTTTTCTCTCTCCTCACCATGAATCATCACCCCGTTCACACTAATATAGATTATGCAGGAAAAAATCAACATGGTAAGGTGTTGGTTGTGGGGACTTTAGTGTTTTCTCTTGCTGTGGGTATAACTGTACCGGATATTAGTGGTAAGGCGATTGCAAATTTGGGGTATGAGGAAGTGAAGCATCTTGCTCCTGTTTTTATAAACGACACTATCTATGTACGTACCCGTGTTTTGGATAAGCGTGAGAGTAAGAGTAAGCCTGATCGCGGGATTATTTACGTAGAGTCTATAGCTAGCAATCAGCACGGGGTAGACGTGCTTTCTTTCCGTCGACATGTTTTAGTTAAAAAGAATAATATATAATGAATGAGGTTTACCTGATGCGCAGCCTGATGTTTGTGCCGGCGCATAATCAAAAATTGTTGGACAGTGCCGTGCGGCGCGATGCTGATGTGTTATTGTTGGATGTGGAAGACTCCGTCCCCCCGCCTCAGAAGCAGGCGGCTCGCAATAATATCATTGCTTTTGCAAACCGTTCCGACTTGAATGGTAAAATGCTTTTTCCGCGTGTTAATGATCGAGAGAGTGGTGAGTTGTTGCGTGACGCCACCCAACTTACCATTCCTGGTATTCACGGTTTTATGTATCCTAAGGCAACTTGTGGTCAGGATATTTATTTCTTTGGAAAATTGCTTGAGACCATTGAGTATGAGAAGGGATATCCCATCGGAACTTTTAAAATAATTCCACTCATTGAAACTGCTGGAGCTGTCATAAATATCAAGGAAATTTGTACAGCTTCAGAACGAGTGATTGCTGTCGCTTTTGGGTGCGAGGATTATGTAACCGATATGCAAGGTAAACATGATCATGAGGGGGTAAGTATTATGACAGCTCGCAGTCTTATTAGCATAGGCGCTCGCAGTTGTGGAGTGTTGCCTATTGATACTGTGCATATACGTGTGCATGACTTGGAGGATTTGGAGAAGAATCTGATTCTTGGTAAGAACCTGGGGTTTGAAGGTATGCTGGTATTGAGTCCTAAAGAATTGCCTTTGGTTCATCAGTATTATTCGCCATCTGCCGAAGAGGTGGCGTGGGCAACAGAGATGTTGCAATTGGCTGAGGATGCGGTTGCAGCAGGAGCGGGCGTTGCTGTGAAAAATGGTAAGTTCATCGGACCTCCTATGGTGAAGATGGCAAAGAATATTCTTCGTAAGCAAGAACTGATAAGTAGTCGTAAGTTATGAAAAAGAAATTGATTATAGTGGGGTTAAGTAAAACGGCTACCCATGCGTACGAGTTTGTTCGTTATCACGATTTGTTTGACGTGGTGGGATTTGCAGTCAATGCTGTCTACAAGAATGTGGATTTTTTTCACGGATTACCCGTGTATGACCTTGAAACCCTGAGAGAAAATTGTAAAGAAAAGGATTTTGAGGTCTTTGTGGCACTACTTTGGAATCACCTGAATAGGGACCGTCGGCAGGTGTATGAATTTTGCAAAGCCAATGGGTTCAAAATGGCGAATCTTGTATCTCCTACAGCTATTCTTCGGAGTAAGTTGGGGGGAGATAATTGCTGGATTCATGATTATGTCGTTGTGCAGAATGATGCTCATTTGGAATCCAATATCATGGTAATGGCTTATACGTTGATTGGTGCAAACACACATGTCGGTTCGCATTGTTTTTTCGGAGCTCGTTCTTTGTTGGGGGGGGGATGCTCAGTCGGCGAACAAAGTTTTATTGGCTTAAATGCTACAGTCTTTGATGATACTTGTGTAGGGAGGAAATGTATTGTTGGGGCATGTACAGCGGTCAAACGGCATATGCCGGACAATTCCCGTTATATTACTTCTTCCGCTGATATTGTTGTTAAAACATACTGCGAAGATGAAATTGAGAATAAATTAATATTTTCTCAGAATAAGAGGTAAATTGTACACCTTTAGGAGAGTATAATTCAGAAAATTAGCAAATACAATCGATGATTCTTGTAATGTCTTTATCCGTTAGTGTATGATGCAACGGCAGACAGATGACGGAGTCTGCGAGCATACGTGCAGTGGGAATGTGGGCGGCGCGAGCTGAGAGTGTGGTGCGGTAGGTGGAGAAGTTCGGGATGACGGGGTAGAAGTAGCGGCGGCTGAGGATGCCGTGCTCCTTCAGGGAAAAGTACAGCTCATCGCGCGTGCGGCCATAGGTCGCCGCATCCACATAGATGGGGAAGTAGGAGTAATTGTGCTGCACTCCGGGGATATCTTGCAGGCAACGAATGCCGGGAACATCTGCGAGCTCGGCGCGGTAGGCTTCCGCTACGCGTTTGCGGGCTGCTATGGCAGAGTCGACTTGGCGCAGGTTGAGGAGACCGTAAGCGGCGCGGATTTCGTCCATTTTGGAGTTGATACCGGCTGCTTCCACCTCAGTCTCGCCCGTGAATCCAAAATTACGCAGTTGGTCGATGCGTTGTTTCATTTCGGCCGTCCGGCAAACGAGGGCACCGCCTTCTACTGTGTTGTAAACTTTGGTGGCGTGGAAGGAAAGGGTGCTCATATCACCGGCTTCGAGCACGCTGTGGTCGTTTTGCTTGACGCCGAAGGCGTGAGCAGCATCGTATATGATTTTCAGGCCATGTTTATCAGCAATGCGTTGCAGGGCTTCTGTATCACACGGATTGCCATAGACGTGCACAGGCATGATGGCGACCGTGCGCTCTGTTATACACGCTTCAACTGCTTCGGGCGAGAGGTTGCCCCATACGGGGTCTACATCTGCAAAAACGGGAGTCAGCCCATTCCAAATGAGCGCGTGTGTGGTGGCAACGAAGGAGTAGGGCGTCGTGATGACTTCACCACTGGTGAGATTAAGTGCCTGTAGCGCCGTGATGAGGGGCAGGGTGCCATTGGTGAACAGGCTGATGTACGGGACGCCGAGATATTCTGCAAGAGCCTTCTCGAGCTCTTTGTGGTAGTGGCCGTTGTTGGTGAGCCATTTTCGCTGCCAGATATCAGCCAACAGCTCCTGAAATTCTTCCAAATCAGGAAGAAGTGGAGAGGTAACTGTTATCGGTTCTGAATGTCGCTCTGGCATAATTATCAGCGGTTTTTATACATCTCGTCGTAGTACCGTTCGTAATCCCCGGAGGTGATATTTTCCATCCAGTCGCGGTTATCGAGGTACCAGCGTACAGTCTTTTCGATGCCTTCCTCAAATTGCAGGGAGGGCTCCCAGCCAAGCTCCTGCTTGAGTTTGGTGGAATCAATGGCGTAGCGCAGGTCATGGCCTGCGCGGTCGGTGACGTATGTAATCAGGTGGGTGCTCGTGCCTTCCTGTCTACCGAGCAGGCGGTCAACGGTACGGATAAGCACTTTGACGATATCGATATTCTTCCACTCGTTGAATCCGCCTATGTTGTAGGTTTCGCCAATTTTGCCCTTGTGGAAAATGAGGTCAATGGCGCGGGCATGGTCTTCCACATAAAGCCAATCGCGCACATTCTCGCCTTTGCCGTACACGGGCAGGGGCTTGCCGGTGCAAATGTTGTTGATGAAGAGGGGAATAAGTTTTTCCGGGAACTGGTAGGGACCATAGTTATTCGAACAGTTGGTGACGATAGTGGGCAGACCATAAGTGTCGTGAAAGGCTCGCACAAAGTGGTCGCTGGAGGCCTTGGAGGCGCTATATGGGCTATGTGGGTCGTACTTGGTGGTTTCGCGGAAGAATTCGCTGCCGTAGGGGGCAGTACCATCGGGGGTGTCCAGTTCAAGGGCTCCGTATACTTCATCTGTGGAGATGTGGTAGAAGCGCTTGTCGTTCATGTCATTGCCCCAGTAATGTTTTGCTGCTTGAAGTATACTGAGCGTTCCCATCACGTTGGTGCGGGCAAAGGTGAAAGGATCTCTGATAGAGCGGTCTACATGGCTCTCGGCTGCGAGGTGGATTACTCCGTCTATAGCGTATTCCTCAAACACTCGGCATATCGTTTCGAAATCGCAGATGTCAGCCTTCACGAAGGTGTAGTTGGACTTGGTCTCAATGTCTTTGAGGTTAGCAAGGTTGCCGGCGTAGGTGAGGGCGTCCAGATTAATGATGTGGTAGTCCGGATATTTGTTGACGAAGAGTCTTACGACATGCGAGCCGATAAAACCGGCACCTCCGGTGATGAGGATATTCTTCATGTTTTTGGTGCTACTTGCTCTTATATTGTTGAGCGATGTTGTAAAGGTACTGTCCGTACTGGTTCTTAAGCATAGGTTTTGCGAGGGCTTCGAGCTGCTCCGGGCTGATCCACCCATTTCGGAAGGCGATGGCTTCCAGGCAGGAAATCTTGAATCCCTGACGTTTTTCGATGACTTCGACAAAGGTGGAGGCCTCGGAGAGCGAGTCGTGTGTGCCGGTGTCGAGCCAAGCATAGCCATGCCCCATGATTTTGGCTCTCAGTCGTTGTTGTGCGAGGTATATTTGATTGACCGATGTGATTTCGAGTTCTCCGCGAGCGGAGGGTTTGATTTCTGTAGCGATATTGAGAACATCATTGGGGTAGAAATACAACCCTACTACTGCATAGTTGGATTTTGGGGAAGCCGGTTTTTCTTCCAGCGATAGGCATTTGCCGTTCTGACCGATTTCTGCTACTCCATACCGTTCGGGATCAGCTACATGGTAGGCAAAGATCGTGGCTTCACGCTGTTGGGCCGCAGTTTGAACGGCATCCTTCAGCAATCGGGTAAAACCGCTTCCGTAAAATATGTTGTCTCCGAGGACCAGACAAACGTCATCATTTCCTATGAATTCGCGACCAATGATGAAGGCTTGCGCCAGTCCGTCCGGGGATGCCTGTTCGGCGTATGAGAACTGCACGCCGAAATCACTGCCATCTCCGAGCAGACGCTGGAAGGCGGGTAAGTCCTGAGGTGTGGATATGATGAGGATTTCCCTGATTCCTGCTAACATGAGGACGGATATAGGGTAGTACACCATCGGTTTATCGAAAATGGGAATGAGCTGCTTGCTGATTCCCTTGGTTATGGGGTACAAGCGCGTACCGGAACCTCCTGCTAGTACTATACCTTTCATGTGAACATGTGCTTCCTGATGGAAGTTTACATTATTTTGTATTAGATGGCAAGCGTTTATCAGGACAGATTTCCCTAATTGACGGAGAAGAACAGGGGTGATTGTTTTTCAGTTTTTTATTCTGTCGTTCTCACCCGGTCCCCAAGAGGGGAGGTAATCGGGTATGCGGTTGCCGCTGCCGGGGCAGTCGTCAGGCACGCGATAGAGGGCACGGGCGGCGTGGTACTTTTCCGTCAGTTCCTTCATGACATCAGCATAGGCAGGATCTTCCGCGACATTGGTCATTTGCTGGGGATCGACTTCGTTGTCTATGAGGAGCCATTCATTTCCGGGGCGGCGTACACCACTTCGGCGCTCGTCATTCAGCGGGGTCCAGATTCGAGCGAAAGTGTAGCGGCGGGTGCGGATTCCGTCGTGGCGCGGGGCGTTGTGCTCACCCGGTTGCTCGTAGAAGGCGTAGTAGAGCGGGCGATCGGTGAACTCGGGGGCTTCGCCGGTTGCAAAGAGGGGGACGAGAGAGGTGCCTTCCATGGTGCGGGTGTTTTCCTCCGTATCTGTACCGGTTATTTCCAGCAGGGTGGGGGCGTAGTCGATGTTTTGCACCATGGCCTGGCTACGGGTCCCGGCAGGTATGCGCCCTTTCCAGCGCATGACGAGGGGCATGCGCATGGACTCTTCGAAGATCCAGCGCTTGTCGTACAGTCCATGCTCACCGAGGTAGAAGCTCTGGTCGCCGACATAGATGACCAGCGTGTTCTCCGAAAGTCCGGATCTGTCCAGGTAGTCGAGCAGGGTGGCGATGGATTCATCCAGCGAGAGGATGCAGCCGAGGTAGTCCTCCATGTACCAGCGCCAGCGCTGCTCGGTCATGTCCTTCTGGGTCTTGTACTTCCCGGCGCGGAAGTTCGCAACGAACTCATCCGTGCGCTGATTGTAGAAGTTGCGGTAGACTGCTTGCAGCCCGGGTTCTATCCAGTCTGTGTTCCACCCGAGATTTGTTTTCGGTGCAAAGAGCGGGGTGTGTTTGTCTATGTTGAAGTCAGCGGGGATTTGCCCTTTGAATTCACCATTCTTAATCTTGTTGCGGAGCTGCCCGACCGGGATGATCTCCTTCATGACGTCGAAGGGGATTCTGTTGTAGACGAGGTGGTTGTCATTCCAGTTGCAGAGGTCCCAGGCTACGCTCTGGCGGTTGTGGCGCAGGAATTCGGGACGGTTGCTCCAGTCATCGTGCAGGGTGGCAGGGGGAGTCATCCGGGCAACCTGTTCCTTGATGAGGTCGAGGTGGCGGACTGCCGGCAGCCAGTTGCGGTGTGGGGCCTTGTGGCCAACGATGAGTGCGAAGGGTTTGCTGCGGTCACGGCTTTCCATCCAGGTGATGGCCATATTGGTGACGACATCGGTTACATAGCCACGCAGGCGGTTGGAGCGGGTGCTGCCGTTAGGTCCTGCCGAGAGGAAGGTGGAGTTCAGGTAGTCACCTTGGCTGGGGAATACCTGCCAGGAGTCAAAGCCTGTGGGGCGGGAGATGAGGTGCCATTTGCCGACTATTCCCGTTTGGTAGCCCGCTTTTTGCAGCATTTTGGGATAGGTGGGCTGATCGCCGTTGAAGGCAGGGCCGCCGTAGTTGTAGAGGAACCCGTTGTTGTGAGAGTGTCGCCCGGTGAGCATGCAGGCGCGGGATGGTCCGCAGAGGGAGTTCGCGCAGTATGCCCGGTCAAAGACCATGCCTTCATCAGCCAGACGCCGGAAGCCCGGGAGGGGGACGGGGCTGTCTTTCTCACAGCTGCCCAGCGCATTGGTGCTGTGATCATCAGAGATAATGAACAGGATGTTCGGTCGATCGTCCGTAGCTTGAACCATTGAGAGCAGCCCCATAGTTAACGCTGCTGCTGTTGCAAGTGTTTGTGAGATGGTCATGGCAGCCCTACTACTACCATTTTCTCTCTGTTGAGTCAAGGGAAAACTCCGAAGGTAACGGAATTTGCCACTCGTCGCGCCGGAATATGCGGCGCTTCTTATTCTTCCGGTTCTTCGTCTCGGCCGAGCATGGAGCGAGTCTCCTGAATGGTGCGGCGGTAATATTCGCGATGGCTGATGATGCGGGGCTTGCCGAATTTATTTTTTCTGCTTTCGTAGTAGCCGCTGGCGGTATCACGCGAGATGTCGCTATAGTCTGTTGCAAAGGTGCTGGAGGTGGCGAAGGTGTCGTGTGCTTGACCATCTGCCTCGTATCTGTCAGCGGAGCTCACGCCGTATGTCTCATCGCGGCTGAACACACCCCGCGTATCGCTCATGAAGGCGGGGCGCAGGTCGGTATTGTAATCGGAGCTGGAGAAGGTGCCTGAGTATGGGGTGCCGGTATCGAAACTACGCCCCGCATCGCTGTAGCTTTGTCTGCCGCCGGAGAAGGAGTGAGTGCCGCTGAAGGAGCCTGTCTGGTAGGTGGTGGTGTCGCGGCGGGCGGCGTCGAGGTCTCTCTGGTAGCGGCTCACTTTGTTGGAGCTGGACTCCGGAACCCCGTCTTCATTTTTCTTGCGGGTCACGTCTTTGTCGAAGGTGGAGGCCATGTAGTCTTCCAGAGAGCGTTCTCCTCCCTCGCGCTCCACGACTTCGTTGCCGCTTTCATCGTAAACGGTACGCACCATCTGGCAGGAGGAGAGGACTGTCAGGCTGAGCAATAAGAGGATATTCGGAAGGTGTGGCATGGGGTCAGATGGGATGTCCGCTGTTGGCTCCGCGGACGAGGAGGAAGGATTTTACTTGGGGGGAGCTTACGATATCGAAGGGTGTGTGACCTCGGTAATCTGTGGCGTTGATATCAGCGCCGGCGTTCAGCAGCGCCTCTGCCTGAGCGGGGGTGGTGCAGTAGAAAAGAGGCGTGCGGCCCTCCAGATCGCGGGCATGCACACTTGCGCCAGCTGCCGTGAGGGTGGGTACCAATTCTGCCGGGGCATAGTGGAGCGGTGTGCGACCTGTGGCATCTGCAAGCTGCGGGTTGGCTCCGGCGGTCAGCAGCTCCGTGACTATGGCTCCGAGTGTACCTTGGGGTGCGCCGCTACGGAGGGCTCCGATTAGGGGTGAGGCTCCCTCTTCCATACTTCCGATGTCGGGATTGGCTCCCCGCCGGAGTAGCTGCTGACAGGCTCCGGCATGCCGGCTTTGGGCTGCCAGATAGAGCGGACTGGCCGCGCGGGAATCCATGCGGTTCGGATCGGCTCCGATCGCCAAAAGGGTGTTCAGGCGGCTCAGGTCACCCTCAGCCGCGGCGTTGCAGAGGGGGGTATGGCGCTCCGATCCGCTCAGGCGGTTTACATCAGCCCCGGCTCGGGACAGCGCGATGATGGTGGCGTTGTCTCGGGTGTACAGTAGAGCGGTACCCTCATGGACAGTCTGATTTTCGATGATTTTGCCGTTGGGTTGAGCCCCTCGTGCCAGCAGGGCCTCTGCTACGGCCAAATCAGGCGCATGTGCCAATAGTGTGGTGCCGTAGTGTCTGACTTGGCAGTCACTGAGCTCGTTTACCTGTGCCGCTCTCAGGATGGGTGCAGGAGCCTGAACTGCCCGGAAGTCGGCAGGGCAGGTGGTACACTGGCTTAGGAGTAGCGGGAACAGGCCTCCCAGTGACAGGGGGAATCTCATGTACCCACTTTACTCTCTGTCATCTGTCGCGTCAAGTGAAAAAGCTGACCTCGGCTCAGCTCCGGTCGTTCAACTGTGTCAGCATGCAGTTGGATGGCGGGGGAATGTCCCGGTTTGAGAGTTGCAGACCGAGGGAATGGGCTCCCGTTGCAAGCCGGTACAGTTCTGTCAGTGTGGTGGTGGGTGCTTGCCGGCTCAGGTGTGAGAGGGCAGGTGGCGTGCAGCCGACGGGCGTGGTGATGTCTGTGGCGCCATCGTTCAGTTCCCAGCGTAGCGCATATATTCCCGGCCGGTTGGCTTGCAGCACAAGTCCGGCTTGCCAGTAACCCTCGGCGGATTTTGACCAGGCAAGGCTTAGTTGCCGGGGCTCCGTTGTGCCTTGGACGGGTGAACCGGGCTGTTGTTCTTTTTTACTGAGCCTGTAGAGCCGGAGTGCCGTGAGTGAGTAGAGAAAGTAGTGGATGATGAGCATGGTTGCAGCCCACACGGCCCACCACAGCAAAGCCGTCTCGCCGGCCTCGGCTTTTCCGTCCACATAGAGCCAGCCCACATAGCAGCCGAAGATGGCCGTGACGAAAATTCCCTGAGTTCTTAGACCGAGTACCCACAGCGGATTTAACAGGCAACGCATGTAGCAGAAGGGGCTCAGCAGTACCCCGGTGAGCGCCATTTGGTGCAGGCTGTGGCGGATCTCGCTGCTGAGCAGGTGCTCCAGATCTTCCTGGTTGGCATGTGGGGGGATGTCCATGGGCAGAGTATAGCACAGGGCCGACTGTTTGACAAGTATGACAGAAAGCGCGCTGACGTGAGTACGCCAGCGCGCTTTGCAATGGATGAATGGTTCTGAATATCTCCTCTTTACCAGAAGATGATATAAAGAGCAATGGTGAGGATGGCAACGGCTGCGCCGAAGAACTTGGCACGACCGGACGTCTTCATCTCGATGATGCCCTTGTCTTCGAGAATTACTGCCTCGCCGCCGCGGGCCGCGTTTACGATGGTGAGGATGATACCCACCAAGCACACGCCGATGAGAGAGAAGCCCATGCGGTTCAGGAAGCTCTGGTCAGCCAGTCCGAGGAAGGGCAGCCACTTGAAGGCTGCGAAGAATACAACACCCAGCAGGATGCCCAGCCAGCCGAAGAAGCGCGGACACTTGGGAACGAAGAATCCGAAGATGAACACTGCCAGCACACCCGGACTCAGGAAGCCCTGGAACTCCTGGATGAAGGTGAAGATGCCACCGAACGCAGGGTTGTCCAGGAAGGGGGAGATGACCGTGGCGATGACGGCGCAGACCAGTGTGGCCACTTTGCCCACTCCCACCAGCTGAGAGGAGCTGGCTGGCTTGCCGGCTACCTCGCGAGCCTTGTTGTAGATGTCCATTGTGAACAGGGTGGAGGCGGAGTTGAGCATGGAGGCCAGGGAGCTCACTACTGCACCGAAAAGAGCAGCCAGTATGAACCAAGCCCAACCGGTACCCGGCAGCAGCTTGCGCAGCAGGGTGGCAAAGGCGTAGTCGTACTGATAGGCAGCCAGAGTGGTGGTCACGGTGAAATCGGCACTGACGCGAGCGGCCTTGGTAGCCTCCTTGTCAATGGCCAGAATCTGCTTGGCTACAGCCTCGCGGGCGGCAATGTCGGAGGCCGGCAGTGCAGCCAGTTCGGCGGCCTTGGCATCCACCTCTGCGATCTTGTCTGCCGCACCTGCTGATGTGAGGTTCTTCTTCACATAGTCAACGGAAGAAGCTGTGGTATCCGGGCGGATGAAACGGCTGGCAGAGATATCGTAAATCACCTTCTTACCGGTAGATTCAGCGGCCTGAATGATGGTGGTGGCATTGGTGTCGGCCTTGAGCGCCAGGTCATCGCGGTACAGGTTGTAGGCCAGGATGCCGGGAATGATGACCACGAAGGGAATGAGCAGTTTGAGGAATGCTGCGAATACGATACCCAGCTGACCTTCCTCCAGACTCTTGGAGGCGAGGGTGCGCTGCATGATGTACTGGTTGAGACCCCAGTAGAAGAAGTTGGGAATCCACAGACCCAGCAGATAAACTGTCCACGGCATGACGGGGTCGGAGGCTTCGCGCATCATGTGCAGCTTGCCGCCGATGCCGTTGGTAGCCCCGCTGACTTCGCCGGCATTCAGGTTTGCCATGCGGTTCAGACCATCGCAGAACTGGGAGCCGGTGGAGGCCAGAGCGTCGGCGCTCGTGTTGGCCGTGCTGACGGCCGTGGCTGTCACGTTCTCCGGTAGGGTCTGGAAGGCTCCCAGAGCCATGATGGCATAGTAGGCAACCACTCCACCACCCACAATCAGGGCTGCACCCCAGATGAGGTCGGTCCAGGCGCAGGCCTTCAGACCACCCACATAGACGTACACCGTAGCAGCACCGGCAATAATCAGGCAGCCTACGGTCAGGTTCAGGTTGAAGTAAACAGATACCACGCTGGCGCCGGCATAGATCACGGCTGCGGTCGGCACACCCACCAGGATGATGAGGTTCACCAGAGCCATGGTCACTCGAGCTACGCCATTGAAGCGTTCCTCCAGGAACTGCGGAATGGTGAAAACGCCGCGCTTGAGCAGCATGGGAAGGAAGGTGAACGCAACGACCACCAGTACGATGGCTGCCAGCCATTCATAACCGGCAATGGCCAGTCCCAACCAGTCTGCAGACTGACCGCTCATGCCCACGAACTGCTCGGTGGAGATGTTGGCTGCCAGCAGGGAGAAGCCCACCAGCCACCAGCTCAGACCGCGACCCGCCAGGAAGTAGTCGGCTGCACCTTTTTCTTTCTTTTCTCCGCCCTCAGGGGCTTCGCCGGAATCGCCGGACTTCCAGATGCCCAGCGCGATTACGCCAACTACCACCACGCAGAACACGATCATCTCCCACAGGGGAAGTACATCGGGCTCAATGGCGGCAGCGGCATCCTGGGCGTTGGCGCCCATAGCCAGGAGCGCAAGGGCGCTCAGTGTCGTCAGAATATGTTTCATGTGTTATTCTCGGGTTAAGCTTTCCAGAGCACGCGGGCACCTTCACCCGGGCGGGTTACAAGATAGGTGGTTTCGATCCCCAGCGTAGCACGATAGGCCTCGATCATTTCCTTGGCAACCTTTTCCACGTCTTCGCTCTTCACCAGTGCAACGATGCAGCCACCGAAACCGCCACCCGTCATGCGGGCGCCATACACGGAGGCTGCCGAGGGGATGGTATCTGCCAGGCTGACGAGGGTATCCACCTCAGCGCAGGAAACTTCAAAATCGTTCTTCAGGGAGTCGTGCGAGCTGCGCATGGCTACTCCGGCGGCCTCCCAGTCACCATTCTGCAGGGCTGTGGCAAAGGCCCCCACGCGCAGGTTCTCACCGATGACGTGGCGGGCTCGGCGGTAGCACAGGTCACCCAGATCTGCCTTTTTCTCCTCGAGCATCTCGAGGGTGGCTTCGCGGAGGGTGGGTACTCCAAGGATGGCGCAGGCATCCTCACAGTTCTTGCGGCGGGCTGCATAACCTCCATCTGCCAGAGAGTGCTTGACTGCGGAGTCGATGACGAGCACGCTCACGTTCGGATCCGTCATGGGGATGTGCTTGTAGCTGAGATCTTTGCAGTCGAGCATGAGAGCATGCCCTTCCTTGCCGTTGGCTGAGATGAACTGATCCATGATGCCGCAGGGAACGTTGACGAACTCGTGCTCCGTGGACTGACCGATGAGCGCTCGGTCAGTAGGGGAGATCTCCACATTGCAGAGGGCTGCCAGAGCCGTGCAGACCGACACTTCGAAAGCGGCACTGGAGGACAAACCTCCGCCGCGAGGAACATTTGAGTCGATCAGCATATCCACGGCGGGGATCTTCACGCCGCGGCGCTCGAGCATGCAGATGACACCGCGCACATAGTTGCTCCAGAAGGGATCACCGGGCTTGGTGACATCTACAGGGTCGATTTCAACCATAGTGTCTCCGAGGGAGCCGATCCAGCGGTGCATACCGGTGGGGGAGGGTGCCACGGCCACAACATTGATGTTGTTGAGGGCCATCGGCAGTACGAAGCCGTTGTTGTAGTCAGTATGCTCACCGATCAGGTTGACGCGTCCCGGAGAGGCTGAGACCACAGTAGGTTTGTGACCGAAGTACTCCTCGAAGTACGGGCTGATGGTTGCTGCACTGATTTCGCGTTGCTCTAAATCCATAACGGGGCGATTGTAGCATATTGAGCACGCTAAGTAAAGTACCAAGTTTTCGGGCTTGTTTTTTTTTATGTTGTTTATCGAGACATCGAGGAATAATAGGCTTGTTTGCCGAGTATGCGGCTGCTGCCGGGCAGGTGATGGGCAGTAGAGCGGATGGTGCCTCAGTCCGTGGACCGGTACTTTGTGATGGCGCGGATGGGGAAGGGGATGTTGATGTTATTTGCTGCAAAGGCCTCCAGCAGGGCGGTTGCGAACTCGTAGCGCACAGAGTGGTATACCCCCGTCTCGCACCAGGCACCGATGTGCAGGTTGAGCGCGCTGTCTCCGAATCCGCTGAAGGTGACGATGGGGGCGGGATCTGTCATGAGCAGCGGTCGCTCCTCGATCACCTTCATGATGATCTCTTTCACTCGTGTCAGATCGCTGGTATAGTCCACCCCGAGGTCGAGGTCAATGCGACGGAGCGCTGCTCCGGTGAGATTGCGAACCGGGGTTTTGATCAGCATTTCGCAGGGTACGCGCACGAGCGTGTTGTCAGATCGGCGCAGGTAGACCGAGAGCAGGTTGATGCTCTCCACTGTTCCTTCCTCGCTGCCCACCTGAATGTAATCTCCCATGCGGAAACTACGCTCGCTCACCAGGAACGCGCCGCTGATGAGGTTGCTGAGCGCGGTCTGTGAGGCGAAGCCGATCGCGACACCCGCCACACCTGCGGCTCCGAGTATGCCAACGACATCCACCCCTACTCCGCGTAGCCCCTGTATCAGCACTAGTGCCCAGATAATCCCTTTGGCTATTTTGCAAAGCAGGGTGAAAACCTGTCGTTGCTCCCGACGGGTGCAATCAATCTTGCGCTGCAAGCGCCCCAGCCCCATACTGGCCACCCAGCCGACAATGATGTAGAAGGCAAATGCCAGCCATCCCATCCCGATCGACTGCGATATAGTGCCGTACATTTTCTGCAACCACTCTGCCATGTCCACACTATAGCTCATGGCTGCCTGTCGGTCAACCTAATTTACTGAATTGCCGGGTGGAAATCCGTGTTATGATTTATGAGGGGCTTATTTTCTGCGGCGGCGTGTGGCGAGGCTCGCCAAGGCGAGCAGGGAGAGGGTGACGGTGGTAGGTTCGGGGATGATGAGGCTGAGTGCCTCATTGCTGTACATAAGCCGATAGCCGGTGTAGTTCTCAGAGGTCGTAATGCGGAGCAGATCGCTGAGGTTTGTGCCGCATGCAATGATTTTGCCATCAATGGTATATATCGTTTTTGTGTCCGGGGTGATTACGTCTCCCTGGGCTGCGTGTGCGGGGAGAAGACCCTGGATTAGAGCGAGGAGGAGGAGCGTGCGTTTCATGGCGATGGGGATCCTGTGTGATGTGAGTCGTTTAAACTATATTAAAATAATGTGATATAACCAAGTATGAAATTCAGGAGTCTAGAAAAAGTGATGGAGCCACGTGCGAAAACTAAGGAAGCTGAGGAGGAAATGGGATTGATCGTACCCGTTGTTGATAAGTGACAGGAAAAAGCATTCTCCGTACTTGACTTTCCCTTATGCGGGCGTATAATACCGCCCACATGAACGCCGAAGAATCGATCAAGAGCACGCCGCTGTGCGATAAGCACGTGGATCTCGGAGCCAAGATGGTGCCCTTCGCCGGTTGGAATATGCCGGTGCAGTATGCAGGTATATTAGCTGAGCACAATGCCGTACGCACCGATTGCGGTGTGTTCGATATCTCCCACATGGGGCAGTTCCTCGTCAGTGGTGAAGGTGCCACCGAGTGGCTCAACGGCATGTTCACCAACAATCTTGGCAAGCTTGTGGATGGCATGGGGCAGTACTCCATGATGCTCAATGAGAAGGGGGGTGTGATAGACGACCTCATCATTTACCAGGTTGCCAAGGATGACTTCTTTGTTGTAGTGAATGCCAGCATGATCGATGAGGACTACGCTTGGCTCTCTGCCCGCAAGCCTGAGGGAATCTCCCTCGTGAACAAGAGCGATGACTACGTTGGTCTGGCTATTCAGGGCCCGAACAGCGAGGAGGTGTTCGCCAAGATGTGCCCCGGTGTGGAGCTGCCCGTTCGCAACGGCATTCTGCAGTTCGAGGCCGATGGCGATTCCTGCATCGTCTGCCGCACCGGCTATACCGGTGAGAACGGATTTGAGTTCTTCTGCCCCGCCGGACAGGGCGTGAAGTGGTTCGAGAAGTCCATTGCCTGCGGGGCTCAGCCCTGTGGTTTGGGGGCTCGCGACAGCCTGCGCCTGGAGATGTGCTACTCCCTTAATGGTTCCGACCTCTCCCCGGAGAAAACTCCGCTGGAGGCAGGTCTGTCCTGGTGCTGCGACCTGACCAAGGACTTCATAGGCGTGGATGTGCTGCGTGAGCAGAAGGCTGCCGGTCGTCCCACTGCCCTCGTGGCTATCGAGTACATCGGCAAGGGGGCTCCCCCTCGCCATGGCTACGAAGTTCAGCTGCCCGACGGTACACCCTTGGGCTCCATCTGCAGTGGTGTGCTTTCCCCCTCGCTGGGCAAGGGTATAGCCATGCTTTATGTCCCTGCCGCTCACTGCAAGGTTGGTACGGAAGTGAACGTCATCGTACGTAACAAGACCGTTCCTGCCGTCATCGTTAAGAAGCCTTTCCTCAAGAAATAACCCCTGACATTATAAACATACTATGAGCAATCCCGCTGATTACAAGTATTCCTCCGAGCACGAATGGATCAGCCCCGCCGTGGACGGCGTGGTGACCCTCGGCATCACCGATTTTGCCCAGGCAGAACTGGGTGAGGTCGTTTATGTAGATCTTCCCTCCGTGGGCGACACCTTCGCCAAGGAGGACAGCATAGGTGCTGTAGAGTCCACCAAGGCTGCCTCCGACATCTACACTCCCGTTTCCGGCGAGATCGTAGAGGTGAACGAGGCATTGGATGCTGAGCCCAACACAGTCAACAGCGATGCCTTCGGCGCCGGCTGGATCTGCAAGATCAAGTTGGACGATGCGGCCGAGCTCGATGAGCTTATGGATGCCGCCGCCTACACCGACTTCTGCAACAAGTAAGTAACGCCGCAAAGCCTTGCAGGTGGTGCAGAGCAGGGGATCTCACCCTGTTTAAGCCCCCGCAAGGCTTTGCCTCTTTTTCTGACTTTCAGATTTTTTTTCGATTACCATGCTTACTGCACAGACATCCTTCATTCCCCGCCACATTGGGCCGAATGCAGCCGATACAGCAGCCATGCTGACCGCCATCGGCTTCGATTCTCTGGAGGCCATGACAGAGGCTATCGTTCCTGCTGATATCCGCCTGAAAGCTCCGCTCGATCTTCCCGCTCCCATGGCTGAGCAGGAGGCGCTCGACGCGCTTCGGCAGATGCTCTCTGCCAACAAACCTGTCCGCAGTCTTATTGGCCAGGGCTATTACGGCACCTTCCTGCCTGCGGTCATCCAGCGTAACGTCTACGAAAACCCCAGCTGGTATACCGCCTACACTCCCTATCAGCCCGAGATCGCGCAGGGGCGTCTGGAGGTGCTCATGAACTTCCAGACAATGATTGCCGGTCTGACCGGTCTGCCTATTGCGAATGCCTCCATGCTTGATGAGGGAACCGCCGCTGCTGAGGCCGTACATCTTTGCGTGAGCGAGAAGCGCAAGAGCGACACCTTCTTCGTGGCGGATACCTGTTTCCCTCAGACTATTGATGTTATTCGCACCCGTTGTGAGACGACCGGGGTGAAACTCATTGTCGGAGACTGGAAGAGCTTCGACCCTGCTTCTGTCCCCACATTGGCCGGTGTGCTGGTGCAGTACCCCGATAATCTGGGTGCCGTTGAGGATTACACGGCTTTCTTCGAGAAGTGCCACGCTGCAAAGGTACTGTGCTGCGTAGCCGCCGACCTCCTGGCTCTCACCGTACTGAAGGAGCCCGGAAACTTCGGGGCTGACGTCTGCGTGGGGACCACGCAGCGTTTCGGCATTCCCATGGGTTATGGCGGTCCCGCTGCTGCCTACATGGCTTGTACGGATGCCCTCAAGCGAAAACTGCCCGGTCGATACATCGGTAAATCCATTGACCGCGATGGTAAGCCCGCATATCGTCTGGCTCTTCAGACCCGCGAGCAGCACATCCGCCGTGAGAAGGCTACCTCCAACATCTGCACGGCACAGGTGCTCACTGCTTTGCTCTGCACCTTCTACGCCATGTACCAGGGGCCCGAAGGTCTGAAGAATGTTGCCACCACTGCGGCTCGCTTGGCCGCCGGATTCGCCGCCGCAGCCACAGCCGCCGGCTATAGTGTACCTGCTGCCACTTACTTCGACACCGTGGCCGTGAGCACTCCCGGCAAGGCTGACGAGCTCGTCGCCGCTGCTCTTGCCGCCGGTTACAACATCCGCAAGGTGGACGCCGACACCATCTCCGTCTCCTTCGATGAGACAACGACCTCCGAGGACCTGACTGCTCTCTGCGGCGCTATGGGCTTGCCGGCAGCAGATGTCCCCGCAGCTCCCGCTTGGGGCGCTGAGTGGAATCGCAGCAGCAGCTTCTGCACCGAGACCTGCTTCAACTCCTTCCATTCTGAGACGGAGATGATGCGCTACATCCACACACTTGAGTGCAAAGATCTCGCGCTCAATGAGGCTATGATCCCCTTGGGCTCCTGCACCATGAAGGCTAACTGCGCCGCGATCATGATGCCCATCACCTGGGCCGGAGTGACCGAATTGCACCCCTTCGCGCCTGCGGATCAGTGCCAGGGCATGCGTGCCATGCTTGAGCAGCTCAAGCAGTGGCTCGCCGTTGTGACCGGTTTCCATGGTGTCTCCCTGCAGCCGAACTCCGGCGCCGCCGGTGAGTTCGCCGGCCTGCTCACCATCCACCGCTACCAGGTAGCTCAGGGCGAGGGCCACCGCAACGTCTGTCTCATCCCGAATTCCGCACACGGCACCAATCCCGCCTCGGCTGCCATGGCCGGCTTCACCTGCGTACCCGTCAAGTGCGATGAGCTCGGCAATATCGATGCCTCCGACCTCAAGGCTCAGGCAGAGAAGCACCGCGACAACCTGGCCGCTCTCATGGTGACCTATCCCTCCACTCATGGCGTGTACGAGAGCGGCGTGGCCGATCTCTGCCGCATCGTCCACGAGAATGGTGGTCAGGTCTACATGGATGGCGCCAATATGAACGCCCAGTGCGGTCTGACCAATCCCGGTACCATCGGTGCGGACGTCTGCCACCTCAACCTGCACAAGACCTTCGCCATGCCCCACGGCGGCGGCGGTCCCGGCGTAGGTCCCATCTGCTGTGCCGAGCACCTCACCCCCTATCTCCCCGGTCACATCAGCAATGAGGGACAGACCCAGTCTGCCGTCTCCTCGGCAGAGTATGGTTCGGCCGCCATCTGCCCCATCACTTGGATGTACCTCGCCATGATGGGCTTCGAGGGCCTCAAGCGTGCTTCGCAGATGGCCATCCTCAATGCAAATTACATCGCCAAGCGCCTCGAGAACCACTTCCCGACCCTCTACGCCGGTGCTAATGGTCTGGTCGCTCATGAGTGCATCCTCGACACCACCATCATGCTCCGCAAGAGCCACCTCTCTGTGGATGACATGGCCAAGCGACTCATGGACTACGGCTTCCACGCCCCCACCATGAGCTTCCCCGTGCATGACACCCTCATGGTCGAACCCACCGAATCCGAGAGCAAGTACGAGCTCGACCGCTTCATCGATGCCATGATCGGCATCCATGGAGAAATGGAGGCTGTGGCCAATGGCAGCGTGCCGGCCGATGACAACGTTATGGTGAACGCACCCCATACCGCTCTGGCTGTCACCGCCGATGAGTGGAACCACGCCTACACTCGTGCTCAGGCTGCTTATCCCGCTGCCTGTCAGCGTCTGCACAAGTTCTGGCCGTCCTGCTCCCGTGTGGAGAACGCTTGGGGCGACCGCAACTTCTGCTGCACCTGCGATACCCTTGCTGAGCAGCAAATGTAAGCTCAAACCATCACAAGGTGCTCTTGGCAAGCACCTTGTCACTATTGCGCCACTGCAAGCATCCGTTGCAGTGGCGCAATTATCGAATGGAGGCGAGACTTCCGGTCGCCCTCAATATCAGATTTAGCCCCGGCTCAGTTGAGGCGATTCTCGCAGAACTTTCGCAATTCGGAGTTGTCGAAGTAACTCTCTCCTCGCAGGTCTCTCATAGCGGCGAACACCTGTCCCCCCAAATCTCCCAGTTCCTCAATCAGCTCCTCGTATGCCGACTCATCCAGCTCCTCCATATAGTCTGTGATTACGTTCAGGTGGTAATCGAGCTTCACAACTATGCTCGTCAGCCCCTCGGCAGACTCCTCGTCCTCTATGTTCTTGAGCAGCAAGAGCATGTTTTCCATCGCAGATATCACCGACTGACGGAAAGCCTCCACCACCTTCTCATGTTCCTCCAAGTCATCCGGAGCACAGCCATAGGCCAGAATGATGAGCGCGGATTTCACGCACTGCGGCAGATCATTCACATCTGTCTCCAGAATCCGATCCACGGCTGCACTTGTGCGCTGGTTAAGGGATTTTACCTTGCTCTCCAGTCGTTTAGCATCCTTCTTTGTCAGCCCGGTGTCGTTCGCGAGTTTCTGCAATGTTGTTGTTTTTTTCACGATGGCAGAAACCAGGCAGGGGCAGATCATCCCTGCAACTTGAGTGGTGGCGTGTTCCGATAGTTGCTCCGTATTTTCAGTCACATTCTCTGCATGAGCGATGATTTCATTCACCAGTTTGCGGCTCGATGCTGCGCTGGCGTGTGCGGGTTGAACCAGTGCTACGGCAGCAATGGCGGCGAAGGTAGTAGCAGCGTAAGTGTGGAGATGTGACATGGCTTGTAAATGTGGGATGAGTATAGGTTAGATAGCGAGCGGTAACTGTTTGTTCATGAAAAAATGAACTTCGGGATGAAGGAGAGAAATACCACAGAACCAATCGCCCTCCCTTTGAATATCTATCTTATATCACGGATCTGCTCCCTCTGTCAATCGTATTCCTGCCAACATTCGAAATCATTTCTGGCGTCAAAAATGCTCCGATCGTAGTTTTTTCTTGTACAATGAACTGTTATGTTGTAGAGTATATGAGTATGGACGCCGCCTCTCTGCTTGCTACCGAAATTGATTACTCGCTCTACGAAGATGACGATGCCTACATCGCTGCCTATACGGAGCTTATCGAAAAACTCCGCACCTGTGCCAAGGCGCATGCTCAAGGTACCGATGGCTGCCCTCAGGATCTCCAGATAGCCGTTGCTTGCTGGCAGAAGGCTGCTGAGCTTGAGGATCCCGAGTCTCTTTGTGCCCTTGCTGACTATTACCTTTCTGTAGGCGATGATGATCGTGCCATCAACTGGCTTCACGAGGTCGTGAACGTTTACGATCTTGAGCAGCCCCTCTGCACCCTCATCTCTCTCCTGAACAAGCGCAATTCCGAGGACGATCGAGCGGAACTCGACTCCCTCTACCGCTCGCTTGTTTCCGGCTTCCCCAGTTCCGAGCACCACTACGACTACGCTCGCTACCTCCTCTCCGTCGACTCCTCTCTGCACTCCCTCACTCGCCGCAAAGCTGTTCGTTTCCTCGAACTTGCCGCAGCCACCGGCCACGCCGATGCCGCGGCCCAGCTCGACCGCCTCGGAAGAAGGTAAGGAGTAGTTACACAACATTTTTAGTCGGCTCGCTTTGCTTTAGGCATTGCGAGCCGATGCTGTCATGGGATGAACCTTTCAGGATCCATATATATAATCAATTAGATGGTGCCAATATTCTATAAATATGATTTTAGCCATTTATTGAAAATGAATATATGTTATTCTATACATGACCTGTATATATTATAATTTTCTGTTTTAACGAAATAATGGAATATAATGGGTTGCGAGGAAGTGTTCAGAAGATATGAAAGAAACTCTCGACTCATTTAATGGCTTTTTTACTGAGTCAGAGGTGGCGAAGCTCCGGCTGGTACATATAGAGTCCGATGTTCTCAGAAGAATGCCCCTATGGATATCTCGCGCTGAATTGGTGGTGTAAATATCCCCTCACTCTTCCTCGTAATCCTGAATCAATTCCACGAAGGCTCGCAGGACATGTTGTTTTGCCCATGGACCGACTCCTTTGAGGCGGGTCGCTGCCTCGAAGGTAGTGGGTTTAATGGTGGCAAGGGCGCGTAGGGTTTCTGTGTTGAGTACGCGGTAGACGGGCATGCTGAACTCTGCTGCGAGGTCTCGGCGGAGTTCTGCGAGGTGCTCGTAGAGGGTTTTGTCCATGCGACCGAGTTGCATGGTGTTCAGCACGCGCTCGCTGCGCCTCTTGAGGGTAGAGGTGCGGAGTTTTTTGGGCGCCCCTTGCCCCCAAATCCTGGTGGAAAGACGCACGGGTTCTTGCTCCTTCATGACTTGCTCTCCTTTGGTGGTGAGTGTGATGAGGGGTAGCTCTCCTCCTGTGGTAGTGATGAGCCCACCTTCTTGCAGCGAGCGAAAGAGGGCGCGTAGTTTGGCATTGGTAAGGTCGGAGAGGAGCCCGTAGGTGCTCAGCCGGGTGAGCTGAGTAGGTAAGCCGGCTCGCTGGGAACCGCGCAGCATGTCGGTGATTTTGGCTCGTCCGAAGATGCCTTGCCAAGAGCCATCGGGTAGGCGCCTGCTGGCGCGCGCCACGCCTGCGAGGGCTTTGCGGACAATGGTGAGATTTTCGCCGGTGATGTCTTCAGCATCGTCGGGGGCTTCCGCGTTGCAGACGTCGCAGTGGCCACAGTCATCCTCGGCAGATTCTCCGAAGTAGGAGAGAATCCATCGTTGCCGACAACCGACGCTGTAAGCATAGCGGGTCATGGCCTCGATTTTCTGGTGATCGCGGCGAGCTTTTTCCTCGATGGCGTTCACATCGATGGGAAGGGCGGCGAAGGGCGTAGCGGGATTGGTGAGGCGTGTGAGCTTGGTGTTGCTGCCCGGGACGTCGGTGCGAGTGATGGCTCCTGCGTGAATGAGGGCAGAGAGGGCGGTGCCGACGGCCATGGGGTTCACCTCCTTTCCCAGTTCGGCTCCCATCTGGTCGATGGTCATCTGGAGCTCTCCGGCAGAGTTGGAGCGTGAGCGCAGCAGGTTATAGACGCTGCGGATGGTCTGTATGGAGGGATTACTTCCTTCAAAGAAGAATTCCTGGGTCTTTAGATCAGCGTGGTTGAAGAGCAGTTCGCAGACGGAGAGCTCGCCGTCGCGGCCGGCGCGACCTGCCTCTTGATAATAGGCTTCCACGCTGCCGGGGATCTCAAAATGGATGACAAATCGCACGTCTGCGCGGTCGATTCCCATGCCAAAGGCATTCGTGGCGACCACGACATCGGCGCGCCCGGAGATAAAGGCGTTCTGCGAGAATTCGCGTTCCTCGTCGGTCATGCCTGCGTGGTAGGCTACTGCTGTGGATCCGCAGCCGTTGATTTCATCGAAGACGGTCATGACGTTTTTGCGGGTGGAGCAGTAGATGATGCCCTTTTTCCATTTGTCGATGATTTTGCGTATGCGTTCGAACTTGGCCTGTCGGTTTTCGCAATGGGTGATGGCGAAGTCGAGATTGTGGCGCTCGAATCCGCTGATGATGACAGCCGGCTCATTGAGTTGCAGTGTGTTTAGGATATCCTGCCGCACATGTTCCGTAGCCGTGGCGGTCAGGGCAATCGTCTGCGGATAGCCCAGATCCCTGCGTACATGACCCAAGCGCAGATAGTCCGGGCGGAAGTCGTGTCCCCACTGGCTCAGACAGTGCGCCTCGTCAATGGCCAGCAGACTGACTTGCACGCCGCGCAGCAGGTTCATAAAACCTTCCTGTCCAAATCGTTCAGGCGCAACATAGATCAGCCGCAGTTCTCCGGAGCGCAGGGCGCTCATCACTTGTCGGTACTCATCTGCACTGAGCGATGAGTTAACCGCTGCCGCCGGGATTCCGCGAGCCTGCAGGGCATCCACCTGATCTTTCATGAGCGCGATCAGAGGGCTGACGACAACAGTTAGCCCTTCTCGGCAAAGAGCCGGGAGCTGGTAGCAGAGTGACTTTCCTCCTCCGGTAGGCATGATGGCCAGTGCCTCGCGACCGGACATGATGGCCTGCACGACGGCATCCTGTCCTGCTCGCAGGCTTTCGAAGCCGAAAATGGAGTGAAGAACCTCGGTTACATCTGCTACCTGTTGTACCATGCGGGCTCATTATAGCAGTATGTGCGCGGGAAAGCAATCCGGAATTGAGTGGGCGGGTTGTTGTGCCGCTCCTTAATTTTACCGGGAATGTGGCGAATATATATGGATAATATATGGAGTGAACTGTAAATAGTGTGATTTATAACTGATGTAAAATATATGATGAAAATGTGAAAATGGAGCGCAGATTATATTATATTTATTTTAGGATTTGTTTGTATTTATGAGATGGTTCTATGAAGAGAAAAAGCAGTTCGTAAAGCACGATTATGAAATGGTACTTTCATTGGAAAAGTAAGAGCAGATTTGATGAGCTTGATTCTCCATCCTCTTCTTTCGCGATTTTTTCAAGTACCGCCTAAAATTTGGATAATCGGGAAGTTAAAAATGAGCCAAATGCACCCATCGCACAAGTAGGAATACAGCGCTGATAATTTTTTCCTTATGATTAACTCTGCACATCTGTGCATTTCTCACGAGCTAAATATAATCATCAAACTGCGACAAATTGCCGCGATTGAACGAGAAAATAGAGGCTTTACTATGACTGCGGCGATTTTGTGGACTAAAGCGGGCATTCAAAAATCGGAGAAAAAGGGTAGATCTCGAGTATTGCTCATTGGAAAAGTGACCGGTAAATTCCACATTGTGATGTGGCGACTCTGATATATCGGAAATGAAAAAGGAGGAATTCTTTCCGAACTTGAGCGTAATTACTCCCATTTTCAGTGCGCTTTCGTTGGTAAAGTTACTTTATGAAGAGTATTCGGGGAATCGCTCGCTTTTTTCTCATCGTTTGCAAGGCTGCTGTCTCTAAATTCCTATAGTAAAGTGGGTTATATAATGCAAGTTGCCAATAAAATCGTATTTTTTATCCTAAAAGAGTGTCTTTAGCGATGAAGGCGGGCTTCTTCCAAAATGATGAATTCTGGTTAATTATTTGCAGAATATGAGCAAAAAACTGCCGAAGTAATAAAGGGTCGTTTACAAACATTGCGGGCGAACTACTTTAGAAGCCCTTGTGCCAGCGTTGAAGGTAGAGGTGGTCGAGTTTCTAATCGACTGATAGAGAATAATCCGGGATGAATTGAGTCTTCGGAGTTGTCCCTTCTGGCTTGACAAAGCGGCGAAAAGATAGTAGGGTAAGTGCCGTGCAGGAAAATGAACAGGTGCAGATGGATTTACCCTTTGCGGAGCCCGATGTGGTAGCTCTGCAGGAGGCTCGTGAGGAGGCTCTGCACGAGGCCGCGCAGGAGCGCGAAAGTCGCCGTTCACGAACTGTTCGTCAGGGGCGTTGTTCGCGGGTGCAGGAGCAGCCTTGCCGCTTGGGTGCGCAGTTGCGCCTGATCAGCGGTATACGGCGCGCTTGTAAACTGGTACCTACGGAAGTTCAGAAAAAGATGCTCGACTATGATGAGCAGACCACGGATGAGGCTCGTGATGTGAGTGAACGCCTCGACTTTGATGGCGAGCATTTTGTGCTGACTCGCTATCAACACCCGCGCTTTCTTCGGCGCGATGCCGCGGAGGATGCCTACTATGTGACCTGTCGTCTGCCGGAGTGTACTTTGGGCAATTCCGCAGTCGGGGACAGTCTACTGGTTTCTGCCATTTGTAACAAGTTCTGCGAACGTCTGCCCCTGTACCGACAGTTGAAGTTTTTTTCTGACAATGGTTTAGTGGGGGTGGACGAATCTATGCTCAACGAGTGGCTGCTGACAGCCGCAGCTGCGCTCCGCCCGCTCTACGAGCAGTTCTGTTGTCTGCTCCAGGATGAGGACGATATACAGATTTACGAAGTGCCGACGAGTGATATTCGTGACAAACGTCCGATCGGTCACATGACTGCTCTACGCTCTGCCGCGACAGGGAAGGTTCACTATCGTTGGCGGGAGGAGTTGTCTGTTGTGGTGCATGCAAAGGGGGTGGTACTGGAGCAGCCGCCCATCCCGCGCGAGCCCCTTTTCATTGCCGCTCCCGGCGAGGGGGAGCTTTCTGCTCTGTTCTATACATTCATCGATGAGTGTGAGCGCTGCGGTCTTGTATTCGGGGAATGGTTACAGACCACGTTGCAGGCTCTGACAGGGCATCGCGGC
Organism: Akkermansia sp.; assembly: GCA_045545975.1. Classification (GTDB taxonomy): domain Bacteria; phylum Verrucomicrobiota; class Verrucomicrobiia; order Verrucomicrobiales; family Akkermansiaceae; genus Akkermansia. The sequence goes on from JAZQCA010000055.1 coordinate 42,218, forward strand.
TCCCTCAACGCTTTGCTGCCCGTTGAAGGGAAATGACATCCGGGCTGTCCTCTTGATGAGGGGACAGAAAATGCTCGGGATATCCTCCCGGTGTGGCGCTGAGAAGAGGTCGCTTATTTACTGCGCCAGACCTGCTACAAGGGACAGTAGTTTTGTTGCCACGATACGGCGCAGTTCATTGCGCGGCACCCCCGGGAGCCGCAGGGTTTCCGTGTGGGCTCGTCGCGCGGTACCCCTGCGAGTGATGGCTATGCAGACCGTGCCGACCGGAGTTTCTCCCTCGGCAGCTGTGGGACCGGCATTTCCGGTTACCGCTACGGCGATGTCTGCTCCGGATTGGCGTGAGGCTCCGTCGGCCATGGCGGCAGCAACCTCCTCGCTGACGACACCATATTCCTCAATGGTGGCAGCGGGGACGCCGAGTTCGCGTTCCTTTGCCTCGTTGCAATAGGTCACCCATCCATAGCGGAAGACCGCAGAGGCGCCGGGAACCCCCGTGATGGCGGCGGCGATGAGTCCGCCCGTGCAACTTTCCGCCGTGGTAAGCGTGAGCCCGGCGGCCTGCAGATTCCTGACGGCTGCGTAGGCGGTGAGTTCGAGATCGGGATTCATGGTGTGTGATTATTCCGGGAGTTGAACGGCCACGGTTGCGAAGGCTGCCATACCCTCGCGCCGACCAAGAGCACCGAGCTTCTCATTGGTCGTGGCTTTTACCCCCACGCGACGAGGTGTCACGCCGAGAATGGGGGCAAGGACCTCCTTCATTTGCGGGACAAAGGGCATGATCTTGGGCGCTTCTGCGATGAGGGCGCAGTCGGCATTTACCACTTTGCCACCCTGGGCTTGCAGCAGCTCCACGGCTTTCTCTACGATTCGCAGGGAACAGATGTTCAGGCAGCTGTCATCATTCGGAGGAAACCAGTAGCCGATATCCGGTTCTCCTATGGCACCCAATATGGCATCTGCCAGGGCATGGCAGAGCACATCGGCATCGCTGTGACCGGCGAGCCCCTTTGTTTCATGCACTTTTACGCCACCGAGCCACAGCGGGCGGGGCTCTTCCGAGAAGCGGTGGATGTCATAACCGAGACCGACTAAGGTAATCATGGGATTCAGGAGGTTGGGGGTTCTGAGCTTAGAGAGGTGGATGTTCGGTAATTGAGCGGATTTGCAGATGAAGGAAAGAAGGCTGGATTATCGAGGGCTTAGTGCGCCTCGAGCCAGTTGGCAGCGAAGTTTGCCTCGACTTCGAGGGGGACGCCTTGGGGCAGGGGAAGAGCCGTCTGCATGGTGGCGACGATTTCGGGAATGAGGTCATGCTCATCGCGGTGGAGATCGAAGAGGAGTTCATCGTGGATCTGCATGATGAGCCGCGTGCGGCGCCCTTGCAGTAGTTTGTGGACGCGCACCATGGCAATCTTGATCATGTCGGCGGCTGTTCCCTGAATGGGGGTGTTGATGGCGGTGCGCTCGGCAGCTGCGCGAAGATTGAAGTTGTTGCTGCTCAGGTCAGGTAACTTGCGTCGTCGTCCGCAGAGTGTCTCTGCATAGCCTCGGGAACGCGCCTCTTCCACAAGTCGATCCATACAAGCCTTCACCCCCGGGAACTGGGTGAAGTAGCTGTCGATGAGAGCTGCTGCCTCTCCTCGTGAGCAGTCGAGGCGCTGGGATAGTCCGAATGCGGATATGCCGTAGATGATGCCGAAGTTGACCGTTTTTGCTGCACGACGCATGTCTGCGGTGACCTCTTCGCGTGGCACGCCGTATAGTCGCGCTGCCGTTTCGGCATGAATGTCTCGACCTTCGGTGAAGGCTGCGATCATGGAGGGATCGGCCGCGAGGGCTGCCATGAGTCGTAACTCCACCTGCGAGTAGTCGGCGGAGAGAATGCTGTAGTCCTCGCTTCGGGCGGTGAAGGCACGGCGAATGAGTTTACCGGCGTCGGAACGGACGGGGATATTCTGCAGGTTGGGATTTTGCGAGGCAAGGCGCCCTGTAGCTGTAACCATCTGCTGCAGAGAGGAATGTATGCGCCCGTCAACCGGGGATATATAGCGGGGAAGGGCGTCCAGATAGGTGCTTTTCAGCTTGCTGAGTTCGCGGTACTCGAGGATATCGCTGACGAGAGGGTAGGCCGGGGCAAGCTTGCGGAGGGTCTCCTCATCGGTGACGAACTGACCCGTCTTTGTTTTGCGGGGTTTTGCCAGCAGCTTGAGCTCACCGAAGAGCAGATCTCCGAGCTGCCGTGGAGAGTTCAGGTTAATGGACTTGCCGATGGTGGCATCTATCCGGGATTGAATGTCGGAAATTTTCTTTCCCAATTCTTCCGAGGCTGTCAGCAGTTGCGCCGGCTCCACGCGCATGCCCTCCCGCTCAATATCGGCCAGAACCGGCACCAGCGGGAACTCAATGTTGCGCATGAGCTCTGTTTGTCCGGCACTCTCCAGCTGTGGCCCCAGTACATCGGCCAGTCGCAGGGTGACATCGGCATCCTCCGCTGCATAATCGGTCATCTGTTCCACAGGCACCGTGGCTGTGGCACAGTCTTTTCCGGCGATATCCGTCAGGCGCACTGTCTTGTAGTTCAACAAGGCTTCCGCCATATCATCCATATTGTGTCTCAGTTCAGGAGATATGGCAGCATGTGCAAGCATGACATCGAAAAACGGTCCCGCTATTTCTGCTCCGGCTGTGCGGAGTACTTGCAGATCGAACTTGAGGTTCAGCCCTACCTTCTCTGCGCTGCTTGCAAAAACCGGCAGAAAGATCTCGGGACAGCGCCCATCGCTTACAGGGACATAGTACGCCTCGCCCGTGGTCATGCAGAAAGACATGCCAAGCATGCGATCTTGCAGAGGGTCGAGCCCTGTGGTTTCCGTATCGAAGGCCCAGCGGGGGGCTTTCAGCAGCGCTTGCGCCAGTTCTGCCTGTTGCTCTGCTGTGGAGATGAGCTTGTAGTTGTGTGGGGTGGAGTGGATGTCATCCGGTCGGGGGGCTGCGGAAAAGAGGTCGAGTTGTTGCGGCTCATCGACTGTGGGATCTGCAGCGGCGAAGAGATCATCTGCCGGGGGGATTCCCAGTCGTTTTTCCAGTCCCCGGAACTCCAGCTCCTTAAAGAGAGCCCGCAGAGCTGCAATATCATAACCGATTCTGGCGCAGTCTGTCAGGCTGATGGGTAGGGGGGCATCTCGGCGGATGGTGGCCAGGTCGTAAGAGAGCCGGGCCTTGTCGGCATTTTCTTCGATTTTCTGACGGAGTTTACCCTTGATGTCAGCCGTGTGCTCCAGCATGTTCTGCACGCTGCCGAACTGGGCGATGAGCTTGCGGGCTGTCACGGCACCCACTCCCGGCACACCGGGTATATTGTCGCTGCTGTCGCCCATGAGCGCCAGAATGTCAATGATCTGACGCGGTTCGGAGATTCCCCATTCCTCTAGGAAAGCAGTCCGGTCGATGATCTCAAAGTCAGCACCTTTTTTTCCGGGCTTGTGGAAGGAGCAGGAGGGGGAAAGCAGTTGCCCCAAGTCCTTGTCCGGCGAGACCATGTAGGCGTGCATGTCTCCTCGTTCCTCTGCCAGACGGGTAAACGTGCCGATGAGGTCATCCGCCTCATAGCCGGTCACTCGTACAACGGGGATCCGCATGGCCTCCAGTATTCGGATGATCCAGGGGATGGAGTCGCGCAGTTCCTGGGGCATGGCTTGCCGATTGGCCTTGTACTCCGGGAATTGCTCGTGGCGGAATGTGGGACCGGAGGGGTCCAGACAGGCAACAATGTGTGTGGGCGACTCCTTCTCGATGAGGGAGAGCACCGTGTTGGTGAAACCGAACATGGCCGAGGTATTCAGCCCGGCCGAGGTTCGCATGGGCGCGTTGATGAATGCGTAGAAGGCGCGGTACATGAGCGCCATGCCATCGAGTATGTAGAGTGTCTCCATCGGCGCTCATTGTACCATAGCTGCGGCGCTTGTGTCAAACGCCTTTCCCGCCCGCAGCATCGGTGGGTCGGCATTTGCCGCGAGTGTAGCGCCATACCAGCAAGGTCAGGCAGCTGTAGAAGGTCAGCTCACATGCCTCTTCCAGCAGGCAGAAGTGCGAGATCCGCTCCACCAACTGAGCGCTGATGGCCGCCAGCACCATGATGGCGCATTCCCAAGTGGGGATGCGGCAGGAGCGCAGGATGTCCACCAGCTCCAGATAGAGCTTCCTGCAGAAGAATGCAAGTACCAGCCCTGCCAGGTACAGACCGATCACCACATAGTGCAGCCAGCCGTAGGGAATTTCCTTCCACTTCTTGAATTTTTCGGGATTATCGGGGTCGGCAAAGAACCAGAGCGTACGCCCGAAGTTGATCTCTCGCAGAAAGAGCAGTACCAGTACAAAACCGGCAAAGATAAAGAAAGACCTCCGCTCCTTTGCTGTGAAACTCAGTACACTGCACAGCACCAGCAGCAGTAGTTGAAAGTGCTCAGGCAGAGAATTCTTCCCCCCCTGGGACTCCGGCAGGATGAAAGCTCCCACCAAGCAGAGAACCGCTGCCAGTAGGGCCAAGAGCGTGGTCTTGTGGAAGTTGTTGTCCAGATAATTCCTTAACGCAGATTGTTGATTACCTTTCATGCTTATGTCGTACTTCGTTTTTGTGTCGCACATTATAACATCTTTTTGTTGTTTTGTAAAATTATAAGTTCGAAAAAAGCAAAATAACATCTTCGCCGAATATCCGGCACAAATGTGATTTATCTTTATCGTTTTCTTGACATAGGAGGGGGTTTCTGCTAATAAATAGGACAAATGAAGCCCAGTTATGTTTTCCTGATAACCCTTGCTGCCGGATTGGCCGGTGGCTATTTGGCGGCTCCTCAATTGTTGCCGGCACTCACGAAAGCCATTTATGGTCCGCAGAGTCCTGCCGTGGCGGCTGATGAGGGGACTGCGAAACCCGGCTCGACTGCAACCCCGGACAAGCCGGAGGTGGCAGATACCGACAAGGGGAATGGAGTTGCCCCGGGTGAGGATTTTGACTGGTCCGAGGATCCCGATGATGGTCTGGATCGCTTTGCCGATGCTCAGGATCCGGATGCCTTCCAGGATGGTAAGGAGGAGGATTTCATCGAGGATGATGACCCTGAGGGCGAGAATGTCCAGCCGGAGAGGATTGCCAAGTACCGCCGCAAGGGTGCCGGACAGGGCGAGGATGACGGCATGCAACCGGTGCGTGAGCCTGCTCACCAAGGGAAGATTAGTCCGGCTGTGTGGAAGCAACCCAAGATCCTGAAGCGCCGTCTGGCCGGACGTTTGCGCTCGCGCCTGAAGGGCGTGGATCAGGCCAGTGTGGAGAAGTTCCTGGAGGATCCCGAAGTGCGCCTTATGCTGGCACAGTGGGAGCTGCTCAATCGCTGCAATCTGGATGATCTTGCCAAGTTGATGAAGGACAGGAAAGCCTGTGAGTCTTTGGCAGTATTGTTGAATGATCTTCAATGGATAACGGGTTTTGTGTACGATGCCGAGCTGCAGAATGCTGAAGTGGCTCTCTCTATGTTGGCACATTTCCGCCAGGTAGATCCCCGTATGGATGAGGAAATCCTGGTGGATGGCGGCGATCGCCCTGCCGTGGCCGGACTGAAGCGCCGCGTGGCAGGAGCCATTGCCGTGCAGTTTACCCGCAACGGCTGGTACGGTGAGGAAAAGGAACTTTCGAAGGAAGAGCTGGATAGCTTCAAGGATCTCGGCTATATCATGCCCAGCCTGCCCGGTAGCGGCAAGCGCAAGAGCAAGAGCGATATCTACCGCGCCGCCCGCGAGCGCTACCTGTACTTCGCGGAGAGTATAGACCAGGATCGCCTCAATGGTTATTTTGCCGAACTTCCCACCTGGTTGCTCCAGTACTGCTGTGGCTGGAAGGGCAACAGCCCCTTCGGCACTGCCAGTACCATGCGCTGGCTGCGCGATAACTGTGCCGCTCCTGCCCGAGCCTACACAGGAATGGCCTTCCAGGTACCCTACCTGCCTACCAACGTGTATGGCGACTCCATCTTCTCCCAGTGGTACTACCAGCCTTTTGATGTGCTCTATCCCGGCAATTTCGCCAAGGAAACCCGTGATGTGGGCGCCGTTTGTGGTGGTCTGTCGCACTTCGGTACATCTGCCGCCTGCGCTAATGGCGTGCCGGCCATCACCATGGGTGAGCCCGGTCACTGTGCCTACGCTGTTTATTTCGATGGTAAGTGGCATGGTGCCAACTCGCTTTCCGAGGATCGTCATCCCCACTGGAACACATGGGGTGAGACGACTTGGAGCGCTCTGCAGATGCAGACTGCCATGTACCAGCAGGGAGCCATCACACGAGATGCTCAGATGGTCTGCACCCTCGCTACCATGCTAGGCGAGCACAACAACCCCATCAACGCCCTTAAGCTTTTCGAGCTCTCCGTGCAGATGCAGCCCCTCTATCGTCCCGTGTGGGACTTCTACATGGAGACCGCTGCTCGCTCCCTCGGTAAGCGTCCTCGCAAGTGGCTGGGAGTGAATGAGTTTGTTTGTACCTCCATTACTCCGGAGCACCCTGAGATGTGCTGCAAGTTCCTCATGGAGCGTATCTATCCCTCCATGCTCAAGACTCTGCGCTCACCCAAGCAGAAATTGGCAGCCTTCGAGGCTTACTTCAAGAATATCAATGTCAATGAGAAAGCACAGTGGGATTTCCAGACGATGTTTGACCTGCAGTACAGCTCACTTGGCAAGGCCCGTACCTACAAGGAGCAGTTCATGCAGATCCTCGTGGACAATGTGGCTCTTCATCCTGAGTTCTGCCAGATGATTGCGTGGGCGGTGAAAACAGCCCACGCAGAGGGTAAGCCCTTCGCCAAAAAGATCATGGCAATGATCACCAAGGCCATCGAGGAGCACCCGGAGGCCAAGGATCTGCTCTCTTGTGGTGTGATCCGCGGTGCAGAAGAATGCGGCGACATCGAGCTGGCCAACCTCTGGAGCCAGGATTATCTGGACAGCAACCGCAAAATGCCTACCTTCGAGCCGGTTGGCGGCAATCTTGTGTCTGCCGGTGGTCTGGTGACTCTCAGCAAGTACAATGACGACCAGAGCAGCATCATCCATCACGCAGCGGCTCTTACAGAAAAGGGCGGTCACATCTACTCTGCATTCGGCAAGCACCAGACCGTTACCGTTGAGCTTCCCAAGAAGAGCCGGATCGGCGGTATCGTCATCATCCCCACGAATGGCTGCGGCTCCTATCGGACTTGGAAGATTGAGATCTCGGCAGATGGCAACACATGGAAGACCCTTACCGATCTTCCTGATGGTTCCAAGGAACCCTGCATCCGCATCTGCATTAAGCGCAGCCATCCCACGGCTAAGTTCATCCGTATCGACTCCGGCGAAGATCAGCTGGTAGGCATTAACTTCAAAGCTATTCTGGTATATGACAATAAGAAGGTTAAGTGAAATGGTGCTGGCTGTGTTGCTGGCTGTGGCTCCCATGGTGATGGCCGCCCAGCGGGTCGAGACGTTTGCCGAGGCTCTGGAGAAGGCCGGTACGGATGGGGTGATCGCCTACTGTTACGGTCCTGACTGGAACAAGCGTAGTGCGCATCTGCTCAAGACATTCTGGCAGACTCCCGCGGCAGAGGAAGCCGCCGGCAATGCCGTGATGGTTGCCGTTCCCTTCTACGAGAGAGAGTCGGCCAAGGGGGCTGAGGATGCTGCGCGCATACGCGGCAAGATGCCTGCACCTCCCTTCAATGTATGCCCGACGGTGATGTTCTTCGACAAGACCGGGCGTCTGTACGCGAGTTTCCAGGGCGCGGACTATCTGGGCGCGGATGACGAGTGTACCGAGGGGCTGAAGAACATGCGCATGTATGTGGAGGCTCTTCGCAAGCAGCAGGAATTGCTGGCCAAGGCTGAGTCTCTCATCGGGCTGGAGAAGGCCAAGTTGCTCATCGAGGTAGGCAAGCTTCCCATCAAACTGCCGGAGGACTTTGTGCAGCAGCTTGAACTGGCAGATCCCACCGACAAGCTTGGCGGTGTGCGGCGCCACAAGTTCAATGCCCTCCAGTTCATGTACCGCCAGCTGGATACTCCCGATGGGTTCATCAAGCCTGACTTTGAGGCCGATTATGCCCAGATGAAGAAGGACTGTTTTGCCATCATCGAGGATGAGGCATACGATCCCCGTGATCGTCAGGCGGTGTTCAACCTCTATATCGGACAGTCGCGTCGCGAGGCCATTCAGGCCAACCAGCTCAAGGGGTTCATCAAGCGGGTGACCAAGATCGACCCCAACACGGATTACGGCAGACTCTCCGTCTCTCTGGTTGATCTCTGGGGTAATATCAAGCACAAACTCACCCCGGAGGAGCGCAAGGCCGCTCGCGAGGCCAAGAAGGCCAAGGCAGAGGAGAAAAAGGCACGCAAGCGCGACCAGCGCCGCGCCAAGGATACCATCGAGATTGATTGATCCGGCGTCTCTGCCGCTACCTGCACCATTTGTACCATGTTCACTCCCGGCCGGTCGACCGGGAGTTTTTGCGTGGGAAGATGAAATCGCCTGACGAGCGGGGCTCATCAGGCGATGGTGAAGGGGCAGAGCGGGGCTCAGAGAGGAGTGGCTTCCAGTACAATCACGGCAAAAGGCTTAAGCCGGAGTGTGGTGAGCTTGCCAACGTCGACCGTGGCGGGCAGGGTATCTCTCTTCGGAGAGCTGAGCGAGTAGTGCAGTGGGGCACCGAGCGGCAGCTCAAACACCGCCGCAGGGTCGAAACTGAACTCTTGCTCCGTATCGCTCGGGTTGCGCAGGACGAGAATGCCCTTTTCCGGGCTCCAGGAGGCGAATCCGTAGGCCTCCAACGCGGCGGGATCTCCACCTACCCAGTGGCTGTCTACCATGGTGGCAGCATTGGCGCGGGCCCATTTTGCCGCAGCGGCCAGGGTGTCCCACTCATGCTCCCTGAGCATGGAAGGGGTGATGTAGATTTCCTGCATCTGGGTGCCGAGCCCGAGCCCGCTCCAGATTTCGTCAGCGAGGTCATCAGCTTCAGTCGTCATGAGACCGCGGGCTCCTTTGTTGTAGATGACGCCGTGGGTCATGAGGGAATTGATGGGGAAGAGCGGGGAGATCTTGACATTGTGGGCGTAGATCATGGCATCGCGGAAGGTGATCCACTGCTGACGTGCCGTACCCACACCGCAGAAGTCGTGGTCCCAGTTGCCTCGCCACACGGAATCGGCTATGCCGAACCAGAAGGGGCTGGCCCAAGTGCCGGTGGTGAGGTTGATGTAGATGTCGGGCTTTTCGTTGCGTAGTTCATCGATGAGGGCGATGGCGGCTTCGAAGTCGGAGCCGAACCGTGAGCCGGGGGCGGGATCTGCCATGCCGGAGCACCCATCGAGCTTGAAGTGGTTGGCTCCGTTCTCGCGGATCATGTGCAGGCACATGTCGCGGAAGAGCTCGTAGTACTTCGGTCCGGAGAGTGCGAATCCGCGCTCATTTGTCTCATACGTCTCGCCGGCTGCTGCCAAGCGGTTGAGCTTGGGCTGCCCATAGCCACCCCAAGGGGAGAACCACACGCCGGGAGCAGCCCCGTAGCTCTCCATGAGCTTGCGGATCTCGCGGAACTCATTGGGCAGCTCATCGTGGAACTGCCAGAGCGTCTCGGTGTTGTCCCAGCCATCATCGAGCAGGAAGGAGTCCATCACCACGCCGCGTTTGCGAACGAGCTCTTCGCCGAACAGGCGTACGGTGTCCAGCACATCCTTCTCAGTATAGCGGGAGAAATAGCCGATATCGTACCAGGTGTTGTAATTGAAGAGGGGGAAGTAGGGGCGGGCGCGCTCCTCATTGAGGTAGGCGAGCTGGAATGTGCGGCGCAGTTGCCCCGGCGTGCAGAAGCCCAGTACGGCAGAGATGCTGCTGGTCGTGCGGGGCGGCAGGTGTGTGCTGCGCTCCAGGGAGCAAGTGAACCCCTCTGCCGTCACTTCTCCCTTACTCAGCGGGCTTTCCACCCCGGCGAACAATCTGTTGCCGGCTGCTACTACGGGGGCGCCTTTCACGCTGCCCTCCACCCGGGCCTCCGGGGCCTGCAGGTGCAGTAGGGTGATCTTGCGTGCAGGCATGGCGAACTGCATGGGGGTGATGTTGAGCCCCAGTCGGAGGTAGGGCTGCCCCTCGCGCAGCTCTGCCCACCACTCCAGCTTGTAACCGTCTGTGGTCACAGCAAAGGGGAGCCTGGCGCGCTGTCCCGCCCGTCGATCTGCCAGGCGACGTCCCTCCGGTTGGGCGGAAAGAGGCTCCATTGCCGGCTCTCCGCACATCAGATCTCCTGCACTGAGAGGTCGACAGACGTCCGTGTATTCTTTCCGGGAGCAGGCCTCATCCGTCTGAGCCTCCAGAAGTTGGATGGTGAAGATCTCCTTGCCCAGATCATAGATGCGACCATTGACTTTGTCGCGCACAGTCACGCCTGCAAAGCGGCGACCGGCCGTGCGGATATCGATGCTGATGTACTCGTTCTCTATCATACCAATGCCGTTATTCGGAATGCGCGTGAGGGTAGCACATTGCGTTGGCTCTTGCAAGCCTAATCTGCTCCTCCCTACCACGCCATGTTCTGATTGTCGGTAATGAGCTCTTGCTTTGCATTTGCCATGTGATATTAAGTTTTTTTACATGAAAATTGTGGGACTGCATACCCCAAAGAACTCGGTAAGCATCATCCTTATTCGTATGAAAACAAGGCCATTGACTGAAATCGGGCAGCGGTCTTTTCCTCTGAGAAGGGGACAGAACTGTCAAACAAGCAATTTTTTAGCTTGCACGGAGCGTGTAGGAGCATATAATGCCGATATGGTACTCGGCAAAGTGATGAGGTTTTATCTGGATGGATTCCGGCGTATGACGTTGGGTCGTACGTTATGGTGCATCATTCTGGTTAAGCTGTTTGTCATGTTTGCTGTGCTGAAGACCTTTTTCTTTCCGGCGTATCTGCAGGGGAACGAGGAGGAAAAGGGTGCTGCTGTTTCGGTGGAGCTGATCGGACGGATGATCTCCGAACAATGAGAATACTTATGGACGCGATAGATACCTCACTAGTTGATTGGTCGCGCGCGCAGTTTGCGCTCACGGCGATGTACCACTGGTTGTTTGTGCCGCTCACTCTCGGGTTGGGGGTGGTGATGGCCATCATGGAGAGCCTGTATGTCTGCACGGGGCGTGAGTTCTGGAAAACAACTGCGAAGTTCTGGATGAAGCTCTTCGGTATCAACTTTGCCATGGGCGTGGCTACGGGAATCATCCTGGAGTTCGAGTTCGGCACGAACTGGAGCAATTACAGCTGGTTTGTGGGAGATATCTTCGGGGCTCCTCTCGCCATCGAGGGAATTGTGGCGTTCTTCATGGAGAGTACATTCATCGCCGTCATGTACTTCGGGTGGAACAAGGTGAGCAAGCGGGCTCACTTGACAGCCACCTGGCTCACTATCATCGGAGCCACGCTTTCCGCGTGGTGGATTCTTGTGGCCAATGCTTGGATGCAGCACCCCGTGGGCATGGAGTTCAATCCTGACAGCGTACGCAATGAGATGGTCGATTTCATGGCCGTGGCATTTGCACCGGGCGCTGTGGTGAAGTTCTGCCACACGGTGTCCTCCTCGTGGGTGCTGGGTGCTGTATTTGTGGTGGGAGTGAGCTGCTGGTACCTGCTGCGGGGGCGTCACCATGAGTTCGCGCGGGCGAGCATACGGGTGGCGGCTTGGTTCGGGCTGGTTGCTTCGCTTATCACGGCTCACACCGGTCACCAGAGCGGGCGCGATATAGCTGAGAATCAGCCGATGAAGCTCGCCGCAGCTGAGGGCTTGTACGAGGGTGGAAGGGCGCAGGGACTGGTGCTGGGTGGTCTGTTGCGCCCGGGGGCAGACTGGACGGTACCCACGGAAGAGAGTAAGTTCCTGCTGCATGTGGAGCTGCCGTATGCGCTCTCGCTGCTGGCTACTCATGAGGTGGATGGCTATGTACCCGGCATACGCAACCTGCTGGAAGGCGGCTACCCGCTGCCGGAGGGTGGTACTGCGCTTTCCGCTGCGGAGAAAATGGCTCGTGGGCGCACAGCGATTGCCGCGCTGGCGGAGTACCGCACGGCGAAGGATCCGGCTGCCCGCGCTGCTGCTCTGGCAGCTCTTCGCGAGAATTTTGCCTATTTCGGGTACGGGTATCTGAAGGAGCCCGGCGAGTTGGTGCCGAACGTACCGCTGACATTCTACAGCTTCCGGGTGATGGTAGTGCTGGGGGGGTATTTCATTGTGCTTTTTGTCGGGCTTCTGCTGGCGGGGCATCGAGTGGAGAAGTGGAGGTTGGTGCAGTGGGCGGTAGTGCTCACCATACCCTTGGCTTGGCTGGCCAGTCAGGCCGGCTGGGTAGTAGCGGAGGTGGGGCGACAGCCTTGGGCCATTCAGGGGCTGCTGCCGAATGTGGCGGCTATTTCCCGACTTGACGTCAGCACCGTGCAGACGACCTTCGTCATTTTTCTGGGGCTCTTCACCCTGTTGTTGGTGGCGGAGCTGAGCATCATGTGCAAAGCGATTGCCGCCGGTCCCGAACCCGATTCCAATGCAGCCTAATGCTATGAACGATTTATCCTTACTCCAACATTACTGGTGGTTCTTGGTTTCCCTGCTGGGGTCCCTTCTGGTATTTCTCATGTTTGTGCAGGGCGGTCAGTCCCTGATATGGACCTTGGGGCGCAACGAGGAACAAAGGCGCATGCTGTTGCTGGCTACGGGGCGCAAGTGGGAGCTGACGTTCACCACGCTGGTCACGTTTGGTGGTGCTTTTTTTGCCTCATTCCCGTTGTTCTACAGCACGAGTTTCGGAGGAGCCTACTGGGTGTGGGTGCTCATTCTGCTTTGCTTTGTGATTCAGGCTGTTTCCTACGAGTTCCAGTTGAAGCGCGGCAACGTGCTGGGAACCACGACATACCGTGTGTTCCTGCTGCTCAATGGTATACTGGGACCACTTCTCATAGGTACGGCGGTCGGTACCTTCTTCACGGGGGCCGAATTTGTGGTGGACAAGTCAGCCGTCACCAGCACCGCCATGCCGGTTATATCTTCGTGGGTGAACCCGCTCCACGGGCTCGAGGCTGCCATGGTTCCGCAGAACCTCATGCTGGGCATCAGCGTGTTGCTGCTTACGCGCTTGCTGGCCTGTCTCTTCTTCATCAACAGTATAGCGGATGAAGAACTGCTTGCAAACTGTCGCCGCAGACTTGGTCAGGAGAGTGCCTTTTTCCTGCTTTTCTTCCTGACTTGGCTGTTGCGCTGGCTTTGTTCGGTGGGTGCTGCGTACGAGCCGGAGTCCGGGCTGGTGTACTATGAGTCCTGCAAGTACCTGAACAACCTGCTGGCCATGCCTGCTGTGCTGGTGATCTTGCTGGCCGGAGTGGTGCTGGTACTGTGGGGCATGGTGAAAGGGCTTTGCGGGCAGAGGTGTGCCTTCTGGCTGGCCGGTCCCGGTAGTGTGCTGGTTGTTCTGGCGCTGTTGCTCTGCGCGGGATGGAACCACACGGTCTATTATCCCTCCTGCGTTTCTCCGCAGAGTTCACTCACGATAGCTAACAGCAGTTCCAGCCTCTTCACGCTGCGGACGATGTCTGTCGTCTCCCTCATCATCCCCTTCGTCCTGGCTTACATAGCATGGGCCTGGCGGGCGCTCAGCCGCCGCCCTATCACTTCCGATGAGGCTCAGCAGGAGGACTGATCTCCCCCTGTGTGACTTTTCTCGACCAACGGAACAGGCGACCTGCCGGGTAGCGGGTCGCCTGTTTGTTAAGGATAGATACCTTTTCTTCTTTTTACGCCTTAATCAGCTCAACAAGCGTTCGTGCGTGGCGTCCGGCTCTTTCTGTGATGGCTGCAAGCTGTTGAGGATCCGTCCGCATGTGGTACGAAACATCGCCCGTGTGAATGGTGCCTCCGTGGGTCATGCCGGTGAATCCGCAGATCGCATGCAGGAATCCGAAGAAATCCTCAATGTTGAGCGTCTCCGATGGCGCTCCTGAGGTGCAGGAGAGGATGAGGGTCTTGCCCCGGAGCTTGTTACCCGTTGAGCCGTGAGAGAAGCCGTGCAGGAACACTTCTTCCATCCACCGGTGCATGATGGAAGGCATGGAGAACCAGAAAACCGGGCATTGCAGCACGATGACATCTGCCCAGAGCAGGTTCTTCTGTTCTGTCTCTACATCAATCGGCTTGTGTGTGTAGAGCTTGTCGAGGTAGACGATCCGGCTTTCCGGCAGCTGTACTTCGAGCTGCTGCAGGATGGTCTTATTGGCCACGGAATCGTTTATATCCGTGTGCCCCGAGATGATGAGTATATTCTTGTTCATGGGTGTGGTGTGTGCTTACATGCTTTCTTCCAGTATATTGCGGACTTCTTCGGTGGTGAGATCGGGTTTGTAGCCGCCTCGCAGCAGGAACGTGCCCTCAGCTATGCCGACGAGCATTTCATCGGTGGTACCCAGCTCGCGCAGGGAGAGAACAAGCCCGATTTCCTGCATCCAGGCTTTCATGGCCTCCAGACCGGCGAGTGCGATTTGCTCATCGCTCTTGCCTTCGGGGGATATTCCCCATACGTTGATGGCGTAGCGTTTGAACTTCGGCAGTCCGCAGGGGAGAATGTGGCGGAAGTAGGGCAGGGTGACGGCTGCGAGCGTCATGCCGTGCGTGGCATCCGTATAGGCACCGACGGACTGCCCCATCATGTGAACCATCCAGTCGGTTGTTTTTCCCTTGGCTATAAGTGTATTGAGAGCCCAAGTCGCAGTCCACATGATATTGCTGCGTGCCTCGTAGTTCTGAGGATTGATTGCGGCAGCGCGGGAGGAGGTGATGAGCGAGCGCATCAGCCCCTCGGCGATGTAGTCGCTGGTGTTGTCGTCCGTTCCGGAGAGGTACTGTTCCAAGATGTGGGACATGATGTCGAAGCAGCCTGCAACCATCTGATAGCGAGGCAGGGTCAGCGTGAGTTCCGGGTTGAGGATGGAGAACCGGGGGTACACTCGGTCATCGAACACGCGACCGATCTTGCGCTTGGTGCTGTGATTGGTGATGACGGAGCCGCCATTCATCTCACTGCCCGTACCGGCCATGGTGAGTACGCAGCCTACGGGGATGACCGGATTGCTCAGCGGCTCCATGCGCACATAGTACTTCTCCCAGGCATCCTCCGGGCAATGTGCTGCGACGGACACTCCCTTGGCGTAGTCGCACACGGAGCCTCCGCCGACTGCCAGTATGAGATCGGCCCGACAGGCACGGGCTCGTGCTGCGCCTTCTGCCAGTTTCTCCACGGTGGGGTTGGGCATCACGCCCGGATCTTCGGTGATGGTCTTGCCGGCAGCCTTCAGGATGGCGATGATTTTGTCGTAGAGACCACTTTTTTTGATGGACTGCTTGCCGTAGGTCAGCAGGACGGAGGAACCATAGTTCCGGAGCTCATCATGGAGCGCCTCCAGCGAATCCGGACCGAAGTGCAGACGGGTGGGGTTGGAATAAGTAAAGGTACCGTTCATGGTGCGAAAGGGGGGGCTGTTGCAGTATTCTACCGCAGCCTTTACTCTCCCGTCAACTTTTTTTGGATGCGA
The DNA here is from genome assembly GCA_045545975.1 of Akkermansia sp. Lineage (GTDB taxonomy): Bacteria > Verrucomicrobiota > Verrucomicrobiia > Verrucomicrobiales > Akkermansiaceae > Akkermansia. The sequence continues at coordinate 57,871 of JAZQCA010000055.1, forward strand.
CTGTTAAAAATAACACAGCTTGCCCTCTAACTCACAGTTCCAGGTGCATGCCGGTGCTGAACGTTTGCAATCGCTCGCCCATCAGGCGACAGAGCAGAGCACAGACTCCCTCGCCGGTGCAGTGACCGGTGTGGTACTGAGCCGGTATGGCAAGCAACTGACGGGCAATTTCCAGGAGCCGTGGCGCGTCCTTCACCGGGTCTGTCCTCATGAGGTGGAATCCGCCCACGAGCACATCCGGCCTGAAATGAGCTGCTATGTTGAGTATGCCCCTGTGGGAACAGCCGCTGATGAGCACGCGCCTGCCCCCTTCCTCCAGCAGCAGATACTGCTCGTGACGGAAGTCATCCTCCGTGCTCCGTCCGTCAATGACGGCAGTCATGCCGGATCCTTCTGTTGGGTAGGTACAGGGCAGGGGCGCCGCGCTGTAAATCGTCATGCCTTCATAGAGGGTGTGCTGCTCACCTGCCACCCGCCGGATTTGCGGATGAACTTTCAGTCCCGGTGGCAGTCCTATGTCCTTGCCCCGGGCGTTGAAATGCGGATCGAAGGCATGCGGGCTCACCCACACGGGGGCTTGATGATTGTCCCGGAGAAAACGGAGAAGTCCCCCTCCGTGATCATAGTGACCATGGGAGAGGACCGCTGCATCCACTTTGCTGAGGTCCAGCCCGAGCCGCTCGGCATTGTCAGCAAAGGCCGGGGAGGCGCCTGTGTCGAAGAGTATGCACTTGCCTCGGCACTCGATGAGCAGGCTCAGACCGTGCTCGGCTGTGAGTTCCGGGCGGGAGGAGCTGTTTTCCATCAGAACGTGAATCTTCATGGTCGAAGAGAGAAGGGGTGCCAACGTGTTTTCCGCAGAAATGACATGAATATGCTGATGGTTCAATCAATTTCCGGTGTCCAGTACTCAGCCGCATGCGCACGGAAACACAGTTGCACTTGCTCCTTCGTTTGCTTGCCGATGTGGAGAGGGGGCAGCTCATCCGGGCGGAACCACCTTACGTCCGAAGTTTCGATATTGTCGGGGAGCTGCGCTTCACTCAGCGGGGTGCAGAGTACGAAAGCCTTGATGATGTTGTAGGGCCAAGGGCGATTGAGGTTGCGGCGGTGCAGCTCGTGCAGTGCTACCAGACGTCCGGGGCAGATGTCTATACCGGCCTCTTCCCGGGACTCTTTCACAAGATTGGAGCTGATTGTCTGGTCCACGTCCACCCAACCGCCGGGCATGGCCCACAGCCCGTCACGCTCGCGCACCAGCAGGATCTGACCATCGCGGATGATGGCTGCCCGGCTATCCAGTTTGGGGGTCTGGAACCCCTCTTCATTGCAGAAAAGCTCCCGCACTTTTTCCAGCGGGGTGTCGCTCATGAGTGCCAGCATCTCGGCAGAGAGCTCTCGCAGTCTGCCAAAACGTTCGCGGTCAAAGGGATCCGGGCTGTATTCCAGACCGGCCTGTGCAATGGATTGAAGTTCCTTTGCCCATTCGAGCCACCTGGGGCGGAGGGGGAGCTGCTGCATGTCCACTATCCTACCTGATTTCCGTGCGAATGCAAGTCCATCAGCCGCTTATGGCACAGAATATTTTCGGTAAGAGCGCCGGTGAATTTGCTTGCATAGCACAGTCTGTATGTTACAATCAGAGCATGTCTATGAAAGAAAAGGAAGTGCCGAATGCCTTTCAGCGCAGCGTGTGCTGGATGGCGCTCAGTGGGGTGTGCCTGGTGGTGATCGTGGCATTGCTCTGTGGGTTTGTGTGCGGAATGGGCTGGCTTTTCCTTGCCTTGGAGCCGGTGCTGCTGCCGGTTATTGTGGCAGGCATCTTGGCTTATCTTCTCAGTCCGGCTGTCAAATGGGTGCAGAAACTGGTACGCAAGCGCATACCGGCCGTACTGATTGTGCTGCTTGTGGCAGCTCTTGCTGTGGGTGGTTTGGCCATGACGATCGTTCCCCCGCTCGTGCGCCAGACCGGCGAACTGGTCAACAACAGGCAGAAAATACTGGAGAGCTCTGTGGCGGCGGGGCGGGAACTACTCCAGGAGAATAAGCTCGTGCAGGGCTCTGTGGATTCTCTCTACGAACGCACTCTCTCCGAGGCCGGTAGCAAGAGTGCGGATCGGGACTGTCCCGATGCTGCCGACTCTCTCAGCTATGAGCAGAAAGTCATCGCCATCATCGACTACAATTCGGACTATCTTGTGGAGAAGGGGCTGTCCTGGCTGACTGCCGGCACGCGCGCCATCTATGGAGCCTCCGCCTTCCTGATCGGTGTGGTGATGGTGCCGGTGTTCCTGTTTTACTTCCTGCTGGAAAGTGAGGTCATCGTCAGAAACTGGGATAAGGTGCTGCCCCTGAGAGCCTCGGGATTTAAGGATGAAGTCGTCGGCACGCTCCGCGAAATCAACCAGAATATCGTTGCTTTCGTCCGAGGTCAGATGTTGGTGAGCCTCATCGATGGCGTACTGCTTGGCATCATCCTCATGTGCCTGGGGCTTCCCTATGCCATCACCATCGCTGCTGCGGCAGCGTTGCTCGGCATTATTCCTTACATCGGCATGATTTCCACCAGTATACCCGCGCTGCTCATTGCTTGGTTCACTTGGCATGATGTCACCCTCGTTGTAGCGGTCGCTGCTGCCTTCCTCGCGGTCAGTCAGCTCGATGGATGGGTCATTCAACCCAAAATCGTGGGCAATACCATGAAAATGCACGATATGACGGTCATGTTCTCCGTTCTCTTCTGGAGCATGGTCTTCGGCGGGGTGATCGGTGCCTTGCTGGCGGTTCCGCTTACCGCTTCCATCAAGGTGCTTTTCCGCCGTTATGTCTGGGGATCCTGGAAATCGGAGCATCTCAGCTCTCCTCTTCCCCCCTCAAATCCTCTCTGATGCAATTTTTTTAAGAAAAGTGTAATTTTTTTCTTGATTTTCAGGAAAAATTAAGTAATCTAAGGATTGTAGACAAGCTCATGGTGAGCTAGTCTGCGAACAACCAAAAAACATTATCCGGAAATTATGAAGACCATCGCCATTCTCGCCATCGCAGCTGCCGCTCTGGTTTCCTGCCAGCAGCAGCAACAGCAGCAGACTCCTCCTCCTCCCCCCGCTGACCCGATCCCCACTCCGGTTCCCGGCAAGTAAAGCGAGGAGTACAAAACGATTTCGACCCGACAGGCCCCAGGCTTGCCGGGTCAAATCATTATATGGGGGCTACAGGGCAAACGCATTAGGATTATGACACTTTCTTCAGATTGACAATTTACCATTTACAATTTACAAAGTTATTGAATTTACAAGCTCTTATATAAATATTCATCAGCTGAAAGCCCACCATAAGGCATTATCCTTTCCCGGCTACATAGCGAGAGAAACATGTTTTTGCGCAATGCTGCGACCATAAAACATCGTACTGCACTCAGGCCGATGTTTTATTAGAAAATTGTAAATGGTAAATTGTACATTGTAAATAAAGAACTTACAAGGTTCGTTGCCTAATGCGTTTGCCCTGAATGGGGGCTAGTTTGTCAGAAGTCGAAGTCCCGGAAGGAATCCTCGGAAATGTAGGGAACGGTTTCGAGGGGCAGGTGGG
>JAZQCA010000056.1:0-19943 GCA_045545975.1 Akkermansia sp.
CTGGGAGCCAAGCGTAAGTTATGGAGCGGAATAGTTGCAATGGGGACCCGGTGGTGGAGGATAGCTCGCTCGCAACCCGCTAATATCTGCATGGATAACGCATGGCTGCGAGCAGAGGGATATATCTCTTTTTATCAACTCCTCAAACGCTGATTGGAAACCGCCGTATGCCATAAATGGCACGTACGGTGGTGTGTGAGGGGGCGAAAGCCCCCTACACGATTACGTCAGGCATGACACGTAACCGGGGTGGAAGTCCCCAATGAGCCGCTGACAGGGCGGAATCAAATAGCCAAAGGCAACTGCGTCACAGTAATGTGGGGAGGGGAGGAAGCCGGAGGCGAAACACAGACAGGATGAACAAGAACCGAATAGAAGGCCAAAGCGCACGAGGTGAGGCAGCTAGTATAACGTTCGGCAAATAATTGGACTGTTTGCGACTATAAGCGAGCCAAATTTCAGAGCCCGCAAGGCGGGGCTGCCGGAGTCGATGGAATGAGCACCGACGACGTAGCCGAATGGCTCAGAGCACATCCGGGAGAACTGAGACAAAGCCTGTTACAGGGCAGCTACCAACCACAGAACGTGAGGGGGCGAAAGCCCCCTCCACGATTTTTCAATTCCATGAAAAAGAGTGGGCTTCGGCAAGCCTACGCCCACCCGTGCAATTTACTTACGGCGGCGGCGTATAGCCAAACCGGCTAAAGCCAGCAGGGAAAGCGTGGTGGTGGTGGGCTCGGGAATGATAAGATTGAAATATGGTTCTCCGGATAGAGTGGTATCTCCTGCATATGGATAAGTGATACCATTATGCCTGATTGCCAGTTCTTCGGTAACAACATCTTCACCGAATTGCACGGCGAGGCCGGTATAACCCAGCTGAGCAAGCCGACTTGTGTCAATATTGAGCTCCAGCACGCCTTGTGTAGAGCAATGGAAGAGTTCTGTAAGATCCGCTGTAAAAATGCCGCTACCCGGATTCTGTAAATCCAGCGTGTAATTCACTACGGCATTATCCAGAATAATAACACCATTCTCACCAACGGAGAAGCTGCTACCATTATCGAAGTTCACATTGGTCAGCGTCAGCGTGGTGCGCGAAGACTCAAAGTGTACATTCTGCATGGTCAAATCAGAAATGGAATGAGCATCGCTCACGGCACTGATGAGCACATCAGATATAGTTGACTTTGCTCCGGTTCCGCAGATGTTACCACCCTCCATATTCACACCGCTCATCAACGCAGTAGATGATTCGGCTGACCGCAGAGTTATGCTACCATCAAGCACTATTGTACCGTCTGTCAGCTTAACTGTGGATTTTTCCGCAATAGAAATACTTGTAAGCTGAAGTTCTGCTCCATCTTCCACTCGCAGTATGCCGTTATGCAGTTTAACAGCAGCATTCAGCTTACTCGTTTGCGATGCCCGCACTTCAGCGTCCGAAGCCGTTGTGTCAGCCATACCAAGGGAGGTCTTGAGATTGGTGATGCGTTGGGCAGTATCATTTCCGGAAGCATCCTTACCGGTAAAGACAATATCACCTGTGGCTTCGCGGGTATTACCCTCAGCGTCCTTGTAATCCGCATTCAGACTGACCACTTGGGTATAGGTCGTTTTTGACGGTTCCAATATCACGGAATCCCGGAAGGTGATGCTCTTGCCCTCTGCGGCTGCCAGTTGCATGATGGGGGTTGCATCGGTGCTCGCTTTGGTGGGTTTCATGGTAACCGCATTAAACGAGACGCTGTCTTGCAGTCGCACATAGTTTCCGCTGAACTCCACGTCTCCATTCCCTTCCATGACCAGCGGCGCATTGGTAGCATAAATAGCACCACCTCCCACATAGGCAGAGGCAGATATGCCTGTGGCATCCACATGGTTTCCGGTAAACAAGATACCTCCCGCATTGTGGGACAGGGTCATGGCTTTGTTCGTGGAATAGATGGCACCGCCCATGACGGAGTTTGTCACCGTAGTCTGCGTGGCTTCAGTACTAAGATAATTATCCTGTATGGTTACGCTTCCCGTATTGCCGGAAATACTCAGCAATCCTGTCGAATAGATGGCACCACCATACATTTTAGAATAGCTCGTAGTGACATTGTCTGCATGGTTCCCGGAAATCAATACAGAGCCATTGTTATCCAGCATGATAGAGCCGGAAGCCATGTAAATCGCTGCTCCATTTGCAGTTTTACCGGAGCTTACGTTATCCGTAAAAGCCACTTGACCGCTATTACCGCTGGCAGAGAAACTCGTGGTTGCACCACCTGTTCCGTACACCGCTGCGCCATATGAATTCAGCGTGCCGGAAGTTGCTGTGTTGCCGGAGAATACTACGTTCCCTTTATTGTTGTCTATGTGAACAATCGATGAAGCTGCCATGTATATGGCACCTCCATTAACGTTTTTGTTTCCCTCTGCCGATATACTATTTGATGAGAATACAACATTTCCCTTGTTTTCGGAAATTTGTAATTGCCCCATCTTAAGGTATATGGCACCACCATATATCCCGCCCGTGGATTCGGCTGAGATGTTATCAAACAAAACGCTTATCCCATCTTCACCGACTCCGTTCCCGCAGATGTTGATGACATTTGCGTGATACGTTGTCGTGGGGGAACTTTGGTCATAAATGGCACCGCCTCTTATATCGTATGTTCCTTCATCGCGTTTCAGGGATATGTTCCGGAAGACAACGCCTCCCGCATTCCTGGAAATATCCAGAGTTGCGTTATTGTCTCCCAGCCAGAATGCACCACCATTCGCCGCAACTTTTGTCGTAATAGTGTAATCGTAATCCTTAAAGCTCACGCTACCGGAGTTATCGCTGATGTATAGTTCCGAGCCTGTGCCAATTTCGATGGCTGCATGCTCGACTTTCAGGTTAGGCGATGTGCTGGGGGATATACCGGTTAACGCCATATTACTGAAGTGAACATCGTTCAGCCCGGTAATTCTGGTAATAGCGCCTTCTTTGTTAATCAGGAAACGCTCCGCCCCGGAAACCGATAAATCTGCTGTAGCACCCGCTGCTGATGTGATGGTAATCAGGCCGTTTGTTTCTATCAGAGTATCAGAACTCTCCCACAGTTTGTTCTCACTATTATCCCAGCTCTGACCGGTGGCTAATTCGTAGGTGGCGGTTACGGCCCAGTCAATATTGCGGCGGCTGGTATCCCCTTCAATAATGATGTCATTGATCGTATTGACCGTAAGATTCCATTTAGTTGCGCCTATCTGCGCCAGTCCGATCTGCTCATTGATGGATACTGCGTCTTCTGCCGTAATGCGATCTGTGTATAAATAGGCGCTGGTGACAGCCTCATTGAACTGGATGGATGACATGGGGGAGTTTGTGCGCAAGCCGGTGTTGCTTCCGTATGAAGACTCCAGAAGATTACCTCGATGGTCGTATACGGAAATCGCCACCCCTGTACCACACGCTGCGGCAGATGTGCCGTACTCATAGGTCATGGTAACGGCCACGGTTCCCACATTGTCCCAATCAAGAGTGGTAAAGTCCAGAGAACTGACCCCGTAGTTACCAAGAGTCGCCGGGGTCGTACTACCCTGTGGAGTTGAGCCGCCACCGTTCCAACTGCCATATATGCCGGAAGCGGAGATAGAGCCCTGATGGCTGTACTGACCATACACCGGAGACCCTTGATTGGTGGGGTCACTTGCCGGAACCCATATGGAACTGTAATTCGTATCGAGCCCGATGCGGTTATTGTTTTGCAGCGTGACATCAACAATCTGCAAACCGCTGGCGGCATCGCCGGAAATCAGACCTCCCTTATAGTACGGAGTCTCTGCAAATCGAGGATGATAAACGGGTGTCCCCAGTTCCACATAGTTACGAAGTGTTCCTGCGTCTATGGTCAGGGAAATGCTCCAGGCAGACGGCGCAGTTGCCGTCTCCACCGTGTAGGTGTTGTTGCTGCCAAGATTGCTTAAGTCTATCTGTGTAAAGGAATCCAATGTAGCGGCGTGAGTGGCTGCTACTCCGGATAACATCATCAGAAGGAAAAGTGTTTTCTTCATAAGGCCATTTCTCCAAAAAGCTAAGCTGCCGCCCTCCTTTTGACACGAACAAGCCATTTCTTCTTGTTTTTTGTCCGGATGAGCGTAAATGTTTTATAGCATAATACAGTGTGGGCGGTCAATCCATTTTTTTGCGCAAGCTAAGCTGAATTAGCTCTGTGTCCTAAATTCGGGTGGTAGTATAAGCAAAAGCCGTTGAAATGTTAAACAACGGCTTTTGCAAAGTTGATATAAATCTCAGTGTTACTTGCGGCGGCGGCGAGCAGCCAGACCAGCGAGAGCCAGCAGGGAAAGAGTTGCCGTGGTGGGCTCGGGGATGAGATTAACCGACATGCTAGTAATAATCGGAGAATATCCCCCATTACCCGATTGGAGGTTAGATGCAAAGATGGCACAGCAATCGTCAACAGCCCCCCCTGCATTATAATCCCAACGCATACCCGGCGCGGTCAAGCCTTGGGTGATGGTGACGGTATTCCCTGCAATAGTAGAAGTCGCAGCATTTGTTCCATTTGCATTGTATACATAGGTTTTGGTGGTGTCTGTAAACATATCCAGCACCCCAGAGCTCACAGTAATAAATCTATAAGTTTCTGTGGTCTTAAGCGTCAAATCTGAACCAGAAAGAGTTGTAAAAGAAAATGTTGTGTCAACATTTTTACCGCTGGTTTGGGTCCCTGTGCTATAACCTAAAACAGTATTGTCTGTATAACCCAGAACCACAAGGCCGTACGTTACATTAACGCCAGTATTGGCGTTGTTGCCCTTCAATGTGATACTCTCCAGAGTAGCGATTTCCGGTAAGGTGATGGAAGTAGTGGTTTGCAGTTCATCTGAAGACAGGCTCAAGTAAAAACCGTGAGTCGTCTGATTATAGTTACCAGTGGCTTTGGAACTCAAGGTTATGCTATCTGTAGCCAAAGCACTTGAGCACGCCGCCAAAAGGAGGGCTAATGTTTTCTTCATGATTAGTAAGAATTGATTGTTAAGGTTAGAGCAGCTCGTGCAGGGGTACTCGTTCCCACGCGCGACGGGAGGCTGAGAGACCTGCCCCGAGCTGACAAGAGTCATCATACAGCATTCTAAATGCAGTAGTTGCGAAAAATATTGAAATAAGAATACGTTAGAGTGTTTCATCGCTCTCAGAACTGCCTTTTATGGATATCTTCCATCTCTGCAAGTGAATAATTTTTAATGATTTTTCAACATTTCGCTTGCATCAGCATTTAGAAAGCTGATGCACCCTACTCCGCCTCCTTCATGCTTTCCTGCCCAACGAGCTTAAGCATGGTCGCCACGGCTACCTGCATAGCCTCACAGTCGAGGTAATGGTTCGGACGGTCGCCGATTTGCTTCCATGACCAACGGCCTTTATCGTAGCTCCGGCTCTCGGAGTCGAGTATATCGAGGTATTCCCGGGGGCAGTTGGAGGGGACTTCCCAAAGCGGTTTGTCCGTGTTCTTGCGTAAACGGAAGAGCGCATCCTTTACGTTCAAGTTTGCTTTATGGAGTGGCAGAGCTATCCGAGAGCTCATAAGGCTGGAGTTTGGCAAAGAAATGCCGGTCATCCAATTGTATTGATAGTAGATAATTTGCGTATTCATCATGCAAGAATAGTCAAAGCCCGGCTCAGAAAACGCCGCCATTTGATTCGAGTATTTTCTTTGCCCTGATTTTTGCTTTTCTGCTACTCTTTACAAAATCTTTGGGACATGTGTGCGGAGATACACAAAAAAGCCGCAGCCTAAGCTGCGGCTTTTTGAATGAAAAAGACTTAACTTTGTATGTTGATTGTGTGGGGAGGGGACTTAGACCTCCTCGGGGGCAACGTTCACGCGACGACCTTCGCGGTCGAAGAATACGCGACCATCAACAAGGGAGAAGATGGTGTAGTCGCGGCCCATGCCGACGTTCTTGCCGGGGTGGAACTTGGTGCCACGCTGACGAACGATGATGTTGCCGGCGATGACAGCCTGGCCACCGAACTTCTTGACGCCGAGGCGCTTGCTGCGGGAGTCGCGACCGTTACGAACGGAACCCTGACCTTTCTTATGTGCCATAACTAGTAAAAATGTTTGGTGTTAGTGGTGTTAATAATCAGGCGTTGATGGCGGTGATCTCTACCTTGGTGAGAGCGGCGCGGAAGCCCTTCTTCTTGTGGAAGCCCTTGCGGCGCTTGAACTTGAAGGCGATGCCCTTGGCACCGCGTGCCTCAGCGTCCAGCACCTTGGCGGTTACGGTAGCGCCCTCGATGGTGGGGGTGCCAACCTTGGTGGTGTCGCCATCCTCTACCAGAAGAACCTGGTCGAAGGTGGTCTCGCCGTCATTCTCCAGACCGGAGATACGGTCAACGGTGAGCACGTCACCGACCGTCACACGGTACTGCTTGTTGCCGGATGTGAAAACTGCGTATGCCATAATTTCTGAATTTTAGGATTGCACCCGCTCGTGCGGGCTGGCACATTATATACAGTTGGCCGCGTTTGGCAAGTCTAAAATTAAAAAATTTACAAAAAAGTTGCAAAAAATGCATAAAATTTTCAACGGGGATGAGGTTCTGGTGAGTTCAGAGGGGGAGATGGTGGCGCTGGGGCGTGAAATTGCGGCCACGCTGGTAGGTGGTGAGGTGCTGGGGCTGGTGGGAGATCTCGGCGCGGGCAAGACTCACCTGGTGCGGGGCATTCTGGAGGGGGTGGGAGCCGGGAATCCGGCGGCCAGTCCTACGTTCTCGCTGGTGCATGAGCACAGCGATGGGCGCTTGCCTGTGGCGCATTTTGACTTTTACCGCATGAAGAGCGCTGATGAGGCGCTGGGGATGGGCTGGGATGAGTACTTGGACAGTGGCTCTGTGCTGTTGGTGGAGTGGGCAGATCGTTTCGATGGCGCGCTGATGCCTGAGGATACCCTGTGGTTGGTTTTGCGGCATGTGAGTGCTACGCAGCGTGTTGTGCTGCTGGCTCAGTAAGACTCTCTCCCGTTGGCGGGGCGGTCACTTTTCCTGCCCTGCGGGTGCCGGGTGCTCCAGGAACAGGCGTTTCTGGCGGCGGATGGCGGTGAAACCGCCCGGCAGACAGCGGCGGGATGTGGGGGCATTTGCCGGTAGCATGGCGTCGAGCGCGAGCACCATGGCCTCGTCTACTTCGGGGACTGAGTGGCGGAGAAGATAGTTGCGAAGTATGGCTTTGCGCAGGGGCTGTGGCTGCTCTAGGATGAAGGGCAGGTACAGGCGCCCCTGCGGGTCTTCCGCAGGCAGGGCTGCCAGGGCGGCATCCAGCGCTTGCAGTGTTTCGCTTTGCAGACGGGCGCTGCGGTTGAGAATGGGTACAACATTGCGCCCCATGGCTCGATTGAGAGCCGGTATGACCTCCAGCCTCAGGCGGTTACGGGCGACGTCGGCGATGGCGTTTGTGGAATCGTCCCGCCAGGTGTGGCCTCGATCTGTGAGCCATTCGGTCAGTTGATCTCGAGTGCAGTCCAGAAGAGGTCGTAGCCAGAGGCATCCTTCTGCGTGGCAGATGGGCTCCATGCCGCGGGGACCGGCAGCTCCGCGCGCCAGGCGGAAGAGGACGGTCTCTGCCTGGTCGTCCGCATGATGGGCCAGGGCAATGGCTGCGCCGTGGCGTATAGCGCACTCCCGCAGGATGGCACGGCGGGCGAGCCGGGCGGCTGTCTCGAGGGATTGCCCATGAGCCGCAGCCAGTGCGGGGGCATCGATATGATATATCTCGCAGTTTAGGTCCAAGGAGGTACACAGCTCGCGGCAGAACCGGGCATCGGCATCGGCCTCCTCACCTCGTATGCCGTGGTGGATATGTACGGGGTGGAGCTCAGACCGTGCGCTGTGTTGTTCTGCGAGCATGTGCAGCAGTGCTACGGAATCCCTCCCTCCACTCAGCCCTATGATGATGGGGCGGCTCAGTTGCTCGTGGGGTATGGCTAATCTGCAAGGAGGGGTGGCCATGTGAGTGGGGATAAAAAATGGCTCGCTGTCGCAACCGGGGTGAACCGGGGATGCGGAGCGAGCCTGGTGAAGGGGGGGATTATTCCTCGTCTTCGTCACCGCTGTCCTCGCCTTCATCTTCGGCGGCTTTTTTGGCGATGGAGGGGGCTATGCGCTTGAAGAGGGCTTCCTCATCGAGAGTCTCAGGATCGACTTCAACGGCTTTGATGAGTCCGCTGGCGTAGAGCACAACGATGGTGTTGTTGTGGCGACCAAGGGCGGGGATAACCTGCTTGCGGAAGGAGGCCAGGTCCGTCACGCTCTTTCCCTTGACGGGATTACCATCGGAGAGCCAAGGCAGGGTGTCGAGGTTTTGCTTAGCGGTGGTGCGTATGCAGGAGTTCGGGTTCTCGGGGTCTTCGCTGGCATCCGTCCACGAGACATAGGAGATGGTCTTGGGGTCTGCCATGAAGAATTCATTGTCCACGTCGGGCTGGTGCCCGGGGCAGTGGAAGAGGGGGGAGACCTTCATCTTGCCGTTCTTGCCCTTGGGCAGTACGGTGCCATCCATGTCGGGGGCGATGGACATCCACCAGCCCTCACTTTCGTTATAGTCGGTGTCTTCATCGTCCTCCATACCGCTGGTTGGCAGCAGATGGCTGTGGGCGATGTCACGGGCGTACTTCTCGCCCTGCATGCCCAGTTGGGTGAGGTTGCTGCGGCACTTGGTGACATCGGCGGCGTTCATCTTCTCGATGATGAAGGGGGAGGAGACGGCCGCCAAGGCTCCCAGAATGGCGATGACCACGATGAGCTCAATGAGCGTGAAGCCGGTGGCGCGGCGTGAAAAACGGATTCTCATGACTCTTTCAATCTATCATACTCAGCTTGTGGAAGCAAGCGAAAAGTAGGGGGCGCGGGTTCCGATCAGTTATTTTTCAGGGCATCCACGCAGATGGCAGACCAGGTTTCGAGCCTGTCGTAGAGTGGGCCAGCGAGTTCCTCGAGGGTACAGAAGCGCATGTCGGTCAGTTTCTTTTCGAGGGGGGCTACGACATCGCTGTCGAGCTCGAAGCGGTGGACGATGCCGAGGTGGACGGAGCCGACTTCGTTCGTATCATCATTGATGACGGCGTAAAGCTGCTGGGTGGCGTTGCCGGAGAAGGAGATTTCCTCGCGGATTTCTCGTTCCACTCCTGCGAGGTAGGTGGAGATGTTATCTGCAAGCCCGTCGATGGGGTTGATGTGACCGCCGATGCCCAGGGACATTTTGTCGTGCAGTCGGGATTCACCGCCTTTTTTGGTGCGGGCGTAGGCGAGGATTTTTCCTTGGTAGCAGAAGATGGCGTAGGCGATGATTTGCTTGTAGCGGGGGCTCTCTTCAGCGATATCGCGGTCCAGGTAGTGAGCCACCCCGGGTTGCAGGAAAGCGTTGAGATAATCCTGCGGGTTGAGGCGCACTCCATTGAAGGCGCCTACGGCTTCGAATGCCTCTCTGGGCACGACCAGTACCTGTTCTCCATTGTAGCGTGACATGCGAAGAGTGTACGCCCTGAGCCCTTGCAAGTCAAGCGCAAAAACACCCCGCCCGGGCAGATGGGCGGGGTGTGGGGCAGACGTGCCGGGGAGGGATCAGAACTCGCGGCTCAGGCCCACATTCGCGCTGTGGTTGTTTGCCCTCCGCAGGAGCTCCAGGTTGTACGAGGCGTTGACAGACCAGTTGTCGCTGATTTCGTAACGGCCACCCAGGGAGAACTCCATACCGGCACGACCGGGGTTGGCTCCCTTGCTGCGGTAGGTACCGATGGCGGCGGTCGGGTTGTGGCGCACGGCATCGCCGATGAAGCTCAGCTCTGCGAATATGGAGCTTCGGTCCGTCAGGCGGTGGGCTATGCCGGCACCGATTTCGGCGCGGAGATTCTGCACGGAGCCGGTGGAGGCACCGCCAACGAGATCACCGCCGTCGGTGGCCAGGTACTCCAGCCCGGCGAATGTGCTCACGGAGGTGCGCTCATTGAGCGCGTGGGTGTAGCTGAGTCTTGCGTTGAGCAGGAGAGACTTCTGCTCCCATTCATCGCGCATGCCACGCAGGTGGGCCTCGCTCTCGGTACGACCGTAGGCGACCGACCAGTCGAGGGTGAGGGCAGACGTCGCAGTTCGGCGGAGCGTGTTTTCACCATAGAGTGCGATATGCTGGGTGTCCTGATCGGTTGCAGAGGCGGTGAAGGAGTTTACCTTGCCCCAGCTGTTGCCGATGGCCAGACCGAGGGTGGCACCGGAGCTCAGCCGCTGTTCCATACCGAAGGCTGCTCCGCTGAGATCAAATTGCGAGCCGGCGAATTTGCCGTTCGAGCTCAGTCGTCCGGTGGCACCGATGACGCTCAGCCAGGCTGCCGTGCTGCCATCGGCCGTGAGGTCGGTGGAGTGCTGCAGGCGGTTCTCGAGCGTGGAGGTGAAGGTCCGGGCTGCGTGTGCGCTGCCCCAAGTGCTCTGAATGAGGGCGTCCATGGTGCTCCGTCCAGCGGCAGCGATGGCGACTGCTTCATCCGCCATGGCCTGTTTTTCTGAGTCTGAGCTGCCCGTGAGATCAGCAAGCGAGCCGATTTCCGAGGGGGCTGACTCCTCTGCCTTGCCGGGGGTGGTTATGGGAGCAGTGCTGCCGGTGACGGCTCCGGCCGCGGTCTGGAAGACCTTTTCGTTAGCCGTGAGGTATGCATTCCACGCGGTACTGTCGGTGACAACCAGAGAGATGTAGTTGGTGTAGAAGCGCAGCGTACATCCTGCTCCGGTGAGTCCGAACAGCTTTGTGAGGTTGCTGGAGCTGCTGAGGTTGGAGCTGCCGAAGGTGATGAGCTTGTAGCCCTTGCCGTGAGTGAGAGCGCACCCGAGGTTGAAGTCAATGGCTCCGGTGAGCGAGAGCTTGCCACTCACTGTTATGGGAGTGAGGGTGGCGGAAGTCATGTTGAGGGTACCGCCGCTCAGGTTCATGGTGGCAGCTTTCAGGGCTCCGCTGACTGTCAGGCTGGAGCCGCTGTTCATGGTGAGGGTGCCGGTGAGCTGCACGCCGCCTGAGTGCTTGTACTGGTAGAGCTTGCCTTTATTGAGGGTGAGGTTCATGGCCTTGAGCTGGCCATAGAGCTTCATGGCAGAAGAAGCTATGCTGGCGGTGTAGGTTATGTTGGCTGTCTTGGCAGCCACACCATTGAGATTGAGGTTGGAGTTGCCGCTCAACTGCAGGCTGGAGGCCGTGAGGTTGCCCGTCTGGTGCAGGTAGGAGCCGTCGGCTGCCTTGAGTACGCCGCTGAGCTGGAGTCCATATCCGTGGTTGTACTGGTAGAGCTCGCTGTTCTGCAAAGTGAGGTTCTTGCCCTTCAGGTAGCCGTTGAGGTTCATGCCGGAGGACGAGAGGGTGGTGGAGTCGGCGATGTTGAGGGTGGAGGACGTGCTGCCATCCATGTTGATGAAGGATCCGCCACTTGCCGAGAGGGAACGGGCGGTGACATTGCCGGCGCTGTTCAGGGTAGCTCCGTTGCTCATCGTGATGGTGGAATCGGTGCCGGGGAGCAGTCCGTTTGCTCCGGCTGTAAGGACAGCGGAGTTACCCTTTATACTGAGAGTCGGGGTGGTGAGCGAGCCGCTGCCTATTGTGACTGCACCGGTGACAATGGCCTGTCCCTTGGCGGCGATGGTTCCATTGATGGTACCCTTCTTCAGGTTGGCATTCTTGGCGGCAATCACACCCACATAGGAGCCGGCGGCCAGCGTGCCGTTGAGCGTGAAGGTGCCCTTCATGTTCTGGCCGTTGAGAATGGCCACGTTGCCGGAGAGGTTGACGGCGTTTGCGGTGATGTGCGAAGCCGCATCGAGCGTGCCGGCGCTGATGAAGATGGTGCCGCTGCCCAGTGCTTTGTCCGCCCCTGCTACGAGTCTACCGCCCGTGTGGAAGATGGTACCGCTCCAATTGGGGTTGGAGGTGTTGATGGTGAGTGTTCCTGTGCCGTTCTTGTACAGATTGGCAGCACCGGTGAGGCTACCGGGGGTGGCAGAGGAGCTGTTGAAGGTGAGCTTCGAGGCGCCGTTGACTGTGATGATACCCGGCGAGACCTCCCCGGCAATGGTGATAGTGCCGCCGTTGTTGAAGGTGGCATGATCCCCCTGGGTGAAGGCTGTTTTGGAGGAGCCGTTATCTTTGTACCAGTTGGAACTGTTGTTGACTGCCCAGGTGCCGGTAGTACCCTTCCAGTAGAGGTCGTCCCCCAGTCGGGTGATATTGAGTACGAGCTTGTTGCCTGAGCGGGTGATGGTGTAGTCCGCAGAGCTTGCCTGCGGAGCGCTCAGGGTGAGGTGGGCGGCGCTGCCGCTGAAGGAAGTAAAGGTGGCAAGCGTGTAGGTACCCACGCCGAAGTTGCCATTGATGGCAAGAGCGGTGGCTCCGTTGATGGTGAGGGTGCCGCTGATGGCCAGCGGGCTCATCTTGTTGATGGTAGCCGGGGTTTTCACATTGAGGGTACCTCCGCTGAGCGTAAGATTTTTCACACCGAATGCCTGCGAGGCGAAGCTGAGAGTTCCGCCGCTCAGGGTGATGGAGCCCTTGTAGTTCGTGGCGTGCATGAGGGTGGGCTTGCCGGATTTGACCGTCAGGTTGTTGCTCAGGGCCATGTAGTTCATGTCGAGCGTACCCCAGGACATAGCCAGACTGCCGGTGCCGAGAGCCGTGGCGGAGCCGGTCTTGAGGGTGCCGGTGTAGATGGTGGTGCCGCCGGTGTAGGAGTTGGTGCCATTGAGGGTAACGGTGCCTTCACCCTTTTTCCACACGCGACCGGTGCCGGTGAGGTTGTTGCCGATGGTGCCGGAGTAGAGTGTGGAGGCTTCGTTGAGCTTGAGCGGGGTACCGCTCAGCGAGCCGCTCTCCATGGTGAGCGTGCCGTTGAAGTTGTAGCAGCTCTTCAGGGAGGCTTTGCCGCGCACGATGAGCGGATTGGCCAGTTTGTAGCCGTACATGTTCAACGTGCCTCCCTTGAGCACGATGTTACCTGTACCCAGAGCCTGAGCGTGCTTGGTGACGATGGTGCCGACCTCGAGGGTGGTGCCGCCGAAGTATTTGTTGGGGCAGTTGATGGTGAGCGTGCCGGAGCCGCGCTTGGTAAGCGAGGTCTTGTCGGTGATCCGGGAGTTGCTGCCGGCTGCGACGAAGGTGTAGTTACCCGGACCGCTGACGGTGAGAGCGGGTGTGATGAGTAGGCCGGAAAGGGTGATCTGGTGGTTACCGCTCTGGCTGAAGGTGATCCTGTTATTCTTGGCTACAACGTTGCTGTTGCCCAGTTTGGAGGGGGTCCACACGTTGCCGTTGCCGGTCCAGAACTTCAGCGGATAGGGGTTGTAGGTCAGGTAGATGGTGTGATCGGAATAGCTGAGAGTGCCGGCATCTGTCTTGAAGACGGTGCTCCAGCCGGTAGGCTCATAGCTGAAGGTGATGATGGCGTAAGTCTGGTCCAGCTCGTACTTGTCGCCGGTGGCCAGCACTTTGAAGTAGCAGTTGTTATACCAAGCGATATTGCCGGTGATGGTGAGGTGCGGCAGGGTGTAGCGCGAGTTCATCTCCAGATTGGCTATGCCGGTCAGGGTGGTATCCTGCGCGGCAAGAGTACCATTGCCGATCAGGAGCAGGTTACTGCCGCCCTCCATGGTGAGGGACGTCTGCTTGGCTACGCCGTTCTCGTAGAGAACCAGGGATCCTCCATTGTGTACGGTAGTGTTGCCGGTCCAGCTGGCACCTTTGGCGAGGATGGTGGAGCCGTAGATGGAGCTCGTGGTGGTGTGCAGCGTGATGTCGTTGAACTGGCTGTGGCTGCCGGTGTTGATGACGAGGTCATCAGCGCTCAGGGTGTTGTTGTTGCCAACGAGGTTGTAGTAGTGGGAGGTGTTCGCCAGGGTGAGCTTCTGCACGTGACCGTCACCTTCCGGGTAGACCGTTTCCCATTCATTGTTGGTGCTGATATTGCCGAAGACGACGCAGCGATCGGTAGTCTCCTTGATGGGGTAGTACTCATTGTTGACCAGTACCTTCCAACCGCTGGTGGAGTCCGGTATGCGGGAGTAATCCTCCGGTTTGGTCAGATCCCATTTCCCGTCGGTTGCCGTACCTGTCCAGTGCAGGGAATTGCTCCGGTCCTCATATTGAGCGAGCATGTCGCGAAGAACACGAGAGGTCTGGATGGCGGCGGTGTCGCTGACGTACCAGTACTCATCTGCGTACTCCCACAGCTGAGTGCAGGCCGAATCGGTATAGAGGTAGGGACATCCGGCGTGCATCTGCACATACAGGGGGAACACGCTGTACTCGATGTCATCGGAATTGCTGACGTAGAGGGTCTTGATCAGTCCGTCACTACCAACGACCACGCCGTGACAGGTGATGGCGTGACCATTGCCTTGGGAACCAAAGAGCCCGAGGTAGGCGATCTGCCCCTTGGTATGGCGCGTGATGGGGGAGCCGTCCAGTCCATTGGTATAGCCCATGTGGGTCAGGAGTTTTTCCGTGAGCTCGTGGATATCACCGACATCGGCTGTCAGGCATACATTGTCCTTTTCCGGGTAGTAGTCTTTCCAGTAGCCACCCTTTCCGGACTGTTCGACGATGCTGAACTCCGGCGATTCACTACCGCACATGAACCAGCGGATGTAACTGCGGGCAATGTCACCCTCGTTGTTGAATACATCGAGGAACAGCAGATTCTGCTTGAGGGAGAGGGTACCGCCGGTAGCTTGCAGATATTGCTTGTCGTAGGTGTAGCCGAAGGGAAGTTCGCGGCTGTCCTTGCAGAACACCCCATAGTAGGAGAGCCAGTACTCGGTGATGTTCATGGAGGCCTGAGCCCAGCAGGTCTCCGAATCGTCCGTCAGATCAGTCGTGAAGTACCCTGACATGCCGGAGGCGTAGGAAGGCATGCGGTCGTAGACTTCGCCGAGGAATTTGAAGCTGTTGCCGTTGCTATAGTAAAGATCGCGCAGTTTCGAGAAGTTTGAGTTGTTTTCGATCCATTCAAAATAATAGCCTTTGCCGGTGTCGTACAGACGGGTGGAGGCCGTGGGGGTGTTGATGTCCACTCCATCGGCAATGAGCCAGATATCGGCCTGAGCTGAGGTTGTGCAAACGACCAGTGCCGCCATACCGGCCAGAAGAGCGGCGCGCAGAGAGTTATTCAGTCGAAGTTTCATGTCGGAGCGTGGTGGGGAAAACTGTTAGAGTTGAGACAGGTGAAAGTTGAGCTTTGTTCAATTTTTCGTTGAAATAAAAAACATACTGCCTGCATGGGCAGGCAGTATGTGAAAGTCGGGATTATTTCAGGGCATCGAAGGCGCCTTTGAAGAAGTAGTAGCCCCATCCCCAGTCCGGATCCCCTGACCAGTCGGGGTCGTAGTGGTGGCGGGGTTTGAGGAATCGTTCCGGGTGTGGCATGAGCCCCATGGCGCGCCCGGTGGGATCCTGCAGACCTGCTATACGCAGCTCGGAGCCGTTGTGGTTGTCGGCGTACCGGAGGGCTACACAGCCGTTGTCGAGGTACTTCTGAGCATCTCCGGGCTCGCAGACGAGACGACCTTCGGCATGTGCCGAGGGCAGTTCGAAGTTCTCGGGCAGGTAAGTGGTGAAGGGACAGTTCGGAGCCACCTTCACGAGCTTGTCCCACATGCACTCGAACCGCTCGCTCTTGTTCCAGATGAGGGAGGCTTTGGGCAGGATGCCGAGCTTGGTGAGGATCTGGAAACCATTGCAGATGCCAAAGAGGAATCCGCCGTTGGCGTGGTGCTTTTGCAGGGCATCGCCGAGGAATCGCTCGGTCTCCAGCTGAGCCAGGCGACCGCTCATGACGTAGTCCCCGTAGGAAAAGCCGCCGGAGAATACGACGAGCTGAGCCTTGGCCACATGCTGCGGAGTGGCTGTGGCGATGGGCTGCACCTGCGTGGAGAAACCGGCAGCCATGAGGGCGCGCTCGGTCTCCACATCGCAGTTGGTGCCGGGATATTTGAGGAGTAATGCGTGAGGCATAATGAAATGAAAAGTTGCGAGTTTCGGGTTATTAATAGAAGGGGGTCAGACCATTCTTCCAGATGCTCTTGAGCTCTGCGATGTCGGCCTGCAGAACTGTGCTGCCGCCGGCGGTAAGGGTGAGCTTGCCGTCGGTTGTCGCGGAGCCGATGCGTGCGCAGGGCGTACCCTCCATGGCTGCGGCAAAATCGTCTGCCAGGTCCTCGTCTACTTCCACGAGGAAGCGACCGGTGCTCTCGCTGAAGCAGGGAACGGCGTTGTTCTTCCAGCTGCCGGTGGTGGGCAGCTTGTCCAGATCGAGGCAGATACCGCCCTTGCCGGAGAAGGCCATTTCCGCAGCTGCAACTGCCAGACCGCCTTCAGAGAGGTCGTGAGCGGAGAGCACAAGACCCTGTGTGAGCGCACGGCTGTAGTACTGCTTGTACACCTCGAAGTTGGCGGCACAGTCGGTCTGCGGTACCTTGCAGTCCTTCACACCCTTCAGGCGTGCATAGACGGAGGCTCCCATTTCATCCTCGGTGTTGCCCACCAAGAAGATGGCGCTGTTGCTGCGGCGCAGGCTGGCACCATGTACATGCTCCGGATCCTCCACCACGCCGAAACCGGAACAGAGGAAGGTGACGGGGATGTTCACAGGACCATCTTCCGTCTCGAAGTAGTTGTAGAAGCTGTCCTTGCCGGATACATAGGGAGCTCCATAAGCCAGAGCCGCTGTGCGGATGCCCTTGGCGCATTCAACGATACGCCCCAGCTCCGTGGGACATTCGGGGTTGCCCATGCAGAAGTTGTCCAGCAGGGCGATCTTCTCGGGGTTCGTGCCGGCCAGCACGAGCTGGCGAACCGTCTCATCAACGGTACCGGTACCCATGGCGTAGGGGTCGGTCTTGCCCCACTCGGGAAGGATGGCCAGAGCAAGCGACATGAGCTTGTCGGAGCCATCGATGTCGATGACGGAGGCATCCTGCGGGGCGTCGGCTGTGGCACCGGCGAGGGGCTTGAGAACAGTATTGCCCTGAACCTCATGGTCGTACTCGCGGATGATGGGCTCGCGGGAGACGATGGCAAAGTCACCGAATACCTGCTTGAGGTCGGCTGTGAGGTCGGAGTCGTCCAAGGTCACACCCTGTAGGGCGGGGCAGGGGGTGAAGGTGGAGGTGAGGTACTTGGTGGGAGCCTCGTGGAGCTTGGAGTTGTCCATCTCAACGACGAGCTCACCATTGTGCCACACGCGCAGCACGCCGCTGTCGTCAGACTCGCCCAGTACCGTCATTTCGGTCTGGAAGGTGTTGGCAAGTTGCCGGAGCTCAGCAAGATTTTCGGGCTTGACGGCCAGTACCATGCGTTCCTGAGACTCGGAAAGGAAGATCTGCCAGGAGAGCATGCCGGTTTCCTTCAGCGGGGCTCGCTCAAGGTAGAGGTTGCCGCCGGTCTCGGAGAGCATTTCGCCTGCGGCGGAGGAGAAACCACCGGCGCCACAGTCGGTTACGAACTCGATCAGACCGCGCTCGCGAGCCTCGAGGATGACGTCCAGGGTTTTCTTTTCCTCGATGGGGTTGCCGATCTGTACTGCCTGCTGATCCTCTGTTGCGGATTCCTCACCCATGGCAGCCGAGGAGAAGGTTGCACCATGCAGACCATCCTTGCCGGTACGTCCGCCGATGACTACGACGGCCAGACCGGGCTTCATCTCCTTGGCGATATCCTTCTGAGGAATCACACCGGCAGTTCCGCAGAATACGAGCGGGTTGTAGATGTAGGTGGGATCGAACTGGATGGCTCCGCTCGTGGTGGGGATGCCCATGCGGTTGCCGTAGTCACGCACACCATGTACCACTCCGCGCATGATTCCCAGCGGGTGGATGATGTTGTGCCCTTCCACCATGCTCTGCGGAGTGTCCGGCGCGCCGAAGCAGAATACGTCCAGGTTGGCAATGGGCTTGGCACCTTTGCCGGCACCGAGAATATCACGGATCACCCCGCCCAGACCGGTGTTGGCTCCGGCGTAGGGTTCGATGGCGCTGGGGTGGTTGTGGGTCTCGGCTTTCAGGCAGACGGAGAGGTTATCATCCAGCTTGATGAAGCCGGCGTTGTCCACGAAGCAGCTGAGGACGAAGCCGGGCTTTTGCTCCATGATCTCCTTGGAGGGGCGCTGGATGAACGTCTTGTACATGCTCTTGATCTCCTCTGTCTCACCATTCACTGTGTGACGGATGGTGGCGGCGAAGATGCGGTGCTTGCAGTGCTCGGACCATGTCTGAGCGATGACCTCCAGCTCCACGTCCGTGGGCTCACGGTCAATCTCGTTGAAAATCTGCTGCACCACCAGCATATCTTCCGTGGAGAGGGAAAGCTTCATGTCCTGGCTCAGCTTGGTCAGTTCTGCCTCGCTCAGGTTGCGAACAGGGATGTGTCGGTACGTTGCCATAATTTGTTTTTGCTTCCTTCGGAATTTCGTGTTTGTTTGTTACTTCACGCTCCAGGTGTGGATGGCGGGGTTGCAGACATCGTTGCAGAATCGGGCAGAAAGTGCCTCTTTGTCACCCTCACCGAAGATGTAGATTTTCTGGGTGATGGTGAGTGCTGATATGCTGAAGGGAAGTCCCTTGCGACCGGCATAGTTGGTGAGAATGGCCTCCTTTTCCAGATCGAGAGCTCCCTTCTTGATGCCGTAGGAGATGCAGAAGAGCTCTCCCTCCAGAGCCGGGGTGCCGCCTTCCTCAACTTTCTGCGAGATGGGGTCGACCAGCACGCGGCGCATATAGTCGGCGGCGGCTTCGATATCACCATCGCATTCTACGGTGTAGAGGCGGGTGTGGTTATAGGTCAGTTTGTCGCTGATGGGGGTGTAGAGCAGCTTGTTAGCGTCCGTCGCGGACTGAAAGCGGCTGAATACCTCAAATGTAAGTGTTGCCATAAAGTTGAAAAGGGCCACCGCACCGGGAGGCGCGATGGCCGGAAAGTTGGTTGTTTACTTGCTGAGGCGCTCCAGCACCTCGGCGTAGGATTCCATGAACTCACCCAGTCCCTGGCGGAACCGGTCCTTGTCCATCTTCTTGCCGGTGGTTACGTCCCACAGGCGGCAGGTGTCCGGAGAGATCTCGTCAGCGAGGACGATGCAGGAGGGATCTTCAGCCAGACGACCCAGCTCGATCTTGAAGTCGATGAGGCGCAGGTTGGCTTTCAGGAAGAACTCGCAGAGGGTGTCGTTCACCATGAGAGCCATCTTTTTGATGTTGGCGCATTCCTCCTCGGTGGCAGCGCCCATTTCGCGGGCGTAATCATCATTGATGAAGGGATCGCCCAAGGAGTCATCCTTGTAGGAGAACTCAACGATGGGCTTCTTGAAGGCTGTACCCTCTGCTACACCCATGCGCTTGGAGAAACTGCCGGCTGCCACATTGCGGACGATCACTTCCAGCGGGATGATGGAAACCTTCTTTACCAGCAGGTTAATGTCATCCACATCGTCCACCAAGTGGGTCTGCACGCCCTTGGCCTCGAGCATGCGATAGATGATGAGGGTGATGGCCTTGTTGAAGCGCCCCTTGTTCTCGAAGTCCTCTTTCTTGACGCCGTTGAATGCGGTGGCGGAGTCCTTGTACTCCATGCGCAGAACATTGGGATTATCAGTCGTGAACAGCCTCTTGGCTTTGCCTTCGTAAATCGGTTCCATGTTATTGTCAGAGGAGGTGTTATTCTCCTTCACCGCAACTATACTCTAACGCGTGGCATTGTCAAGCCTAAAATCCCGGGTGGCGGAATAATGCAAGTTGTAAAATCAAATGCGACACCGAAAGCCCGCCCAAAAAGTCTCCATAGGAGCCCAAACTGCCCTAGCAGGATGGGGGGATAGGGGGAAGGACGACAATGAGTCCTTCCCCCTTGTGGAAGCGATGAAATAAA